>DASZLV010000152.1:0-145094 GCA_035552215.1 Solirubrobacteraceae bacterium | reverse complement strand
GCTCCGGAATCGCCGCGATGAACGTCCCCTCGGCTAGCTCGCCGGGCACATCCTTGGCCGAGTGCACGGCGATGTCGATCTCCGAAGCGAGCAGGGCGGCCTCCAGGGCCGAGGTCCAGCGGGCCTTGTCGCCGAGCGCTTCGCCGCGATCGCCCGAGGTGGTGATGGTGACCAGCTCGAGCTCGCCGCCGAGCATCTCTGCGACCAGCTTGGCCTGCGCGAGCGCGAGCGCGCTGCCGCGCGTGCCCAGGCGGATCACCGCTTGTGCTCAGGCAGCTTGCGAATCTCGGCGAGGTCCTGCGCGTCGACGGGCGCGTCCCTCAGCGCCTGGCCGTCATCGACGCTGAGGCCGAACAGATCCTGCACGAGCGCCATGCGGGCATGCACGCGATCATCGCGAAGCTCCTTGATGCGCAGCGTCGGATGGTGCAGCAGGCGATTGACGATCGCGCGTGAGATCGCCTGCACGCGCTCGAGGTCCTGCTCGGAGGCCGAGTCCCATTTGCCGTCGTTCTCGGCCAGCACCTGCGTCGCGATCGCGGTCGCATGGTTGCGCAGCGCCGCGAGCGTCGGCAGCACCTCAAGCGACCCCAGCCAGGTGGCGAAGCTCTGGATCTCCTCCTCGACGATTCCGTCGGCCCGGCGCGCCTCGCTCTGGCGCACGCGGCGGTTGCGGGCGACGACCGCTTCGAGATCGTCGACGTCGAACAGTGAGACGCCATCGACGCCGGCGCAGGCGGCCTCGACGTCACGCGGGACCGCGAGGTCGATGATCAGCAGCGGCCGCTCGCCGCGCTGGGCCTGGACCTCCTGGAGCTCCTCGACCTCGATAAGCAGATGCGGCGAGGAGGTGGCCGAGACGAGGATGTCGGTGTCGAGCAGCGCGTCGGGCAACTCGTCGAAGGCGACGCTCTGTGCGTCGAACCGCACCGCGAGGCTGACCGCGCGGTCACGCCGGCGGGTGGCGACGAACATCAGCTCGGCGCCCGCATCGGCGAGCGCGCGGGCGGCGAGCTCACTGGACTCGCCGGTGCCGATCAGCACGACGCGCCGCCCCGTCAGGTCACCGAAGACCTCCTTGGCGAGCATCGCCGAGACCGACGGAAGACTGATGTGGCCGGCGCCGATCGCGGTCTCGGTGCGCACGCGCTTGCCGGTGGAGAGCGCCGCCTTGAACAGGTGATTGGTGAGCGGACCGGTGGTCTCGCGCTCGAGCGCGCCGTCGTAGGCGCGGCGCACCTGGCCCTGAATCTGGTCCTCGCCGATGATCATCGACTCGAGTCCCGAACTCACGCGATACAGGTGGCGGGCGGCGTCGCAGTTGCGGTGTGAGTAGATCGAGGGGGCGAGTGCCGTCGGCTGAATGCTGGCCTGCTTGGCCAGCATCCCCAACACCGTGCTCTCGGCCTCGACCGGATCGTCGACGACGAGGTAGAGCTCGGTGCGGTTGCAGGTCGACAGCGCCACGACCTCCTGGATCTCGGGGACGCCGTGGAGGTCGCGTACGAACTCGACGGCGCGGGTGTCGGTCAGCGCGAGGCGCTCGCGCACCTCGACCGGCGCGGTCTTGTGCGAGACCCCGATCGCGAGCAGCTCACTCATGCGCGGCCGGCTCCAGCGGATCCTCTGCGCGCTCTGGTACCGGGGCTGGCCCAGCGGGGCCGGCCCCTGTGTGCTCGCGCTCCTCGAGCTGTGCCTTGAGATCGCGCAGCTCGCGGCTGTTGTTGATCAGCTTGCGGGCCATCAGCCAGACGTAGATCAGCACGACCAGCAGGAACACGATGTAGGCGGCGGCGACGTACGGGCCGGCGGTGTGCAGCGGCAGCGCGGGCGCCTCGGCGAACAGGGCGATCATGAGGGTGAGGCAGTCCTTCCAAGTGGGCGCACGACGTCATCGCCGAGCAGTTTGCGACGCAGCCGCCGGGTTTCGATGCGCATCTCCTTGGCGGCCATCTCGTACTTCATCAGCGTCGTGAACAGCAGCGCGATCGCGAGCAGCGAGACGTAGAAGGTGAGCTTCATCGAGCCGGGCAGAGCGCCGCCCTCGAGGTTGAGCACACGCGGGTGCACGTAGGCGACCGATAGCCGCACGACGATGAAGTTGATCGGCACGAACGCGCCGCAGACAACGGCGAACACGGCCGCGTAGCGCGCCTGGCGCTCGGGGTCCTCGATCGAGAAGCGCAGCGGCTGGTAGGTGCAGAACAGCAGGATCACGATCAGGTAGGAGACGAGCGTCGGCTCCGACCAGACCCACCAGTGCCCCCACGAGGCCTTGGCCCAGATCGAGCCGGAGATGATCCCGCCGACCGAGAAGATCAGCGACATGTGAATCGCGCAGTAGGAGCGCATGTCCCAGACGCGCTCGCCGGTGCGCAGGTACATCAGCCCGAAGACGCCGCCGAGGCAGTAGCCGACGAGCGAGACGATCGCCAGCGGCACGTGGATGTAGAAGATCTTCTGCACGAAGCCCTGGTTCGCGTCGAGCGGGGCGTAGAAGAAGACGAGGATCAGCGCCGCCGTCACCGTCGCGGCGGTGGCGATCGTGAGGCCGCGCAGATGCCGGACGTGGGTGCTCATGCGATCCTTCAGGGCGAATTACTCCTCGAGCAGGAAATCGAACAGGCCGATGGCGAGGAGCGCGTTGATCAGATCATAGAGCGCCAGCACCGCCAGCCACTTCGCCGGCGGCGAGCCGCTCGAGCCGCTCGTCAGCAGCGGTCCGATCCCACGTGCGGTCGCGATCAACGCCGGGAGCAGCAGCGGCAGCCCGATGATCGGCCCGATCAGGTCGCGGGCGCGGGTGTGGACGGCGATCGCGGAGACGAACGTGCCGATCACCGCGAACGCGATGTCGGCCAGCAGCAGGATCAGCAGCAGCGCCGGGAGCGAGCTCCCGAGGCAGGGCGGATCAAGCAGCAGCGCGAACGCGGGCAACGCGATCAGCTCGAGCGCGACCATGAAGATGAACAGCGCGGCGGCCTTCGCGTAGAGCATCGCCGTGCGGTCGACGGGCGCCAGCAGGAAGGCGTCGAAGCCGCCCTGCTCGCGCTCGGCCACAAACAGGCGGTTGACGGCGAGCATCGCGGCGAACAGCAGCGTGACCGTCAGCACGCCCGCGGCGAGCTGGCCGTGGAGCGTGTCCCGGTTGAGCCCGAAGTGGAAGATCACGAACGTGATCACCGACAGCAGCGCCATCGCGGGGACGGTCTCGAGCGTGCGCAGCTCGACGAGCAGGTCCTTGCGCAGGATCGCGGCGGCGGTCCTCATGCGTAGAGGCTCCTGAGCGTGTCGGGGTCGAGGCCGGCCGGCGGGCCGACGTAGGCGCCGCGGCCGCCCTGCAGGGCGAGGACGACGTCGGCCTCGGCGAGCGCCGCCTGCGGGTCGTGGCTGGTCAGCACACGGGTGACTCCGGAGTCGCGGCCGATCAGCGGCTCGACGAGCTCA
This sequence comes from Solirubrobacteraceae bacterium, assembly GCA_035552215.1. Taxonomy (GTDB): domain Bacteria; phylum Actinomycetota; class Thermoleophilia; order Solirubrobacterales; family Solirubrobacteraceae; genus Palsa-465. The sequence goes on along the minus strand of DASZLV010000152.1, from coordinate 141,647 downwards.
CCGGCGGCCGGATCGAGGTTCGAGCGCGGCTCGTCGAGCAGCAGCAGCTCGGGTTTGTGCAGCACCGCGCGCGCGACGGTGAGGCGCTGGACCATGCCGCGGCTGAGCGATCTGACCGGATCCTCGGCGCGGTCGTGCATCGCCACCGCCTCGAGCACCTCGTCGACGCGCTGCATCGGCACGCGGTGCAGGCGCGCGTGGTAGATCAGGTTCTCGCGGCCGCTGAGGTCGCGGTAGAGCAGCGGTTCGTGACCCAGCAGGCCGACGCGTCCACGCACCTTCCAGCCCTCGCGCGGGAGCGGCTCGCCGAACAGCTTGGCGCTGCCCGCGTGCGGGCGCAGCAGCGTGGCGAGGATCCGCAGCAGCGTCGACTTGCCGGCACCGTTGCGGCCGAGCACAGCGAGTGTCTGTCCCCGCTGCAGCGTGAGCGAGACCTCGCGCAGGACGGTGCGCTCGCCGAAGTGGCGGGTCAGTCCGTCGAGCTCGATGACGGTTGCGTCAGTGCCGGTGGTCGTTGCTGGTTCGTCCATTAGCCCGGTGCAGTGTCGCAACTGCGTGCTTGAGCACCGGTTCGACCACCGGGAACAGCTGTGCGATCGCCTTTGGGCTGCCGGGGAAGTTGATGATCAGCGCGCCGCCGGCGGTGCCCGCGATGGCGCGGGAGAGCATCGACATCGGCGTGTACTGAAGCGACGCCGCGCGCATCGCCTCGGCCAGGCCGGGAACCTCACGCTCGATAACCGCGCGCGTCGCCTCGGGCGTGACGTCGTCCGCGGTCAGGCCGGTGCCGCCGGTCGTGAGGATCAGCTCGGCGCCCTGCGCGACTTGGTCGCGGAGCCAGGATTCGATCGCGCTGGCGTCGTCGGCAACGACGTCCTGGGCGACGACCTCGCCGCCGATCGCGGCCGTGGCCGACGCGAGCGCCGGGCCGGAGAGGTCCTCGCCTGCGCCGGTGGCAGCCGACGTGGAGACCGTGAGGATCGCGCAGCGCATCGCGTGAGCGAGCTTATCTGCGCTGCCTGCCGAGCGAGGTGCGAGCATGCCGCCATGCGCAAGGTCAACGTGTTCGAATGCCCGATGGATGAGCACCACGACCGCGGGACGATCGCCAACCGTGGCGCGGGGCTGGGACCGAAGCTCGCGGCCGAGCGGATCGGCGCCGGCCTGTATGAGGTCGATGCCGAGAGCTGGGTGTGGCCGTTTCACTACCACCACGGTGTTGAGGAGTGGCTCTACGTGCTGAGCGGCTCGCCGACGCTCCGTGACCGCCGTGGCGAGCGAGAGCTGATCGCCGGAGATTTCGTCTGCTTCCCGTCGGGGCACGTCGGCGCGCACACCGTCGCGGGGCCGGGGCGGATCGTGATCTTCTCGGTCGGCGGCTGGCCGCAGCCTTCGGTCGCCGTCTATCCCGACTCCGACAAGATCGGCGTGCGCCCGGGTCAGACGGGCGTCCCAGGTCTCGACACGCTCGACTTCCCGCGTGAGGCCGCCGTCGACTACTGGTACCGCGAGGGCTCGAGCGACCCGGTCGAACCTCCCGAGCCGGTGCGTGCGCCACGCCCGCACTACCGCCCGCACGCGGTCAACATCGCCGAGGTCGACGCGTACGCCCCGGAAGGGCCTGGACCCGAGGCGCCCGACGGGTTCCGGCACCGGCTCCGCGCGCTCGCCCCACTGCTCGCCGCCGATCGCCTCGGGGCGACGCTGATCGAGATCGATCCCGGTCAGGGTGGAGCGCCGTATCACTGCGAGCACGGGCGTGAAGAGTGGTTGCTGGTGCTGGCCGGCGCGCCGCTAGTCCGCCATCCCGACGGCGAGGATGTTCTGGCCGCGGGTGACCTGGTCTGTTTTCGCGACGGGCGGGCCGGGGCGCGCCGGCTGACGAACCCCGGGAGCGAACTCGTCCGCGCGATCGTCTTCTCGACCCAGGAGATCCCCTCGGTCAGAGAGCTTCTCGACAGTCGCAAGATGCTGGTCCGCTACTCGCGTGACCACGATGCGCGGTTCGTCGACCTGCAAGCGCCGGAGAACGCCGAGCATTGGGAGGGCGGCCTCGTCTGAGGCGGCAGTGCCGATCCGAGCAAATCACCCGACGATCGGTTGATTTGCTCGTTCTGACCGCTTGGCGCCGATCAGACGCCCTCGGACCGAAGCCACTCGACGGTCGCGGCGAGGCCGTCGGCGTAGGAAACCCGCGGTTCCCAGCCGAGCAGCTCGCGTGCCTTCGACGTGCTGAAGCTCTGGTCGATGCCCATCACGTGCACCGCCTGGCGCGAGAGCAGTGGGCGCGTCGTCAGCCCGGTCCGGCGGTGCAGCAGGCGGTAGCCGTGCTCGAGCGTCAAACCGAGGAACTCCGCCCAGCGCAGCGGTAGGTTCAGTCGGGCACGCCGGAAACCGAGCCCGTCGGCAAGGCCGTCGGCGAACACCCGCCAGCTGACGTCGACCCCGTCCACGACGTTGAACGCCTCGCCGACCGCGCGTTCGCTCACCATCGCAAGCACCGCCGCGTCGAGCAGGTTGTCGATGAAGCAGAGGCCGGCGACGGCGCGGCCCTGGTCGATGAGAAACATCTGACGACGACGCAGGGCGCGCGCGATCTCGAGCACGACCTCACGCGAGCCGGGCCCGTAGACCGTCGCGGGTCGCAGAACAACCGCCTCGAACCCATGCTCAGCGGCCGCGCTCCAGACCTCGACCTCGGCGGCGCGCTTGGTCTGGGCGTACAAGTTTCGGAAGCCGCTCGCGGCGAAGCCCTCGTCGACATCGACGCCGCCCGGGTAGCCGTAGACGTCGGTGCTCGAGAGGTGCACGAGCCGCTGAACCGACCCGCGCGCGCACGCATCGAGCAGGTTGCGGGTGCCGGCGACGTTGGCCTGCTCCACCTCCTGCTGGGTGGCCCAGTCGGTGACCATCGCGCCGCAGTGGAAGACGTAGCTGCAGCCCTCGACTGCACGCGCGAGCGTCTCGGGTGCGGTCAGGTCGCCGGTGACGAGCTCGACGTCGAGTGCCAGCAGCGCCGCGACGTCACTGCTCGGCCGCACCAGGCAGCGCACCTGGTAGCCCTCGCGCACCAGCCGCCGCGCCAGATGGCCACCGATGAAGCCGCTCGCGCCAGTCACGAGACAGACGTTGTCCTGCGAGAGATCGACGGGCTTGCCTCGCGGATGCGCGCCCGTACCCGCGGCCGCCGGCAAGCCCGGCTCCTGCTCGCGACGGCGCAGCGTCGAGACGGCGATGTCACGCACGACGCCCCAGTTCTTGCCGCTGTCACCCTCGCAGTCGGTCAAAACCGCATCGAAGGCGTGGAGGAACGACCGCGCCTCCGCTTCGGACAGGGTCAGCGGCGGCAGCAGCTTGATCACGTCGTTCTTGCCGGCGGCCATCGTGATCACGCCGTGGTCGCGGTGCAGCGGGATCACGATCAGCTGCGGGAACAGGCCCTCGCTCGCGACCCGCATCAGCCGCACGCCGAGCTGGCCCTTTAGTGAGTGCGGGGCCTGGAGCTCGATCCCGATCATCATCCCGGCGCCCCGGACCTCCTTGATCAGCTCGTGACGCTGCTGCAGGTCGCGCAGGCCGTCGACCAGCAGGCCGCCCATCTGCAATGAGCGCCCGACGAGTCCGTCGCGCTCGATCACGCGCATCGCCCCCAAACCGGCGGCCATCGACAGCCGGTTGCGCCCGTAGGTCGACTGGTGCACGTAGCTGCGTTCCAAACTGCCGACAGCCTTCTGGAAGATCTCGCGGCGGGTGACCATCGCCGCGACCGGCATGTAGCCGCCGCTGAGTGCCTTGCCGACGGTGACGATGTCGGGTTCGAGGCCCCAGTGATCCAGCGCAAACCACTCACCCGTGCGCCCGAGCCCGGTCTGGATCTCATCGATCACGAACAGCGTGTCGTAGCGCCGGCACAGCTCCTGTGCGGCCTGCAGATAACCCGGTGGCGGCAACGTCACCAGCCGGCCCTGGATCGGCTCGACGATGAACGCGGCGACGTCGCGCGAGCGCAGCTCGGTCTCGAGCCGGCCCAGATCCCCGTACGGAACCCGCGCACACCCCGGCAGCAACGGACCGAAGCCCTCCTTGAAGAAGTCGTCGCCGACGACCGACAGCGGCCCGAGCGTGACCCCATGGAAGCTCGAGTCACACGACACTAAGCGCGGGCGCCCGGTGGCGGCGCGCGCGAACTTCATCGCGCTGTCCACGGCCTCGGCCCCCGTCGAAGCAAAGAACGTCGCCTCCAGGCCGGCGGGCAGCCGCTCGGCGAGCGCCTCGCCGAGCATCCCCGCGAGCACCGAGTAGTGCAGCTGCACGCCGTCGACGAGGTCGGTGTCGAGCATCGCCTGCAGCACCGCGCGGATGTCGGGGTGGCTGTGGCCGAGCGAAGCGAAGCCCTCGCCGCTGTGCATGTCGAGGTAGGCACGCCCGTCCTCGTCGTAGAGATAGGACCCTCTGGCCGAGCGATAGCTCTTGTCGAAGCCGAGGATCCGCAGCACCTCGACCAGCGATGGGTCGAGGTAGCGCGAGGCGAGCTCGAGCGTCTCGCCTGCGCGCGCTCGCGCGTCGGTGACTACTCCGAGCGGGTCCAAAGCCCCGAGCGCCCGCCGCTCTTCTCGAGCAGCTCGACGCTTTCGATCGCGGCGCCGCGCTCGACGCCCTTGACCATGTCGTAGATCGTCAGCGCCGCGACCGACGCGGCGGTCAGTGCCTCCATCTCGACCCCGGTCTGCGCCGTGGTGCGTGCCTCGGCGCGCAGCTCGATCACACCGGCGTCAGCGTCGATGACCGCCTCGACGCCCACGAACGACAGGGGCAGCTGGTGGCAGAGCGGGATCAGTTCGTGGGTGCGCTTGGCGGCCTGGATCCCGGCGATCCGCGCGACGCCGATGACGTCGCCCTTGGGCGCGTTCCCGTCGGCCACCAACCGCGCTGTCGCGACCGAGACCCGCACCACGGCGCGCGCGACGGCGCGGCGCACGGTCGCCTCCTTGTCGGAGACATCGACCATCTCTGCACGCCCGTCGGCACCCAGGTGGGTGAGCTCGGACTCGCTCAAGGCCTCAGGCCGGCTGGTGCGAGCTCTGGGCCGCGGCGATCAGGTCCTTGACCGCTGCGACGTTCCCGTCGCGCAACAGCACGATCGGATCGGGCTCGCCGTTGACGATGCTCTCGAAGAACTCCTTGCGATCCTGATACGTGGGCAGCGTGCCCTTGGCCCAGCCGCGCACATCATTGAGCAGGATCGCGAGCGTCGCGTAGGGCTCGCCGAACAGCTCGCCGATCTCGCGCTTCATGCGCTTGGCCAGCGCCGGCGACGCGCCCGCGGTCGAGATCGCGACGGCAAGCGGGCCGGTGCGCACGATCGCCGGCAGGATGAAGTTGCAGAGCGGCGGCACGTCGACGACGTTGACGAGCATCGCGCGCTTCTCGGCGTCGTTGAAGACGCCGATGTTGACGTCGGTGTCATTGGTCGCGGCGATCGCGATCAGGCAGCCCTCGAGGTCGCCGGCGGCGTACTCGCGCCGGTGCCATGTGATCGAGCCCTCGGCGGCGAGTTCCTCGAGCGCCGGGATCGCGTCGGGCGCTACGAGCACGACGTCGGCGTCACAGGCGAGCAGCCCCTCGACCTTCTCGAGCCCGATCTCACCGCCGCCGACGACGAGCGTGCGCCTGCCGCTGAGCCGCAGGCAGGCGATGTAGAACGGCGTCGCGAGCATGTCGCGCACACACGACTGGTCGCAGATCCCCTTGCGGAACTGGCAGACGCATTCCTTGCCTTCGTAAGCCTGAGCGGGCATCGAAGCCAACGTTAGCGTCCGCGGGCCTTCTTGATCCCTTCGAGGCGGTCCCGCTGGACCGCCTCGGCGTCGTCGGGCTGGTAGAAGGATGCCCCCGCGACGGCGGGCGGCAGTAGCTCCTGCGGTGAGACGTGCCCGGGGCGATCGTGCGGGTAGTCGTAGTTGCCCTCGGTGCGGTTGGCCGAGCGCAGGTAGCCCGGTGGTGATTGCGCGCCGTGGCTCTTGATGTAGCCGCGGGCGGCCTTGATCGCGCGCTTGGTCCCGTCGGATTTGGGCGCGAGCGCGAGGTAGATCGCACACTGGGCGAGCGGGTACTCGGCCTCGGGCAGGCCGATGTGCTCGACCGCGGCCGCGGCGGCGGTGGCGACCACGAGCGCCTGCGGGTCGGCGTTGCCGATGTCCTCGGAGGCGAGGATCACCATCCGTCGCACGATGAAGCGCGGGTCCTCTCCGCCCTCGAGCATCACCGCGAGGTAGTAGAGCGAGGCGTCGGGGTCGGAGCCGCGCGTGGCCTTGATCCAGGCCGAGATCGTGTCGTAGTGGTTGTCGGCCTGGCGGTCGTAGCTGAGCAGCCGCCCCTGCAGCGCGTCGGCGATCGCCTCGAGCGTCACGCGGCCCTCGGGGCCGGCGGCGTCAGCGGCGAGCTCGAGTCCGTTGAGCGCCGCGCGCGCATCGCCCTGAGTCCACTCGGCGGCGTAGGCCAGCGCGTCGGCATCGATCCGCTCGGGCTCGCCGACCTCGCCCAGCGCGACCGCACGGTCGAGCAGCTGGCGCACGTCATCGAGCGATAGCGACTCGAGCTCGTAGACGCGGGTGCGCGACAGCAGCGCCGAGTTGACCTCGAAGTACGGGTTCTCGGTGGTCGCGCCGATCAGCGTGACGAGCCCCTCCTCGACGGCCGGAAGCAACGCGTCCTGCTGGGCCTTGTTGAAGCGGTGGATCTCATCGAGGAAGAAGACCGTCGCGGTACCCATCTTGCGGCGCTCACGCGCGCGCTCGATCACGGCGCGCACCTCGGCGCGCCCGGCCTGCACGGCGCTCTCCTCCTCGAAGGCGGCACCCGATGCGCTCGCGATGATCCGCGCGAGCGTCGTCTTGCCTGTACCGGGCGGCCCGTGCAGGATCATCGAGTGCGGGTGGCCGGTCTCGATCGCGCGCCGCAGCGCCGAGTGCTCGCCGAGCAGGTTGCGCTGGCCGACGTAGTCGTCGAGCGTGCTCGGGCGCATGCGGGTGGAGAGCGGCACGCGGGGTTGTGGCGCTCCGGTACTCGCGCCGGTGGGGCCTTTGTCGCTGCGGATCGGATCCCGCCCACCCGTAGCTGCCGGCTCTGGATCGAAGAGGCTGTCCATCAGACCCATTAAACGACTACGGCCCGCTGTCTCCAGCGGGCCGTAGTGGAACTGGGGTGCTTACGCAGCCAGGCGCAGTGCGGCCAGGTCGGGATTGCGCGAGAGCGTCGTCAGTGCGCGCCGCTCGAGCTCACCGGCCTGTGAGGTGGTGATTCCGAGCTCGGCACCGGTCTGACGGACCGTGCGGGGCTCGTCGCCACCGAGACCGAAGCGCAGCTCGATCACGTTGCGCTCGAGCTCCGGCAGCTTCGCCAGAACCTCGGCAACCTGAGCGTCACGCCAGTTGTCGGCAGCGTGCTCATCGGGGCCACGCTCGTCGCTCTTGAGCAGATCGCCAAGCGCCGTCTCGCCGTCGTCGCCGACGGGCTGGTCGAGGCTGGTGATCGCTGCGGCGAGCTCGCGGACCTCGGTGACCTGCTCGATCGGCAGATCAGCCACGGCGGCGATCTCCTCGTCAGTCGCCTCACGGCCGAGCTTGAGCGCAAGCTCTGACTCGACCTTGCGGACCTTGACCTGGCGCTGCGCGACGTGCACCGGGACGCGAATCGTGCGCCCGGAGTTCTGCAGTCCGCGCTGGATCGCCTGACGGATCCACAGCGTGCCGTACGTCGAGAACTTGAAGCCTCGACGCCAGTCGAACTTCTCGACGGCACGGATCAGTCCGAGCATCCCTTCCTGCACGAGGTCCTCGAGCGGAAGCCCGAGACCCTGGTAGCGACGCGCCTGCGAAACCACGAGCCGCAGGTTCGCGTTGATCATCTTGTTCTTGGCCGCGAGGTCACCGCGCTCTACGCGCTGTGCCAGCTCGACCTCCTCGGCGGCCGTCAGCAGCGCGTACTTACGCGCTTGGCGGAAGAAGAGATCGAGTGAGTCCAGCGAGCCCTCTCCGGCCTTGGTCTCCACGGTCTTCTTCTCGGTGCCGACATCGTCGCCGTGCTCACGCCGCCGCCGCTGCCTTCCATTACTTGCTTGCGCACGAGCCCGCGGACGCTTGCTCTCGGGCTCCGAGTGCTCGCCCCGTGGTCGGCGCTTGTTCTCAATCGCGTTCATGCTAATTCCATTGTTTGCTTGTTCGATGATGATCGAATTATACGCTTTGACGGCAAATAGTCAAGGGTTCCAGGAGCGTCCCCGGGCCCCTCGGCGAGGGTCAAATCCGGCGCGAAGCCCGGCGCGAAGCGTGCTCGAGCACGCACCCGAGGAGCCCCGGGAACCGCGCGTCGACGTCCGCCGCTCGTAGCGACACGAACCGGTGCACGCCGTCCGCCCGGGTCTGGGTCAGGCCGGCGTCGCGGAGCACCTTGAGGTGGTGGCTGAGCGTCGATTTCGACACCGGGACCCCCAGTTCTCCGCACGATCTCTCGATATCTCCGGCGAGGGCGCGGACGATCTCGAGCCGAACGGGATCGCTGAGCGCGTGCAGGACCCCAGCGAGGCTGAGCTGCTCGGTGACCGGGTGGGAGATCGCCCTCATAGCGCAAAGTACGACATGTGTCGAACGATGATACTAGCGCCCGGGCGCCAATATCTCACGCCGTGCCCCCCGCGCGCGTTTCACCAGGCGTGGACCTGCCCCCCTTTCAGGCACTCCTCGACGCCCAAGGCCGGGACGTGCACCGCTTCCTCGTCGCCATCGTCGGCCCGAGCGACGCCGAAGACTGCTACCAGGAGACCTGGCTCGCCGCCCTGAAGGCGTATCCGCGCCTGCATGACGCCGCCAATCTGCGCGCCTGGATCCTCACCGTGGCCCACCGCAAGGCGATCGATCACGTGCGCGCCCGCAACCGGCGCCCCACCCCCGTGGCCGAGCTCCCCGATGCGGCGATCCCCGCCGTCGAACCCGACGGGGTGCCCGAGATCTGGACCCACGTCCGCGCGCTCCCCGCCAAGCAGCGCACGGCGATCGCCCTGCGCACGGTGGCCGACCTCGCCTATCCGGACATCGCCCGGGTCATGGGCACGAGCGAAGAGGCGGCAAGACGAAGCGTCCACGAGGCTCTGAAGCGACTGCGAACGGAGGTTTCCCGATGACCGCCCACGATGTCCTGGAGAGCGCGCTGCGCGACGCGGCCGCCGCGCTCCCCACCGGCCCCGCGCCGGCGCTCGACGTCGAGGCCGCCGAGGCGGCCTCGCTCATCGATGTCGCCTATGCGCGACACGACACCCCGGTGGGGAGCCTCGTCCTCGCCGCCACGCCGCGCGGGCTCGTGCGCGTGGCCTACACCGACGACGAGGCGGGCGTCGAGGCGACCCTGGCGGCCCTCTCGCGCGACCTCTCCCCCCGTGTCCTCGACGCTCCCCGGCGTCTCGACGCGGCCCGGCGCGAGCTCGACGAGTACTTCGCGGGTAGGCGAGATCGCTTCGAGCTGGCGCTCGACTGGCGGCTCACCCGGGGCTTCGCTCGCCGCATCCTGCGCTCCACCGCGCGTATCCCCTACGGCTCGGTGTCCTCCTACGCTCAGGTCGCGACCGCGGCCGGGAGTCCGCGCGGCTCGCGCGCCGCCGGTAACGCCCTGGGCGCCAACCCGCTCCCCATCGTCGTGCCCTGCCATCGCGTGCTCCACAGCGGCGGCGGGCTCGGCGGCTACACCGGCGGGCTCGAGCGCAAGCTCATCCTGCTGGGGATCGAAAGCGCTATGCCTGGTGGCGCACCCACTCGGGCGTGATCTTGATGATCAGCCGCTGCTCGCCGGGCTGGCGGTAGGGGTAGGAGTCCTCACCGAGGTACTTCTTGGCCAGGAAGTCGATGTGCTCGTCGGCGCCCTCGGGGGTGATCTCGCTCGCCTCGCCGCGGATCTCGAGGTTCTCCTGCGGGTTCTCGAGGTTCTGGACGTTGATGGCGACGCGCGGGTCGCGCCGCAGGTTGGACGGCCACGCCCGGCCCTCGGCCGAGTTCAGCCACACCGTTCCGTCTCGCACATCGACCCATACGGGCGTCACATGGGGGCTGCCGTCGCGGCGCAGGGTGGCGACCTGGGCGAAGTTGGTCGCCTCGAGTAGCTCCTGGTCACTGGCGTCAAGCGATGCGGGCACTGGATTCCTCCTCTAGATCCGGGTCGCTCCATTATCGCCCCGCGAGTAGAGTCAGAACATGCTGCCGCCCGGACCGCGCCAGCCCCCGGCGGTGCAGATGGTCGGGTTCTGGACTCGCCCCACCGCCTTCCTCGAGCGGTGCCGACGGCGCTACGGGAAGCGCTTCACGCTGCACATCATGGGCGCGCCGCCGTTCGTCGCCCTCTCCGACCCCGACCACATCAAGCAGCTCTTCAGCGCCGCCCCCGATGTCCTCCATCCCGGCGAGGGCGCGCGCATCCTCGAGCCGATCCTGGGCGCCAACTCGGTTCTCCTGCTCGACGAGGGCCCTCACCTCGAGCAGCGAAAGCTCATGCTCCCGTCCTTCCACGGCGAGCGGATGCAGGGTCTCGCCGGGCTCATGTCGGAGCTCACCGAGCGCGAGATCGCGACCTGGCCGCGAGACGCGCCGCTGGCACTGCACCCGCGCCTGCAGCGCCTCACCCTCGAGATCATCCTCCGCGCCGCCTTCGGCCTGGAACGAAGCGAGCGCATGGAGCTCCTGCGAGAGCGGCTCACCCAGGTGCTCGCCTTCGCCGAAAGCCCCCTCTCCCTGCTCCCGCCCCGCGTCCAGCGCCTTCCCATCGGGTCGCCCGGCCGCCTGCAGCGGCTGCTCTCAGAGGTCGACACGCTCGTCTTCGAGCAGATCGAGGAGCGCCGCCGGGCCGACCGCGCCGGCGGCGACGGCGGCGACGGCATCCTCGCCATGCTCCTCGCCGCGCGGCATGAGGACGGCACGCCCATGTCCGCCCAGGAACTGCGCGACGAGCTCATGACCGCGCTCGTCGCGGGCCACGAGACCACCGCCTCGCAGCTCGCATGGGCCTTCGAGCGGCTCGCGCGCGAGCCTGCCTCGCTCGCCCTCCTGGTGTCGGAGCTCGATCGCGACGCGGGCGAGAAGTACCTGACCGCCACCATCCAGGAAGTCATGCGCCGCCGTCCCGTGGTCCTCAACGCCGAGCCCCGCCTGGTCAAACGGGAGGTGGAGATCGGCGGCTGGAGCTACCCGCGCGGGGTCTCGCTCCTCGCCAGCATCTGGCTCGTGCACCACGACGAGGCCACCTACCCCGATCCGTACCTCTTCCGGCCCGAGCGCTTCCTCGACCGCCAGCCCGGCACCTACACGTGGATTGCCTTCGGCGGCGGCCGGCGGCGATGCCTGGGGGCGAGCTTCGCCATGCTCGAGATGAAGACCGTGCTCCGGGCCGTGCTCGCGCATTGCCAGGTCCGCCCCGCGGCGGCGAGAGCGGAGGCCGCGCGGCGAAGGAGCATCACCATCAGCCCGGCCGACGGCGCGATGGTGATCCTGCACGACCGGGCGCGCTCGAAGCGGCCGACCGCGCCCGAGCTCCGGGCCCTTACGCCAAGCGTCTAGTGGTCATCAAGGCGCACGCAAACGCCCCGGGCGTGAGAATGTCGCGGTGAACGCGATGCCGCGAGTTGAGGAACCCCCCGTTGACGACCTCGTAAAGATCGGCGCCGCCGCCGCCGCCCTCGGCGTCAGCGTCGACACCCTACGGCGCTGGGAGCGGGCGGGCAAGATCACCTTCGAGCGACGCGGGAATCAGCGCTACCTGCACTCGGGCGACCTCGCCGACCGGCTCAGGGAGCGCGGATCCACCGGGCGCAGCAGCGCCCGCAACCGCCTCCAGGGCATCGTCCTCTCCGTCAAGAAGGACGAGGTCATGGCCCAGATCGACATGGCCTGCGGCCCGTACCGGATCGTCTCGCTGATGTCGCGAGAGGCGGCGGACGAGCTCGGACTGAAGCCCGGCGATCAGGCCACGGCGATCGTCAAGTCGACCACGGTGATCGTCGAGAGCCGCTAGAACTCGTCGGCCCCGGCGCCACGACGCTGGCGCCTCCTTTAGCGCACTAATTGCATAGGCGCACAGGAGATGGCACGGCCGCTGAGAATGCGTTTTCCCTTCGCCCGTCTATCGTGGACGTCAGGCATGGCTTCTCGCACCGACATCCGCAACCTGGCGATCGTCGCTCACGTCGATCACGGCAAGACGACGCTCGTCGACGCGCTCCTGTGGCAGTCGGGGGCGTTCCGGGCCAATCAGGACGTCGCCGACCGGGTGCTCGACTCGATGGATCTCGAGCGTGAGAAGGGCATCACGATCCTCGCCAAGAACACCTCGGTCCACTACCGGGGCGTGAAGCTGAACATCGTCGACACCCCCGGCCACGCCGATTTCGGGGGCGAGGTCGAACGCGGGCTCACCATGGTCGACGGTGTCCTCCTCCTCGTCGACGCGAGCGAGGGGCCTCTCCCCCAGACCCGCTTCGTGCTCCGTAAGGCGCTCGAGGCCCGCCTGCCCGTGATCCTCGTCATCAACAAGGTCGATCGCCCCGACGCGCGTATCGACGAGGTGGTCGACGAGGTCTACGAGCTCTTCCTCGACCTCGACGCCGACGAGGAGCAGATCGAGTTCCCGATCGTCTACACCAACGCCAAGGCTGGCTGGGCCTCGCTCGAACAGGGCGTTGAGGGCACCGACCTCGAGCCTCTCCTCGAGCTCCTGCTCGAGCACGTGCCGGCGCCCGAATATGACCCCGATCACCCGCTCCAGGCGCATGTCACCAATCTCGATGCGTCGCCCTACGTCGGGCGCATCGCCATCTGCCGCGTGCGCAACGGGGTGATCCGGCGCGGGGAGACCGTCGCCTGGTGCCGCTCCGACGGCGCCGTCGAGAACGTCAAGGTGACCGAGCTCTACGTGACCGAGGCCCTTGACCGGGTCGATGCCGAAGAGGCAGCCGCAGGTGACATCATCGCCCTCGCCGGGATCCCCGAGATCACCATCGGCGACACCCTCGCCGACGCCGAGCACCCGGAGCCGCTGCCCGTGATCACCGTCGACGAGCCGTCGCTCTCGGTGACCATCGGCACCAACACCGCCCCGCTCGCGGGCCAGGACGGCGACCGCCTGACCGCCAGCCAGGTCAAGGCCCGTCTCGACCGCGAGCTCGTAGGCAACGTCTCGCTCCGCGTCCACCCGACCGAGCGGCCGGACGTGTGGGAGGTTCAGGGCCGCGGCGAGCTCGCGCTCGCCATCCTCGTCGAGCTCATGCGGCGCGAGGGCTTCGAGCTCACGGTGGGCAAGCCCCAGGTCGTCACCCGCCTCGTCGACGGCAAGCTCCACGAGCCGATCGAGCTCATGAGCGTCGACGCCCCCGAGGAGTACGTCGGGGTCATCACCCAGCTTCTCGCCCTGCGCAAGGGTCGCCTCGAGCAGATGGTCAACCATGGCACCGGTTGGGTCCGGATGGAATATCTCGTGCCCGCCCGCGGCCTCATCGGCTTCCGCACCGAGTTCCTCACCGAGACGCGCGGCACCGGTCTGCTGCACCACGTCTTCGATCGCTGGGAGCCCTGGCACGGGGACCTGCGGACCCGCCCGACGGGCTCGCTCGTCGCCGACCGGCGAGGCACGGTGGCGGCCTTCGCCCTCTTCAACCTTCAGGAGCGCGGCACCCTCTTCGTCGAGCCCGGCGACGACGTCTACGAGGGGATGATCGTCGGCGAGAACTCCCGCGCCGAGGACCTCGACGTCAATCCCACCAAGGAGAAGCACCTCACCAACATCCGCTCCTCCACCGCCGACGAGCTCGTCCGCCTCGTCCCCAAGCGCGAGCTCTCTCTCGATCAGGCGCTCGAGTTCCTGCGTGCCGACGAATGCGTCGAGATAACCCCCCACGCCGTCCGCCTGCGCAAGGTCGAACTCGACGGAACCGCGCGGGTGAAGCTCGCGCGCAGTCGCGCGCGCGAGCTCCAGCCCCAGCGCTGAGTTACGACTGCTTGACCGCCGAGATGTCGAGCGCGAGCTTGACCTTGTCCGATACGGCGACGTTTCCGCTGCCCAGGGCCTGGTTGAACTTCATCTCGAAGTCACCGCGCGAGAGCTGGCCCACGACCTCGAGGCCGAGGCGCTCGTTGCCCATCGGGTCCGTCTCAGTGCCGTCGATGATCGCCTCGAGGTGGATCTCCTTGCTGATCCCGTGGAGGTCGAGGTTGCCGGTGATCTTGAAGGTGTCCTCGTCGACCTGCTCGATCTTCGTCGACTGGAACTTCAGCTCCGGATACTGCTCAGCGTCGAAGAAGTCCGGCGAGCGCAGGTGGTCGTCGCGCTGGGGCCAGTCGGTATTCACCGAGGTGCTCTTGACCGAGCCGTAGGCCTTGGTGTGATCGAGATCCTCGCCGACCTCGAGGCGTCCCTCGAACTCCGTAAAGGTGCCGCGCACGGTGGCGATTCCCATGTGCTTAACTGAGAAGCCGACCTGTGAATGAGAAGGATCGACGTTCCAGGTACCGGTGGGGATCGCGGTGGTCTTTGCGTCTGTGGTAGCCATTGCAGCCTCCGTATTGTTGATGACACAAGCGTTGAGGACGCAATCATATCATCTCGCTCGCTCCTAGCACTTGGGGGCCGGCGTGAGGTCGGTCGTCGGGCACACGGCGAGGATCTCGGGCGCCCGGGGCGGCTGGCTGAAGTTGAAGTCCGCGGTGAGGTCGCCGAGGATGCCCGCCGACTCGCGCACGTCCGGGCGCGGATCGGGACGGCCGTCGGTGGCCGGGTCCAGGCGCTGACCGCCGAGGAAGGCGTCCTCGATGAACTTGTTGTAGGCGTCGTGGCTGAGGGTCTGGTGGTCGATGTACCCCGTCCTCGCGTAGGGGCTGATGACCATCGCCGGCACCCTCAGGCCGTACCCGTTCATGTCCACGTAGGGCGGCACCACGTGGTCGTAGAAGCCGCCCCAGTCGTCCCAGGAGAGGAAGATGGCGGTGCTGCTCCAGTCCGGGCTCTTCATGATCGCGTTGATCAGGCCGGTCACGTAGGTCTGGCCGGAGCTCACGAGCGAGGGCGGATGCTCTGAGACCGTGCCGTTGGGGTCGATCCACGACACCGCGGGAAGCGTCCCCGTCTGCGCGGCGGTGAAGAAGTTGGTGAGCGTCTGCACGTTGCCCACCTGGTTGTCCTGATGGACGTCGGTGAAGTGCGGCAGGGGGTTCCAGATCCCCGGAGTCGTCACCCCCTGCGGGACCGAGTTGCACACCACTGCGGTGTCCACCTCGCAGTCGGGCTCTGACCCCTGGAACACGTAGTAGCCCCAGCTCACGTTGTTCTTGTGGAGCAGGTAGGTCATGTCGGTCCACGCGTACAGCGGCGTCTGGCTGAGGGCCGCACCGGGCGGGTTCGGGCTCTGCAGGGCATTGGTGCACGAGAACGGGTCGTTCGGATTGGTGCAGGAGGCCGACCACTCCGACACCTGGAAGAGATGCTCGGGCAGGCTCCAGGAGGCGTTGGGCTCGTACATCTGGTCCTGGAGCACGTAATCCTGCGCGTACTTCCAGTAGTTGGGGATGTCGGCGCCATTGTGGTAGCCCATCACGTCGAGGCACTTGCTCTGCGTGTTGCTCGTGCACGGGCTGCAGTTGGGGTTCACCGTCGAACAGTTCTGGCCGCTCTCGGCCTGACCGACGAAGCCGTCCATCTTGCCGCCGTTGATGTCGGCGGTCGCGTTGACGGCGCCATGAGGCCCGCCGGAGTTCTTGTCCTGGGTGTCGTGGAAGGGCGCGATGCACCCGCCGTTCTTGGGGTCGGGCACGCACGGCGCGGTGCCCGCGTTACCGGCCACCCCCGGGATCCCGTTCGCGCCCGGGTAGCTCCCGAAGTACTGATCGAAGGAGCGGTTCTCCTGCATGATGATCACCACGTGCTTGATCTTGTGGATCCCCGTGGCCACGTCGAGGGCGAGGCCGGGGGAATAGGAGCGGATATTGCGCCGGTCGCCGGGGAGCACGGCCCGCAGCTCCACGGGGCCGTCGGTCGGGAACCGGTGGACGCCCGCGTAATGCGAGGTGTAGTCCAGCCGCGTGCGGGCGATCGGCACCCAGGAGCCCGCGGCGGCCTGCTCAACGATGACCGTATCGCCCGCGTGTGAGGGTGTCACCGAGCCGCTCAGGGTCACGTCGTCGGTGCTCGCGGGACTCGCGTTCGAGCTCGACAGCGTCACCACCGCGCGCACCCGCTGGGTGATCGTCCGGCTCCGCCGCCCCCCGGCGACGACGTACCAGCGCCGGTTGGTCGCCACGACGCCCTCGGCGCGCACGAACCGGTAATCACCGAGCCGCCCGGTCCGGGTGCTTCCCACCCGGTGGAACCGGCGCCAGCTCGGCAAGCGGTGCCAGAGGACCACCCTGCCCCCGGCACCAGCGCCCTGCACCCGGCCGAGGATGGTCACCGAAGTCCCCGTCGTCGACGGGTCCGGGGCCGAGAAGATCGACACGTGCCCCGCCTTTCTGGCCTGCGCACTCGTCAGCGCGATCGCCCCTCCTCCCATGGCGGTCAAGGCGATCGACAGCGACAAGACGGCACGGCGACGCATAACAGCCTCCCAGGTTCAGCCGGCCTCGCACCTCAGTTGACCGCCGTAACCCACGCCCGTGCGCAGAGTTGCGCCGTGCTCAGAACAGGGTGTCAATCCGTTCGCGGCGGGTGAGCTCGAGCGGCCATGAGCACAGCCCACCCTCACCGGGGCAACCGTGGCACAGCGCCTGGTGCGGAGCGGGGCTGACGGTGAACTCGCCGCTCAATACCCCGGTGGCCAGGGCCGCAACCTCGCGCTCGAGCGCCTCGGCGCCGGAGCGCACATACGTGGCGCTGACGGGCCGCTCCGGCGCCTCCAGGAAGGTATGCACCACCTCGACCTCCTCCGCGCCCCCCTTCAGGGCCGCGAGCGCATAGACCAGGCGCTGGACCTGGTACTCGCGTGCCACCACGCCCGCCGGATCCTCGGCGGCGAGGCGGTCACTCTTGTAGTCGACGACGATCATCTTGGCCCCCTCGCGGGCCACCGCGTCGAGGAAGCCGGTGACCACCACCCCGTGGGGTTCGAGCACGAAGGCGAAGGGCTCCTCGCGGCGCAGCTCGGCGGCGGCCGCGAGCCGCATGGCGATCTCACCGCCCAGGAAGCGCTCGACCATCGCCACCCCCTCCTCGAGTTCGGCCGCCTTCGGGCGCAACCCCATGCGCTCGGCCGCTGCCATCGCCTCCTCTGGCGAGGGCGCTCGCCCGCGCCGGAAGTCGAGCGTCTCGAGCATCGCGTGCACGAGCACCCCGCGGTCGAGGGCGGAGATCCCGCTCTCGCCACCCTCGCGGCGCCTGGAGCTCTCCACCCCGGGGAGCCCGAGCACCCGCTCGAGGTAGAAGCGGTATCCGCAGCGCGCGTACTCGCCAAGGCTCGAGTAGCTCAGCGAGGCGGGGGCGGCGGGCGTAGCGGGCGGGTGCGCTGCGGCGGGCGGGAGGGCCGGGGGCGCCGTTCGGGCGGGCGGGGGCGCAGGCGCCGGGTCGGTGGCCGCGCCGGCAGCGGGCCCTTCGGGCTCGGGGCGGACGATCGAGTACGCCACCCGCGCCCGCCACTCGCCTTCAGCGCGCTCGACCACGCCCGTCAGGTTGTCGGCCGCCGCCCGCGCGGCGATGTCGGGCACGAAGGCCGGGGCGATCCAGGCCAGCGGCGGATTGCCGCGCCGGCGGTCTGGCCACCGCTCGCAGGTGATCGCGCCGCTGAGCACGAGCCGCTCGCGTGCCCGTGTCATCGCCACGTAGTAGAGACGACGCTCCTCGCGCTCCTCGGCTTCCTCGCGCGCCACCCCGACCGTGTCGTAGTCGAGCACGGGCATGAGCCGGCCGCGTCCGACGCGGGCGACCTTGAGCCCGAGCGCTCCGTCGCGCCCGACGCGCAGCACGTCGCCGCCGCTCCCGCGCGGCGTTCGCCCGAGGTCGGCGACGCAGACGATCTCGAACTCGAGCCCCTTGGCGCGATGGATGGTCATCAGCCGCACCGCGTCGAGGGCCTCCCCTTCCACCGGCGCCTCGCTCTCTCGCGGCTCGGACAGCCGGCCGCTCGCGAGACCACTGACGAGGTCGAGAAAGCCGCGCACATCGTGCCCGTGACGCGACTCGTGCTCGCGGCCCAGGCGCATGAGCTTGCGTACGTTGGCCAGCCGCCGCTCCCCGCCCGGCATGGCCAGCATCGCCAGGTCATACCCGGTGAACTCGAGCCCGCGCTCGATGAGCTCCTCGATGCTCGCCCGCGCGGCCCGCTCGCGCTCACCCGAGAACCATCCCGCGAAGGCCTCGAGGCGCCGGCGATCCTCGAGCTCGAGGTCCTCGAGCAGCAGCCCCGGCTCGCGCAGCACCGACCAAGCGTCCCGCTTCGATTCCCGCGCCACCGCGGCGAGGACGACGAGCGCGTCGCTCGAGGCCGCCACGAGCGGAGAGGCGAGCACCGTGTACAGCGCCTGCCCGTCACACGGATTGGCGAGCGCGCGCAGGTAGGCGACGAGATCGATGACCTGGGGGTGCGACCAGTACCCGCGGCCGCCGATCACGTAGGTGGGGACGGCCCGCTCCTCGAGCGCGCGCTCGTAGGCCCGCAGGTCGGTGGTGGCGCGCGCGAGCAGGACGACGTCGCGCGGCGCCGCTCCCTCGGACAGCAGCTCGTGCACGCGGGCGGCGAGGGCCCGGGCCTCGGCCACCCGCCACGCGGCCGAGAGATCGCCCGCGCTCGGGCCCCAATCGGCGTCCTTGTCGACGACGATGAGCTCGACGACGGGGCCGACGCCGGGGTCGCTGGGCGCGTCGGTCCGCCCTGGCGTGAGCGGCGTGAACCGCTCCCCGAAGGTGGGCGCGAAGGCGGCGTTGAGCGCGTCGAGAAGCTCTCGACGCGAGCGGAAGTTGGCCGACAGGGTGGCGCGGGCACCGAGGGCGCTCAGGCGTTCGCGGCGCTGCTCGAAGAGCTCCACGTCAGCATGGCGGAACCCGTAAATCGACTGGAACGCGTCACCGACGGTGAAGAGGTTCTCGTCGGCGATCGACTCGATGAGCTCGAGCTGGACGGGATTGGTGTCCTGGAGCTCGTCGACCATGATCTGCGCGAAGCGCTGCCGGTAGCGACCCCGGAGCTCGCGATTGCCTGCGAACAGGTCGCGGGTCAGGAGCTCGAGGTCCTCGAAGTCAAGGGCCGATCGCTCGCGCTTGAGCTCGGCGTAGCGCGCCCCGTACTCGCGCAGGAGCCGATCGAGGAGGTGATGTGCGCGGGCACCCTCCCGGCGGCCGACCGCGGCCCGGAACGCCTCCAGGGCATCGCGGTAGCGGCCGCACGCCTCGCCCGAGAGGGCGGCGGCGCTGCCGTTGCGTAGGCGCGCCGCGTCGATGTCGGCGAGCCACGGGTCGGTGAAATGGGCATCGATGCCGACTCCACCGACCAGGAATCTCGCGCAGCGCTCCAGGCGCGCCCGCGCGTCGGCGAGCGAGCCGCCGTTCTCCGGCCGCGCGGCGAGTTCGGCGACGGCGGCGGCGTGGGCGACCGCCAGGGACCGGCGCGCGTCCTCGATCTCCGACGGCGCCACCGGACGTAGGGGCGGCAGCGTCGGGGCGAGCTCCCCGCGCGAGCGAAGCTCGCCGTGGACGGCGACGATGGCACGGCGCAGCCGGGGCACCCGGTAGCCGGCGATCAGGTCGACGGCGTCCGGCTCGGTGGAATCGGCGCCAGCCGACTCCACCGACGCGAATTCGCCCCCAGGCGATCTCGCACTGGACACGGCGCCAACCGATTCCACGGCGCCCTCGAAGGCGAGCTCGGCGAGCTGGCCGGCCTCGGTCTCGTCGAGCACGGCGAAGGCGGGGTCGATGCCCACGGCCAGGGCGCTGGCCCGGAGTACGCGGGCGCAGAAGCCGTGGATGGTCGAGATCCAGGCGCCCTCGGTGGCGCGCGCCCGCTCATGGTCGCCGAGCTCATGCAGGCGCTCGCGGATTCGGTCCCGGAGCTCGGCGGCTGCCTTCTCGGTGAAGGTGATGGCGAGGATCCGGCCCACCTCGACGTCGTCCTCGCGCACGGCGCGCACGAAGCGCTCGACGAGCACGGCGGTCTTCCCGCTCCCCGCACCGGCGTCGAGGAGAAGGTCTCCGTCGCGGCTCTCGATCGCCGTGAGCTGCTCGACGGTAAAAGGGGAATCCCCTAGCGCGGATTCCCTGGGGGGATTTGGCAGAGCCAAATCCCCAGCGGGCTCGGCGTCGATGCCGTCAATGGGCTCTACGTCGGCCACGGTCATTCTGTCCTGCAGATCCCCGGATACAGGCAGCCCGAGCCCGAGCACGTCTGCGGGCAGGGCTCGAGGCCGCCGGTGCGCAGCCGCTCCGCGATCGCCACCGCGCGCTCGGCGGCGTCGGCGAGCTCGAGCCTCAGCTCGTCGGGATCGCGGCGATCGTTCTCGTAGACGCAGTCGGCGACGGGGGCATCGCTGGCGACGAGACCACGCGGTCGGAGGTCCTCGCCGCCGAGGGGCTGATAGAGGCCGGCGACGGGATCGAGCTCGAGCAGGTCCCGCACCGCAAGCATGTACAAGGCCACCTGGAGGCTGCGGTCCTCGCGCCACCGCGCCACCGCCCAGCCCTGATTGACACGACCACTCTTGTAGTCGCGGATGATCGCGCGCCGGCCGGCGGGATCGACGTCGACGCGGTCGATGGCCCCGCGCACGCGCAGCCCCCCCTCGAGCTCGAGCGCAGGCAGAGACTGCGCCGAGTCATCTTCGAAGCCGAAGCGCAGCTCGACGTGACGCGGCGACCAGCCCCACCCCGAGGCCGCCTCCTGCTCGAGGTAGCGCCGCAGGTCGGCGTCGATCTCGCGCAACAGCGCCGCGCCCTCGGCGGCGCTGCGCCCCGTGGCCAGACGCGCCGGCTCCTGCGCCAGCACCTCGTCGAGCAGCTCCTGCGCGCGCCCCCCCGTGGTCTCGGTGATCGCGCCACCGAGACGCGCGAAGACCCGCTCGAGCACCGCGTGCACGTAGTTCCCCCGGGCGATCCCATCGGGATCGGGCTCGAACCGCCGGGGTCGGAGCTCACGCTCGACGAGCCACTTGACGGGGCAGCTGGCGTAGGACTCGAGCGCCCCGGCGGAGACCACCTGGCGATGGCGCATGCGCGTGAAGGCGGCGGGGCCGAGCGGCGCCAGCGCCGGCTCCGGGATCCGCGGCCCGTCCGCCGCCTGAGCCCGCGCGAGCTCGCGGGGCGTCGGGGCCACCGCGGACGGCCACACCACATCGGCGAGCAGCCGCCGCGCGCGGCGCTCCTCCCACTCCGGGACGAGGAGCTCGGCGACGTCGGCCACGAACGGCGAGCGCACGGCGATGTTGCCCTCTTCGTCTGAGCTCCGGTAGCTGAGGACGAGCGACTCGGTGGCCCGCGAGACGCACGCGTAGAAGAGGTAGCGCTCGGTCGCGACGGCATCCTCGCGAGGCCGCAGACGCAGTCCGGAAGCCGTCGCAAGCTCCCAGCGGCGCTCGTCGGACAGGAACGGCTCGGGCACCGGCGGGCGGGGGAACTCTCCGTCCTGCAGGCCGCACACGAACACCGCCCGGAAACGCCGCGCCCGGATCGCCAGCGGCTCGGCCAGGAGCACGGCGCCGCCGCTCGCCGAAGTCCGCCCCGGCACCTCGAGCGCCGCCAGCGTCTCGATGAGCTCCTGCGAAGAGAGCGAATCGCCGAGCTCGCCGAGCTCTCCCAGCGCGCCAAGCACGGTGGCCAGGGCGCGGGCATCAACCTCCTCGACGGCGTCGAGCGTCGCCGCCTGGCCGCGCCGGGGCGCCGCGAACAATCGCCGCGCATGGCGCGCGAGCTCCGAGACGGGGTCCCGGGCCTCCCGCAGGCTCTCGATCTCCTCGAGGCGCAGCCCGAGCGCGGCCGCCGCCTCCTGGGCGCCCGCCGCCGTGCGCACCCCGGTGCGCCGGATCGTCGCCTCGAGGGCGTCCGCGAGCTCGCGCCGGGCGAGCATCCCCGGAGTGCGCAGGTAGGACACGAGCGCTTGGGCCCCGGGGTCGGGCGGCCGGAGCGCGCACCGCGCCAGCGCGAGCAGCCCCCGCCCGAGCGGCGTGTGCTCGAAGGGCACCGAGAGCGGGCACGCCACGGGAACGCCGTAGGCGGCGAGCACGCGCTCGAACAGGGCTCCGGAGCTCCTCAGCGAGCGCAGCACCACGGCAATCTCATCCGCCGGCACCCCCGCACGCAGCCGCTCGGCGACGTGAGCGGCGACAAGCTCGGCCTCGGCCCGCTCCCCGCCGGACTCGAGCAGGCGAACGGCATCGCCGGGATCGACGCGGCCGTGCGGCGCCAGCTCTGCTCCGGCAGAACTCGTAGGGGAGTCGGCGCTGGGCGACGGCACCGGTTCGAACAGCCCGCGCTCGAGATGGTGCAGTGCCCTCCGCGAGGCGGGCGCGTAGTGCTCCGAGGAGGCCGGGAGATCGAGGACCCGGTCGGCGAGCGGGCGGAGCTCCTCGACCGCCTCGGCACGGCCCGTGAACGCCGCCCGGCCTGGTTCGTAGGTGAGCGAGACGGTGACCTCGGCCCCGGCCACCCGCGCCACGGTCTCGATCGCGTCGCGCTCGAGCGGGGTGAGGTCGTCGAATCCGTACAGGTAGACGGGGGTCGAGCCCCAGCGCCCCGGCGCTGCCCGCAGGGCATCGAGCGCCCGCCACGCGAAGAGCTCGGCGTCGACCCGTCCCAGACGCTCGAGCTCGTGCGTGTATTCGCGGTACAGGGAGGCGACCTCGCCGGCGTAAGCGCTGCGCTCGGCGTCCTCGCCGGCCCAGGACCGCAGCGCCTGGGCGAAGCGCTGCGGGGTCACGAGCGCGCGCTCGAGCTCGGCGATGAGCGCTCCCACCGCGGGGGCGAAGCCCGGCGAGGAGGCCGACGCTCCGATCGCCGTCAGCTGCGAGCAGCGGATCGTCGCCCGCAGCGCCCGCTCGCGCTGGAGGAGGGACAGGGTCCGCCCGCCGTAGCCGGCCCGGCGGGCGATCTCGCGGGCCAGGCCGGGGAAGGTGAGGACCTCGCCCCCGAGCAGGGCGCCTTCGGCGAGCACCTCGCGCCGGTAGTGCTCGCGGTCGAGTCGCGTCGGGACGACGAGGATCGCCCCCCGGCGGGCGGAGGCACGGTAGGCGCCGAGCACCTCCGCCGCCTTGGCGGAGTTGGCAGGACCGAGGACCAGGGTCAGGGGCATGACGACATGGTCGCGCGTGGCCCCGACGTCTTCCCGGGGCCGCCCTGGCCCGCGGCGGTCGCTAACGTTCCCCGCCACATGTCCGCCGAAGTTTCGCTCGAGCGGCTGATGGCGGTGATGCGTGACTTCGACGAGTTCGGCGGTGCCAGTCTCGAGCTTGTGGCTTGGGAGCTAGGCGAACCGTCGAGCCGGATCAACGCCGCTTGGACGAAGGCCGTCGCCGACGGCGTGCTCGAACCCGCCGGCTTCGATACGGCGTTCGGGGAGCCGCGGTGGCGGCTGAGCGAGAAGGCGAAGTGAAATTGGCGCGGATGCCGATTTCACGCCGCCGCGGACTGCTCGCCCACGGCCGCTGGAGCCTTGTCCGCGGGCTGGGACTCCTCGGCCTCGGGGGGCTTGGCGCCCTCCTTGGCCCACGGCTCGTCGAACTCGACCCGCCATTTGGCGTCCTCGCCCTGCACGAGCGCGAGGCGGGCGCGGAAGTTCTTGCCGGCGCGGCTGCGAAACCCGGTCACCGGCTTCTCGGTGCGGCCGGTGTGGATGAGCTCTCGCGCCACCACCAGCGGGAGCTGCTTGCCCGCCTTCGACTTCCAGATCACGAATCCGCACCCTGAATCGTCGCGCGCCCAGCACGAATAGCCCTTGCGGTTCTCGATGATGTCGTGCCCGCACACGGGGCAGGGGCCGAGGTTGGCGCGGGGGATGCGCACGCCGTGGAGCTTGGTGTCGAGCTCGCCCACCGTCGACTCGGCGAACTTGACGATGTCGCCCATGAACGCTTCACGAGAGTCCTCGCCGTGCTCGATGCGGGCCAGGCGGTGCTCCCACTCGCCGGTCAGGCTGGGTGAGGTGAGCGCGTGCTCGCCCAGGAGCCGGATCACGTTCAGGCCCTTCTCGGTCACCACCAGGGCGCGCCCGTCGCGCTCGATGTAGCCGACCGCGAGCAGGCGCTCGATGATAGCCGCGCGAGTCGCGGGCGTGCCGATGCCCGAGTCCTTCATGGCCTCGCGCAACTCGTCCTCCTCGACGAGCTTGCCGGCGGTCTCCATGGCGCCCAGGAGCGCGCCCTCGGAGTAGCGCCGCGGCGGCTTGGTCACCTTCTCCTCGGAGCCTATCTCGCGCACCTCGGCGGGTTCGCCCTGCTCGAGCTTGGGCAGCTGCTGCTCGCGCTCGTCATCGTCCTCGGTGCGCTCGGCGTCGGGCATCTCGCCGTACACCCCGCGCCATCCGGGTACGAGCATGACCTTGCCGCGCGTGCGGAAGACGTGCTCCGCCGCCGTGGTCTCCACTCGCGTGTTCTCGAACACGGCATCGGGATGGAAGACCGCGAGGAAGCGCCGGGCGACAAGGTCGTAGATCTTCTTGTCGTCCTCGTTCATCTTGTCCACGGGATGTCCGCCCTCGGCCAGGGTGGGGACGATCGCGTGGTGGTCGGTGACCTTGGCGTCGTTGACCACGCGCCCGAGCGGAAGCACGTCGAGGCCGGTCACGTACTTGGCGCCCTTCGCGTATTCGGGCCGAGAGCCGACGAGCTCGGCGATGGGCTTGATGTCGGGGACCATGTCGCCGGTCAGGTAGCGCGAATTGGTGCGCGGATAGGTGAGCGCCTTGTGTTCCTCGTAGTTGCGCTGCGCGGCGGCGAGGGTGCGCCGGGCCGAGAACCCGAAGCGGCTGTTGGCATCGCGCTGAAGTGAGGTGAGGTCGTAGAGGAGCGGCGCGCGCTCCTTGCGCTCGGTCTTCTCGAGCTTGGTGATCTCCCCGGTCTCGCCCTCGACATCGGAGACCACTGCGGCGGCCTCCTCGGCCGTCTTCAGACGTGGCGTCGAGCCGACGTGGTAGCGGCCCTCGTAGACCCGCTCTCCAGGCGCCGCGAAGAGCGCGTCGACCACCCAGTAGGGCTCGGGCACGAAGGCGCGGATCTCCTCCTCACGGCGCGCGAGAATGGCCAGCGTCGGCGTCTGCACCCGTCCCAGGGAGACGGCGCCGTCGAAGGAGGAGCGCAAGCGGATGGTCGCCGCCCGCGTGGCGTTCATCCCGACGATCCAGTCGGCCTCCGAGCGCGAGCGGGCCGCCGCCTCGAGCTTGGCCAGGTCGGCCCCCGGGCGCAGCGATCCGAACGCCTCCTCGATCGCGCTCCGGGTCATCGAGTTCAGCCACAGCCGCTTGACCGGCTTCTTCGAACCCGCCTTCTCATACAGATAGGCGAAGATGAGCTCGCCCTCGCGCCCGGCGTCGCAGGCATTGACCACCGTGTCGATGTCATCGCGAGCGAGCTGCTTCTTGACCACGGTCATCTGCTTCTTCGAGCGCTCGTCACGGACCACGAGCTTGAAATGCTCGGGGACGATCGGCAGGTCGGCCATCTTCCACTTCTTGTAGCGCTCGTCGTAATCGTCGGGATCCGCGAGCTGCACGAGATGCCCGACGGCCCACGTGACTACGTGGTCGGGGCCCTCGAGATACTCCTTATGATCGGCGAAGGCGCCGGGCAGGACTTTGGCGATGTCCTTGCCGACGGATGGCTTCTCTGCGATGACAAGTGTCTTCGACATACGGCGCTGAGGGTAGCGCCCCCGCGCAAGCCGACCCTATGCCGCACACCCCTGAGTGCTCACCGAGCCCTGAGCGACCCTGGCTTTCCCCAGCTCTGAGCGGATTACCGAGGTGGGAACGGCGAAGCCGCCGGGACCGGTCCCGCGTGCCGGGTTGGTGATCTCGGCGAAGGCCATCGCCACCACCCGTCCCCCGGCGTCGACCAGGGGCCCACCCGAGTTTCCCGGTTTCACCTGACCCCGCAGCGTGGTGATCTCCCGCAGAACGGGACCATTGCCGTAGGCGTTGCCCGTGAGCACCGGCTTGGTGATCCCGATCCGGCCCGGCACGGCTTTGAACGGGCCGTCCTCGGGATAGCCGAGGATCGCGGCGGCGGTGCCCGAGTTCGCCGACCCGGCGACGGGAAGCGGGCGCCCGGAAAGACCGCGCACACGGAGCACGGCGACATCGTTGTGGGGGTCGAAGAGGATGACCTGGGCGGGAAGCGACGAGCCGCGCCCGCCGATCTGCACGCCCGTGTCGGTCTCGCCCGCGACGACGTGGGCGTTGGTCACCACGAGATCCGGCGCTCCCACCCAGCCCGAACCCTCGATCCCGAGACCGCACGCCGTGCCGAGAATCCGCACCACGCTCGGTATCGCCGCCTGGACACCGCGTGCGGCGAGGATGCCCTTGGTGGGCCGGGGAACCTCGGCCGACGGTCCGTTGATCGACGGCAGCGGGTCAAAGCGCGACAGGGCGTTGAGGATCCCTCCCGACGGCGGCAGGGTCTTGTCGAGGTCGCGCAGGATCACCGAGCGCTCGAGGTCCCGCCGTAGTCCCGGCGAGGTCCCCGCCGACAGCGCCACGGCGCCGACGATCCACACGATCCCCAGCCCGATGCACGCGGTGAGCACCGCTCCCAGGAGCCCGTCGATGGTGCGCAGCCCGGGAAAGCGCAGCGCGAAGCGCACCCGCATCCCCAGCCCCTCGAGCAGGCTGGCCAGCAGCGCCCCCACGAGCAGCGCCCCCACGAGCCCGAACAGCGGCGCGTAGACCGAGTGAGAGCCGCCCGAGAGGACGAGGGGAGCGACGCGGGCGCCGATCACCGCGCCGAGGGCGAATCCGGCGAGCGAGAGTCCCCCGACGATGATGCCCTGCAGGTAGCCCCAGAAGGCGAACAGGGCCGCGATAGCGACGATCACCCAGTCGACCCAGTTCACGCGGGTGACTCTACCCACGGGCCGCCTTGCTTAGGCACGCATGCGCCCTTGCATCACGGGGGCCTCGCACCGTCTACGCTGAGCGCAAGGGTGCAATGGGGATGGACATCGGTCGCGACTCGCACGCCGAATCGGTCGCGACGGTCGGCGCGGCGGCGCCGGCGCCTGATGACGCGAGCCGTGCCGCTCGTGGTGATCGCGGCAGCGGCGTTCGCGGCCGGCCTCGTGATTGCCAGCGGCCCGGGCCAGGCGGAGCGACAACTCGTCACCAGCTACGTGACCGCATGGAAGCACGGCGACTTCGCGACCATGTACGGACTGCTCGACTCCCGGTCCCGCGCCCGGACCTCGCTTGCGGCGTTCCGGTCCGCCTACACCTCCGCGGCCACCACCGCGACGCTCGTCTCCTTCCGCCTCGGACGCGTCGGCCAGCCGGCCGGTGATGTGATCAGCGTCCCCGTTCGGGTGCAGACCCGGGTGTTCGGGACGCTCAGCGAAACGCTCGCAGTGCCCTTCACGGGCAGCGGCTCCGGTGCGCGCGTCCGCTTCAACTCGGGGCTCGTGTTTCCCGGCCTGCGCCCCGGCGAGCAGCTGAGCCGCCAGGTCTCGCTCCCGCCCCGCGCCTCCCTCCTGGCCCGTGACGGCACCGTCCTCGCCGAGGGGCCGTCGCTGACCTCGCCGATCCCCGGCGTGGCAATCCAGATCGCCGGCACCCTCGGTCCCATCCCCGCCGCCGAGCGCGCGACCTACGCCGCCGCGGGCTATCCCTCCAAGGCGATGGTGGGGAGCAACGGGCTCGAGCTCGTGTTCGAGCACCAGCTCGCGGGCACGCCAGGAGGCACCCTGCTCGCCGGCACCCGGCTGCTCGCGTCCACCACCCCGCAGGCGGCGGCGGCGGTGACCACGACGATCGATCCCAAGCTCGAGGTCGCCGAGATCGCCGCGATGGCGAACCGCTATGCCGGCATGATCGCCATGAACCCACGCAACGGCGAGGTGCTCGCCGTCGCCGGCATCGCCTACTCCGATCCCCAGCCTCCCGGCTCGACGATGAAGATCATCACCACCGCCGGCGCCCTCCAGGCGAAGATCGTCAAGCTCGGAACCACATTTCCCATCGCCACGAGCGCAAGCATCCTGGGTTACGCGCTCCAGAACGCCAACGGCGAGGCGTGCGGCGGCACACTCCTGAACGCCTTCGCGGTGTCCTGCAACTCGGTGTTCGCCCCGCTCGGCGTCCAGCTCGGGGCCGCCCGCCTCGTCGCCATGGCTGAGAAGTTCGGCTTCAACGGCCCGCCGCCCTTCCCGGGCGCGGCGCCGAGCACCATCCCCTCGGCGGCCACCATCGGGGATGACCTCGCTGTCGGCTCCTCGGCCATCGGGCAGGGCATGGTTCTCGCCACCCCGCTCGAAATGGCGATCGCCGGCGCCACCATCTCGATGGGCGGGAGACGGCCCGTCCCGACCTTCGTGCTCAACCAGACGCCGACCTTCTATCGGGTCACCAGCCGCCACGTCGCCGCCCTCGTGCAGAAGATGATGATCGCGGTCGTCCAGTTCGGTACCGGCATCTCCGCTCAGATCCCCGGAGTCCTCGTGGCCGGCAAGACCGGCACCGCCGAGCTCACCAACACCGCCACCCCGACGAGCAACAGCTCGGGCTCCACCCCGGCCAACAGTCCTCAGAACACCGACGCGTGGTTCGTCGGCTACGCCCCGGTCGGCAAGCCCCGCATCGTCGTGGCGGCCCTGTTCCCGGGCCAGGGCGCCGGCGGCGCCACGGCGGCGCCGGCGGTGCAGCAGGTGCTGGCGGCGGCGCTCGGGCGCTGAGCGCCGGTGCGCGCGGGCCCAGCCCTACCGCAGCACTGAAGCGAACACTCCCGGCGCCACCGTCCCCTGGGTCCAGCTCGCCACCGCCGCTCCCCCCAGTCCATACCCCAGCTCGAGATCCTCCGCGAAGCCGCCGGACACGCGGCGCGCAGCGCCGAAGTGCGTGCCGCCGTGGCGCGCCGAGGCGAGCGCGACGCGCCCCGCGGTGAGCCACCCGATCACCGATCCCCCGCCCACCGCCGTCGCCAGGGCGGGGCTCTGACCGCCGTCGATCGGCCCGAGCTGCGCTGGCGCTCCGAACCAGCGGACGGCGGGGACGCGTGCGCGTTTGCCCCGCTTGAGCACCGGCGCCTGGTCCGGCCGGGATCGGCTCACCAGCGCGCACGCCGTCGCGGACGGTGCGCACACGTCCCACGCGGCGACCTCGGCCCCACCACCGTCCCCGGACATCGCGAGCCCGGAGGCCACCTCGCCGGACGCCGACAGCGCGCGGGCCCGCACCCGCGCCCCCAGGTTCGCCACGTCGGCGGCGAGAACCCCGGAGTGATATCCGCCCGTGGCGTCGTTCCAGCTCTCGGTCCACGCCACCGTGAGCCCGTCCGGACGCGCCGCGAGTTGCACCCCGTCGATCGCGTGGCCGCTCGCGACGGTGAGCAGGGTATGGGGCCGCGAGGGGGTCGCTCCGGGGCCGGCGCCGGCGCCGAGGAGGCTCCCGCCCAACCCTTGCGTCCACACGATCGCGCTGCCGCCGCCGGGCGTGCCCGTGACCGCGATGGCGGCGGGCGCTGAGCCGGGGTGCGTGAGGCCGCGCAGGGCACCGAAGCGTCCGGCCCCGCGTGCTTCGCTCGCCCATAGCCGCTGTGGCCCGGCGATGACCGCGAGCATGCGTCCGTTGACGAGGGGCACGAGGGTGCCGGTGGCTCCCCCCCCGGCATTGGTGACGAGCGTCTGCGGGTGCCCGAAGCCCGAGTGCGCTCCACGCCGGAGCACCTGCACGGTCGTGCAGCAGGGCTGGCCGCGCGGAGCCGAGGCGGTGAGGAGCTCGAGCGTGCTCCCCGAATAGGCGGCGGCGAGCACCTCCTGCACGCCGGGGATCACCTGCGCCGCGCGGAAGGCGCCGCGCGGCGGGGCGAGGGCGAGGAAGGCGCTGGCGGTGGCCTGGACGTCGAGGTCGACCTCGTTGAAGGTGGTGGCGGCGGCCCCGGTGGCCGAGGAGGCGACCTGCGGGTCGATGAGCGAGACGGTGCTCGGGGGCGAGACCTGTACCGGACGCGTCCATCCCCCGCTCGCGGGCGCCGCGAGCGCCCCGCATGCCCCGTACCCCGCCGCGGCGACGCAGAGGCTTACCACCGCCCGCCTCGCTCGGGTCAGAGCTGTGGGCCGTTCCACACTCTGCCGTCGCGCCGGTCGAGCCACAGTCCGGCGGCGAGACCGCTGAGGAGGCCGAGGGCGACACCGAGGCCGGGGAGCAGGGCGTGCATCTGCCCGGTCACCGCCAGCCCGACGACGACGACGGGAGCGGCAACGGCGGTGAACACCCCGATGCCCGTGGCCACCGGATCGAAGGTGAGATCCGCCCTGCCGGTGGGCTCGCCCGCCCTACCCCGGCGCTCCCCGGTCACGTCACTGGTCCAGCGGAATGGTCGCTTCCACCTGATTTTGCGCTCCGCCGCGGATCTGCAGGACCAAGGGGCGGTTGGCGTAGGCGGTGGTGCTGATCTTGAAGAGCAGGAGCTGACCCTGGGTGGGTCCAAAGTAGGCGGTGGTGTCGGGCTGCGGCTCGGTCTGCTTGGGTGCGAGTCGCTGCGAGGTCCACTGGTAGGGGTTGAGCGTCGAGTTGATCGGCTCGGGGTGGTACATGTTGCCCTGGGTGTCGACGATGTCGAAGGCGTTCGGCGACGCGGTGCTCTCGTAGTGCTTGTTCTGGTTCCACGCCCACATGAACACGCCGTACCACTCCTGGGTGGGCGTGGGCGGCGTCGTGCTCTTGGGCAGGCCGATGAGGTACTGGGCGTCCTCGGTGCTGAAGCCGTTGAGCTGGCGCGAGATCTGCAGCTGGTAGGTGATCGGTCCCGCGCTCACGTAGACGCCGAAGTTCTCGGGGTCGGCGTCGTGCCGGAGCTTGGGACTGTTGCCGCAGCCAGCGAGGCCGAGGGCCAGGATCACGAGGCTCGAGCAGAGGATCGGGACGCGGCGCGCTCTCACGGGGCGGGAAGTCTATCCCGATGGCCTCCGGGAGGGCCGCGCCAATCCTGCACTAGCGGCCGGAGACCGACGGGCGCGGTCCCGGCTCGCCGTCGCCCTCGAGGATGGCACGCAGCCGGCGCATCGCCTTCGCGCTCTGGCGGCGGGTCCAGGCTCGGCCCCCGAGTGCCTCCATGAGCCGGTCGCTCGGCTGCTGGGGCCTCGTTTCGAGCCGGTACTCCACCTTCGTCGTCCCGTCAGGGCCGTCACTCAACGTGTAGGTCCCGAGCAGGCGGATCCGGTTGTACTTCCCCCCGCGGCCCTGCTCGACGATCCGGGAAGGCCGCTCGACCTCGGAGAACGTCATGTCGGCCCAGTTGAAGCGGGCGAAGGGCGCCTTGATGCGAAAGCGCGCGCCGGCGCCCATGCCGTAGCTCTGCTCGCGCGTGAGGTGCCAATCGGTGAGGTAGTGATCGCTGAACTCGGCGTGATTGGCGATGTCGGCCAGGTACTCGAACACCTCTTCACGAGGCTTCGAAATCACGGTCGAGACGGAGACGGGATCCATCGCCGCCGCAGTCTATTGCGCGTGCTGCGGTTACCGGTGCTGGGGGTTACTGGTGCTCGGCGGGCGGCGTCGCCCGCGCGGAGGCGCGCTGATCGGTGATCCGCACCGCGTGCCCGAACGCGGGCCCGTGGACGAGGCTTGAGGAGACGGGCTCCTCGGGACGCAGGGCGCGGCACAGCTCGCAGAGCATCCGGCCCGACTTGTAGGTGTGGACGTGCTCACCCACCAGGGGGGTCCGGTGACAGTGCTCGCAGCGCTCACGCCCCTCGGCCATCTCGCCCACGCTCCGGCGCAGGAGGTGAAACTCGAGGCTTGGAAGGTCCCGCACGGAGAGTCGCATCTCGCCACTTTCGTCGTCCCCATGGGCGTTCCTCCTGAGGATTGGTGTTTATCGCCCACCGCGAGCGGGTATCAGGGCGCACGAGCGCGCCAGGGCGCCGGGCTACGGGAGTTGGGCGAGGCGAAGCGCATTGACGCGCCCGATATGATCTCTCTCGATCTCGTGGACGTTGGGAAGGCGTTCACGGAGGCGAGCGTCCCCGCCCCCCAGAATAGGAGAGTTCCCATGAAAGCTTGGACGACCGGCAACCTGGCTGGTATGGGGACGTTCCGGTGCACGGCGTGTGAGTACGCGGTCACGCTCGACGGGGCCGACGAGCTGCCGGTGTGCCCGAGCTGCGGCGGTACCGAGTTCGTCCGTGCCTCGCTCTTCACCACCGTCGCGGCGACCATGGGCGAGTTCCAGCCCAGGGCCGAGGACGCGCGGTGGCTCGAGGAGCTTCGCGGCCACCTCGACCCCCCGGGCGAGTACGTGGCCTTCCGCGACGGCGAGGACAAGGCGACGGCCTTCGCCCTCCATCGTGAGTGGACGCGGATCGGCCGGAGCCTGTCCGCGGACATCCGCTTCGACGATCCCACCGTGTCCCGCCGTCACGCCCTCATCGTCCGCCAGCCCGACGGGCTGCGCGTGCTCGACGACCGCAGCCTCAACGGCGTGTTCGTCAACGGCGAGCGCGTGGAGTGGAGTCCCCTGTCAGACGGGGACGAGATCGTCGTGGGGCGCCACCATCTGCACTTCATCCGTGTCCACGCCGTGTCCGGGATGCGTGACCTGGGCGCCGGCGGCGGGTCAGAGACGGCCGTCTCCGGGATGCGTGACCCGGGGGCCGGCGGCGGGTCGGAGACCCGCCGCGTGCCCACTATCGGTCTCTCCGAGGCGTAGCCGCCGGGTCCGGCTAGGACGACGCCGCGGCGGCGGCGTCGGCAACCGGCTCTGAGTCCTCCTCCTTCTCCCTGTCCCCGTTCTCCCCGTCGAGCCGGGGGCCCTCGCCGCCGAGCGCAACCGCGGCCTTGGCGGTCACGAGGTGGTAGAGGATGAGGAGCTGGACGAGCGCCAGGGACTCCGAGCGCTCGAGATCGTTGCCGACGGTGAACTGACCGAGGCGCTCGGAGCGCAGGTGCGAAGCGAAGTGGAGCTTCTCCCACACCACCTCCTCGATCTCCCGCGCCTGCTCGGGATCGATGTCCCCCGCGATGTTGACCACGAGCTCGGAATCCTTCTCGGTCATGATGATGCCGCGCTCGGCGTCCCCGATGACCTGGGAGAGATCCGGGTGCGGGAGGGTGTCGCGGAGCTGGAGCTCGGCGTCGAGCGAGCGGCTGTCGCCCCCGCTTCCCTCTCGGAAGGAGATGACGACGTCGGCGTAGCGCTCCTGGGGGCGGATGAACTCCGCGGAGTCGGGTTCGCGCTTGTCAAGGTCGGCGAGGACCTGATCGGTGGTGTACCCGCGTCGTGAGGTGTCGCGGCGCACCTTCCACTTGCGGCGCAGCTCCTCGGGAGGCGCCAGGTACACGCGAACGTCGTAGCAGTCGCGGATGTCCTCGGCGTGGTAGCCGAGCAGACCCTCGACGATGGTGAAGGGCTTCGGGTCGACGTACACCGGGGGGCCGAAGGTACCGTCGTGGTGGACATACACGGGTTTGAGGATCGGCTCGCCGGCGCGCAGAAGGCGCATGTGCTGGGCCATGATGTCGAGGTAGTTGCAATCCGGATGCAGCGGCGTGATCTTTCGCTCCGCGCGCTGCTTACGGTCGTAGCGGTGATAGTCGTCGGTGGCGACCGCGGTCACCTGATCCTCGCCGAGAATGCGGACCAGACCCCGGGTGAGGGTGGTCTTTCCCGCCGCCGAGTCGCCGACGACGCCAAGAATTATGGGTCGCAAGAGTTCCTCCTACCTAGGTTTGCAGTTCGTCGTCGGGCTCTTTGTCCTGGATGTCATCGAACACCGAGCTTTGCAGGATGTCGTCCGGTTCGATGGTCACGAGGTCCGTTCTCGTGAGGCGCCGGTTCGCCTCGAATAGCCGGCTGGCCTGACGCAGGCGGGCTCGCTCGACGGCGTTGCGGATGCTCCGCCCATTGGCGAAGCGGGGCCGCTCGACCCGTCGCTCGATATAGACACTGAACGCGGCCGCCGCGTCCTCGCTCATCTCATAGCCCTGCTGCTCGACCATGAGCCGAGCGATCTGCATCAGTTCCTCGACGCTGTAGTCGGGGAAGTGGATGTGGTGCGCGACCCGGGATCCCATCCCGGGGTTGGCCTGGAAGAACTCCTCCATCCGGTCGCGGTACCCGGCCATGATCACCACGAAGTTCTCGCGCTCGGATTCCATCTCCTGGAGCAGGATCTCGATCGCCTCCTGGCCGTAGTCGCGCTCGTTCTCGATCCGGTGCAGGTAGTAGGCCTCGTCGATGAAGAGGATGCCGCCGATCGCGCGCTTGACGATGTCTTTGGTTTTCGGCGCGGTGTGGCCCACGTATTGGCCCACGAGGTCGTCGCGCGTCACCGAGACCAGGTGGCCCCGCTCGATATAGCCGAGCCGGTGGAGGATCGCGGCCATGCGCAGGGCGACGGTGGTCTTCCCGGTCCCCGGGCTGCCCGTGAAGCTCATGTGCAGGGTCGGCCGCTGCGAGGTCAGGCCCATCTGATCGCGGAGCCGATCGATAACCAGGAGCGCCGCGATCTCGCGGATGCGCTGCTTCACGGGCGCCAGGGCGACGAGCTCCTCGTCGAGCTCCTCGAGGACCTCGTGGACCCGCGAGTCGCGCACGACGCTCTGGACGTCGGCCTCGCCATCGGAAACGGCATCGGCGAAGTCGATCTCCTCGATCGCCGAGCCAGACTGCGCGCCCTTCTCCGGGCGCACGACCGTGCCGCTGAACTCCTCCTCGGAGAAGGAGGGCGAGCTACGGTCGCTGTACGCACGGTCCGAAGGCCGGTCGACCGAGGGCCTGCCGGTGGTATCAAGCCTGCCGGGACTCAACGGCTGCTCAGCGATTTCGTCACCCGCCGACGCGGGATGGGGGTCAGGTTCGCGACGGGGTCCTCCTCAGAGAGGGTCGATGTGTGTGGGACCGGTCCCGGGGCGGGATAAGTCCTTCTGCCCAGAACGCGATTGAACCTAACCTTACCGTAACGCAGCCCTTGCAAAGGGTGCAAACGAAATGTCGGCAAGCTTTGATCGATATATAGCTATGTGTCGGCACCCGCGCGCCGAGGCCGGTGAGCGGCGACTACGACGCGCCCGCCGTGACCGTTTCGCGCTCCTGTTCCATGTCCTCGGAATACTGACCGCGACGGGCGGCGGCGCTGAGACGGGCACGGTGCTGGAGGGCGGCCTGCGCCGCCAAGACGTTTGACTCCTCGCCGCGCCAGGTCTCCAGTGAGAGGCCGAGCAGGGCGCGCCCGTAGGAGTACGTGAGCTCCCAGGGGAGGTCGCCGGCCCGGTTCATCAAGTCGAGGTGGGCGCTCGCAAGCTGGTCGCTCTGTCCGCCCGAGAGGAAGGCGATCCCCGGCACGGCCGAGGGCACGTTCTCCTTCAGGGCGCGCAGCGTGTAGTCCGCGACCTCTTGCGGGCTGGCCTGCACGGGGGCGTCGTAGCCTGACATGACCATGTTGGGCTTGAGCACCATGCCCTCGTAGGCGACCTGCTGGAGCCACAGTTCGTGGAACACCTGGTGCAGCGTCTTCGTGGTGACCTCGAAGGAGCGCTCGATCGTGTGGGTGCCGTCCATCAGGCACTCGGGCTCGACGATCGGGACCATGCCCGCCTCCTGGCACAGGACGGCGTAGCGCGCCAGCGCGTGGGCATTGGTCCGGATGCAGTAGTCGGTGGGGATCCCGTCGCCGATGGTGATGACCGCGCGCCACTTGCAGAAGCGGGCGCCCATCTCGTAGTACTCGGCGAGGCGCTCACGCAGGCCGTCGAGGCCCTCGGTGATCTTCTCCTCGGTCGAGCCGGCGAGCGGCTTGGCGCCGGTGTCGACCTTGATGCCCGGGATGATGCCCCGCTGGGCCAGGTACTGAGGGAACGGGGTCCCGTCCTCGGTCGTCTGGCGCATCGTCTCGTCGAAAAGGATGATGCCGCTGATCTGGTCCTCGATGCCCTCGGCGGTGAACAGCAACTCGCGCCACTGGCGCCGCGACTCCTCGCCGGGCTCGACGCCAACCTGCTCGAGGCGCTTGGACATCGTCGGCTTACTCTCGTCTGCGGCGAGAATGCCCTTTCCTTCCGCGACCATCTCGCGGGCAATCTTTTCGAGCGCTGCGATATCGGTGCTCACGGCAGCTTCAACATCCCTTCGGTCACGCGGGCCATTGGCGGCAACCGTAGCGGCCGCGCCCCCGAATAGCTAGCGATTGTTAAGAGGCTCAGATAGAGCGCCCGCTAACGGTATCTCAGCTTGACCTGCCCAAGAACCCGCGCCAACATCCACCCCAGATGAAGATCTACGAGCTGCCGGTCAAGACCCATGGCGAGACGATCGCGCAGTTCGGCGAGCTCGGCGACCGAGGAGGCAGCGCCGAAGCCGCCGCCCAGGTGTGGACGAAGGCCGGCTTCGGCGACGCGATGACGGCGCGATGGCTCAAGGCACGGTGCTTCGACGCCGATGCCGCCCGCGCCCTCACCGAGCTCGGGGTCCTCCCCGAGCAGGCGGCCGTGCGCACGCGCGACGGCGGCGAGCGCATCGACACGATTGCCTACAAGGTCGCCGCCGGCGAGCTCACACCCCGCCAGGGCGCGGTTCGCAGCTTCTCGAGCCGGTAGCAGCCTCCCCGCGGGATTAGCCTCACCAGAGGCGGGTATAGCTTGGGTGAAGCGATATCGACGACGGCTGATTACGTCAACAGGAGGAGCCTCGTGGCCACCACCGATCCAGAAGAATCCATCGTACCCCCGAGCGAAGCGAGAGGCGGCACTACTCCGGATCCCCAGGAAGCCGCGCAGAAGGGCGACTGGGCCGGCAACGCCGATGAGGGTGTCGTTCCCGCTGAGCTGGGCGGATCTGACGCCCCCCGGGAGATGCTCGCTGACGATCCCGAGCTCGAGAGCGGGGTCCTCGGGCAGACCACCGGATCCGACGAGCCCGCCACCGAGACCGGCGTCGATCTGAGCGCCGGCGACAACGCCGACGCCACCAACCTCGGCGGCGCCAACCTGCCCGAGGATGAGAACGTCGAGCCCGACATGAAGGACGGCGCCGGGAAGCCGCTCCGCGAGATGGACTACAACGACGCGCCCGCCTAACTGACGTAAGGTCGGATCTCTGGCGCCGCTCCCGGCTGCGCCAGAACCGACCGTAGTCAGGACGAGAAGGGCTCTGGCGAGGCCGTATAGTCCGCCTGCCATGGCGGCGACAATCGCGGTCCTCTCCCAAAAGGGCGGCACCGGAAAAACCACGGCGGTGCGGACCCTCACCGACCTCCTGCGTCGCCTCGACCTCCGCGTGCTCGCGGTCGACCTCGACCCGCAGGGCAATCTCTCCGATTACCTCGACATCGATCCCGATGCGTCACCGACCATCGGCGACGTGCTCGCGGGTCGCGCGCGTGCGAGTGAGGCCGTGCACGACGGGGTAATCCCCGCCAACCTCGGGCTCGCCGAGGCCGAGCTCATGCTCGGTGGGAAGATGGGCCGAGAGCTCACCCTCAAGAAAGCCCTGGAGGAGCTCCGCGGCGAGTACGACGTGATCATCATCGACTGCCCACCCGCGCTCGGGCTCCTGACCGTGAACGCCCTCGTGGCCGCCGACTACGCCCTCCTCTCGGCCGAAGCCCAGTACTTCGCCCTCCAAGGCGTCGAGCAGGCGCTCGAGGTCATCGAGCTCGCCCGCGAGGCCCTGAACCCGGGTCTCGAGTGGCTCGGCGTGGTCCTCAATATCGCCGACATGCGCACCCGGCATTCACGCGAGGCCTACGACTCGCTGCGCCAGCACTTCGGCAAGAAGCTCTTCGAGCCGACGATCCGCGCCTCGATCGCCTACGCGGAGTCTGCCGAGCGAGCGCTGTCGATTCTCGACTACCGGCCCGACCTCGGGCTCGACTACCTGCTCGTCGGCGACGAGCTGCTCAAGCGCCTGGGCATGGACAAGGCCCGGCGGCGCCTGAAGCCGCTGCTCAACGGCTCGCGGGCTGCGCCACCGGCGTAACCACTCGCTGCTGACCTGCCGCTTCCCATCCCTGGCGCAGCAGATTCAGCAGCGCGTCCGGCGGGTGGGCGCCTGAGGCGGCGAGCGCGCGATCGACGACGAACGTGGGCACGGCGCTGAGTCCCAGCTGCTGAGCGGTTCCCTCATCGTCGCGAACCTCCTCGCCGTAGCGCTCCCCGGCGAGCATCTCGCGGACCTCATCCTCGGGAAGGCCGACCTCGACGGCGAGCGCCGCCAGCGTGTCGTGATCGCTGATGAGCTTGCCCTCGGTGAAGTAGGCGCGGAGCAGGCGCTCCTTCATCTCGTCCTGGGCGCCGTGCGCCTGGGCGAGGTGGACGAGCCGGTGGGCATCGAAAGTCGAGGCCCGCCGGGCGAGATCGAAGCGGAACTCTTCGCCCTCGACGGCGGCCAGCTCGGTCAGCTCCTGCTGGCGCGCCCGGGCCTCGGCGAGGCTCATGCCGTACTTCTCGGCCAGGTGGGCGGCGAGCTCGCCCTCATATTCGTGCGGCGCCGTGGGATCGAGCTCGAAGCTGCGCCAGGTGACCTGCACCTCGTCGCGATGTTCGAAGCGCGCCAGGGCGGTCTCGAACCGGCGCTTGCCGATGAGGCACCAGGGACAGGCGATGTCAGACCAGATCTCGACGTGCACGGAGGAACATCCTTGATTGTGGGGGCAACCACTCTCACTTTAGCGGCCCGAGATAGTCCAACTGTCCAACAACGGGCGCTCGCGCCAAGAACCTCTGGTGATTGTCCGAACCATTCGAGGATGAGCATTCACCTCGACCAACCCGGCCGGATGCGGCCTTCGCTGCGCGGGCGCCTGAGGCGCTGCGCCGGGGTCGCCGTCGCGGCAGGCGCCGTCTCGCTCTCGGCGGGCAGCGCCATCGCCCGCGCCGACGGCGCCCAGACCCTTGCCGGCGCCACCCCCGTCGCCTTGGGCCAGCTCGAGCTCGGCACCACCGTCACCGGCGCCCTCACCACCGACGGCCTCGACGGCTACGAGTCCTACTGGGCGCTCCCGGTCACCAACGGCGACGACGTGACGATCAACTGGCAGGCCCCCCTCGACGTGAGCGGGAACGGTCCCCTCCTCTCCGCCTACGAGGTCGGCACCAACGACGCGACGCTCGCCGATGCGACCGCGATCGAATCCGACACCCTGGGGACGAACGGGCTCGACTCGATGAACTTCACCGCCGACGCCAGCGGCGTCATGCCCCTGCAGTTCGAGTCGAACGAGTGCTGCTCGGAATCGATTCCCGGCCCCTATCAATTCATCGCCACGGTGACCCATGCCGTCGTCCTCAACCTGCCCAACGTCTCGAGCCTGTCGGACAAGGGCACGATGAGCGTCGGCGCGGTCAATCCCGACGGCCTCGCTCTGTCGGACCCCACCCTCGCGGTCTCCCTGCAGGTCCAATCGGGCTCACAGCCCTGGAGCACGATCGGCACCGCCTCGGTCTCCGCAGGCACCGCCAAGATCGCCTACACCGTTCCCGGCTCCCTGGCCGGCAAGACGCTCAAGCTACAAGCGCTGGCACAGGGCGCCGCCTACCAGACACAGACGAGCGACACTCGAACGGTGAGCGTCCCCGCCGCCGCCACGGGCTCCGGATCCGGCTCGGGCTCGGGCGGGTCCAAGGGCGGCACCGGCACCGGTTCCTCGCGCGAGACCCGCGCCCGCGGGGCGTGCGTCGTCCCCACCCTCGTCGGCAAGAAGCTCCGTCTCGCCAAGCAGGCCCTCCACGGCGCCGGCTGCCGCGTCGGGCAGGTTCGCCACGCGCACGTCAAGAGCAGCGGGCAGGGCCGCGTCCTCTCCCAGAGCATGACCGCCGGCTCCCACGCGCGCGCCGGCTCCAAGGTGAACCTCGTCGTCGGTCGCTAGGCGCCGCGGCGGGTCCTACAGCCCCCGCACGTCCGCCCCCTGGGGCTCGAAGGGCACCCGCAGCACCTCGGCCCAGTCGCCCGTTTCGCGCCCGAGGCGCTCGACCAGGCCGCCGGTCTGCTCGAAGTGCGACCACAGGAGCACCGTCGGCCCCGCCCCGGAGATCGTCGCGCCGAGCGCCCCGAGCGCCGTGGCCCGTTCCAGCAGCGACGCCGACCGCGGATACAGGTGCGCCCGGTAGGGCTGGTGCAGGCGGTCGTGCAGGCCCGCGGCGACGGTCTCCCAGTCGCCCGTGGCCAGCCCCAGGGTGAGGAGCGAAGCCTGGCCGACGTTGAACACGGCATCGGCCAGGGGTACGAGGTCAGGCAGGGCGGCGCGCGCCTCCTGGGTCCGGACCGGCTCCCCGGGGACGACGAGAACCGCTTCGAGGCCGAGCGGAGGTTCGAAGCGCCGCGCCCTCTTTCCCGCGCTGATCACGAACCCGCCGGCCATGGCGGCGGCCACGTTGTCGGGGTGCCCCTCGATCTCGGCGGCGAGCGCCTCGACGTCGGCATCGAGCTCGAACAGGTGATCGGCGGCCATCAGCCCGGCGACGATCGCGGCCGCGCTCGACCCCAACCCACCGGAGGTGGGGATCTGAGATTCGATCCGGAAGGCGAAG
Source organism: Solirubrobacteraceae bacterium (assembly GCA_035552215.1). Classification (GTDB taxonomy): domain Bacteria; phylum Actinomycetota; class Thermoleophilia; order Solirubrobacterales; family Solirubrobacteraceae; genus Palsa-465. The sequence goes on along the minus strand of DASZLV010000152.1, from coordinate 100,990 downwards.
GCGTCGCTGGGATGCAGGCGCTCGAAGGCCCGGACGACAAGGTTGCTGCGGTCGCGCGGGACGTCGAGACTCGTTTCCACCGCGAACGTTCCCGTCTCCACCACCTCGAGCTCGAGGTGGAGGGCGAGCGCCGCCGCCATGACATCGAATCCGGGGCCGAGGTTCGCCGTCGACGCGGGCACGCGAACGAGCCGGCGGCGGCCCATGGTCATCCCAGTACCGCCCGCTCGATCGCCGCGAGCTCGGGGTCGCAGGGCACGACCCCGCCGGCGCGCTCGAGCGCGGTCTGCGGGTCCTTGAGGCCGTGGCCGGTGAGCACGCACACCACCCGCTCGGCGCCGCGCGCGCCGTGGGCCAGGAGCCCAGCGACGCTGGCCGCCGAGGCGGGCTCGCAGAACACGCCCTCCTGCTCGGCCAGGAACCGGTACGCGTCGAGGATCTGCGCGTCGGTGACCGCCTGGATGGCGCCGTCCGAGGCGGTCATCGCGTTCATCGCGTCCTCCCAGCGCGCCGGGTTGCCGATGCGGATCGCGCTCGCCACCGTCTCGGGGTGCTCGACCGGGGCGCCGAGCACGAGCGGGGCGGCGCCCGCGGCCTGGAAGCCCAGCATCTTGGGCCGGTGTCCGACTTCCTGGAAGCCCTTCCAGTAGGAGGTGATGTTGCCGGCGTTGCCGACGGGGATGCACAGGGCGTCGAGCTCCCCGAGATCGTCGATGATCTCAAAAGCCGCTGTCTTCTGACCCTCGATCCGGAAATCGTTGACCGAGTTCACGAGCGCCACCGGGTGGCGGGCTGCGAGCTCGCGCACGAGCGCCAGCGCGACGTCGAAGTTGCCCCGCAGGGCGATCACCCGGGCCCCGTGCATGAGGGCCTGCGCGAGCTTCCCGGTGGCGATCTTCCCCTCGGGAACGATCACCGCGCCACGCAGGCCGGCGCGCGCCGCGTAGGCGGCAGCGCTTGCCGCCGTGTTCCCGGTCGAGGCACAGATGACGGCGTCGGCCCCTTCGCGAACCGCCGCCGACACCGCGCACGTCATCCCCCGGTCCTTGAACGACCCCGTGGGGTTCGCGCCCTCGAGCTTGAGCCACACCTCGGCGCCCGCCCGCTCGGACACCCGCGGGGCGGCCACGAGCGGCGTCGAGCCCTCGTCGAGGCTGACGATGGGATCACCGGGGGCGAACGGCAGGTGGTCGCGGTAGCGCTCTATGAGCCCGGCCATCAGCCGCCTACCCCGAACTCCTGCTCGAGCACCCTGATCGCCCGCGGGGGCGCGCGCAGGGCGTCGAGCCGCGAGATCAGCTCCATGGCCGCGAAGAAGCGCGATTCGAGCACGGGGTGCACGACCATGACCAGCCGCGCCTGATCGCGCAGCCCCTTCTGGACGACCGACTTGACCGACACGTCCTGGAGGGCGAGGAGCTGGGCGACCTGCGCGAGCACGCCGGACTCGTCGGCGACTTCGAGATGCAGGTAGAAGGCGGACACCACGTCCTCGACGATGGGCAGGCGCTGGATCGCCGCCGGCGTCGAGGCGGGCGGGATCATGGCGCTGATCACGTCGCCGAGAACCGCTGTCGCGGTCTGCGGCCCGCCCGCCCCGGGGCCGGACATGGTGATCTCGGTGATCGCCTCCGACTCGACGGTGACCGCGTTGAAGGGACCCCCGACTGAGGCGAGCGGGTGCCCCGGGTACAGGAAGGCGGGATGCACGCGCACCGAGAGCCCCTCCTCGAGCCGCTCGGCGGTGCCGATGAGCTTCAGGCCGAGGCCCAGCTCGCGGGCATACTCGAGGTCGTCGGGCTGGATGTGCTCGATCCCTTCGTAGCGGACCTGATCGAGGTGGACCGGGGTATCGAAGGCGAGCCGAGCGAGGATCGCCATCTTGGCGGCGGCGTCCCGGCCGCCGACGTCGTCCGAGGGGTCGGCCTCCGCGTAGCCGAGCCGCTGCGCTTCGGCGAGGGCGTCGTCGTAGGTCGCGCCCGTGCGCGCCATCTCGGTGAGGATGAAGTTCGTCGTCCCGTTGACAATCCCGTGCACCCGGTCGATCGAGGATCCCGCCAGCGACTCCTGGAGCACACGGATGATGGGGACGACCCCGGCGACGGCGCCCTCGAAGCGGAGCTGCACGCCGTGCTCGCGCGCCGCCTCCCACAGTTCCTCGCCGTATTGGGAGAGGAGCTGCTTGTTGGCGGTGACCACGTGACGGCCGGCGCGCATCGCGCGCATCACGTAGTCGTAGGCCGGTTCGATCCCGCCCATGAGCTCGACGATGAGGTCCGAGCGCTCGAGGATGTCCTCGAAATCGCCCTCGCTGCGCGTGAGGACGCCGGTGACCTCGGGACGCAAGCCCGTGCTCGCCTCGATCCGATCGGCCTGCGCGGGGATCAACGTGGCGAGCGCCGATCCGACCGTCCCGTTGCCGAGCAGCCCGATCCGAAACGGCGCCCCCGGCCCGGTCGGGCGTTCACGCTCCGACGTCACGTCGCATCAGGTCCTCGTAGGTCTCGCGGCGCACGACGACGCGCGCGGTGCCCCCACGACAGAAGATCACCGGCGGCCGCGGCACACCGTTGTAGTTGTTGGCCAGCGCGTGACCGTAGGCGCCGGTGGCGGGGGTGGCGAGGACGTCGCCGGGCCGCGGGTCCGCGAGCGGCACGTCGCGCACGATCACGTCACCGGACTCGCAGTGCTTGCCGGCAACATGGAAGCGGTCGGTCGGCGGCGCCGTCACGCGATCGGCGATCAGGGCTTCGTAGACCGAGCCGTAGAGCATGGGCCGCAGGTTGTCTGACATGCCGCCGTCGACGCCGACCCAGTTCGACACATTGCGTTTGACGCCTTCGACCGTGTAAAGGGTCACCGTGCTGTTGGCGACGAGCGCGCGACCGGGTTCGAGCAGGAGCCGCTTGTCCTCGCCCAGTGCCTGGTGCGCGGCCCCGACCACCGCGTCGACGTAGTCGGGGATCGCGGGCGCATGCTCGCTCGCGGTGTAGGGGACCCCGAGGCCGCCGCCGAGGTTGTAGACGGGGAAGTCGCCGAGGCCGGCGATGGCCCGTACCGCCGCTTTGAAGGGGTCGAGCTCGAGGAGCTGGGATCCGATGTGGATGTGCACACCCACGAGTGCGAGATCGGGGCTCGCGTTCACGCGCTCGATCGCCGCCGGCGCCTGCCCGAGGGCAAAGCCGAACTTGGAGTCGGCCTGGCCGGTGGAGATCGCCGCGTGGGTGCTCCCGGCGACGCCGGGCGTGACCCGGATGAGCACGGCCTGGTGCCGGCCGAGCTCCGACGCCACCGCCTCGAGCCGCTCTACGTCCCCGAGCGAGTCGAGAACGATGTGCCCGACTCCGGCTGCCAGCGCTTCGCGCAACTCGGTCTCGGACTTGGCGTTGCCGTGCATGTATATGCGGGCCGGCTCGAACCCGCCGCTGAGCGCGAGCGCGAGCTCACCGCCGGAGGCGACATCACAGGCCAGCCCCTCCTCGGCCAGGACCCGGTACACGGCGGTGCACGGGAACGCCTTGGAAGCGAAGAGGACGTCGAAGTCGCCGTGCCGGGCGGCGAGGGCCTGGACGAACGACCGGGCGCGGGCGCGGAGGTCGTCCTCGGCGACGACATACGCGGGCGTGCCGAACTCGCGCGCCAGCTCGACCGTGTCGCAGCCCCCGACCTCGAGGCGGCCGCGGTCGTTCACCCGCGCGCCGAGCGGATAGACATCTGAAAGCTGTGAGCTCAGGAGCGCCACGAGAGGGCCGATCATGCCATGGAGACCGCCGTGTCTGCCTGCGATGATCGCCCCGTGCCCCGCCCGCGCGTCGTAACCACTGCCCTCCCCGCCCAGATCGGGCGTCACCACGGTCTCGCGTACTGCCTCTGGCTCCCCGAGCCGGGGCCGCCCCGCGGCGGCGTCGTGATCCTCCACGGCGCCGGCTCCGCCAAGGAGAACCATCACGACTACGCGCGCGTCGTCCTCGCCGCAGGCTTCGCCGCCGTCACCTTCGACCAGCGCGGGCACGGCGAGAGCGACGGACCGATGGACGCGCGCGCGATCGACGACGTCGCCTCGATGGCCTCGCTCCTGCGCACGGCGACCGGCGACCCCGGCCTGCCCATCGTGCTGCGCGGCTCGAGCATGGGCGGCTACTTCGCCATCGTCGCGGCCCCGGCGGCCGATGCGTGCGCCGTGGTGGCAATCTGCCCGGCGCCCGGCGAGGGGCTCGTGCGCGGCCTGCGCGCGGGAAGGTTCTCCTTCGCCGCCGACGTCGAGGCCGTCGAGCCGCTTCTCACCGCGCACGATCTCTTCACCGCCGTCAAGGCTCTGCGAGCGCCGCTCCTCCTGCTCCACGCCGAAGGCGACGAGCAGGTTCCCGTCGAGCACTCCCGCGAGCTCATCGGCGTCGCCCGCATGCCCGCGAGCCGCCTCATCGCCGTACCAGGGGGTCACCATCGCTCCGTCCAGCACGACGAGGAGCTGCAAGCCGCGAGCGTGCGCTTCATCAAGAAGGCGCTGGGCGCGGGCCTGAGCAGACCCGACGCCTGAGGGCCTAAGGAGGCACTAGTGCCCGGCTCCGCCGAGGAGCCCGCCAAGCAGCTGACCGGTGCCTGTGACGGCACCGCCGACGCCGCTCGTGAGTCCGGTGACGGTGTTGCCCAGGGCCGCTCCCACGCCTGCCACGATCCCGCCTACGGCGGGGTTCGCCTGCGAGAGCTGACCACCGAGCGCGCCGGTGATCGCACCGACCGTGGCTCCGACCTGCTTGCCGGCGGAGCTCACACCGGCGCCGAGCGCTCCGGTGGCCTGCGTCGCGACGCCGCCGAGTCCCACGGCGGGGGTCGGGGTGGTGGGGGTGGGAGGCGGAGTGGGGATGGTCACCGGCGCGGTCGAAACGGTCGGCGGGGGCGCCGGGTGACTCGTGGTGCCGTGGTGCACCCCGCCCCGCAGCGTGCTCGGTGCCGAGCTCTGACGCGGCACGGCGGCGGCGATGCGGCGGACGACGGTGACCGAGGCGGCAGCGGGTATCGCACTCGGGGTGGCAAAGGCGGTGGCCGACCCACGGCTCGGCTTCGACACCGACGCGGTTACGCCGTAGGAGCTTAGGGGCGCGACCAGCGCCGGCTTGGGTCCGGCGTTGGCGACCTGAGGCCAGCCGCGATAGGAAACCACGGCGGTGGCGACCACGAAGAGCACTGATGCACCCGCGAGCAGAGACCCCGCCGTCCCGAACCCGGCGATATACGCCCGCGTCACCCGCATACTCTGCACGGGTTCCTATCGGCAGCTTCGAGCCGCGACTTTAGCCCTGCGGTGAAATTTCTTTTGCAGAACGGTGAGCTAGCCTCGCGCGCCATGGCCGAGGTGGCAATCGCCGTGGTGTCGTGGAACACCCGAGAACTACTCGACGGATGCTTGCGCTCGCTTGCGGGCGAGGTCGAGCGCGGGCGAGCCGAGGTCTGGGTGGTCGACAATGGCTCGAGCGACGAGTCCGCGGCGATGGTCCGCGAGCGCCATCCGTGGGCCCGCCTCCTCGAAGAAGACAACGTCGGCTTCGGAGGCGCTGTGAACCTGGTGGCGGCTCAGACCACAACCCCGTGGATCGCGGCGGCCAACGCCGACGTCGAGCTCGGCGACGGCGCCCTCGAGGTCATGTTGCGAGCCGGAGCGCGCCGCGCGAGCGCGGGCGCCGTCGCCCCCCAGCTCGTGCTCGGCGACGGGCACGTCCAGCACTCGGTCCACTCCTTCCCCACCCTCGCCCTCACCCTGACCTTCAATCTGGGTCTGGCCGAGGTCATCCCCGCCCTCGGCGATCGGCTGGCCATCGAAGGCCGTTGGGACCCCACTCGACCCAGGAACGTCGACTGGGCGCTCGGGGCGTTCATGCTCGTGCGCCGAGAGGCGTGGGATGAGGTCGGCGGATTCGACGCCCGCCAGTGGATGTACGCCGAGGACCTCGATCTCGCCTGGCGGCTGCGCCGGGCGGGCTGGCGCACCTGGTACGAGCCTTCGGCGGTGGTCCGCCACGCGGGCGCCGCCTCGACTTCGCAGGCATGGGGGGCGCGGAGCACCGAGCAGTGGATCTGGAGCACGTACGCGTGGATGTTGCGCCGCCGCGGACCGGCGTTCATGCGTGCCACCGCGGTCCTCAACCTCCTCGGAGCCGCCGCGCGCGCCGTGCTTTTCGCCGATCGTCGCGCGGGAATGATCGAGTGGATGCGGCTGCATCGCATCGGGCTGTACCGAAGAACTACCTTAGAACGGCACCGCTAGCCTCGCGTGCCTCCTAGAATCAGCGATATGGCGCGAAAAAACAACTTTGGTCGTGACCCCGGGCTCCAGGCCCGGATGGTCTTCACCCTCTTCCTCTTGGGACTCGTCTACGCCGTCCTCGTCGGCGTGCTCTTCGCCGCCGGCGCCGGCGCGGTGACCATCGCCGTCATCGCGGGCGCCCTGTTCGCGGTCCAGTTCTTCACCTCGGACAAGCTCGCGCTCGCCTCCATGGGAGCGCACGAGGTCACGCCTGCCCAGGCGCCCGAGCTCCACGCGATCATCGATCGCCTGTGCGTGACCGCCGACCTTCCCAAGCCGCGCGTGGCGATCGCCGACACGCCGATGCCGAACGCCTTCGCCGTCGGGCGCTCGCCCAAGACGGCGAGCGTATGCGTGACCACCGGGCTCCTGCAGACGCTCAACACTCCCGAGCTCGAAGCGGTGCTCGGCCACGAGCTCACCCACGTGCAGAACCGCGACGTCATGGTCATGACCCTGGCCGGCTTCTTCGCCTCGGTCGCGTCGTTCATCGTTCAGATCGGCTTCTGGTTCGGAGGCGCCTTCGACGATGGCGACAACAACAACCCTAGTTTCTTCGTCGTCATCCTCGTCTCGGCGGCTGTCTACGCGGTCTCCTTCTTGCTCCTGCGGGCACTGTCGCGCTACCGCGAGTTCGCGGCCGACCGCGGCTCGGCGATGATCACCGGCCGCCCGAGCGCGCTCATCTCCGCCCTCATGAAGATCAGCGGCACCATGCAGCACATCCCCCAGCGCGATCTGCGAGCCAGCTCATCGCTCGCCGCCTTCTACATCTTCCCCCCGCGAGTGAAGTCGGTGGTGGGCACCGCGTTCGCCACCCACCCCCCGCTCGAGAAGCGCATCGCCGCCCTCGAGCGTCTCGAAGCGCAGCTCCAGCAGACGGCTTAGGGGCCTTAGCTCCGGTCGAGCAGCGCCTCGGTCTCGGCGGCGGGAGCGGGCCGGCCGAACAGGAAGCCCTGCGCTCCGTCGCAGCCGAGACGGCGCAGCTGCTCGAGCTGGACCGCGGTCTCCACTCCTTCGGCGACGGTACCGAACCCGAGCGCATGCGCGAGCGTGACGATCTTCTCTTTAAACGCCTCGTTACGTATTTTAACCGACATCCCCTGTCAAGTTGGTGGGTTGCCGACATGACTGCGTTAGCCTCAGGGGATGGGCTTCTTCGACGTCATCACGGGTAAGCGCAAGCTCGCCGGACCCGCCCCCGACCGTCTCTTCGCCATGTCCACCGCGTACGTCACGCTCGAGACCGGGCTAGGCATCACCACGCGGGGTGCGGCGGCCATCGTCTTCCAGCCCCTGGCCACGGCCGATTTCGAGACCATCGTCCGTGAGATGGAGGAGGTCGTCCGCGGCACCGCCGCCGATAGCGGCACCATGGTCACGAGCACCGACGACGCCTACGGATACCGCTGGCTCGTGCTCCGCGGCAAGGATTTCGACGATCTCGTCGTCGGCATCAACGCCGTCAGCGGCGCCCTGGAGATGGGCGGCTACGGCGCCCGCATCCTCTGTGCCGTGTTCGCCTTCCAGGACGACAAGGGCCGGCCCCTCTACTGGATCTACAACTACAAGCGCGGGACCTTCTATCCCTTCGTGCCCGCACCCGGCGATCAGCAACGCAACAACGAGCGCGAGCTCCAGCTCAAAGCCCAGATCGGCCGCGAGCTCCCGGTCGAAGAGGAGCTCGAGCGCTGGTTCCCCCTCTGGGGGATTCCCGTGTAGCGCACCGGGCCGAAAATCTTTCCGGCCCTCGACATAGTTGTCTATCCTTGACCGCGGCGATGGATCCGGCGGGGACTCAGCAGCTGGCGTACATCCCCCGTGCCAGCAATGGCAACGCGGGTGGGCATGCGGCTGGCGGTTTCTCGGAGGCCCCCCTGTGGGCCTACTGCCGCGAGCTGTGCGGTCCCGAGGCCTGCGACATAGCCGTCACGGCGATCCTCAGAGCGCTCGAGGACGAACCGGGCTCCATCGGCGAGGACGAGCTGCTCCTCATCACCCGCGCCACCGCCGCCCGCTTCACCGCCGCGGCCACCGACGCCTACGGCTGCGCTGACACCCCGGTGCGTCTCGCCGCCTGGGCCAGCGACGAGATCGACCCGGACGAGCGCCACGAGCTCCGCGAGCACCTCGCCGCATGCCTGCCCTGCCGGGCCATCAAGGTCAAGATGGACCGCGCCGAGCGCGGTTTCACCACCCTGTCCGCTCCCCCGGCGCCGCTTGAGCCCCGCTTCGGAGTCCTCCGCCGAGCTCCGCGACGCGAACCGGCGCCGGCGCCGCCCGCCTCCCCCGCCGAGCTGCGTTCTGGTCGCGCCACGGCGGCCGTGCGCGCCTACTGCCGCGAGCTGTGCGGCCCGATCGGCTCGAGGCGAGCGGTCACCGAGATCGTCGCCGCCGCCGGGATCGAAGCGAAATCCGCCACGGTGGCCGAGGATGAGCTGCTACGCCTGACCCGCGTCGCCGCGGCCCGGCAGGCGCTCATCGACGCCGACGGACAGCTGGATCGCGTCAACCCATCGGCCCCGCGCGACCCCGAGTGCGCCATGACCCCCGTGAGCCTCGCCGCCGCCTTCAACGGCGAGCTCGAGCCCGTCGAGGAGCTCGAGCTCGAGCGCCACGTCGAGCAATGCCTGGTGTGCCAGGCAAGCCGGATCAAGATGGAGCGCGCCGAGCGCGGGTTCGCCACCATCGCCCCGGCCGCCGCCGACACCGAGACCGGGTACGCAACGCGCCCGAACGGCGCGGCGCGGGAGGCGCGGGCGGCGCGGGCCGCTGAGGCGGCGCGCGAGGCCCAAGCGGCGCGGGCGGCTGAGGCGGCGCGCGAAGCCCAAGCGGGGCGCGAAGCGCGGGAGGCCCGGGCAGCGCGCGAAGCCCAAGCGGCCCGCGAAGCCCAAGCGGCCCGCGAAGCCCAAGCGGGGCGCGAAATGCGGGAGGCCCGGGCAGCGCGCGAAGCCCAAGCGGCCCGCGAAGCCCAAGCGGCCCAAGCGGCGCGCGAAGCCCAAGCGGCCCAAGCGGCCCGCGAAGCCCAAGCCGCGCGCAAAGCCCAAGCCGCGCGCGAAGCCCAGACGGCCCTAGCCGCGCAAGCGGCCGAGGCGGCGCGCGCAGCCCGCGCGGCCGAGGCCGCCGACGCCGCCCGCACTGCCCAAGCCGGCCGCGCCGCCGACGCCGCCAACGCCGCCCGCGCTGCGCAGGCCGCCGACGCCGCCGACGCCGCCCGCACTGCCCAAGCCGCCCGCGCCGCCGACGCCGCCGACGCGACCCGCGCTGCGCAAGCAGCCCGCGCCGCCGAGGCCGCCGACGCCGCCCGAGCGGCCGAAGCCGCGGCGGCAACGGCCAGCATCGCAGCCGCAGCCGGAGCCGCAGCCGCCGCCAGGCCCGAGGCGCACCGGGAAGCCGCAGGGCTTGACCAGGTGGGCCGTCCCGAGCCGCAGCGCGCCGCCGTCAGACCCGCCTCGCCCAGGCCGGCACGTCGCCGGCGCGCCGGCAGGCCGGCGGCCGCATCCCGGCGGCGAGTCCACACCCGGCGCCTGATCGCCGTTCTCGGCGCGCTCATCGCCGCCGCGGCCGCGTCCGCTGCGGTACTGGCGGCCGGCGGCGCGTTCAAGACCATGAGCGCCCCGGTCAGCATCCCCGCGACCCACACCCCCGCCGCTGCCGCCGCGCCGGCGGCGCTCACTCCGGTGACGCCTGCCATCCCGGCCAAGGCCAAGGCCAAGCCCGTCAGGCACCGAGCGCCCGTCAGGCACCACCGCGCCGCGAAGCCGCGCCACGTCGCCAAGCGCAAGCCCACCGCCGCACCCCCGGCGGCCAGCGTTCCCGCCGCGCCGGTGGTGGCCGCCCCGACGCCCTCGAGAGCACCGGTGAGCGCTCCCGTGGTCTCCCAGCCTGTGACCCCCGCGGCGCCGAGGCCAAGCACTCCTTCTGTCACACCGGGGGGAACCAACCTCCCCGCGCAGTCCGCCCCCACGCAGGGGATCGGGCATTAGCTCAGGCGGCGTGGCCGCTGGTGGCGATCTCGAGCCAGGCGCGACGGATCGCCGCCGGCGGCTGCTCCTCTGCAGTGTGGGTGAATGCGCCTTCAGCGTCGCGGAAACGGATCGCTGTGCTCCGGCACACAGCACAGTCGACCAGGTGCCGATCGAGGTCACCGAGGCGGGGAAGCTCGCCGCTCACGTAGGCGGCCAAGAGCTCGGGCATGGCCAGGCACGTCGCCTCCGGCTGCGTCTCAGCGGCGTCCCCCAGTTCGGCGCCCACTACGGCTCGACCCGCGGCGGCGCCTCGCGCGGCTTTCCATAGGAGCTCGTCGAGATCGGCGTCAGCGTCGGCGTCCGCCATCCGCGCGAGGAAGTCCCGAAAGGCCACGAAGGTGGCCTCGTCGACGAACGGCTCGGGGCAGATCAGCGCGCAGTACTCGCGAACGTTGCCTGCGTGCCGGTCATAGAAGTTCGCGAGCGCGTCCGGATCTCGAGCGCGAACGGGGTCCACGGCGCAATGGTAGCCGGGGGGCCCGCGCCGGGGGACCGGCTAATCGGGAATCAATCCGTCGCCCGTGAACTCCGTGCGCGCCTCCTCCAGCGACACATCGGGCGGAGGCAGGATGAGGTCGGAGCCGCCGAGATGATCGACGCTCACCGGGCGGCCGTTGGTGCGCACGAACTCGAGCATCCGGCCATAGGCCTCTTGGAACTTGTCCTCGTCGAGGCCCTCGCACGCGTGGACGGCCTGGTTGTCGAGCTCGTTGAGGGCCGCGACGGAACCGTCGGGCAACTCGTACTGCCCTTCCTGCGAGATCCGGATGATCACGGCGTGGGCCCTTCCGCCGGACCGCTCCCCGCGGAGCCCTCGGTGCTGCTCCCGGCGCCGAGCTCGCCCTGCTTGGGTGCGCCCGCGCCGAGCTCGGCCTTCATCTTCTCGAGGTCGGAATCCACCTCGCTGGTCGTCGAGAGGGCCTTGAGCTGGCGGTCGATGTCGTCCTCGCCGTCTCCGAGCACCGTCAGGTTGTCGAACGTGCCCGCCGCCTCGAGCTCTTGAACGGCATCGGCGCGCGCCTTCATGTTCTCGGTCTTGTCGACCGCGCGCTGCATGGCCAGGCCGACGTCGGCCATCTCCTCGCCGACCCCGGTGGCGGCCTCGGAGATCCGGACCTGGGCTTCCGCGGCGGAGTACTGGGCCTTGATGATCTCCTTCTTGGAGCGGAACTGCTCGATCTTGGTGCGCAGGTTCTGCTCTGACTGGGTCAGCTGGTCCTGCTGGTTCTGGAGCTCCTTGATCTGGCCGTCCAGCCCCTGCAGTTCGCTCTGGGCCACGTTCTTGCGCTCGAGCGCCGTGCGAGCGAGCGCCTCGTTGCCGGCCGCGAGCGCTTGCCGCGCCTGCGTGTCCAGCTTCACCACACTCTGCTCGAGCCGCTCGGACTGGAGCTGGAGCCGCTTCTTCGACGTCGCGACGTCGGCGATCCCCTTCTTCACGTTCTGCAGCTGCTCGATCTGCTTCTGATAGCTGTACTCGAGCGTCTCCGCAGGATCCTCGGCGCGATCGAGGAGTTTGGAGATCTTGGCTTTGACGACTGTCGACATGCGCCCGGAAAGGCCCGGCATCGCATCCTCCTTGGCGGGTGGCTGGACGAGCCTCCCTAGCGTACAGCGGAGGCGCAGTTAGGATGCTGATGCGATGGATTCCAAGCCCGTGTCGGAGTCACGCACCACGCTTGCCCACTGGATGAGCATCCTCGACGCCAACAGCGCGGGCTTCGTCCACGGCGGCACCGTGCTCAAGATGGCCGACGAAGCCGCCGGGCTGACGGCAGTCAAACATTCCCGCCAGCGCGTGGTCACCGCGGGCGTGGACCGCGTCAACTTCCTCTATCCCATCCACATCGGTGAGCTCGTGACCTTCAGCGCCTCGGTCAATGCCGTCTGGCGCACATCGATGGAGGTGGGGGTGCGGGTGGACGCCGAGAATCCGCTCACCGGCGAGGTTCGCCACACCAACACCGCCTACTTCACCATGGTCGCGCTCGACGCCGATGGCAATCCGACGGCCGTCCCCCCGCTGACCGTGACCGGCCCCGACGAGGAGCGACGCCGGCGCGAGGCCGAACTCCGGCGCCGCAACCGGCTCGAAGAGCGCGAGCAGATCGTCGATGGCCGCGGGCCCCTCAGCGACGCCAGCGGCGAGACGGCTCGCTAAGGTCACGCTCCGCATGCCACGCCCCTGGTTCCAAGCGACGCTCCTCGCCGCGCTCCTGGCCTGCTCGGCGGTCATCGCCGGGTGCGGCGGCGGGTCGAAGCTCGTCGTCGTCAACCACACGGTCGGGATCTCGAGCCCGGTCCCGAACGCTCCCCATGTGGCGGTGCCCAGGCTCGGGTTCCCGATCACCGCCACCAGCAACACCACCCGCGTCAACGGCGCGGGCGCGATCGAGGACGCCGCCGGGGTGGCCCAAGCCGTATATCCGGGCCTCACTTCCGCCACCCGCCCCCAGGCCGTGACCATCGCCCCCATCGACGACTGGCAGGCGGCGCTCGCCTCCAGCGTGCTCATGGCCGCTCCCATTCACGCTCCGATCCTCCTGTCCGGGCCCGGGACGCTTCCGGCCATCGATGCCAACGCTCTGGGCGCCCTGAAGCCGCGCGGCGCTGGGGTGGCGCGGGGCGCGCAGGTGATCAAGGTCGGCGACGTCCCGACGCCGGCCGGCCTGCACGCCGTGACCATCTCCGGGGCTAACCCCTTCGCTCTCGCCGCGAACATCGACGCGTTCCATACCGCGGCTGCCGGGACCCCGAGCGCGGACGTCATAGTGACCTCGGCGGACGCTCCCGCCTACGCCATGCCCGCCGCCGGGTACGCAGCCCTGACCGGCGATCCGATCCTCTACGTGACCGCCTCGACCGTCCCCCAGGAGACCAAACAGGCCATCCTCTCCCACGGGCATCCGAAGATCTACGTGCTCGGCCCCGAGAGCGCGATCTCCCACGAGGTCACCAAGGTGCTCGACAAGCTCGGGCGGGTGCGGCGGGTCACCGGCTCTGACCCCATGACCAGCGCCGTCAACTTCTCGCGCTACCGCGATCCGCCATGCCCGAACGGAACCGGGTGCATTCCCGGAGAGGGCAACTTCGGCTGGGCGGTCACCAGCGGCGGACACGGTTACGTCTTCGCGAACGTCAACCAGCCGCTCGCGGCAGCAGCCGCCGCGCCCTTATCCGGGAGCGGTCAGTACGGGCCGCTGCTCCTCATCGACAACCCCTCGACGCTCCCTCAACCCGACGCCACCGACCTCCTCAACAACGCCTCCGGCTACAACCAGGAGGGCCCTACGGCCGCGGTTTACAACCATGGCTGGATAATTGGTGACCAGAGCGCGATCTCAGGCGTGACCCAGGCCGAGATCGACTCGCTCCTCAATGTCCTTCCTGCCAAATGAGCGAAGCCGAGAACCCCGAACGCCTCCGCCCCGGACGCAACGTCACCGTCGACGACGTTCGCCAGCTCATGGGCGCCTCGACCCCCCACTTCGCGCTCCAGCTCCGCGAGCGGATCCGCGCGCTCATCCGGGACTTGCCGCCCGGGGACCCCGCGCGGATCGAGGGCGAGCGCGAGATCGAGCGCCTCGATCGCATCGCCGTGGCCGGGGAGATCCGCGGGCACGAGGCCGAAGACGGGCTCGCGCCACTCCCGAGCCTGGCCGGTGAGCAGTCGCCCGCGCGCTCGGAGTGAGCGCAACCGCGCGACGCTCGTAACGTTATGAGCGAGCAAGTGCCCTACGACATCTCGATAATCGGGCTCGGCCGTGTCGGTCTGCCGCTGGCGTTGTGCTTCGCCGATCGCGGGCTTAAGGTTCTCGGCGTCGACAAGAACCCCGAGCTCCTGGCCTCGGTCCGCGGGGGCAGGATGCCCTTCGAGGAGCGGGGAACCCAGGAGCTCCTGGACCGCGTCACCGCCGCTGGTCGCCTGCACTTCGCCGACCGCGCATCCGACGCCGCCCGGGCCGAGAACATCGTCATCACCCTGGGCACCCCGTCGTTCTCGCATATCGAGAGCGACCTCAGTCAGGTCCGGGAGGCGCTCGATGACCTGCTCCCGGTCCTCCGTGACGGTCACGCCCTGATTCTGCGGTCGACCATCGCCCCGGGGACGACCGAGTTCGTGGCCGGGTATCTGGAGAAGCGTGGCGGGCTCAAGGTCGGCGAGGAGGTGTTCGTCGCTCACGCCCCCGAGCGCATCGCCGCTGGGCGCTTCCTCGAGGAGATCTCGACCCTGCCGTGCATCGTCGGGGGAGTGGACGAGGAGTCGACGCGCCGGGCCGCGAGCGTGTTCGAGGTCTTTGGCGCCCCCATCGTCCGGACCACCCCGGTCCAGGCTGAGCTCGCCAAGATCTGGACCAACATCCTCCGCTACGCGAGCTTCGCCCTCCCCAACCTCCTGATGATGGACTGCGAGCGCTGCGACGCGAACGTCTTCGAGGTCATCGACCTCATCAACCACGATTATCCGCGCGGGGGGATCGCCCTCCCCGGGATGACGGCGGGAAGCTGCCTGCGCAAGGACTTCGCCTTCTCCGAGGAGCGCTCGAACGCTCCGGGAATGCTCCTTGCCGTCTCGCGGGTCAACGAGGCGGTGCCCCTGTTCCTGGTCGAAGGGGTCAAGCGGCGGATCGGCCCGCTCTCCTCCTCCAAGGTGGCCGTCCTCGGCCTCACCTTCAAGCGTGACACCGACGACGAGCGCGACTCCCTCTCCCCCAAGCTCATCCGCCTGCTCGAGCGCGAGCTGGCCGACGTCGCGGTCTGCGACCCCCACGCAGCCACGCCCACACAGTCCCTCGACGAGGCGATCCGCGACGCCGACGTGGTCATCGTGGCGACCAATCACTCCGAGTTCGAGCGCCCCGAGGCCCAGCAGGCGATCCTCGATTCGGTCGGGGACAGCTGCCTGCTCGTCGACCCCTGGAACGCGCTCGGCACCGGTCAGGTATTCGCCTTCGCCACCGAGGCAGCGGCGATGCGACCACCAGCGGCCACCGCCCCGTAGAGGTGGGCCGCGTACTGGTCACCGGCGGCGCGGGCATGATCGGCTCCGCAGTCGTGCGCCGGCTCCTCTCGGACCCCGACTTCGAGGTCCGGGTATCCGATCACCGCCCCGCCCCGGCCTGGATGCGCGAGGGCTGCGAGGTGCGCACCGGCGACCTGCGTAACCTCGGCGAGGCACGCGCCGCCACCACGGGGTGCTCGCACGTGATCCATCTGGCGGCCATCGTCGGCGGCATCGCCAACTTCCACAAGCTTCCCTACACGCTGACCGAGGTCAACAACGCCCTCTCGGGCGCCGTCGTCCGGGCGGCGCTCGAGCACGATGTCGAGCGCTACACCTACGTGTCCTCCTCGATGGTGTTCGAGCGCGCCACCGAATTCCCCACCCCCGAGGAGTACCTGCTCGACTGCCCCACCCCGCGCTCGGCCTACGGGTTCTCGAAGCTCGCGGGCGAGGTGTACGCCCGCGCCGCGCACGCCGAGCACGGCCTGCGCTACACGATCTGCCGTCCCTTCAACGCCTACGGACCTGGCGAGCTGCCCGATCCGGGCGAGCCGGGTATCGCCCACGCGGTCCCCGACCTCATCGAGAAGGTCCTCTCCGGCCAGCGCCCGCTCGAGATCTTCGGCTCGGGAGAGCAGACCCGGACGCTCACCCATGTCGACGACATAGCCGACGGAATCGTCACCGCCATGGCCTCACCGGCCGGAGAGAACGAGGACTTCAACATCTCCGCCTCCCGGGAGCTGACGGTGGCCGAGATCGCGCGCCTCATCTGGGAGGCGTGCGGTAACGATCCCGAGGAGCTCTCGCTCACCCACCTTCCCTCCTTCGAGGTCGACGTCCAGCGCCGCTGGCCATCGGTCGAGAAGGCGCGCCGGATGCTCGCCTGGGAGTCGGCCATTGACGTCTCTGACGGCATCGCCCAGACCGTGGAGTGGCTGCGTTCCCGCCGCGTCGAGGTGGCGAGCTGACCGGAGAGGTGCACGAGCGGGCCGCGCGCGGCTTTGATCGCGCGGCTGAGGAATACGAGCAAGGGCGTCCCGGGTACCCCACGGCGGCGATCGACCTCCTGACCGCAGAACTCGGATTCGGCCCCGGCAGCACCGTTGTCGACCTCGCCGCCGGGACCGGGAAGCTGACCCGGGCGCTCGTCCCGAGCGGCGCCCACGTGATCGCCGTCGAGCCGGTGCCCGGGATGCGCGCCCAGCTCGTGAGCGCCGTCCCCGGCGTCGAGACCCTGGCGGGGACGGCGGAGGCGATTCCCATGCCCGACGCGAGCGCCGACGCCGTGCTCGTGGCCCAGGCCTTCCACTGGTTCGACACCGCCGCGGCGGCACGGGAGATTCACCGCGTGCTTCGCCGCAGCGGCGGCCTCGGGGTGATCTGGAACGCGTGGGACGAGTCGTTCGCGTGGTTCGCGCGCGTGCAGGAGCTCGTCGGGGCTTACCGCGGCGACACCCCGCAGCGGGGCACGAGCCGCTGGCGCGAGCAGCTCACCGCCACCGGTCTGTTCACCCCACTGGCCGACCGCGCGCTGCCCAACGTCGTGAACGGAAGCGTCGACGTCCTCCTCGCGCGCACCGCCTCCATCAGCTTCATCGCCACCCTTCCCGAGTCCGAGCGGGCCAAGGTCCTCGACGCCGTCCGTGCCGTGGTCGCCGAGCACCCGGAGGCGTGGGTGGAGGGCGAGCTCGTGATGCCCTATGTCACGCAGGTGGCGTGGTGCCACGCGACCGACGCTTAGGTGTGCTTCCAGTCCCTGCGCGTCATGCTTACGAAGTAACCGCCCGCGCGGGCGGGCACGTTGCGATTGACGATCTCTGAGAGCGTCTTCGTCGAGGAGATGATCTCCATGCCCAGGGGCGAGAACGTGTCCTCGTTGTAGAGCCGGGACGCCAGCAGCGGGTTGGTGTAGACCTGGGAGAAGGCGTCGAGTGCCACCATCCGGCCCATCAGGCCCGGGCACACCCCGTTGACCGGAACCTCCTCGGCGAACAACCCCACGTAGAACTCGATGTTGTCGACGTGACCGTAGAGCCGGCGTAACTCCTCCTGCACCGTTACGTCGCCGGTGATCTGGTCGAAGTCGGTGACTCGCGGAGTCTTTGACAGCTCGCGATAGTCGTTATAGGAACGCAGCTGCACGCTCCGCCCCCTCTCGACGCTGAGCTGTTCGACATACCACAGCTCATACGGCGTGTTACGGAGACCGATCTGGCCCGCCGTCTGCTCGGACGCCGCCTCGAAGATCGGGCCCAGCCCATAGGTCCTCACCATCTCGGTGTTGTACAGCGTGTCGGCGATGGGGATGCTCTGTCCGCCAAGCCTGTAGCTCGTAGGCACCAGGCTGTGCCAGCGATAGAGCAGGTTGAACTCGACCGACATCCAGTTGTTTCGGTACCACCGCTCGTTGGGAAAGTCCAGGGGCTCGAGGCTGAGCTTGAAGATCGTCGGCGTGATGTGGTTGATGTAGTCCTCGAGCACGATCTTCATGAGCAGCACGGTGAGGATGTTGCGGGTGGTGGCGAACACGCGCTCGTCATCCCAACCCGGGTACCCGTCGGCCAGCAGCCGCGCGATCCGGTTGTGCTCGCGCAGGAAGAGGACGTTGTGGGCGATGAATCCGACCTGGAGGTTCGAGGTGTCGCTCCCCATGGCGAAGAGCTGGTCGCGCTTCTCGGGCGGTAGCTCGTCGAACCGCACCACGGTGAGGAGCGAGAACTCCGGCTTGATCTCACCGTCATCGCACAGGTAGGGCGGGTACTCCTCGCCCCCGAGCATCTGACTCTTGAGCAGGCCGCCCTCGAGCGTGCGCAACTGGCGTGCCACCTCGGGACGCAGCCCGTACAAGTTGGTGAGATCGATCTCATGGCTGGACTGGTTCTTGCGCGGGTCGGGTGGCGTGGCTCGGTCACTGCGCAAGAAGCCATCGGTGAACCACTGCGCGAAGTACGAGAACAGCACCGTCGACTTCGGTGACTCGACGAAGTCCACCCGGGTGAAGAGATCCTTGAAGTCCTCGGATGGCGGCAGCTTAAGCTCGCCCGGTCGCGCGGGCGGAAGGTGCCTGCCGCTGTACGTCCGATCGGTAAGGGAGTCCCACGACGTGTAGTCGGCCATCGTCGACAACGGGTTGGGGCGCGTGGGGAACTTGAGGATGGCCAGGTTCGTCAGCGCCGCGTTGACGGCCCGCCGCGCCGGCGGGATCGCCTCGATGAGCTTCCAGATCGGCTCCCCATGCGTAGTCACGAACGCTTGGATCTGGTTGCTCAAGCCGTCCTTGGCGGTACTTCTCGACTCGGTGGGCGCGCCGCTCGGACGGCCCGGGATCTTCGGCATCGGCGTCTCTCCTAGTACCTTGCCCACCGCGCTGCGCACCGGCGCCACAGGAGGGAACATGGCGCGAGCATACTCAGATCAGCGAGCCCGGTGGGTATTGGTGTCACGCCTTGACAATTCCGCGGCGGCCACTTACCTTTTCGCGCACGTCCGTTGGGGATTTGGTTACCGTTGGAGGTAGGCGACGGTAAGGTAGTGACTGGCCGCCATGCGTGGGAAAGGTGAGTTGCTATCTGTTGCCCGGCGGCTCGGCGCCGACGCTTATCGGCGCCGAGCCGCCGGCTCCAGCGCCGGGTTGGGCCAGCCGCCATCAGCGGGATTGAGGTTGACGCCCGGCGGGACGATCTCGTCGATCCGGTCGAGGATCTCATCTGAGAGCTCAACCTCGACGGCCTTGAGCTGCGACTCGAGATGGTCCATGGTGCGCGGGCCGATGATCGCCGCCGTCACTGCCGGGTGGCGGATGACGAAGGCGAGCGCGAGCTCGATCAGCGTCATGCCCGCCTCCTCGGCGAGCCGGGCAAGCGCATCGGCGGCCTCGAGCTTGCGCTCATTGGTGGGCAGGGACATGTCGTAGCGCGCCGGGATGCGCTCGGCGCGGTGCGAGGACGGCAGGTCCGCGTCCTTGCGGTAGCGCCCGGAGAGCCAGCCGCCGGCCAGCGGGCTCCAAGGGATCACGCCCATGCCGTGGCGCTGGCAGGTGGGGAGCACGTCGGTCTCGACTCCCCGTACGAGGATCGAGTACGGCGGCTGCTCGCACACGAAGCGCTCGCGGCCCCGGCGCTCGGCCACCCACTGCGCCTCGACGATCTGACTGGCCGGGAAGGTCGAAGAACCTATGTACCTGACCTTGCCGGCGCGGACGAGATCGGTGAGCGCGCCCAGGGTCTCGTCGATATCGGTACCGATCTCGGGCCGGTGGATCTGGTACAGATCGATCCAGTCGGTCCCCAGCCGGCGCAAGCTGTTCTCGACCTCGCGGATGATCCACCGCCGCGAGTTCCCGAACTCGTTCGGGTCGTCCCCCATCGTCCCGTGGACCTTGGTGGCCAGGACGACGTGCTCCCGGCGCCCGCCCCCCAGCGCCTTACCGACGATCTCCTCCGACTCCCCGCGCGCATAGACATCGGCGGTATCGATGAAGTTGATCCCCGCATCGAGGGCCCGGTGGATGATCCGAATCGACTCCTCATGGTCCGTGTTCCCCCACGCGCCAAACATCATCGCGCCCAGACACAGCGGGCTCACCTTGACGCCCGTACGGCCGAGTGTGCGGAAGTCCATACCAGTCACCCTACCGAGCCAGGATTCCGGTGCAACGGGGGCGGGGCGCGCGCCGGGCCGCGGGTCCGAGCGGCCGGACCGCGCGCGCAGGCCGCGGGTCCAAGCGGCCCCCCGCGCGCAGCGGCGCCTCACACGACCCGTGCTACGAAAGGCCTGCTGGTCAGGCGTTTCGTAGCACGCCCCCCGCCCCGGCACGCCAGCGCCCCCGCCGCGCGCCCTACCCGCCGCGGCGCCTCACACCACCCGTGCTACGAAAGGCCTGCTGGTCAGGCCTTTCGTAGCGCCCCCCGCCCTGGCGCCCCACCCGCCGCGGCGCCTCACACCATCCCGTGCTACGAAAGGCCTGCTGGTCAGGCGTTTCGTAGCACGCCCCCCCCGCCGCGGCGGGCCAGCCCCCCCGCCCCGGGCGCCCCGCCCCGCCGCGCGCCACCCATCCCTACACGCCCGACGCGTCCGCCACTCGCTCCCGGTGCCACCGCGCGTCCCCGAAGGCATGCGCATTCGCCTTCGCGCGCTTGAGGAAGAAATGGAGATCGTGCTCCCAGGTGAACCCGATCCCTCCGTGCACCTGGAGCGCCGAGGCGGTGACCCGGAAGCCGGCGTCGCTGGCGTAGGCCTTGGCCATCGAGGCGGCCCGGCCGGCGGCCTCGGGCTCGTGGTCGAGGGCCCACCCGGCCCAGTAGGAGAGCGAGCGGGCCCCCTCGACCTCGAGGAGCATCTCCGCGCAGCGGTGGGACACCGCCTGGTAGGCGCCGATGGGGCGGCCGAACTGCCGCCGTTCCTTGGCGTAGGCCACCGCCATCTCCATGGCCCGCTGGGCGACGCCCACGTTCTCGGCCGCCAGCGCCGTGACGATGGTGTGGTAGGCGTGGGCGATGCGCACCGGTTCCAGCGCCAGGGGTTCGGCGGACGCCCCCGACAGCGTGACCGTGAAGAGCTTGCGCGTGGGGTCGAGCCCGCGCACAGGTGCGATCTCCACCCCCGGAGCTCCGGCTTCCACCAGGTAGTGGCGACCGTCAGCGCCCGAGACGACGACGAAGTCGGCGCTGCCGGCGTCGGGCACGGCGATTTTCGTCGCGGTGAGCGTGCCGCCGGCGGCCTCGACCTCGGAGTGGTCGGGGGCCCAGCCGGCGTGCTCGTCCCACAGTGCGATGGTCCCGCGTACCGAGCCCGCCGCGAGCGGCCCCAGCCACCGTTCGCGCTGCTCGGGGGTTCCCGCGGCCACGAGCATCAGCGTCGCCCCCACGCTCGAGAAGAACGGCGTCGGCGCCAGCGCGTATCCAAGCTCCTCCTGGATGACCACGAGCTCGACGGCGCCGAGGCCGAGGCCGCCGTCCGTCTCGGGAACGACGAGCCCCGTCCAGCCGAGCTCGGCGAGCGCCTGCCACTGCTCGTCGCCGAATCCGCGCTCGTCGGCGGCGAGCTCGCGGACCACCGCGGGCGGGTAGCGCGCGGCGAGGAAGTCGTGCGCGGTGCCTTTGATCGCACGCTGGTCGTCGGTGAAGTCGAAGTTCATCGCTAGCGCATGCGCGGGAGGCCGAGGACGCGCTCGGCGACGATGTTCTTGAGGATTTCCGTGGTCCCGCCCTCGATCGAGTTGGCGCGGGCGCGCAGGAAGCGGTAGGTCCACTCGTCATCCGCGAGCATGGCCCGGGGGCCCGCGATGTCCATGGCGAGCTCGGTCAGGGACTGGTTGACGTCGGACCAGTGCCACTTTCCGAGCGATCCTTCGGGGCCGGGCACGCCCTGGCGCATGATCGCCGTCAGCCCGCGGTAGGCGTTGAGCCGCAGGACTTCGGCCTCGATCAGGAGCTGGGCCAGGCGCTGGCGGACGACGGGGTCCTCGCTCGCCACCCCGCTGCCGGCGCGCGAGGCCTGGGCTTTCTCGATCAGCTCGCCCAGGGCGATCTGAACCGAGACCTGGAGGCCGAAGGCGAGGGTGGCGCGCTCGTGCATGAGGGTGGTGATGGCCACCGCCCAGCCGTTGCCCTCTCCCCCGATGATGTTCTCGTGGGGGATCCGCGCCTCCTCGATGAAAAGCTCGTTGAACTCGGCCTCGCCGGTGATCTGGGCAAGGGGGCGGACCTGGACGGCGTCCTGCTCCATGTCCATGAGGAAGTACGTGAGGCCCTGGTGCTTGGCGGCATCGCTGTCGGTGCGCGCGACGAGCATGCACCACTTGGCGTGGTGAGCGAATGTCGTCCACACCTTCTGGCCCGTGACCAGCCACTCGTCGCCGTGCCGGGTCGCGCGCGTCTTCACCGAAGCGAGGTCCGATCCCGAATCGGGCTCGGAGAACCCCTGGCACCAGATCTCCTCGGCCGAGAGGATCGGCGGCAGGTACCGGCGCCGCTGCTCCTCGGTTCCGTGGGCGATCACCGTCGGACCGCCCATGGCGAGAGCGAGGACGTTGGCGGCCTGGGGTGCCTTGGCGCGGACGATCTCTTCGTTGTAGATCGCCTGCTCGATCAGGGTGGCCCCGCGGCCGCCGTACTCGGTCGGCCACGACACCCCGGCCCAGCCCGCGGCATGCAACGCCCGCTGCCACTCGCGGCGGAACGCAAAGGCCGCCTCGTCGCCCGCCGGCTCGCGCCCCGGATGGTTCGCCTTGAGCCAGGCTCGAAGCTCGTCCCGGAAGGCAAGCTCGCTGGGAGACAGGGTCAAGTCCACGACAAGGCGGATCCTAATCGCCGTCGCGCAGCTCGAAGCGGCAGCCGCGGGTCTCGAGCTCAGCGAAGAGTGCCTCGGGCTCGATGCAGCGCTCGGGCGGAAGCACGCCGGTCGCTGATACCTCGCCGCGCGCGAGCAGCCGCACCACGGCGGCCGCGGGCGCCGCCGTCGAGATCACCGAGCCACCGAGCCCGAAGTGCGGGTGGCTGACCGCCCGCACCACGACGGTACGCCCGCCGCCCCGGGCGATGACCATGTGTATGGAGACCGTCTCGGCCGAAGGCGAGGTCGCCTCGCTCGTCGCCCGCTCGACCTCCTGCGCGCCCGCCGAGGCAAGGTCGCGCAGGCGCCCGAGCAACGCGGGCGCGAGCGAGAGGCGGAAGCTCGCATCCCGGCACCCGAAGCTCTCGCCGAAGGTCGCGAGCTCGGAGTGCAGCGTGTAGATCGTCTCCACCGCTCCGATCGGCGGCCCGTAGTCGAGCTCACCCCCGGACGCGAGCGGTTCGAGCTCCACCGGCTGCCCGTCGCGCAGCACCACCGGCGGAAGCGTGAGCTCGTCGATGAGCGTCTGCACCGCGTAGGGCGGGCTGAAGCGACCAGAGGCGCGCGGATCGCGCCCCGCCGCCGCGACATCGACCGAGTCGACCGCCCCCCCGAGCACCGCCGCAGCGCGGGCCGCCATCACGTTGGTCTTGCCGGGACTGGAGCCAATTCCCAGCACCGAGAGCCGCCCAACCCGCCGGAACTCCTCGTCGAGCTCGAGCTGGCGACGGGTCATCCAGTAGAGGCCGCCGAGGTCGAGGTAGTGACAGCCGGCGGGTCCCGGCAGCGCCGAGCACGGCGACATGAACGGAGGCAGGTGCCGGCACGCGGGGACACGGTACAGATAACCGTTCTGTCCACTTGGCAGTTGCGCTCCCGCCCGGCGCCGAGCAGAATGCGCCGCCCGTTCGCGGGCCGGCGCCACACGACACAGAAGGGACCGCATGGAAAGCGCACCGCCGGCCGGGCCTGCCGCCGGCATTCAGGTCGAGGACAAGGGCCTGAAGAAGAACGCCATCTCGTTCCTCTCGAACATCGTCATCGGGGTGGCGTCGACGGCGCCGGCCTACAGCCTGGCGGCGACGCTGGGCTACATCGCGCTCGTCACCGGCCTCGGTGCCCACTCTCCGGCGGTCATCCTCGTGTGCTTCTTTCCCATGGCGGCGATCGCCGCCGCCTACTACTACATGAACCGTGCCGACCCCGACTGCGGCACGACGTTCAGCTGGATGACCCGGGCGATGGGTCCGTGGGCGGGATGGCAGGGCGGGTGGGCGATCGTCGTCGCCGACGTGCTCGTGATGCCGAGCCTCGCCTCGGTGGCGGGGATCTACTCCTTCTCGCTCTTCGGCAACAACGCTCCCAGCACCTTCGAGGTCACCGTCGTCGGCGTCGGGTGGATCGTGATCATGACCGCGATCTGTTACATCGGGATCGAGCTCTCGGCGCGCACCCAGCAGCTCCTACTCGGGATGGAGTTCACGACCCTGGTCATCTTCGCCGTCGTGGCGCTCGTCAAGGTCTACACCACTCACCCCGCCCACTCGATCGAGCCCGCTGCCTCCTGGTTCAACCCCTTCGACATCTCGAGCATCAGCGCCCTGAACGGCGGCATCCTCCTCGCCGTCTTCATCTACTGGGGCTGGGACTCGGGGGTGAGTGTCAACGAGGAGACCGAGAACTCGACCACGGCTCCCGGCCGCGCGGCGATCGTCTCGACCTTCGTGCTCGTGGGCATCTACCTGCTCGTCGCCACCGCGGCCCAGGCTTTCGGCGGAGTCGCGTCGCTGGCCAACAACCCCAGCGATGTGCTCGCGCCCCTGGGCAAGGGCGTGCTCGGCTCGCCCCTCGACAAGCTGCTCATCATCGCCGTCCTCTCCTCGGCCTCGGCCTCGACGCAGACCACCATCCTCCCCACCGCGCGCACGACGCTGTCGATGGCGCGGGCGAAGGCGCTGCCAAAGCAGTTCGGCAAGGTGCACCCGCGCTTCCTCAGCCCCGGCTTCTCGACCATCGCCATGGGCACCGCGTCGACGCTCGTCTACGTCCTGCTCTCGGTCACGAGTCCAGCGAACCTGATCGGCGACGCCTTCACCTCGCTCGCCCTGACCATCGCCTTCTACTACGGGTTCACCGGGTTCGCCTGCGTGATCTTCTACCGGCGCGAGCTCTTCAAGAGCGTGAAGAACTTCCTCTTCATCGGCGTGCTGCCCTTCTTCGGCGGAGCAGGGCTGACCTTCGTCCTCGTCAAGGCGGTGATCGAGTACTCCAAGCCCCATGCCGGCTTCGCCAAGCCGTTCCTGGGCATCGGCTCACCCGTGGCCATCGCGCTGCTGACCATCATCATGGGGATCGTCTTCATGCTCATCCAGCGTGTGACCATGCCCGCGTTCTTCAAGCGCAGGCCCGAGGTCGCCGATCCGGCCCTCGTCGCCGCCTCCCCCGCGGGACGCTCGTCATGAGCGCCGGGATCATCGTCGGCTACGACGGCTCTGACTGCTCGAAGGAGGCGGTTCGCGTCGCCCTCGAGGTGGGGAAGGCGTACGGGGAGATCGTGGTGATCGCCTTCGCCTACGAGCTCTCACCGGTGGGAGGTGAGCTCCACGACTACCACGCCGCCCTCAAGGAGCTCGCGACCAGGCGCCTGATCGAGGCCACGGCGCTCGCCGCAGACGCCGCCGGCGACGTCGAGGCGGTGATCGTCGAGCAGGCCCCGGCGCAGGCGCTGGTGGCGCTCGCAGGCGAGCGCGACGCGCGCGTGATCGTCGTCGGCACCCGCGGTGAGAGCCCGATCAGGGGCGCCCTGCTCGGGTCGACGCCCCACAAGCTCCTGCATCTCTCGGACCGCCCGGTCCTCGTAGTGCCAGCGCCCGATTAGCCGCGCCGGCGACCTCGTACGCTGAACCGCGTGGAACCGCTCGCGACCGCGCTCGCCTTCGATAGGGCGCTACGGACCCGTGGCGCGCGCCGGACGGTCGCGCTCGAAAACGGAGTGGTCATCCTCCATGACGATCTCCGGGACGTCTACCACCTGAACTCGGTGACCCTCGACGCACCCCTCACTCCCCGGCTCGACGCTGACGGTGTCGTCGCCGTGGCCGAGCGCTGGCTCAGGCATCTGCGCCACCGGCACGTGGTGCTCGACGACGCGGCCGCGGCCGAGAGCCTCGCGCCACAGTTCACCCGGGCCGGGTGGTCGCGCCAACGCACGGTGTTCATGGCGCTGTGCGGAGAGGCCGACCGGCCGGCCCGCTCCGGTCTCGCGCACGAGGTCGACCTCGCGACCCTGCGTACCGTCGAGCTGCGCTTGGCCGAGGAAGATCCACCCCTCGGTGCCGGCCCCACCTTCGCTCCACGCCTGGTCCAGGCCATGGACGTGCTCCGCGACGCCACCCGCGCTCGCTGCTTCGCCGCGGGAGCAGACGGCGAGCTCGCGTCGGCCTGCACGCTGTTCCTCGAGGACGTGGGCGGTGGGACCGCCCTGATCGACAACGTCGGCACGCTGCGAGCCCAACGCCAGCGAGGTCTCGCGCGCGCGGTGATCGCCGCGGCCATAGCGCACGCCCGCGCCGAAGGGTGCGATCCCATCGTCATCCCCGCCGACGTCGACGACTGGCCGAAGGAGCTCTACGCGCGCATGGGCTTTGTCCCCCTCGGGGTGCAGGTCTCCTTCACGCTCGCGCGCGCAGGCTAGTTGCTAGTCCACGGACTCGACGAGCGCGGCGAGCTTGTGGAGGGCCATGCGCGTGCCCGTCTCGTTGTCGGCGAGGGAGACGCCGGAGGGAAGCCCCTCGTGCACCACTTCGACATCGGTGCCGCCCTGCGCATCGGCGAGCGTGGTGGTCATCGTCATCTCCCCGCGGAGCCCGGGATCCCCGGTCTCGAACTCGATCACCTCGACCACCACCTCATCGGGGACGAGCTTCGCGAAGCGCCCGTGGTAGGTGTCCGTGTGAGCTGCCGTCTTCCCGGCCTGCGACGAATCGTCGTAGGAGAGCGAGACACGGAACGAGCCGCCTTCGCGGGCGTCGAAGGCATGCACGACCGAGGTCATGCCCACGGGGACTCTCCACTCCGCGATCGCGTCAGCGTCGATCAACGCTCGGTAGACGGCGGCCCGGGGGGCGCGCACGTGCCTGGTGATCCGCATCGAGCTCGCCCCTGGCGCCCGCGCCCTCAGAACTCCTTCGTGACCCGCACCGCGGTCCCGTAGGCGCAGATCTCCGTCCAGGTTGAGCCGAGCTCGGAGGTGTCGAACCGGAAGGCGATTACCGCATTGGCGCCCTTCTCCTCGGCCTCCTGAACGAGCCGTTCGGTGGCGTGCTCGCGACCCTCGGCGAGCATCTTCGTCATGCCCCTGAGCTCTCCGCCGATGAGCGACTTGAAGCCAGCGCCGATCTGCGAGCCGAGGTTGCGGGCGCGCACCGTGAGCCCGAACACCTCGCCGTAGACCTCCTCGATCCGGTACCCGGGGAGGTCGTTCATCGTCGAGATGATCACGGCCGAGACGCTAGCACCGGTAGTACCCTGGCGGCGTGGGCGTGCCGGAAGATTCGCAGAGGTCCGTGCCCGAGCCCCCCGACTACGTCACCCGCAACCGGGACGCCTGGGACACCTGGGCGCCGGACTGGGCCGAGCGCGGCCGAGCCAATTGGGCCCAGGACGAGCCGTCGTGGGGAGAATGGAGCGTCCCCGAGTCCCAGCTCCATCTCCTCCCCGACGATGTCGAGGGTCTCGACGTCATCGAGCTGGGATGCGGCACCGGGTACGTCTCCTCGTGGCTGGCGCGCCGCGGCGCGCGGCCGGTGGGGATCGACAACTCCGAGGCTCAGCTGAGCACGGCACGGGCCCTGCAGCGGGAGTTCGGGCTCGAGTTCCCGCTCATCCACGGCAACGCCGAGGAGGTCCCGCTTCCGGACGGCGGCTTCGACCTGGCGATCTCCGAGTACGGCGCGAGCATCTGGTGCGATCCCTACCGCTGGATCCCCGAGGCGGCGCGACTCCTGCGTCCCGGCGGGCAGCTGATCTTCCTCATCAATGGAGTGCTGGCGATGCTCACCGCCCCCGACGAGGAGAACGCCCCGTCCACCGATCGGCTCCTGCGCCCGTACTTCGGAATGCACCGCTTCGAGTGGTCAGATGACGACTCCGTCGAGTTTCACCTCCCCCACGGCGAGATGATCGCCCTCCTGCGCCGGTCCGGCTTCGCCGTCGAGGAGCTCCTCGAGATCCGCCCGCCCGACGGCTCGACCACCACGTACCCATACGTCACCCTCGAGTGGTCCCAGCGCTGGCCCTGCGAGGAGGCATGGAAGGCGGTCAAGCGACCTAGGGTCGCCCGGCCCGTCAGATAGCCTCGAAGGAGGACGATGACCGACTTCGAAGCCGCCATCACCACCGACGCCGATACCGTGACGACGTCGAACCTGCCCGGCCCTTATCCGGTCGGGCAGTATGCGGCGCAGCTCAAGCGCCGCCTCCAGGAGTTCGCGCACGTCCAGCTCGTCGGGGAGGTCTGGGGGTTCCGGGGAAGCCGCGCCCGCGTCTACTTCGAGCTCCGCGACGCCCGCGGCGCGGTGCCTTGCTCGATGTGGCGTACCGAGTTCCAGGCCCTGGGGCTGACGCTCGTCGACGGCATGCGCGTGGTCGTGGGCGGCGGCTGCGACTACTACCCGGGCAGCTCGGTCTCCTCGCCGTCGTTCACCTTCTCGGTCATCGAGCTGCGGATCGAGGGCGAGGGCGACCTGCTGGCCGCGCTGCAGCGCCTGCGCCGGCAGTTCGACGGCGAGGGCCTGTTCGAGCCTCAGAAGCGCCTCGCCCGCCCGCCCGTGCCCAAGACCATCGGCGTCGTCACCGGAGAACAGGGCAAGGCCCGCGACGATGTCCTCGCCGGACTACGGCGACGCGGGTGGGCGGGTCGCCTGGTGTGGGCCTTCGTGCCCGTCCAGGATCGCCACGCCGCGCCCCGGATCGCTGCGGCGCTGCGGGAGCTGGCGGCGATCGAGGAGGTCGAGGTGGTGATCGTCGCCCGCGGCGGGGGGTCGCTGGCCGACCTGCTGGCCTTCTGCGACGAGACCCTGTGCCGGACCGTGGCGCTGCTCCGCACCCCGGTGATCGCCTCCGTCGGGCATCACACCGACCAGACCCTGATCGACGATGTCGCCGCCGTCTCGTGCTCGACGCCGACGCACGCGGCTGAGGCGGCGGTGCGGATCGACTGCCGCGCCGCGCGTGCCGATCTTGCCGCGAGCGCCCGCCAGCTCGAGCGCCACGGCCGCGTCGCCGTGCTCGGCCGGGCGCGCCACCTCGCCCAGCTCTCTCGGGCGCCGGCCGAGCACGTCGCGCGTCACCGCGTGCACCTCCATCAGCGACTCCGGGAGATGCGCGCGAGCGCCCGCCGGCGGCTCGCCGAGCACCGCGCGCTCGCCAGGACCCACACGGTCGTCCTCGAGCGCAAGGCCGGCGGCGCGCGCGTGGACCGCGAGCGCAGGATGGCCGAGCTGCAGGGGCGCGCGCGGCGCTTTGCGGGTACCCGAACCGATGGAGTGGCTCGCCGCACCGAGGATCTTGAGCGCCTGGCGCTTGCCCTTGGTGCCCATGACCCCGCGCGAACGCTCGCCCGGGGATACGCCCTGATCGAGGATCCGGCCGGCGAGCCGGTGACCACGGCGCAGGGAGCGCAGGCGGCGCGCGAGCTCGGGCTTCGCTTTCACGACGGCCGCGTGCGCGCACGCGTGCACCCGCCCGGCGAGGAGCCCTCGTCGTGAGCGAGCGATCGTATGAGAGTGCCGCCGCCCGGATCGAGGAGATCATCCGCCGCCTCGACTCGGGCGAGGCGGGCCTGCGCGAGACCCTCGATCTGGTCAAGGAGGGTCGCGAGCTCGTCGAGTACTGCGCCGCCGAGCTCGAGGCGGTGGGACGCGGGCTCGAGGAGCTCAAGCTCGAGGAGCTGGTGACGCGCCTTGAGGCGGGCGCCCGGGAGGAGAGCGCCGGATGACATCCGTGCCATCCAGTTTGAGCACCTTTGATCTGCTTTCCCAGCTCCCGGTGGAGATCGACGGCTACACCCTCGAGGGCCTCAAGGCCGAGGTCTCGAGCGGCTTCGAGCGCCTGAGCACGGTCGTCCACCTCCATGGCGGCGGGCACGAGGGGCTCGGCGAGGATGTCGTCTACGACGGCGTCGACCAGACGGCGATGCAGGAGGCCGGACCCGTCCCCGCCCTCGCGGGCCGCTACACCCTTGGCGAGTTCTGCCCCCTCATCGACTCGCTCGACCTGTTCGCAGTCGAGCCCCAGCGGGACGTCTCGCGGCTCTACCGCCGCTGGACGTTCCAGAGCGCCGCGCTCGACCTCGCCCTGCGCCAGGCGGGACGGCCGCTGCACGAGGTTTTGGGGCGCGAGCCGCGGCCCGTGACCTTCGTGGTCTCGCTGCGCCTGGGTGAGCCGGCGTCGCTCGAGCCCATCTCCCGCCGGCTCGAGCGTTACCCGACGCTCCGCTTCAAGCTCGACCCCACCACCGATTGGGACCCAGAGATCATCGCCGCCCTGGTGGCCACCGGCGCCGTCGATTCGGTCGACTTCAAGTCCTTCTACCGCGGGACCGTGGTCGATCAGGACACCGACCCCGTCCTCTACCGCCGGGTCATCGACGCCTTCCCGAACGCGTGGATCGAGGATCCCGACGTCATCGACCCGGACGCCGCCGCGATCCTCGCCGATCACCACGACCGGATCACCTGGGACGCCCCCATCCATTCCATCGCCGACATCGAGGCGCTGCCCTTCGCCCCCCGTATGGTCAACATCAAGCCCTCGCGGATCGGCTCCCTCCCGGACCTGTGCGCGACCTACGACTACTGCGCCGGGCGCGGGATCGGCGCCTACGGCGGCGGCCAGTTCGAGCTCGGCCCCGGACGTGGTCAGGCCCAGTACCTCGCCTCCCTGTTCCACCCCGATACCCCGAACGACCTGGCACCAGCGGGCTACAACGCCAACGAGCCCGCGGACGGGCTCCCCTCGAGCCCGCTACCGGTGGCCGCCGACGCCACCGGGTTCCGCTGGGCATAATTGGCGCCGATGGGCACGAGCGATCCCCGGCCGGCGACGGCCCTCGACGGTACCGCGGCGCTGGTCACCGGAGCATCCAGTGGCATCGGCGAGGCGACGGCGCGCCGTCTCGCGGGTCTCGGAGCCTCGGTTGCGCTCGTGGCGCGCCGCGCTGACCGCCTCGAGGCCCTGGCGAGCCGGATCCGCGACGACGGCGGGACTGCGCTGGTGGTCGAGGCCGACGTCACCGAGGAGCCACAGGCCAGCGGTGCCGTGCAGCGATGCGTCTCCGAGCTCGGCCGCCTCGACATCCTGGTCAACAATGCCGGGATGATGCTCCTCGGCCCCGTGGTCGACGCGCCGCTCGAGGAGTGGGAGCGCATGGTCCGGATCAACGTGCTCGGACTTCTCTATTGCGCCCACTCCGCCCTGCCCCATCTGCTCAAGGCGGCGCAGGACGGTCCTCGTCGCGTCGCCGACATCGTCAACATCAGTTCCGTGGCCGGGCGGGTGGCGAGGAACGGGAGCGGCGTCTACAACCTGACCAAGCACGGCGTCGGGGCGTTCAGCGAGTCGCTGCGCCAGGAGGTCACCGAACGTCACGTCCGCGTGTCGCTGGTCGAGCCCGGCGCGGTGGCGACCGAGCTGGCCGGGCACAACCGTCCCGAGATCCTCGAGCAGATCGGCCAGCGCTTCGGCAGCATCGATCGCCTCGAAGCCGACGACATCGCCGACAGCATCGGCTACATCGTCACCCGGCCGCGCCACGTAGCCGTCAACGAGATCCTGATCCGACCCACCGAGCAGGCGGCCTGAGCGAAACCTTGCAGGAACGGCTCGGCATTGCTGGTGCGGGCGCGATCGCCTGCGGCCTCGCGGCGACGGCGGCGCGCGCCGGCGAGGTCGTGCTGTGGGCACGCTCGGACGGCTCGGCCCGGCGGGCGCGCGACCGCGTGACCAAGACGCTGTCGCGGATCGACGACGGCGTCATCGATCCCGAGCGGGTGCAGGTCGTCACCGACCTCGCTGCCCTCGCCACCGCCACCTTCCTGGTCGAGGCCGTGGTCGAGGATCACGGCCACAAGGTCGCCCTCCTCGGCGACCTCGCCACCCACGCCGCCCCTGACGCCGTGCTCGCTACCACGACCTCCTCGCTCTCCATCGCCCAGCTGGCGCTCGCGGCCGGGTGCCCCGACCGCTTCGTCGGGCTCCACGTGTTCAACCCGGTGCCGCGCATGAAGCTCATCGAGCTGGTTTTCCCTGAGGGCGCGACGGTCGACACGCGAGCCCGCGCCCAGGCACTGTGCGAGGCGCTCGAGAAGACCGCTGTGGAAGTGCCCGATATCCCCGGATTCGTGGTGAACCGTCTTCTCTTCCCTTACCTCTTCAGCGCCGTCGAGCTCATGGCCGAGACCGGGCTCTCCCCCGAAGCGGTAGACAGCTGCATGACCCTGGGCGCTGGGCAGCCCATGGGCCCCCTGGCCCTGCTCGATTTCGTGGGCCTCGACGTCTCCGAGGCGATCGGCGACGCTATCGGCGCCGCGGTGCCGGCGGGCCTGCGCGCGCTCGTGGAAGAAGGTTCGCTCGGACGCAAGTCCGGGCAAGGCTTCTATAGCTACGAGTAATCCTTTAAGGATCGTTCATCTCAGCGGAGCACACTTCCGCTTGCGACGTACCTCATAGCAGCACCTCCTCCCCAGAAGCAAGAGACCGGCCCGTCCCCGCGGGCCGGTTTTCTTTAAGGGACCGGCCCGCGGGGCTTTATCTCGGGTCCGCGCCGCTATCCAGAGACCGCGTGGCCCCAAACCGAGCAGTTGCTCGAGACACCGGAAGCGGCGTCGTCGAAGCCGTAGGTGACGGTCACGACGTTGCCGGCTGAGGTGGCGTAAGTCGCCACTCCTGATCCGTAGTTGCCGGCACCGATCACCGTGTTCGAGGTCGGCGCGAGAAACTCGACCCGTCCCTGGAACGCTCCAGCTTGGCCGTTGCCCTGGAAGACCAGGTTGTCGTTCGCGGCGGCCGGTCCATTTGCGATTACCTGATCATTGGTCGAGGTCGGGCACGAGAAGGTGATCGTGAGACCCTGTCCGGAGTAGATCTGGATCGCCGGCGCGGCCGCAGCCACCGTGCCGAAGATCTTGGTGACCGTCTGCCCATTTACCGTTGCCGCGTTCGGGTTCGCCGGTCCGGTCGCGCCCGTCGCGCCGGCGGCGCCCGTCGCGCCGGTCGCACCAGTCGCACCCGTCGCACCCGCCGCGCCCTTTGGACCCGCCGGACCGCGCTTGCCCTTGAGCTTCGAGAGAACCGAGGGCTTGATCTGCTTGGTCGAGGTGATGATGTAGCTGCTGGCGGCGAACGCGCCGCCGCTCATGGCGAGGACGAGCGCCAGGGTGGCCGCTACTCCCGCGTACGTCGGACGGCGACGGCGCGCGCGCGGCGCGTCGTTCTTCTTGATGCCCCTCACAACAGTCCTCCTTGTGTGTGTGTATCCGGCCGGCTCGATTCTTCAGCAGCGCGTCGGACAAGCAAGGGGGTAATTTGAAGCCGGCCCCCCCGAGGGCCGGCCTCATCTCTCCTCTCGCAGCCGCCGGGCGAGACCCGGAGCACGGCACGTGAGCCGCACGGCCTTGTGAGCGGACAATGTAACGAAAGTCGCGATCACGCGCGCTGATCATGCGCGCCGCTGCCGCTGCGCCGTTCGGCCCTCGCTGCCGCGGGCGGCTCCTCGTCGGCGCCCGCGGTCCGCTCGGGCGCCGGCCTGGCGCCGCCGCGCTCCCTGATCCGCACCGCCTCGATCCGATTCTGGCGCACCGACTCGACGCGGATCTCGTAGCCGTTGGCGTCGATGGTGTCGCCGCGTTTGGGGAGCCGGCCGAGCTGGGCGAAGACGAAGCCGCCCACCGAGTTGTAGGCATCGGTGTCGACGGGCAGCTCGAGCCCATAGTCCTCGAGGTCGGTGACCGCGACGTGACCGCGCACGAACCAATCGCCGTTGGCGAGGCGACGCACCGCGCCGCCGGCAGGGTCGGTCTCGTCGGAGATCTCCCCCACCACCTCCTCGATGATGTCCTCGACCGTGACGATACCCGCGGTGCGACCGTACTCGTCGATGACGATCGCCAGCTCCGTGCGCTCACGCTGCAGGTCGGCGAGGAGGTCGTCGAGGGGCTTGGTCTCGGGAATGATCGGCGCCTCGCGCACCACCGGCTCGAAGTGCGCCTCGGGCCCCTCGGTCATCAGGAGCTTGACCAGCGCATTGGCGTGGACGATGCCGCGCACACGGTCTTGGTTGCCGGCTTCGGTGACCATCAGGCGCGTGTGACCGGTGGAGACGCACAACCGGAGCGCCTCCTCGACACTGTCGTTGACGTCGACGGTGACCACGGCCGGAATCGGCGTCATCACCTGGCGGGCCTCCTGCTCGTGGAGATGAAACACCCCGGTGAGCATCTCGGCCTCGCCGGCGTCGATCTGGCCGCCCGTGAGCGAGTCGGCGATGATGCGCTTGATGTCCTCGGGCGTGCCGTTGTCTGCGTCCTCGGCATCCGGGTCGGTCCCCAGCGCCTTGAGGATCGACCGTGAGGACGCGTTGAGGACCACGATGAACGGGTGGAAGATCATCCGGAAGAACTTGAGGGGCGGGGCGAGACGACGCGCGACGCCCTCGGCGTGCTGGAGCACGTAGAGCTTGGGGACGACCTCCCCGACGACGCTCTGCGCGGTGATGATGAGCACGTAGCTCAGGACCACCGAGATGACCACGGCGGCCGTGTGCCCGAGCGGACCGCCCAGGGGATGCTCGAGAAGGTGGGCGATGGTCGGCTCGCCGAGCGCGCCGATGCCGATCGAGGCCATGGTGATCCCCACCTGGCACGCGGCGATGTAGTCGCCGATCTCCTCGATCTGCTGATGCGCCAGCCGCGCGCCGCGCACACCGGCCTCGGCGAGCGTTTCCAGGCGCGATCCGCGCGAGCGCACGAGCGCGTACTCGGCCATCACGAAGAACGCGTTCATGAGCACGAGCACCACCGAGGCGATGATGAGCAGCGCGCTCACTCGGGAGCGATTACGGCGCCGCCCTGTGCGCCGTTACTTCGGGATGGGTCGTCGTCGGACATTCAGCGACGGCTCGAACGGTAGCAGCCGAGACGGCGGACGCAGATCGGGGTGCTCGGCGAGCCTGGCTACCTATCCAGGCAGCGTCTCCTCGGTCACCGGCTCCAGGGGCGCGCCATAAGGTCCTGCCCCAGTCACGCAGACGGCGCCGCACCGGGCGGCGAGCGCGAGCGCGGCCTCGACCTCCAGTCCCGCCCCGAGACCGAGGGTGAGCCCGGCGGCGAAGGAATCCCCGGCGCCGTAGGTATCGACGACGGGGCCCGGGAGGGGAGCGGCCTCCCACGTGGCGGTGCGCCCCTCGGCGGCGGTGAAGGTCCCGCCGGCGATGCCGCCCGTCGAGACCACCAGGCGAGGAGGGGGGTCCAGATCGCCCGGGTCATAGCGCTCACCGGGGTCGCGACCGCTATGGACGAGAGCGTCGAGTTCGACGCCGGCCTCGGCCAGGGCCGGGCCCACCCGGGGCGTGGCCACCATGACCCGGGCCTGGCGCGCCGCGCGCAGGGCCGCGGGATCGCCGGCGGTCACGTAGACGGCGTCGCATTTGGCGAGTTCGCCCCACGGCAGCGGGTCGCCGCCCGCCGGAGCCAGGCGCTCGCCGATGACGGTGATCGTGCGCTCGCCGTCGTCGTCGATGAAGGTCACCGCCCGGCGCTGGGGGGCGTCGCGCCAGGCGGCGTGGACGCGCACGCCGTAGCCCTCGAGCCCCGCCGCGCAGCGCCGCCCCACCGCGTCGTCCCCGAGGGCCGTGAACAGGCTCGCGCCGCGCGCTAGTCGCGCGAGCTGCACCGCGGCCACCCCGCCTCCGCCCGCGGGCTCGGTGAAGGATCGGCGGGCGTGCGCGATTTCTCCCGCCACCGGCACGCGCGCCACCTGGAGGAATTCCACGAATTCGACGTGGCCGACCACGGCGACGGTGAGCTGGGAGAAGCGGTCCGGCACGCGACCGAGAGACTAGTCGCGCGCTCAGTGCAGCGGTGTCGAGCCGTTCAGCCCGGACCGGGAGCCCGTCCCCTTACCGGAGCCCACCGTGACCGCGACCACGCGGCTCGCGTAGGAGTGCCCGGCCGCGGAGCGCCACACGATCCGGACCTGACCGCTGCCCGGGGGCGCCACGCGAGCGGTGAAGTAGCCGTGCACCGCGCTCGCGGGGACGCTCACCGTCTTGATCGTGCGGTAGCGCCCGCCGCGTACGGGCTGCCACTGGATCAGCGCCTGCTGCGCGGTGTCCTTGGGGGCGAGTCTGAGCATGCCCCAGACGAGCATCTTCGAGCCCCGCCTGACGTTCGCGGCCGGAATCCAGATGGGTAGGCGGTAGGCGAAGTAGGCGGGCTTGGCCTGACCGTCGCGCGACGTGCCTGGCCCGTAGATGAGGCCGGTCTGGAAGGTGTTCCAGTAGTCGAAGTCCGACGGCCCGAAGAGCGGGTTGGGTCCGGCGTCGTAGAGCAGGAACTGCGACACCGAGCGAACGCGAGGGTCCTTCCACGCCATGTAGTCGGCCTCGTTGAGGTACACCGCCTGCTTGGCCGGGCCGACCACCTGGTAGGGGTCGGGCGGCTTGGTCTGGTAGCCGTACTCGGTGAAGTAGATGGGGATCGTGCGGTGCACGCCGTAGCTCGCGAGCATCCGGTTCAGACCCCGCTCCAGGCGCCCGAGGTTGGCGATGGGCACGAAGGTCGGGACCGGAGAGCTGTAGCTCGGCGCGTACAGGAAGAAGTACGGGTGATGGGCAAAGCCGGTGGCATAGAACAGGCCCGGGTGCTGGGTCACGAAGCTCTTGGCGCCACCGCTCGTCGGGCAGCCGACGGCGGAGGCCGCCGTACCGGTAAGTCTGCGGTTCCGCGCGTTCACGCAGTACAGCGCTCGCACGAAGACCATCGGCGGCATCGCCTGATAGAAGCCGGTGGCGTTGTTGTAGCGCGTGTGCCGGCCCTTTCCGACCACGGTGATCGCGCCCTCGGGTGCCGTCTCGCCGATGAGGATCGTGTCGGTGTCGAAGGTGTGCCCGCTCACGTCGAGGGCCCCCACCGCGGCGTCGACCAGGGAGCGGTAGAGCCTCGGCGACTCGGGAACGCGGTGCCCGCCCACGGTCGTCCACTGGGGGGCGAGCCAGCCGGGCTGGTCCGGTTCGTTCCAGATCGACCAGTAATCGACACGGGGCAGGGGCGCCGACGCCGGGGTGGGCGTGGTAGTGGTCGTCGTCGTCGGGGTGAGCAGCGGGATCGAGATGGTCGGCGGGCTCGGCGGCGTCGCGGCCGGCGGGGCCGGGGGCGCGTAGGTCCCGCTGTAGCGGGTCCCCACCGCCTGCACGAACTGGCCGAAGTCGGTCGCTGACGGCTCGTAGTGATTGGCGGGACGGGTCCCGTAGGCGGCGGTGACGGGCGCGGGCTGCATCGCCCACAGCGGGCCGGGAGCGCTGACGTTGAAGTCGACGCCGATCCCCCGCGCCGCCGCCATCTCGACGACCCTGTCGTAGGGATCCCAGATGTTGGCGCTTCCGCCGAACTGACTCAGGGTGTATGCGTTCGGGTCGGTGGCGTTGAAGCCGGCGGGTTCGGTGGTCGAGGCGGCATTCGGGGCGATGTCGTTCCACTGCACCGTCACCCTGATGCGGTCGACGCCGAGGGCGGCGAGCGTGTCGAGGGTCTGCGTGACCGTCGCCGAACTGGCGTAGACGAGATGGTCGTCGTCCTGAAAGATCGACTCGGGCGCGTGTGAGGCGAGGGCCGAGGCGGGAGCGGCGAGCACGGCGACGATGGCGGCGGCCACGGCGGCGAGCGCTCTGATGGATATCCGGGGCATTTGCTCGAGGGGCGTGAGCCGGCGGGCTACGGCAGCTTTGACCGCGCTTGGGCGATCAGACCGGGCAGGCTCGGCGTCGTGGGGTCTTGCGGGAACAGGTACAGCGCAGCCTCGAGCGCGGCGATCGCCTCCCTCGGCTGGCCGACCTGGAGATCGTACCTACCCAGTTGCAGCCACGTCGCCGGGTTGGCGGGCTGAAGCGCGACGGCCTTCTGAAGGACGGCCCGGGCCGTCGTCTTGTCGCCGAAGACGATGCTGTAAATCGACCACTCGGTGTACAGAGGGTCAGTGGAGAGCGGGTCGATGGCCGCCGCCGATCGCGCGTCGGCGAGCGCCTGCGCCGGGTGGTTGGCGGTGAGCGCGGTGAGCGCCGCGGAATCGGCGTCCGCCGAGCGCAGCGGTTGCCAGATCGTCCACGCGCACAGCAGCGCGATAGCGGCGATCGCCGCCGTCGCCGCGGTCTGGCCGGGTGCCGCCTCGAAGGCCCGGTAGGGCGCGGTGAGGATCGAGCGCCAGCCCGAAGTCGCCGCCCGTCGCCCCGCGCCGAGGACCCGGGCCGGACCGCGGAGGGCGGGGGCAACGTCGCCGCCCGCGCTCGCCCCTCGCCCGACCGGCGTGGCCAGCGGACCGCGCCCGGCGAGCCAGCCGGCGCACACCAGCGCCAGTACCGCGAGGCCGGGGAAGAACCAGATCCAGTCGATCGCCGAATGGACGCCGAAGATCACCACCACGGCGAGCAACGTGATGAGGCCGGCACGCTCGGCGGCGCGCTCGGGGACGGGCTCCTCGGGGCTCGTGCGCCCCCTCGTCCGCAGCCACTCTCCCGTGGGCCTTCGCAGTCCCACCGCCCGGGCGCTCGCCACGCCCCAGGCCACCAGGAGGGCGAGGGTCACCGCGAGTCCGATCAGGCCGAAGTCAGCGAAGGTCTCGATCACGAAGCTGTGGGCATTGGCTGCGGCTCCGTGCGCGTCGCTGTAACGCAGGCTCGCGGTCCCGAATCCGAGGCCGCCGACGCCCTTGAGCAGCGCGTGATCTCCGACCTTTAGGCCCTGGCTCCAATAGCGAGCGTGTGAGTTGTCCTCGGCCAGGAGCCGGCTCGCGCCCGTGCCCCCCGAGCCCACGTTGGCGCTCGTGAGCTTGCTCCACGCGTAGGAGATCTCTCCCGTGAACCCGCGTTGCGAGGCCGACAGCGCGATCACCGCGATCACCGGTACGCAGGCCAGCAGCGCCAGCAGCGCCGCTCCCGCACGTCGCCGTTCGGGCTCCCCCCACCGGGCCCGGTCAAGGGTGAAGGAGGCGGCGAGCCCCGCCAGGAACGCCAGCACCAGCATCACCATCAGCACCACGCCGAACACGTGCCCGGCCGCCGATTGCGCCGACATCGACTGACCGTCGCTGCTGAGCCCGGGAACGCTGACTGCCCAGAGCATGACCGCGGCCCCGGCGGCCACGCCGAGTGCGAGCATGAGCGCGGCGCGCAGCCGCAGCGGCACGAGCAGGAACCAGAAGAGCAGGCCGACGATCGCGGCGAGCAGCGCCCCGCGCGAGGAGGACATCAACACCGTCGCCACGAGCAAGCCGATGGCGGGCACCGAGAGCGCGCGGACGATCGGTCGGCCGCCGCGCCGCGCGCCGAGCCACAGGCATGCCGGGAGCCCGAGGGCCGCGAGGAGGCCGATGGCGTTGGGGTAGCCGAATGGGGCGCTCAAGCGGGAGCCGAGCAGCGACTGGGCGGTGGCGATGGTCGACGGAAACACCTTGCCAAGCAAGGCGTACCCGCTGACCACGAGGGTGGCGAGGACGACGGCGCCGATGATCGCGGCCCAGCGCTCCGGGGCGAGCCGCGCCAAGGCGAGGCCGCCGCCAAAGGCCGCGAGATAGGCCGTCGTCAGGTTGGTGTCGAGCCACGAGTTCTGCGGCTGCACCGACCACGAGATCGAGAGCAGGGTGAGCGCCGCCAGGGCACCGAACAGCCCCAGAGAGACGGCGCCCCACGCGCGGCCGGAAGGGCACAGCCGCACCGCGGCCACCCCGAGGCCCGAGGCCACCAATACCAGGGCAATCTCGGCCCACGTGTTGGGGGCGAGGTCCGTGCCGCTCGTCGTCCCACCGGTGGTGATGAACGCGAGCACGCACAGCGCGCCGGCCAACAGCACTGCCAGGCCGAGGTCGGTGCCGATGCCAGGCCACGCCTGATCTCCGTCGCCCGCCGCCCCGCGGCGGGGACGGAGCCGCGGCCTCCTAGGTGCTGTGGCGAGCGAAGACACGGCGCCGGATCGCCAAGGCTCCGCCGCTCACGGCCGTGAGCGCGAGCAGCACCAATACGATGATGAGCGCCACCGGAAGCGAGCTGCTGCCACTCCCCGTCCCGCCGGGCCGGACGTTGGAACCCGAGAGCGTGATCGCGTTGGCGCTGCCACCGGTTCCAGCGGCCCCTCCATGCTTGAGCGAGGAGGTGCCGTCCTTGGCGGCGTTCGCGCCGGATCCGGCGTGACCGGAGCCGCCGCGGCCGTTACTACCGCCGCCGCCGCCGCCGCCCGCGGCCGTGGTCCCGCCGTTCCCGCTGTGGCCGCCCCCGTGCGACGAGGCGCGGATGATGGCCTGGCGGATCACGTCGGCACAGGCGCTGTACTCGGCTACCTGGGTGGGCAGCTGGCTGAGTGCCGCTTGCAGCTGAGCACGCGAATAGTGACCCGTGAGCTGCCCGTTGTTCTCGCAGTCCTTGTAGACGGCGCTGATGTTGTAGGCGGCCACCGCCGGCGCAGCGGCAACCAAGCCGCCGAGCGGAATAGTCAGTGCTATGAGCACCGCGATAGGGAGGTTTAGCCTGCGCATAGTTAACCGGCGTGGGCGCTTCCCCTCCCCGCCCAGCGGTGGAGAGTAGCAGTCCGGGCCGTCGGTACCGGGTAGAACGGAACGGTGCGCGCGAAGTTTCGGGGTTGTCACGGTTGGCCTCCAGGGGTGGTTCTTAACGCAGTGCAGCCGCAGTGACGGAGGGGGGACCGGGTGCCTCCGCCACCTGCGGCTGCTTGCCACGCTGGAGGCGGGGGCCCGGGACCGGGGAGGCCTCCCGCCGACCAGGACCAGCGTGGCTTGAGGCGTAAAAAGGCCCGAGGCGCACCAGGCCACGTTTGAACACCTCAATCTCGGTAATTCCCGGCTCCGCGGGCGTCTAAACCTTCAAGAGTCGGTGGCCTCACGGTACGCCGCCACCGTGTCTCTACCGCACTGCTCCCAGGTGAACGCGCGCCGCACGGTGGCGAGGGCCTCACGCCCGAGCGCGGCCCGCCGATCGACGTCGGTGATGAGCGCCTCGATGCCCGCAGCCAGCGCCTCGACGTCACCGCGCGGGACGAGCACGATCCCTCCCCCCGCCGCAGCGATCTCCTCCGGGCCGTCCTCCCCCAGGCAGCCGATCGCCGGCACGCCACCCGCCATCGCCTCCACATAGGCGACCCCGAACGCCTCATCCACACTCGGAAGCACGAATACCGTGCCCGCGCGCGCACACGCGGCCGCCTCCTCGGGTTGCAGCTGCCCGCGCAGATCGACGCGGTCCCCCACCCCGAGCGACCGGGCCAGCGCCCGCAGCCGCTCGCGCTCGGGGCCGTCACCGACGACCACGTAGCGGAGATCGGGGTGAGCGGGCGACAACCGGGCGAGCGCGGCGATCACATCGGCGTGACGCTTACGGGGGATGAGGTGGCCGACGGTGACGAGGGTGGGCGGGGCGGCGGGTGCGGCGTGCGGGGCGGGTGCGGCGTGCAGGGCGGGTGCGGCGTGCAGGGCGGGCGGCGCGGGCGGTGTGAGCTCGGCTCCTAGGTGGACGATCCGCGTGGCGCGGGCGCCGTGCTCGGCGCAACGGCGCGCCGTTCCCGCGCTGTTGGCGAGCACCAGGCGCGCGTGCCCGAGGGTGGCGCGGACGGTGCGCGCCCCCGCGCGAAGCGAGCTCGTCGCGTAGACGTCGCCCCCGTGGACGGA
Source organism: Solirubrobacteraceae bacterium (assembly GCA_035552215.1). Lineage (GTDB taxonomy): Bacteria > Actinomycetota > Thermoleophilia > Solirubrobacterales > Solirubrobacteraceae > Palsa-465. The sequence continues at coordinate 59,382 of DASZLV010000152.1, read as the reverse complement.
CACGACGAGCGGGACATTCGCCGCCACCCGCCGCACGGCATCACCCGCGGGCACCGCGTAATGGGCGTGGACGAGGTCGAAGGGGAACTCGCGGTGCAGGCGCCGCAGCGCGAGCGCGAGCGCGGGCGCCGCCCACAGTCCCCACGACCCGTAGCTCCACGGCCGGGGCGGCGAGACATAGCGCACGTAGCGAACGTCGATCCCGTCGAGCACGACGTGCGGAGGCTGGCCCACCGCTCGAGCGAGCGCACCGGCGTCGAGCGTGCGGATGGCGGCGAGCGGCGGCACGGGCCTGTGCAACACGAGCACCCGAACCTCTGCTCCCAGATCCCGGGCGGCCACCGCCTGCCGGTGCGCCCAGATGCCAGACGCCGGATCGCCCGCGCGCGGGTAGTACTCGGCGACGATGGCGACCTTCATCGGGGTCGGAGCGGGTCGGGGCGGGCAGGCCGGGTGTCCTTCGAGAGGGGGCCTGGTCGAGAAACGCTACCCACAGTCGCGTTTCTCGACCAGGCCCGTGTCCGGACCGGCCCGGCGCGGCGCCGGAGCCGGACCCGGCGCCGGAGCCGCGAGCCTGACCACCCGGCGGATCTCGCTGTGCCGAATCCGCCCATGGAATTGCGCTCTGCCGAATTGCACCGTCACCGCCACGACCGGTGCCTCGCCAGCGTCCGGCCCGCCTCCTCGGCCGGGGTGTACGGCCGCTCTGAGAGAAATGCTCTGGCCTCGGCGAGGGCGTCCTCGCGGTTGTAGGCGCCGGCGATGGGGCGCAGGCCGTGGCGTATCGGGGTGGCGTCGACGACGCCGATCCGCCAGCCGTGCTGGCGGGCCACCGCCGACCAGTGGGCGTCGAGGCCCCAACCGATGCGCAGGGGCGGAAACGGGAGCAGGGTGTCGAAGGCGGCCGCCTGGAAGGCGACCACCGGTCCGATCTCGACGAACGCCGTCTCGCGGACGAGGCTGGCCGGCTGGCGGCGGGTGACCGCGAAGGCCGCGTGGGAGCGCCGGCGGTGCGCGGGCTGCGCGAGAACGAGACCGAAGCGCTCGGCCAGGAACACGAAGGCGTCGAGGAAGCCGGCGGGCAGCGCCACGTCGTCGTCGATGGCGATCAGCCAGTCGTGACCGGCCGCCGGGTGCTCGGCGAGGAGCGCATTGAGGTTCTCGAACTTCCCTCGGTCTTCCACCGGGATGCTCGCGAACTCGACATGGTGGCGCGAGCGCTCGAGCTCGGCCCGCGCCGGCGCCAGCACATTCGGCCGGTCCACACGCTCGACGCCGAGCGCGAGCACGCGCCGGCGCGGCCACGCCCGCGCCGCTCGTCTCAGCCGCCACGGCTCGCCGCGCGCGACGGCGACGGCGTCAAGCGCCGCGTCGCCCGCCACCGCGCGCACGGTCGCCCGGATCCCCGACACCTGCCCGCTCGTCCCCGAGACGAAATCGTCAGGGGGAGGGGCCGAGGCGGAGACCGCCTGTCCGTCGGCGAGTTCGGCGCCAGCCCCCTCCACCGCGCCAGCCGACTCCACCACCCTCCCCCATGCATGCGCGCCCAGCACCACGCCGTTGAGGCAGCGCCGCCGGACCACGTGCCAGGCGCATCCCGCGAGCACACCGAGCTCGCTCGCCCGTCCCGGCGCGACGCCCTTGACGACGTCGTAGCGGCGTGCGGAGCGGCCCCGGAAATATGCGGCGCGTGACAGCGAGCGCAACCGCGCGTCGGCGCCGACCCGGCGGTGGTCGACGGCCGCGCGGGCGATATACCGCGTGCGCCCTCCCAGGGTCAGGAACCGGCGCTGCCAGTCCTCCTCCTCCCCGGTGCCGTCGATCGTCTCGTCGAAGGGGCCGACGCGGTCGAGCGCGCTGCGGCGAGCGGCCATGTTGGCTCCCCACACGAGCTCCGCGTCCCGATCGACCGCGCCCAGGTCGAGGGTGGTGATGGGCGCGCCCTCACGCCCGCACGCGTGCGGTCCCCCGGCGTCGAGCCGGGCCCGGATCGGGCCGCCGAACACGTCGTGCTCGGGCGCGGCGGCGACGCCGGCGAGGAGCGCATCGAGCCACCCCGCAGGGGCCTCGATGTCGTCGTCGATGAAGACGATGAGCTCGCCGCTCGCCGCCGCCGCGCCGGCGTTGCGCTTCGCGTTAGCCCCCGCGCCGGCGGCCAGGGCGACAAAGCGCGCGCCGTGAAAGGCGGCGACCGAAGCTGTCTGCGCATCCTCCCCATCGGTGACGACGATGATCTCGGCGCCGGCCCCGGCGGCCTGCGGCGCCACCGAGGCAAGCGCCACGTCGAGGTAGTCCGCCCGAAGCCGTGTCGGGACGACGATCGATGCAGCGCGAGAAGCGGTCACGACCGGGAAGTGTGCACGGCGCGCGTGCTCAGCGCGCGCGCAGGGCCCGGCGGTGCTCGACGAGCTGACGCGCGAAGCTCCCGACGAAGCGGGGGTTGTAGCGCATGTAGCGCCGCCACAGGCGACGTGGCTCGCGCACGAGCCGATAGGCCCATTCGAGTCCGGCCTCCTGCATCCAGTTGGGGGCCTGGGGCACACGCCCGGCGTGGAAATCGAAGGCGGCGCCGACGCCGACGAGGACGGGAGCCTCGATCGCCTCTCGCATCTCCGCCATCCATTTCTCCTGCTTGGGCACGCCGATCCCCACCCACACGACGTCGGCGCCCGAGTGGTTGATCTCCTCGGCGATGGCGGCGCGCTCCTCTTCGTGGAGGGTCCGGTGCGGGGGCGAGTAGCCGCCGACGATGCGCACGCCGGGATAGCGCCGGCGCAGGTTCAGAGCCAGCTCGACGAGCGCCCCCTGGTTGTGGCCCCCGTAGAGGTACATACGCTGGCCCGTGGTCGCGGCGCGGGCGCAGGCGCGGAGCATGAGCTCGGGGCCATAGACGCGGCTACCGAGGTCGTAGCCGAGGGCATTGACCGCCCATACGAGCGGCTGGCCGTCAGGAAGATTGAGCGAGGAGCCGAGGACGGCGTCCCGAAGCGCCGGGTCCTCGGAGAACGCCATCACCGTGTGCACGTTGGCCACGCACACGTAGCCTCGTTCGCGCCGAGCGACCATCTCGTCGATCCAGGCGAGCACGCGGTCGTAGTCGGTCAACGCCAGGGGAACGCCGAGGACGGGCACCGTGTCGGGTCGCTGAATGGGCTCCAGGGTGGAGTGCAGGGCGGGATTGGAAGACATAGCGAGGGTTGCGCGGCCGGAGCCGCGGCTCCTTAAACACGAAACGTTACGCCCTAGAACGTGGTAAGGATGCCCGGAGTTGCGGTGTTGCAACCCGGATTGCATCCGGTAATTCGATGCTAAAGGTCGCTCCCTGCACCGTCACGCGGCCTCCGTGACGCTCCACGATCGCCGCCACGATGGCCAGGCCGAGACCTGATCCCGGCGGCTCGGAGACCCTGGCGCCCCGCCAGAAGCGCTCGAACAGGTGCTCGTGATCGGCGGGATCGGGCCCACTCCCCTCGTCGCTCACGTGCACCACCGCCCCTCCCCCCCGCGCCTCCACCGCCACGGTGACGCTCCCTCCCTCGGGCCCGTGCACGAGCCCGTTCTCGATCAGGTTCCCGAGCGCGCGGCCGAGCGCCTGCTCGTCGCCACGGATGGCCACCGGGCTCACCCCACCGAGCACGACCCGGTCCGATACCGCGGCGGCGTCCCGCGCCAGCGCGTCGAGCTCCACCATCTCCACGAGCGCGTCGCGAGGCGAGCCCTCGCCCGCCCGCTCGAGCACGAGGAGGTCGTCGACCAGGCGGGCGAGCCGGGTGGCGTCGCGCTGGAGCTCGGCGAGGATCTCGGGATCGGCGCCGTAGCGGACTGCGTACTCAACGTTCCCGCGCAGGGTGGTGACGGGCGTGCGGAGCTCGTGCGAGGCGTCGGCGAGGAAGCGGCGCTCGCTCGCGCGCGAGCGCTCGAGTCCCCCGAGCATGCGGTTGAGGACGCCGGTGAGCCCGCCGATCTCGTCGCGCGCGCGCGATTCGGGCAGGCGCCGGGACGGGTCGCCCGTTCGCTCGATCTCCTCGGCGGCATCGGCGAGCCCGCGCAGGGGACGTAGGCCGCGCCGTGTCAGCCCAGCGGCGGCGACGGCGGCGAGTGCGGCCGCCCCCAGCCCGCTGAAGAGCAGGAGGACGATCAGGTGGTGCGTGGTGTCGGTGATGTCCGACTGGTCGGAGGCGACGAGGACCGCGCCGCCCGCCGCCGGGCCGCCGGCGGCGGCGATCGGGCCCGCGTAAAGGCGAAACGGGCGCCCCGCGAGGCTGATGTCCTGGAACCCCGTCCTCCCCGCCCCGATGGCGCTATGCGCGAGCTCACCGTAGGGCAGGAGCTTCGCGCCGAGAGCCTGCGAGCGGGCGATGATGCGCCCGTGGGCATCCAGCACCTCGACGACGATCTGCCTCCCCGACACCGGGCTCTCGAGCGCCCCCGGCCCGGTGAGCAGGGCCGGCGCCGAAACACTGAGGAGCGCCACCTCCTGCGCCCGCTGGCGCAGGGCGGTGTCGAGCGCGCCGTGAAGCTGGCGGGAGACCATGATCACGGCTGCCGTGCCCAGCAGCGCCACCGCGATGAGGATCGAGCCCGTGGCGGCGGCGATGACCCGCGCCCGCAGGGATCCCGCGAGGCGGCGTGGCCCCGGGGCGCTCGCGCGAGGAGGACTGTCGGTCATCGGAGCGCTCAGCTTCGCAGCATGAAACCCGAGCCGCGCACCGTGTGGATGAGCGGCGGCGCGCCGAGCTTGCGCCGCAGACGGGTGACGTAGCGGTCGACGACGTTGGGCTCGGCCCCCCCGGCCCAGATCTCCTCGATGGCGCGCTCGCGGGTGATCGTTCGCCGGGGCTCGCGCACCAGGAGCTCGAGCATCTCGAGCTCGCGCCCGGTGAGGTCGATCTTCCGGCCCGACCGGGTCGCGCTCCGCGCCGCCGGGTCGACGGTGAGGTCGCCGTAGCTCAGCATCCCCGAGCCGTCCCGGCCGCGGCGACCCAAGGCATGGAGGCGGGCGACGAGTTCCTCGACCGCAAAGGGCTTGACGAGATAGTCGTCGGCGCCCGAGTCCAGGCCGCTGACCCGATCGGCGACGGTGTCGCGTGCGGTGAGCATGAGGACGGGAACCGTGACCCCCTTGCCCCGCAGGCGCCGGCACACGGCGAGGCCGTCGAGCCCGGGCATGGTCACGTCGAGGACGATCAGGTCGGGCGGGGACGCGCTCGAGATGTGAGCGAGCGCGGCGCCCCCGTCCGCGGCGGTGGCCACCGCGTAGCCCTCGGCGGCCAGAGTGCGCGCCAGCATCCGCAGCAGCGGCGGGTCGTCGTCGACGACGAGGACTCGCGTCGGGTCGGGAGCGTCACCCACCGGCGACGTCGCGGCGCAGGAATACCAGGTACGCCGCCAGCAGCGCGGGCAGCCCGTACAGCGAGCACACCCAGGCGGCGCGGATGATCGGGTCCCAGTCGGTCGGCGTGCGCAGGAGCCCCTGCCAGGCGTTGAACTGAGTGCTCAGCAGGTAGGGCTGGACCGAGCCGAGCCCGGGGAGGATGGCCACGAGCTGGATGATGAGCGAGAACATCAGCGTGCCCACCACCGCGGCGGCGCTGTTATGGGTGACCGTCGACAGGAGCAGGCCGATGCACACGATCGCGAGGATCGGGATCAGGTACACGAGCAGGCTCACGAGCACGAGCTCGAGCGCCTTGGGGGCGGAGACGATGGTCCCCGAGAGGGACTGGAGGGGATTGAATCCGGACTTGAGCACGCCGGCGACGATGGAGACGACGCCGTCGAGAAGGATGGCGACGATCGCGTAGGTGGTGGCGGCCAGGGCCTTGCCCGTGAAGATCTGCCCGCGGTCGAGCGAGCGCGTGAGGATGGTCTTCAGGGTGCCGTTGTGATCCTCGGAGGCGACGATGTCGCCGGCCACCAGGGCGGCGATGAGGGGGAACATCCAGACCGCGCCGAACAAGAGGATGACGAGCGGGATCGCCAGCCCGCTGCGATCGATGTAGTCGCCGAAGGCCACGTCGTGCGGGCCGCCGTGCCGGAAGCTCACCGCGGCGACGAAGATGATGGGGACGATCACCGCGAGACCGAGGCCGAGATAGGTGCGCTTCTGGTAGCGGAGCTTGCGCAGCTCCCAGCGGTAGACCGTGGCGACCCCGGGGTTCATGTCGCCACCGCCGCGCGCTCGCTGCCGTCGCTGCTCCCGGCGCCGTCCCCCTCGGTGAGCGAGAAGAACAGGTCCTCGAGAGTCACCGTCTCGGGCGCGAGCATCTGGATCAGCGCTCCTGCCTCGACGAGAGCCTGGGAGAGCTCGGCCGCCGCTGCGGCGTCGGCGGAGAAGCAGATGTAGCCGTGCTCGATCCTGATCTCCCCGAGGCCGCGCTGGGCGCGGCACACCGCCATCGCCCGCTCGTCGTCGGTCGTCGAGAGCCGGTACACGGCGCCGGCGCCGCGCTTGAGGTCGGCGATCGCCCCCTCGTAGACAATCTTTCCCGTGCGGACGATGGCCACCCGGTTGCACAGCTCCTCGACCTCGGGGAGCAGGTGGCTGGAAAGGAGCACGGTCATTCCCTCATCGGCCAGGCGGCGGATGAGAACGCGCATGTCGCGCATCCCCGCCGGGTCGAGCCCGGTCGCGGGCTCGTCGAGGAGCAGGAGCTTGGGTGCGCGCAGGAGCGCCCCGGCGATGCCGAGGCGCTGGCGCATGCCGTGCGAGTAGCCGCCCACCCGGTCCTTGGCGCGTCCCGCCAGCTCCACGGTGTCGAGCGCCTCGTCGATCCGCTCGCTCGCCTCATGACCGTCGTAGGCGGCCAGGAGCTCGAGGTTTCGCCGACCTGACATGTAGGGATAGAACTGCGGGGCCTCGACGAACCCGGCCACGCCCTCGAGCGCGCGGGCGCCGAGGAGCGGATCGCGCCCGAACAGCCGCACGTGGCCGGCGGTGGGCCTGATGAGACCGAGCATCATCCGCAGCGACGTGGTCTTCCCGGCGCCGTTGGGGCCGAGGTACCCGTAGACGTCCCCGGCGTCGACGGTGAGATCGACGTTGTCGACGGCCACGAGCTCCCCGTAGCGTTTGACCAGGCCGCGGACCTCGATGGGCGGAGCGTCCGCCACTGCGCTACAACCCGCGCGCGGCGGCCTCGGCCGCCACCGGCGGCACCGATCCGAGCACTGTGTAGGACACTCCCGCGCGAGTGAAGCGGATCATCGTGCCGAGCGCCGTATCGAGCTCCTGGCCGGTGACGCCGTGGATCGACACGGTGGGGAGCGAGAGCGCCGAATCATGGCCGCTGCGGCTGCTCGAGCTACTCGACGCCGCCGCGCCAGAGGCCTTCTGCTCGATGACGACGATTCCGCCCAGGTTCTGGCCGTAGGTCACGAGCGCCGCCGGGCTTCCGCCCCAGTCGAGCAGGCGCACGGTGTGGCGCGGGAGACCGACGAGCTTGGTGGGCGACACGAGAGCGAACTGCACCTTGGAGGCCACGGCGGCGGCACCGGTGACGGACGCGGCATGCTTGCCGTGGGCGAGCTTCCCCTTCATCGGGCCGTTGGGCACGGTGACGTTGACGACCTTCGCGCCCACGGGCGGCGGGACCGAGAAGGCCGAGGGGTCGACGGGACCGTAGGTGATGTCGTTGGCCGTGAGCTGGAGTACCGGCGAGGTCGCGCCCGTGGCGTAGACGGAGAACTGCAGGGGCACGCCGCGGATGGCGTCGAAGGCCACTGCCGCCGCGCCCAGGAGGCCGCCGCTGTGGGGCGGCGTCACGCGCACGGTGTAGGTGGGCTGGCCGGCGACATCACCGGGAATCGCGCCTGAGAGGTTGAGATCCTTGCCCAGCGTGCCGAGCTCGGTCTGGATCTTGGCCAACGAGGGGATCACGTCGGGCTTGCTCGCGGCCGCGGACTTCGCCTTGTGCGCCGGGGAGGCGCTGGCCGGGAGCTGACCCTTGTAGACGGTGTTCGAGGACGGGTCATAGACCCAGAAGCTCTGGCCGTTGACCACGAGCTGGGCATCGCCGTTATTGCCCTGCAGCTCGATACGGAGCATCTGGTGGTCGGTGGAGAGCCACAGGCGCCCGCTCGAGGTGCTGAGCAGCGGGCTCGAGAGCTGCCCGAGATCCGCGGAGGAGATGAGCTGGTTGGTGAAAGTGACGTGGGCGGTGATGCCCGTGACCGTAGGGCCGGTGAGCGCGCCGTGCACAGCTTGGGCCAGGGACTCGTCCTTGGGCACCGGACCAGACGAGGTCGCGGCCACGGCGATCGCGGTACCGCCGCCGGCGACCACGACACACGCGGCGATGACAGCGAGGAGACGAGAAGTTGAGACGGTGCGCAGGTATGCCATGGGTCAATCCACCTTTCTTATGACGCCGTCCACGATAGGCGATGACCTTGAAAACACTCTGACAGATCGGCGTGCCCGTCCCGCCCGATATTCGACACCGGGCCAATGACCGCCAACGGTCGGGCGGAATACTGTCCGGGGACGTTTCGTCGTCCGGCAGAGGTAGCAGTGTGAGATGGTGATTTCGAGCACCCGTGAGACAGACGCATGTGCGCACGACGTGAGCCCGACCGCGGGGTGGGCTCTGGTGAGCCGGCTCAGGGAGGCCCACCATGCCATGACCGATGCGGTAATCCGCGGCGACGGGCTCCCACGGGTGGCGGAGCTGGCCGCCGCCGGAGCCGGCGGCGCGGTGGCGATCGCGGTGCCCGTGCTCGGCACGGCGATCGCTCCCCGCGAGGAGGAAGTGCCCGGTGAGCACCGCGCCCTCACGCGCTGGGTAACCGAGCGGGGCCTGGGGCGCCCGGCCATGGTCCCGCCCAATCTCCTCACCGAGGTCCCGATCCGCTTGGGTGAGGAGACGGTCGGCGTCGTCGCGCTGCTGCGCACCGGTGGTCCCCCACGCGCCGAGGCGACGGAGTTCCTGCACCTCGCGGCCACCGCGACGATGACCAAGCTGGCGATCGAGGAGGCCAAGGACGCGGTCGAGGAGAACCTGCGTGCCTCCTTCGTCGAGTGGCTGCGCTCCGGCGAGGACCTCGACCGAGCCGAGATCGTTCGCCGGGCCGCACGGCTCGGCTGCGATCTCTCCCGCGGCGCCGTCGTCCTCGGGGTGGAGCTGGCGCGCGACCGTCCCCAGCTCGTCCTCGCAACGATCGCCGAGGAGCATCCGGGAGCCCTCGCTCAGCCGCTCGACCCCGCCGACGACGGGCTGGCGCGCATCTACGCGCTCCTCCCCGCCACCGGCGCCGCGGGGGCCGCGGCGGCCACGCTCACATCGGCGCGGAGGCTCGCGACCCGGCTCGCGCGCCTCGGCACGGTAGGCCTCTCGAGCTTCTACTCGGACCCCGCCGAGCTCGGCGGCGCCGCCCAGGAGGCCGAGCTCGTGCTCGACGTCCTGCGCAATTCCGAGACTCAGGGCGCTGAGGAGATCGGCAGCGGCACCTACAAGCTCCTGTTCAGGGTCCTCGCCTCGCATCCCGAGGAGATGAGGGCGTTCTACGAGAGCACGATCGCGCCGCTCGTGCGCTACGACGAGCAGTACGGCACCGAGCTCGTGCGCACCCTCCAGGCCTACTTCGAGGAGAACTGCCACATGACCGCCACCGCCGCCGCGGTCTTCGCCCACCGCCACACCATCGCCTACCGGCTCGACCGCATCCGCGAGCTCACGGGTCTCGATCCGATGCTGTGCGAGGATCGCGAGCGACTGGGCCTGAGCCTCAAGGTCCACCGCCTGATCGCCCCGCAGCGGCCGCGCTAGCCCCCCTTCAGTGCCCGAGCTGCCAGGGCCGGCGCTCGTCCGCGCGCGAGGACGGCCTCGCCCTCGGTTTGCCGCTGCCGTCGAGACGCACGCCGGCGGGGAGGGTGCCGGTCGCGGGGGCGCCGGTCTGGGCACGATCGAGCCGACCCCGGCCCGGTCCGCTCAGACCCTCGAGCTGGCGCTGGCGCCTCGGGACGCGCCCGCCCGGTGCGCTGAACATCCGCGCCGCGGGCGCGCCGCACCCCGGGCACGCCGCATCGGCCGCTGCCAGGGCGAGCTCCCGGTGGAGCTCGAAGGGCCCGCAGCCCGTGCACCGGTATTCGTAGAGCGGCATCAGTGGGGGAGGATGTCGCGGTCGAAGATCTCGAGCGGCACGCCGATGGTCACCGCGCAATTGGGGATGTCGACGATTCCCCCGATGCGGCCCTCGACGGGCGCGGCACCCAGGAGCAGGTAGGCCTGCTCGCCGGTGTAGCCCATCGCCTGCTCGAGGTAGGCGATGGCGTTCAGGCAGGCGCGGCGGTAGGCCACGGTGGCGTCCATGTAGTAGTTGCGTCCGTCCTCGACGCAGATGCCCTCGAACATCAGGTACTCGCTGTAGTGGGGCTCGACGGGACCGGGCTTGAAGATCGGGTTGCCGTGCGGGTTGGCGCGCGCCAACCCGTAGCGCTCGACCCCGCCCTTGATCAGGTCAAAGCCGAGATCGATGAAGCCCGGCATCTCGATCGCGCCGCAGAAGGTGATCTCGCCATCACCCTGGGAGAAATGCAGGTCACCGATCGAGAAGAGCGCACCGTCGACGTAGACCGGGAAGTAGATCCGGGTTCCCTTCGAGAGGTTCTTGATGTCGACGTTGCCGCCGTGGTCGCGGGGCGGGACGGTGCGCGCCGCCTCGCGCGCGACGCGCGCGTACTCCTCGCCGGTGAGGCTCCCGAGCAGGGCGTCCTTCTCCAGCGGCGGGAGCGCGAGCGGCGGGTCCTGGGGGGCGTCGAGGGGATCGCCGGTGACCCGCGAGGGGTTGCGGTCGATGAGCTCCTGCTCGCGCCGGTTCCACTCCGCCAGCAGGTCGTGCGAGGGAGCGCAGCCGCACAGACCGGGATGCGAGAGCCCGGCGAAGCGGACGCCGGGGAGGTGGCGCGAGGAGCAGTAGATGCCCTGGAGGTCCCAGATCGCCTTTGACGCGTCGGGGAAGTAGTCGCACAAAAAGCCGCCGCCGTTGCCCTTGGCGAAGATCCCCGTGTACCCCCATTCGTGCTCGGGGAACGGACCCATGTCGAGGATGTCGACGACGAGGATGTCGCCGGGCTCGGCGCCGTTGACGGCAAACGGGCCGCTGAGCATGTGGGTCTTGTCGAGGTTGACCCCGGCGACGTCGGACGGCGAGTCGCTGTTGGCGATCTGCTCGTCGGTCCAGTCCTTGCATTCGATCCGGTAGCTGCCACCAGGATCGATCGCCGCGACGGGTGGGATGTCGGGATGCCAGCGGTTGTGTCCGACGAGCGGCTGCTCGGACATGGGCACGTTCAGGTCGCGGTTGATCGGGAAGATCACCTCGGGCAAGTCAGTTCACCGTCCTTGTCTCGGTTCGGTTCGGTCGTCAGGGCGCGGGCGCGTCACCCGGGGGTGGGCGATGAGGCCGACATGGGCGCCTTCATGGCTACGTTGGGGACCGCGTCGCGCACCGAGCCCTTGCACATGTCATGGCAGCTCTTCTCGAGCGTGCAGCACAGCGAGCAGATCGGGGCGCCGTGGAAGGGACACTGGGCCATGTCCGGCGCCTCGTAGGCCTGCTCGCACATCACGCACGTCAGGTCCGCGGAGGACTGCTCGCTGACGTCGATCGACGGCTCGCGCGCGATGTAGTACTTACCCTTGGTCGCGACCGCGAAGATCGGCGAGAGGACCATGGCGATGGCGAGCGCCAGGAACGGGGAGTACGCCGAGAGCGCGTTGCCGAAGGCGTGGTAGAACGCGAGGATCGAGATCGCCGAGGCGATGGCCATCGACCCGAACCCGACGGGGTTGATCGAGTAGAGGTGGGCGCGCTTGAACTCGATGTAGGACGGGCTGACCTTGAGGAGCGGCTTGTTGATCACCAGGTCGGCGACCACCGCGCCGATCCAGGCGATGGCGACGTTCGAGTAGAACCCGAGGACGGTGTTGAGGAAGGAGAACACGCCGACCTCCATCAGGGTCAGCGCGATGCCCACGTTGAAGAGGACCCAGATCACCCGTCCCGGGTGCCAGTGAAAGATGCGCGAGAAGAAGTTCGACCATGACAGCGACCCCGAGTACGCGTTGGTCACGTTGATCTTGATCTGGGAGAGGACGACGAAGAACACCGCGACCCCGACCACGACCCCGGCGGGCAGGAAGGTGTTAAAGCCGCCGATGTACTGCTGGATCGGCTCGCCCGCCTTGACCGAGCCCACCTTGGTGTACACGTAGTAGGCGAGGAAGGCGCCGCCGAGCTGCTTGAGGGCGCCGAGGATCACCCAGCCGGGTCCGGCGGCGATGACCGCCGTCCACCACCGGCGCGCGTTCGCGGAGGTCTTGGCGGGCATGAAGCGCAGGTAGTCGACCTGCTCGCCGATCTGCGCGATGAGCGACAGGGCGATGCCCGCCCCCAGGCCCATGGAGATCGGGTTCAGGCCCGAGCTCGCGCCCTTCCCCGTGAAGTGCGTCCAGCTCGAGTACGCGCTCGGGTCCTTGAAGAGGATGGCGATGAACGGCGAGAACATGAGGATCAGCCAGATCGGCTGGGTCCATACCTGGAGCTTCGAGAGCAGCGTCATCCCGAAGGTGACGAGCGGGAGGATGATCAGCGCCCCGAGCAGGTAGCCGAGCCACAGCGGGATGCCGAACCCGCGGTTGAAGGCCTGGGCCATAATCGACCCCTCGAGGGCGAAGAAGATGAAGGTGAAGCTCGCGTAGATGAGTGAGGTGATGGTCGACCCCAGGTAGCCGAAGCCGGCCCCCCGCGTGAGCAGGTCCATGTCGATCGAGTACTTGGCCGAGTAGTAGGCGATGGGGATCGAGGTCAGGAAGATCACCACGGCGGCGAGGAGGATCGCGATGAGCGCGTTGCTGAACCCGTAGGTGATGGCGATCGACGCGCCGATGGCGAAATCGGCGAGGTAGGCGATGCCGCCCAGAGCGGCGCTCGCGACCGTGAACTCGCTCCACCGCCGGAAGGTGCTCGGCGCGTAGCGCAGCGAGTAGTCCTCGAGCACCGGATCGTCGACGAGCCGACCGAAGGTGCGCTTGGTTCGTGCCACAGCAGACGGTGTCGCGCTCGCCACTCGAGCCTCCCTGGATTGCCCTGCAGGACTGGGGGGCGAACTATCTACGCGGCGAAGGTGGCGCGGAACGGCCGCCGTGTACAAGCTCGAGCGTCCCGGTTCGGACGCAGGGGCCAGGTCCTCGTCGACCTACCGCGCGCGCCGGTGCACGGCGGCCCTGGCCGCCATGGCGCGCTGAGGGGCCGCGGCATCATGCGCGCGGAGCCGTGCGGCTTCGAGCTCACCGACCTCTGTGACGAACGCTCGCACCCTGGCAAAGCCCCGCGGGCGATCGATCTCGAACTCTGCTCTGAGCGCCCTCTTGTCGAGCGCGCGCTCCTTGCGCCGGGCGCGCCAGCCCGGCCGGGATCCGTCTCGATATGACGCGTCGTCGTCCATAACCTGTTCGCCTGGGAAGGGGTATGGCCCAGAGTACAGGACGGCATGGTCCGCCACGCTCCAAATGTAGAGACCGGAGGGGTCGTTCAGCCGCCCACACCCGCGAGGCGCGCGCGGAGCTCGCGCTTGAGCACCTTGCCGGTGGGGTTGCGGGGCAGCTCGTCGAGGAAATGGACCTCGCGCGGGACCTTGTAGCGCGCGAGATTGGCCTTGACGAACTCCCTGACCTCATCGTCGGTGAGCTCCCGGCCGGGACGGAGCACGACAAAGGCGACCAGGCGCCATCCCCATTCGGGGTCCTCGACCCCGACGACCGAGGCCTCCTCGATCGCCTCGTTGGTGATCAGGAGCTCCTCGATCTCGCCGGGGAAGACGTTCTCGCCCCCGGAGATGATCATGTCGTCGTCGCGGCCGTCGATGAACAGGCGCCCGGCCTCGTCGAAGTGGCCGACGTCGCCGGTGCTCATGAGCCCGTCGATCATGTCCTTGTTGCCGCCGCCGGTGTAGCCCTCGAACTGGAAGCCGTTACCGACGAAGATCCGGCCGGTGCGGTCCGTCCCCATCACCGGCGCGCCGTCGTGATCGAAGAGCTTGACCACCGTCCCGAACGGCGCTCGCCCGGCGGTACCTGGCGCCGCATGGAGATCCTCGGGGGTCGCGAAGGTTGCCCACGCGACCTCGGTCGAGCCGTAGAAGTTGTAGATGACATCGCCGAGCGTCCGCAGGGCTCGGCGCGCCAGCTCGGCCTCGAGCTGCGAGCCGGAGAGGAGCACAACCCGCAGCGAGCTCGTGTCGAACCGGCCGGGGGCCGACTCGATGAGGTCGACGATCCGCCGCAGCATCACAGGCACGACGATCAGCCCCGTGCAGCGATGCTCGGCGATGTCGGCGAGCACGAGCTCGGGCACGAAGCGCCGGCGCACCACCACCGCGCTCCCGAGGCTCACCGTCACCACCATCTCGGTGAAACCGAGGGCATGGAACATGGGCGCGGCCACGTAGGTCGACTCGCGCGCCCGGAAGGGAACCTTGGAGAGGATGGCGCCCATCGGCGAGAGCGTCGCGCCCGAGTGCCGTGGCGCGCCCTTGGGGGTTCCCGTCGTGCCGCTGGTGAGGAGGACGACCTGGGGGGTGCGCTTGGGCAGCGGGATCGCCCGGCCCGCGTTCTCGGCGATGACCGCCTCGAGGGTGTCCTCGCTCGCGGCGTCGTCGGTCCAGGCGAGGAGGGTGCGGTGGCGCGTCTCGATCGGGGCGACGAGCTCTCGGTATTCCTCGTCGTGCACGAGGAGTGACACGCCCTCCCGCGCGCACACGTCCCGGAGCTGGGGCCCGGCGAAGTCGGTATTGAGATACAGCGCCCGCGCTCCGAGCTTGGCCGCCGCGAAGGTGATGTCGAGGAAGCCACGGTGGTTGCGACAGAGGATCCCGATCGTCTCTCCCTCGCTCACCCCCCGCGCACGCAGGCCGTACGCGAGCGCGTGGGTGCGCGCGTCGATCTCCGTGAAGGTGAGCGAGCCGCGCTCGTCAATCACGCCGGTGTGAGCGCCGTGACGGGTGGCCGCCACCGCGAGCGCCCCGCCGATGGGACCGAGGTGATCAAGCGCGCGCAGCACCTTGACGATCTTGCGCGGCGGATCGATGCCGAGCATTCCCGAGCGGAATCCCTGGATCGCCGCGTGACCCTCGACGGCGCCGCGCAGGCCAAGCGCGGCGGGCTTGCGGAGCATCGGAGGGAGCTTGCGCACCCTCTTACGGTAGCGGGTTTTTCGGTGCTTGAGAACGCTTTGCGGTGCTCATGGGCACCTCCCCTGGCGCCGGAGAGCCACTTCGCCCGGCACAGGAGCTCGGCGCGCGCGACTCTCGCCCAGGTGCCTCGCCGGGGCCGCGTGCCGGGCTCCTGGTGGGTACGGTCTGAGCGTCTCGCGGGCGCGGGTGTCGGCGCGGGGTTACCCGAGCCCACCACGCACTCCGAGTGCTCGGTGGACACGTTCGCCGCGTTACCGCGGTCGGCAGGGTATCGGGGCCCGCCCTACACTGGCGCCGGGTGACCACCAGCCTCGTCTACCGCAGCGCCCGCGGCTACGAGCTGCTCATGCGCGTCCTCTACGGACGCCATTACGCGGCGCGGATGCGCGCCGTCGCCGAGCAGGTTCCCCCGGGCGCGTCGGTCCTCGAGCTGTGCTGCGGCCCGGGCACCCTGTACCGCCGCTACCTGAGCGCCCGCGCCGGCGCCTACATCGGCGTCGACGTCAACCAGGGCTTCGTCGAGGCCCTGCGCCGTCGCGGAGTCGATGCCCGTCGCATCGACCTTGCCGACCCGAGCGGGCCGCTGCCGGCGGCGGACGTGGCGATCATGCAGGCGAGCCTCTACCACTTCCTCCCCGACGCCGCCGCCATCGTCGACCGGATGCTCGCCGCCGCCCGCGACCGGGTGATCGTTTCAGAGCCCGTACGTAATCTCGCGACCAGCGACCTCCCCGGCGTCGCCCTACTCGGCCGGCGTGCCGCCGACCCCGGGGTGGGCGGCCACGCCCACCGCTTCACCGAGGAGACCCTCGACGAACTCATGGCGCGCTACCGCGAGCGCACCCTCACCGCCTTCCCGACACCGGGCGGGCGCGAGAAGGTCTACGTCCTGTCCGCGGACGAGTAGCCGGCGGCCTCGACCCCGGCCGGGTGGCGGTCGGGCCCTGCCGCTTCGTTGTCGATCAGATACAGCGGCCGGTCCTTGACCTGCTCGAAGATCCGCCCGACGTAGATGCCGACGACGCCGATGCTGACAATGATGAAGCCGGCGAGGAGCAACGTGAGGACGGCGAGGCTGGCGAACCCCGCGACCCGCTGACCCGGCTCGACGAAGTAGTCGACGACCTCGAAGACGGCAAGACCCGTGCCCGCCAGGGCGACGATGAAACCGACGAGGACGACCACGCGCAGGAGCACCGTGCTCTGGAAGAACATGCCGTCGAGGGCTACGCGCAGCAGCCCTCGAAGCGAGTAGCCGCTCTTGCCCGCATAACGCTCGGCGTGGTCGATCTCGATCGTCGTGGAGTCGAACCCGAGCCAATCGAGCGCGATCATGTACTCGCGGTCGCGGTCGCGCAGGCGCAGGAAGGCGTCGACGACCCGACGCGAGAGCAGGCTCAGGTTGCTGTAGTCGGGCCGGACGTCAGTCTCCAGGGTGAGCTGGCGGTACACGCGGCTCGTCCACCGCCGGAAGGCGGAGTGACGCCAGCCGCGCCGGGTGCTCCGCACGATGTCGTAGCCCGTCTGGGCGGCGGCCCACAGTCGCGGGATGTCCTCCGGAGCCTCCTGGAGGTCGCAGTCCATGACCACCGTCCAGTCCCCGCGCGCCTGGGCCAGGCCGGCGGTGATGGTAGCGTCCTGGCCGAAGTTCCGGCTCAGGCGGAAGGCGCGGACACGCGGATCGCGGCGGGCCAGCGAGCACAGGACCTCCCAGCCGCCGTCGACGCTCCGGTCGTCGACGAAGACAAGCTCGTAGCGCTCGGTCACCTCGGCGACGCTGCGGCTAAGGCGATCGTGGAGCGCGATCAGACAATCCGCGCACCCATAAACGGGCACCACCACGCTCAGCTCGGTGCCGCGACTGATTCCCTCGGCGTATTCCATTGCGCGAATTGTCTGGGAACAAGCTAAAGCCTCGTTATCTACCTGGCGAGGCTAAGTAACACGCGCGCGTAGTTGAAGCCGTAGGCGCCGCTGCAGTCAAGACCCTTGTCGCAACCGTCGAAGTTGGCCGCCCACTTCAGCCACAGCGTGTGGCCGTCGCGACTGATCCACTTCGCGGGAAAGCCCGCGGCGTAGCCGTTCGAGGGTCCGAAGTTGATGTCGCGCGCCACGAACGAGAACGGTCCCCACGGATGCGCAGCTTCGAGAATGTCGAGCTCTGAGCCCGAGCGCCAGATCCCCGGCACGGTGTTCGCATACGAGTGGGTAAAGGTCAGCAGGTACCGGTGGATGGGGGCGTCGTAGGACATCTGGGGGTAGGTGATGTGCGAGGCCCACGAGGCGATGGGCACGGCCGACTGCACTGAGCTCGACCACGTCGGGTACGACTGGCCGGCCGACGGCTGCCAGCCCGAGAGCCACTGCCAGCTGGCAGGATTGGTCATATCGGCGACGTCGGGCAGGCTCCGGCCGATGATGAGCGTGGAGGCGTTGAACTCGCGCTCGGAGTTGATCGCGTACACGTAGCCGTCGGGATGCTGCTCCCCCTGGTCGCGCAGAACCCACGAGAGATTCCCCAGGGGAGCGGGGAACGCGGTGGCCGGCGAATTCCAGCTCTGGCCCTCGTTGGTCGAGTAGGCGATGCCGGCCAGCCCCTGGAAGGGCTGATTGTGGTTGTAGTCCCAGGACGCCGTCTGGGTGGCGAAGAAGGTGTTCCCGATGGAGACGAAGCCGTCGCTGTAGTAGGGCCCGAGCGGCCCCGAATGGAGGCTCGGGTTCTTGGAGATCTGCGACCACGTGGCGGGCGGCGGCGCGAGCGGGTTGCCCACGAAGCTGAAGCCGATGTGCGGCGGCGACCCCGTGACCTTCGCGAACGAGTTGCGCCAGAATCCGCCGCTCTTGGGGATGTCCGTGCCCCCGTCGTTGATGAGCACGTACTGCTGGCCGTCATCGGCCCACACCGTGGGCAAAATGTCGCCGACCTGGTTGCGGGGCGGGTTGTAGCGCGGACTCGTGAACTGCGCGTAGAGGATCGCCTTGCTCGTCGGGAACGGCGTGTTGTTGGCGCGCAGCAGGCCGGCCTCGGCGCTCCCCGGCCACGCCACGAGCACGGAGAATGCGCACGCGAGCACGGACACCAGCGCGGCGCGACGACCCGGAGCTCCTCCAAACGGCACCTTTTGAGGTTAGGGGCTAGGGCGTCCGGTTTCCATTAGCTGCAAGCCGGCGCCCGCGGTGCGCGCGGCCGCGGCGCCGATGATGGTGTCGAGCGTGGTGGTGGCGGGCGTGGCGCGGGAGGGCCGGGATGATGGGCCCGATCGGCGCGTGCCCGGGGAGGATAGGCGCGAGCCCGGGGACCGGCGTCCCCGTGCCCACGAGCACGAGCAGCTGCTTGGGGGCGCGGTGGCGGCGGAAGAACCGGCCCGCCCGCGCGCTGATCTGGAGCGTGTCCATCCGCCACGGGCGGATGAGCTCGTAGCGGGCCACGTTGAAGTTCCGGACCCACCGGTGGCCGAGAAGGATCGCTCCCGCGGGTGCCCGCCCCGGCAAGGCGCGCGCCCGGTGGTGAGCGGGGCCCCTGAGCACGGTGTGCGCGATCGACCCGACCACGTCGATCTCGTCGATGAGTACGGGCTGGGTCATCTGCGGCTGATTCCAATGGACACCGGGGACGAAGATCTTCAGAGGAAGCGCCTCAGCGCCGCCCACCACGAGGATGGCCCGGGGCTCGGTGGTCTGACCCAGGGCGTGCGCCACTCCCCGCCAGTCGGCCCGCTGGAACACGGGATTGCCATCGATCTCGACGGTGGCCACGACGAAGAGGATCGCCAGCACGGTGGCCACCGCGACACCGATGTCGCGTGCCCGCGGCACCGCACACGCCGCGGCGAGCGCGATGGAGATGGGGATCCAGGCGGCGCTCAGATTGCGGACGAGGAAGAAGTCGTCCGCGGGGCGCACCAGAGCCAGGATGAGCGGGAGGACGATCACCATCACCGCGAGGGCGCCGGCGATGCCCGCTCCGCGGCGCTCCGCCCGGCTCCCCGCAAGCACGAGCAGGAGCACGGCGACGCCGATGGCGATGGCGCCCCCCCACAGGCCCGCGGAGGTCGTGACGTGGCGGTAGATGGTCATTACCGCGAACTCGGTCGGGACCTGCGAGATCCGGTTCACGAGCGGGATGGCGTGGATCCAGCCGACTCCGTGGCCGGTGTCCTGCGAGGCGAGCGGCAGGAGTGCCAGCTGGCCGGCGACGAGCACCAGCGAAGCAGCGACCACGAACCGGCTTCGCGCACGCCGCAGCAGCCACAGTGCCTCGGGTGCGATGAGGAAGCCGGCGAAAAAATGGGTGGCGAGCGCGAGCGCCGAGAAGATCAGCCACCACCCCACGTTGCGCCGCGAGGCCTCGCGCTCGGCCCGGATGAACCAGAAGAGCGACGCGCCCGTCAAGGCCACGAGGAGCATGTACGCGCGAGCCTCCTGCGAGTACCAGATGAGGAACGGGTTGACGGCGGCCAACGCCGCGGCGATCGCCCCGGCGCGCCGGGACACGAGCTCGCGCCCGCACAGGTAGGTGATGGGCACGACCATCACTCCGATGACCGCCGAGAGCGACCGCAGCGCCGCCTCGCCGGTACCGAAGATGTGCGCCCACGCCCAGGCGAGGATGAAGTACAGCGGCGGCGTGGTCTCGGCGTGCGAGACTGCGCTCAGCATCGAACCGAAGGGCATGCGAACCTCGTACACGGTCAGCGACTCGTCGGCCCAATAGCTCTGGGTGGCGAGGGTGGCGAAGCGAAGCGCCGCGGCCAGGACCACCAGAGCCCCGACCCACCACACCTCCGCGGGGACCCGCGCCACGGCCGCGCGGATCCGCGGGGTCGGCCGCTTCGGGCGCCCGACCGGGACGCTGGCGCGGTATTCGGTCGTGCTCATCCCACTAGGAGTTCGCGGAGCGCGGCGACCACGTCGTCCTGATCTGAGTCGGAGATCTTCGGGCTCAGGGGGAGGCTCAGCGTTCGCTCGGAGATCGCGGTGGCGACAGGGAACCGCTCGGGGGCGAGCCCGTACCGGTCGCGGTAGTAGGGATGGAGATGCACTCCGCGGTAATGGACCCCAGTGCCGATCTGGCGCCGGCCGAGCGCGTCGAGGAGCTCATCGCGGGTGAGTGGTGCATCTGGGTGCAGGAGGACCTGGTAGAGGTGGCGGGCGTGGCGGGTCCCCGGCGCGGAGGGCGGCGGGGTGTCGAGCGGGAGGTCGCGGAGGAGGACGTCGTAGCGGTCCCACAGCTCGGCGCGCCGGTCGATCCAGTCGTCGAGCCGGGGCAGCTGATGCAGGCCGATGGCGGCCTGAAGATCGGTCATGTTGTTCTTGAACCCTGGCTCCACCACCTCGTAGTGCCGGAATCCCTGGTCTGAGAACCTCGCCCATGCGCCGAGACTGAGTCCGTGCAAGGCGAGGCGCTCGACGCGCGCGGCGATCTTCGGATCCTCGGTGGCGAGCGCGCCGCCCTCGACGGTGGTGATGTTCTTGGTGACATAGAACGAGAACGCCGTCACGTTGCCGTGGGCGCCGATCCGCCGGCCCCCCCATTCCGCCCCGATGGCGTGGGCGGCGTCCTCGATGACGGCCAGGTCGCGGCGATCGCGCAGATCGTTGAGGCGCTCCATGTCGATCGGCCGGCCCGCGAGATGAACGGGGATGATCGCTCGCGTCGCCCGGCTGATGGCAGCTTCAGCGGCATCGAGGTCGATCAGCCCCGTGCCCGGCTCGGCGTCCACGAGCACCGGCGTCGCCCCCACGTGCTCGACCGCGTTGGCCGAAGCCACGAAGGTCATCGTCGGCACCAGCACCTCATCGCCCGGGCCGACCCCGAGCACCCGGAGCGCAAGCATCAGCGCCGCCGTGCACGAGGACAAGCACCGCACCTCCCGCGCGCCCACGTATTCCGCAAGCATCGATTCGAAGCGCTGGACCTTGGGGCCCGTCCCCACCCAACCCGACCGTAGGCACGCGACAACCTCGGCGATCTCATCCTCGCCGATAACGGGACTCCCAAAGACCAAGAACTCTGTGCGCATACGCCGGCCGGCCGACCTCCTGGGTCCTACGCCGGCCGGGTGCCAGCGTCCCGCGCCCAGGAGCGATCGAGCGGGCCACAGGGTCCACGAGCGGGCTAAGCGGAGCGTAAACGGCAATCGCGCGCCCGGCGGCGCCGACGCGACCTACATCCGGTTCGTGTAGCTGTCCGCGAGGGCGGCCGCCGAGGCCGCCAAATCCCGCAGCCCGATGTGATCGTTGAGGATCTCAGCCGCAGAAGGGAGCTCCTCCTCCTCCGGCCAGCTCTCCTGGTCCCACAGGTGCGAGCGCAGGATCGACTTCGCGCAGTGCAGGTAGGCCTGCGCGACGGTGACGAGGAGTCCGAGCTTGGGTGGATGGCCGCCCGTGGCCAGCCCCTCCAGCAGCTCGGGGTCGCGCGTGAGCACGGCGGTTCCGTTCACCCGCAGCGTCTCCCCCAGCCGGGGGATGAGGAAGAGCAGACCAACCCGCGGGTTCTCGAGAACATTCTGAAGCGAGTCGAGCCTGCGGTTCCCGGTCGCATCGGGAATGACCAGGCGCCGGTCATCGACCACGCGCACGAAACCCGGCGGTCCCCCCTTCGGCGACACGTCGCACTCCCCCCGCGCGCTCGCGCTCGAAAGGAGCGCGAACGGAGAGCGCGCGATGAAGTCGCGGCAGTGCTCGTCGAGCCGGTCGTGCTCCTTGAGCAGAGCCCGCTCAGCCGGCTCGCGATAGACCTCACGCAGCTGCTCGAGAGTGGTGATCGCGTACGGGTCGATCGGGAGATGATGGCAGCCGGGCGGCGGGGCGGCGGGGCGGCGGGGCGGGGCGGCGGGGCGGGGCGGGGCGCGCGTGTGAGTTTCGTGACACGCGTGACTGCGGCGTCACGGGTCTCGGAGGCCGGTGTGCTTAAACGTCGCTGGAGGTTGTTTAAGCCCACCGGCCTCCCCGAACGCGCGCCGGGCCCGCCCCGCGCGCCAGGGGTGACGCACTTTGGGCCGATATGTCTGCTTGACTCGCATCAGGCCCCGCGCCCCGCCCGGAGCACCACCCGGCCGCCGCGGCCCGCCGCGGGCGCGGCTGGGGCGGCGGCGGGGCGGCGGGCGGCGGGGCGGCGGGGCGGCGGGGCGCGCGCGTGTGAGTTTCGTGACACGCGTGACTGCGGCGTCACCGGCCTCGGAGGCCGGTGTGCTTAAACGTCGCTGGAGGTTGTTTAAGCCCACCGGCCCCCCCGAACCGCGCGCCGGGCCCGCCGCGCCGGGCCCAACCCCGCGCCGGGCCCGCCCCGCGCGCCAAGGGGGTGACCGCACTTTGGGCCGATATAGGCGGCTTAACTCGCGCCAGGCCCCGCGCCCCCGCCCGGAGCACCACCCGCCCGCGGCCCACCACCCCTACCGCCCCCACCCGGAGCACCACCCGCCCGCGGCCCGCCACCCCCACCCACCCCCACCCGCCGTGGCGGCGCCTCGCCTGACAGCGCCGCCGCCACGGTGGGAAGCACCCGCGCGAGCGCGTCGGCGTCGGGCCGCGGGAGCCCGGCGATGAGGTCCCCGACGCGTTCGCGCAGGAGCGCTTCGGCCGAAGCGAAGGCCCGCCGGCCCGCGTCGGTGAGCTCGAGGTGTTGGCGGCGCCGGTCATCCTCGCGCGCGCTTCGGGACACGAGGCCGGCTTCGGCGAGGCCGGCGATGAGCTGGGAGACGGCCGGGCCCGAGACCCCGGTCCGGCGGGCGAGTTCCGTCGCGCCCACTCCCTCGTGGGCGATCGCGCGCAGGGCGAGATACTGGGCCGGGGTGAGGGGCGGCCCGTGGCGCGCCAGCAGCCGCTCGACCCAGCGGCTCACGAGCGGAGCCACGGTGAGGAGCGCGTCGGCGGCGTCGGTTCGGGGTCGACGGGGGGCGGGCATTAGCTAAGCTTACTTAACCACTAAGCATGCTTATCTTACGCGTCATTCTCGCAGCCATCACCGTGATCGCGCTCGCGCTCAGGCCGAGCACGAGCGGTGGAGCGGCGACCGCGCTCGCCGCGGCCGCCGCCGACGTTGCGCTCGGGGCGCGCGTCGGTTCGGCGATCCACATCGTGACGCCGATGTTCGTCTTCCTCGCCGCCGCTCTGACGCTCGCCGCCACCCTCGCGCGCGCCGGGCTCGGCGAGCGCGTGGCCACGGCGCTGGCGGTCCGCGCCCGCGGCAACTCGATGCTCCTCTACGTCTACGTGTGTCTCGCCTGCGCGGCGCTGACGGCCACAGTGTCGCTCGACGGGGGGCCGTCGTCCTCATGGTGCCGGTGCTCCTCGCCCTCAGGCGCTACGAGGTCCCGTTCCCCTCACTCTTTCTCGGCACCGTCGTCGTCGCCAACGCGTTCTCGATCGCCGTGCCCCAAGGCAACCCCACGAACCTTCTCATCATCGCCCGGCTCGGGCTCTCCCCGGCGACCTTCCTCGCTCACATGCTCGTCCCCGGCCTCCTCGCCGCGGTCCTGTGCGCCGGCGCGGTGGCGGCCGCCCAGCAGCGCCCCCTCGCCGTTCCCTATCCATCCCCGACCCGAGCACGCACCCCGCTGGCAAAACCCGAGCGCAATGCTCTGCTCGTCTTCCTCGTCGCCGCCCTTGCGGCATGGACCGCCCCGCTCCTGGGGATGGCGCCCTCGTGGCCGTTCTCCGCCGCGGTCGCGGTCGGGCTCATGGCCACGTGGACGCGACCGGCGACGATCGTTCCCTGGCAGATCGGCGTGCAGATCGCCTCCGCCCTCCTCGTCGTCCAGGCCCTCGGCGTCCCCTCCCTCGGCGCGACCAACAGCGACGCGCTCCCCGGCCTCCTCGCCGTCGCCATCGCCGTCGGAGCCGGCGCCGCCCTCCTCAACAATCTCCCCGTCGGCGCCTCGGCGGTCGCGCTCGTGACCGCGGCGCCGATCGGCTACGCCGCTTCCATTGGCCTGGCCGTGGGGTCGCTGGCCACCCCGCAGGGATCGGTCGCCACCCTGCTCGCGCGCGACCTCGCCGGCCCGGGCGCTCCGGCGCCGCCGATCCGGCGCTTCGCTCCCCTGGCCGCCGCCGCGGTGGTGCTCGCCACCTTGACGGCGTGGCTCACGCTGTAATCGAGCGAAGGCTCAGGCCGCCGCGGCGGTCTGACCGCGCTCGGGCTCCACGGACTTCGCGGGAATCCGGCTCATGGCGCGCTCGGCGAGCGCGGTGATGGTCAGACTCGGATTCACGCCGACGTTGGCGGGAATGGCCGAGCCGTCGCATACGAGCAGGTTCTCGTAGCCGAAGACGCGCTGGTCTGCGTCGATCACGCCCTGCTCGGGAGAGTCGCCGATCACGGCGCCGCCGAGGATGTGGGCGGTGGTGGGAATGGACAGGAAGGCCTCGGTGAGCCCGGCCTGCCCGGTGCCTCCGAGCTCTTTCTGCATCCACTCGGCGATCCGGTAGGCCGTCGGGATCTTGTCCGGGTTGGGGCTGTCGGGATTGACCTCGGTGGTGAGGGTCACGTTGCCGTTGGGGAGACGGCGCTTGACGCGCAACCGGATCGAGTTGTCGAGCGTCTGCATGACGAGAAGGATGATCGTGCGACGCGACCAGTTGCGTACCCGGCACGCGCGCAGCGCCGCCGCAGGGTGGCGGGCGATGTTGACCACGAAGTGCCACGGCTGCGTTCCCCGCCGGCCCGCCTCGCACATGAGCGTGAAGAGCAGCGACTGCGAGTCGCCGGCGCTCCCGTAGGTGACAGGCTCGACATGGGTGTCGGGGTCGGGATAGATGCTCGAGGTGATGGCCACCCCGCGGGTGAAGTCGTTGGCGTCGTCGGGAGCGGTGACCGCGAGGATCGACTCGCTGTTGGTGCGCACGAGGCCGCCGAGGCGGTCGGACACGTTCGGGAGCGACCCCCCGAGCTTGCAGCGGAAAAGCAGCCGGTTCGTCCCCAGCGGGCCCGCGGCGAGGACTACTCCGCGCGCGGTCAGGCGCTGCTTGTCGCGCAGCGCCCAGGCACCGGAGCGCTCGTGCGTGACCGTGTAGCCGTCCGAGCCGTCGCGGGCGCCGATGGGGGCGACGTCGATCACCGTGCGCTCGGGCAGCACCTGGACCCCGAGCCGTTCGGCGAACCACAGGTAGTTCTTGACGAGGGTGTTCTTGGCGCCGTAGCGGCAGCCGACCATGCACGACCCGCAGCGCACGCACCCCGTCCGGTCGGGGCCGGCGCCGCCGAAGTAGGGATCGGGAACGGTCTCCCCGGGCTCTCCCAGGTAGACGCCGACGCGCGTCTTCGAATAGGTGTCGCCGAAGCCGTGGTCTTCGGCGTAGCGCTTGAGGAGCAGATCGGCGGGGGTGTCCTGGTCGTACGTCGTCACTCCGAGCATGCGCTCGGCCTCGTCGTAGGCGGGCCCGAGCTCGGACTCCCAGTTGGCCAGCCCCGCCCACTGCGGATCGGCGTAGAAGGCGGGGCGCGCGCGGTAGAGGGTGTTGGCGTAGCCCAGCGAGCCGCCTCCGACACCGCACCCGGAGACCACGAAGACGTCCTTGAACATGGTCATGCGCATGACGCCCTTCATCCGCAGCTTGGGCATCCAGTAGTAGCGCTGCATCTCCCAGGTCGTCTGAGCGAAGTCATCGTCCTCGAACCGGCGCCCACACTCGAGTACGGCCACGCGATACCCGCGCTCGGCCAGGCGCAGCGCGGAGACGCTGCCGCCGAAGCCGGAGCCGATGACGATCCAGTCGAAGTCGTATCCGTCCGCGTGCACGCGACCGGATCCTAACGGCGTCAGGGACCGGGCATCTAGGCCCCGACGAGCTCGGCCTCCGGGGGTAGCGCCTCGCGCTCGAGCTCTCCCCCCGGTCCGATCGTGTAGGCGCCCATCCTTTTCAGAGGCGGGGAGTACGCGTGGATGGTGACCGCGGGCCCACCGCCGCCGTGGAGGACGCGGTGGATCGCCGTGGCGGGCACCGTGAACGTCTCCCCGGGACCGAGCAGGCGGACCCGCGGCTCGGCGCCGAGGACCAGGCGCTCCTCGCGAACCCAGCCGGAGATGACGGCGATCCCGCCCGAGGACTCGTCATGGTCGTGCCAGCCGGTGTCGTTGTCCTCGTGCCAGCAGATGACCCAGGCGTTGACGTCCTCCTCAGACCAGATCTGCTCGTAGACGCGGATCCCCCTCGAGGGGGGGAGCAGGTGCTGCCAGCGCTCCGGCGTTGCCGCCAGCTGCGCCGCGAAGAGCTCGAGTTCGCCGCGCCTCAGGCCCATGTCGGGACACCCGCAGGTTCGATCAGCCGCGCGCCGTTCTCAGCCAGTAGCGCCTCGCGTCCGGTGACGATCGGCTCCACCACCGGGCGATCGGAGCCGTAGACAAGCTGACCCGCCCCCACCCGTCGCGCCATCGCCTCCACCGCCACCGGCCCGTAGCTCGAGGTGTCGTAGAACACGAACGGATCGCCGAGGTCGATGGGCGGCCCGCCACGCGCGCACAGGCGCTCGCTGAGCAACGGCGCCCCGCCAGCGAGCATCGCGAAGAGGACGACGAGGTCTGGATGCTCGGCGCGCCCGAGGGCGGCGAAGGTCAGCCACGCCGCCTGCATCTGGGCGACGTAATCGGTCAGAGCACCCCACCACAGCGGCTCGTTCAGGCTCACGCACCCGTCGCAGGCGACCGGGCCCGGGTGGACGAACACGGGCACCCGGCGCTCGGCCGCGCGCCGCAGTAGAGGGCCCGAGCGCCACAGCGCATCCGGCCCGGCGAGCGCGGGCGCGGGCAGCGAGATCCCCACGCACCCGCGAGCGAGCACAAGATCCACGTCGGTCGGCTCGAGTCCGTCGAGTGCGACGGGCCCCCAGGCGAGGAACTCCTCGGGGAGCTCCGCCACCCCTGCGAGATAGGCATCGATGAGCTCGGAAGCGTCACCGCGCGCAAGCGCCTCGACGCCGATCGGGCTCGAGAGCGCGATCGCCGCGAGGTCGAGGCCGTCGTCGTGCACGAGCTTGGCCCGCCGTGCGGGAGTCTCGACGCGGGTATCGACGACGTACGGGCTCTCCCCGGCGCAATGCACCACGGTCACTCCGTTGGTGCGACGCACGAACGGAGCTAAGTCGCGCGCGGCCAGGGCATCGAGCAGCGGCTCGGTCCACAGGTGCTGATGAATATCGACGTGCATGTATTTCCCACTATATCAATCGACATTGATGTGTTTCAACACCGGTCATGAAAATGACGCCCAAGGCAACGCCGGACGCCCCATCAGGAGCGTCCGGCGTCACGAGCCGAAGCTAGGCCTCGGACTGCTCGCCGGCGTCGCCGTCAGCGAGGATCCGGTACACCGAGCGGCGCGCCTGGTCGAGGACCTTGGCGGCCTGGTCGGCCTGGTCGGTGCTGCCCGAGTGCGCGACCTGAATCACCGCTGCGCCGAGCTGGCGCATCTGGCCGAACAGGGCTCGCGTCTGGTCCGGCACGCCCTGGCCGACGGTGTCCCACGGGGCGGGGGCGTCCTGCGGACGCTCGGCCACCTGGGCCTGGCCGGTCTCGGTGAGCTCGAACACCTTGCCGCCGTCGCCTTCGCGCGAGCGGATCAGGCCCTCGTCCTCGAGCTGCGAGAGCGCCGGGTACACCGACCCGGGGCTCGGGCGCCACAGGCCACCCGAGCGCTGCTCGAGCTCCTGCATGATCGCGTAACCGTTGCGCGGCTCCTCGGCGAGGAGCAGGAGCGCGGCAAGCCGGACGTCCCCTCGGCGCGCGCGGCGACCGCCGCCGCGTCCGAACGGTCCGCGGGGGCCGGGGCCGAACGGTCCGCCGAAGCCGGGTCCGGGTCCGCCGAAGCCGAAGTCGCCCCGGCCGCCGGCCTCCGGACCTCCGCGGTGATGCGACATGAGCATGGCCTGCCACGCGCGGGGTCCGCCCGATCGGCCGTGCCGTTTGCGATGGCCTCGAGGCCCGGTCCTAGCCGGACCCCAAGGCGAGTCGTGGGTTGAAGTGAAGGTAGTCATGTGACTCTCCCATTTTTGTGTTTGCAGTGCTATCAAGATATATCGTTATAGGTCTTTTGTCAAGTGGGGCAAAATCCTGCTCCCGATGCTGCTCTACGACTCCCGCGTGTCGGGCAACTGCTACAAGGTCAGGCTCCTGCTCGCCCACCTCGGCCTCGACTGCGAGCGGCGCGAGCTCGATGTCGTCGATCGGTCCAACCGGGCCGAGGTCCTCGGCGAGCTCAACCCGGCGCTGCGGGTGCCGACGCTGGTGTTCGACGACGGGCGCGCCCTCGGGGAGTCAAACGCGATCATCTTCCACCTCGCCGAGGGCACGGCGTATCTGCCCGAGGATGCGTTCGCGCGAGCGCAGGTGCTGCAGTGGCAGTTCTTCGAGCAGTACAGCCACGAGCCCTACATCGCCGTCCTTCGCTTCTGGCGCCACGCGGAGATGACCCCTTCACCGCCCGAGCTCGAGGCCAAGCGGCGAGGCGGCGAGGCGGCGCTCGCGGCGCTCGAGCGCCACCTCGGACCGCGGAGCTTCCTGGTGGGCGAGCGCTACACGATCGCCGACATCGCGCTCTACGCCTACACCCACGTCGCCGACGAGGCCGGATTCGAGCTCGGCCGCTTACCGGCCATCCGCGCCTGGCTCGCCCGCGTGAGCGAGCAGCCCGGTCACGTCACCATCGATGCCTGACCGCGAGTTCGTCTTCGGCTACGGATCGCTGGTCGCACTCGGTCAGCTCGCGCCCACGCGTGCCTTCGCGGCCGAGGGCTTCGTCACCGATCTCCGCGATTTCCGCCGCTGCTGGGGGGTGGCGATGAACAACCGCGTGAGCATCCCGGGCTACAAGTACTACCTCGACGAACAGGGCGACCGTCCCCACGTCTACGTCGCCTTTCTCGACGTGAGACCCGCCCGCGGAGAGTCGGTCAACGGCGTCTGCCTGCCGGTGACCGCAGACCATCTCGCCGCCCTCGATGACCGCGAACGCAACTACGTGCGCCGCGAGGTCACGGCGCTGTGCGAGGTGCCGGCGGACGCCGGGCGCGTGTGGACCTACGTGGGAAGCGGCGCGGGCCGGCGCCGGCTCACGACCGCGCGCGCCGCCGGCCGCGCCGTCGTCGATCGCGCCTATCTCGAGGGCGTGGTCGCCGCCTTCACCACCCTCGGGCGGGACGAATACGAGCGGTGCGCCCCTTCGCTGGATCCCGGCGACCTGCCGGTGCGTGCCCTGGACCGCCACGACCTCCCGTCTACTACGATCACGGCGTGAATCGGCCAGTGATAGGCGTGTGCGTGATGGTCCATTCGGCCCGCTACGGTCCCTGGGATCAGGACGTGGCCATGGTGCCGGGGAGGTTGGTGACAGCGATCCAGGAGCAGGGCTGGCTCCCCTTGCTGGTCACGCCCGACCGTTCTCTCGCGGACGAGCCAGAGGATGTGCTGAGGCTCCTCGACGGCCTCATCGTCCCGGACTGGGCCGCGCGCTCGCGGCCTGCGGCCGAGACGCTCGCCGAGGCCGCGGAAGGCCGGGGGCTTCCGGTCGTACGGCTTGGCGAGGGACCCGACGCGACGGTCGCGGACTACAGCCGGGCCATCGCGAAGCTGTTCACGCGGGACGCGCGCGTCCCCCAGGCCTGACCGGGGCGAGGCCCGGCCCTAGGCGCTCACAGGCCCCGACGGAGGATGATCGCGGGGACGGTGCCGACGATGCACTTGACGTCCGTCCACAGCGACCAGTTCGCGGTGTAGAGGTGGTCGATGACCACCATCTCATCGAGCGACAGGCGCGGAGTGCCGACCTGCCAGGAACCCGTCATCCCCGGCGGAACGGCAAGCCGGCGCCGGCGCCATCCGAGGATGCGGGCGTCCTCGTCGGGGACCAGCGGCCGGGGCCCCACCAGGCTCATCTGCCCGCGCAGGACGTTGACGAGCTGAGGGAGTTCGTCGAGGTTGGTCTGGCGCAGCCAGCGGCCGATCGAGGTGACGCGGGGGTCCTCGCGGATCTTGAACAGCCCCTCGCGTTCATTGAGCTCTTCGAGTCCGACCCTGCGGGCCTCCGCGTCCTGGACCATGGTCCGGAACTTGACCATCGAGAAAGGGCGCCCGCCGCGTCCCACGCGAGTCTGTCGGAAGAGCACGGGCCCGGGTGAGTCAATCTTGATGAGCAATGCCACGAGGGCGAGGAGCGGCGCGATGAACACCATGGCGACGGCGGCGACGGCGACGTCAAAGCCGCGCTTGGCCGCCCGGGCCGAGGGCGTAAGCCCGAGGCGGGGCATCGACAGGGTCGCGGTTTCGATCGCGGAGTCGACCGTGAGTTCGAGCATCTGCTCCTCGGCGCCGCGACCGCTCGAGGCGATCAGTACCCGGCGCAGGCCCTGGGCCTCCACGACCTCGCGGACGCTGCCGCCGAGCAGGTCGCGGAGCGGCGCCGGCTCGTGCCCGACCCGGAAGGGGATCGCGGGTCCATCAGCATCGGTACCCAGTGCCTGGCAGGCACGCTGGAACAGGTCAGGATCGACGAGCACAAGGCAGCGATCGCGCTTGGCCGGCCGGCGCGAGCCTGCGTGGACGTGCCCGGTGCCCGAAACGAGCTCGGTCCGCCACTCCCTTCCACGAGGCCGGCTGCGGCGGACGCGGCCAGACCGGCCGACGTACGACGAGTCGGGGGCATCCCCCACCGTCTCCTCCACTAACCGGGAACTCTCGTGCAGCGTCATCACTTCCCTATGGTTGACGCGTCGCCGCCCTATTTTTTCCGGCCCCCGCCGTCGGTCGCCGCAGTACGTCTGAGCCGGAGGTTACCTCAAAGCGAGGCGCCGCGACCGAACACTAGTTCTTGCCCTGACCATCCCTGACCTGGGCTCTCATCTACTCGTAACGAGAAGCGCCCCGGCGACGATGAGGGCGACGCCGAGTCCCCGCTCCCAGGTGACCGACACGTGCGGGAGCCCGAGCACGGCGAAGCGATCGAGGATCACGGCCACGACCAGCTGACCGGCGACGAGCGCCGCGGTCACCCCGCCCGCGCCGAGGGTGCGAACGGTGACGAGCGACACGGCGACGATGGCGGCCCCCCCAACGCCGCCGAGCACGTGCTCGGGACGGAAGCCGGAGATTCCCGCCAGGCGGCCGGGATCACCGAAGGCCACGAGCACGATGGCGACCACGATGGTCGAGATGAGAAGACTGACGAACGCCGCTCCGAGGTCCCCGACGTGGTGGGAGAGGGCGGCGTTGGAGGGCGGCTGGAAGGCGACGAGCGCGCCCACCGCCAGCGTGAGGATGAGCGCGAGGAGGCGATCCACTGACCCTCCCGTTCCTCGCGGGGGCATGACTTCCTCCCTCGCCCGGCGCGCGCAGAGTTGACTGCGCGCCCGCCCGCATCTCACGAAGTTCTCCTTCACCCTCCACGCAGCTCGAACAGCCGCCTGACCTTCACGATCGGCAAATAAGCTCAGCCCACCGCCTGCTCGAGGCGGTCGAGCAGCGAGACCTGTCCCGGGTTGATCCGCTCGCGCGCTTGCTCGAGGGTGAACCACTCAGCGCGGTCGACCTCGGGGAACTCGCTGATGCGCCCCGAGCGCGGCGGCCATTCGAGCGGAAAGGTGTTGCTGCGTACCAGACTGATGTCGAAGTCGCCGGGAGCGGCCCAGGCACGCACGAGCTTGCCCGAGCGCTGCCGCGCCTCCCCGAGGTCGATGAGCTCGGCATCGGGCAGGGGCGAGCCGAGCTCCTCGGCGAACTCGCGGCGCGCCGCGGCCGCGGGATCCTCGTCGTCGTCGTACTCCCCTTTGGGGATCGACCAAGCCCCGGCGTCACGGCGCGCCCACAGCGGGCCGCCGGGATGGACGAGGAGGACCTCGAGCTCGGGACCCGAGCTTCGATACAGCACGATTCCGGCGCTCCGGCGGACCATTAGCCCATTATCGGTCGGCGGCGACAGGCAGGAAGGTTTCGCGCCCTGAGCACGTCTTCACCTCCATAGACCAACTTTGCCGCCCGTCCAAGGAGAGCGAACATATGCACCTCAGGCCTTCCACCATCGCCGCCGCCGCTGTCGTGGCCGCCGCCGTCCCCGCCGGCCTCCTCGCCGGGGGAGCGGGCGCGTCGATCGCGCGCCAGTCCGCGGCTCCCGCCGCCGCCACGGCCAAGGCGCCGACGGTGGCGTTGCGCGCCACCAAGCGCGGCAAGATCCTCGTCGACGGCCACACCGGCCGCACCCTCTACCTCTTCACCCAGGACGGGAAGAACAAGAGCAATTGCACGGGCCAATGCGCAGCGATCTGGCCCCCCTTGACCGCGAGCGGCAAGCTCAGCGCCGGCGCCGGCGTGTCGCGCTCGAAGCTCGGTCTCATCAAGCGCGGCAGCGGACATCAGGTGACGTATGCCGGGCACCCGCTCTACACGTTCGCGAGCGACACCTCCGCCGGGCAGACCTCGGGCGAGGGCGTCAACAGCTTCTTCGTCGTCTCAGCGTCGGGCACCGCGATCCATTAGATCCGCCGCTCGACCGGCGGGGTCTCGGCAGCGCCTGGCCGAGGCCCCGCCATGCTCCCTCAGCCCACGGCGGGCTCGGGAAGCACGCCATCCCCGGGAGGCTCGAGGCGCGGCGCCGGCTCCTCGTGATCGGCCGGGGGAGCCCCGTCGCCACCCTCGATCCCCAACCGCGGCAGGCGCCGCTCGAGCGCTTGCGGCAGCCACCAATTCGACTTGCCGAGCAGGAGCATGGTCGCGGGCACGAGGACGGCGCGGACGATCACGGCGTCGAGGAGAACCGCGCTCGCGAGGCCGATGCCGAACAGGTCGATGACCCGGCTCCCTCCGAGGACGAAGGAGCCGAAGACGAGGACCATGATCGCCGCGGCCGCGGTGATGGTGCGGCCCGTCGCGGCCAGCCCGTGGCTCACGGCCTCGCGGTTGTCCGCGCGGCGATGCCACTCCTCGTAGATCCGGCTGACGAGGAACACCTCGTAGTCCATCGACAGGCCGAAGAGGATCGCGAACATCAGGACCGGGAGGAAGGCCTCGATCGGTCCCGTCTTGTCGATTCCGAGCAATGAGGCTCCCCAGCCGAACTGGAACACCGCCGTGATCACCCCGAACGACGCGCCCGCGGAAAGCAGGTTCATGAGGGCGGCGATCAAGGGAATCACCAAGCTCCGGAACACCGCGGTCAGGAGCAGGAAGCTCAGGAGGACGACGATGCCGACAAACAGCGGCATCTTGCTCGAGAGGACGTTGGCGAAGTCGTCGAAGATCGCCGTCTCGCCACCGACGAGGACGTGCAGTCCCGTGCCGCGCTCGGCGGCGGGGACCACCCTACCGCGCACGGTATCGAGCAGATTGGCCGTCGAGATGGCCTGCGGCGACCCCTTCGGGTAGACGTTCGCCGTCGCCACGCCGAAGCGTCCATTGTGTCCGGCGATGAACACGGGGGGAGTCGATCCCACCGCGCCGGGAGTCCGGGCGATGGCGCTCTCGACGCGGATGAAGGCGGCCCGCTGGGCGGGGGAGTCGATCCGGGCGACGACCTGAAGCGGGCCGTTATAGCCCGGCCCGAACCCCTGCGCGAGGAGGTCGTAGGCCTTGCGGGTCGTCGTTCCCGCGGGATCGGTCCCCGAGTCCGAGGCGCCAAGGCGCATCGAGAAGAAGGGGATCGAGAGGACGATCATCACTCCCGCGGCGAGCGCGGTGAACAGGGCGGGACGAGCGCGCAGGACGCCGGCCCAGCGCGCCCACGCCGGCGACTCGTCGGTGAGGGTGAAACTCCCGCCGCGCACCCGGCGACGCTCGCGGCGGCCGAGCACGCGCGCCCCGAAGAAACCGAGCAGGGCAGGGAGCAGGGTCAGCGCCGCGAGCACGGTGAAGGAGACGGCGATCGCGGCGGCGATGGCCACGCCGTAGAGGAAGCTCACCCCCAGGGCGAACATCCCCAGCAGCGCGATGCACACGATGATCCCGGCGAAGAGCACCGCCCGGCCCGAGGTGTCCACCGCCTCGACGACCGCCTCCTCGCCACTGAGCCCGCGCAGCGCCCCCTGGCGGTAGCGGGTGACGATGAAGAGCGCGTAGTCGATCCCCACGCCGAGACCGATGAGGAGCGAGAGCTCCGAGCTGAACGAGGCCATGGAGATCGCGTGGGAGAGCAGGCCGATGACCGCGATCGCCGTCCCCAGGGAGAGGCCGGCGGTCAAGAGAGGCAGGAACATGGCGAGCAGCGAGCCGAAGACGAGGAAGAGCACCACGGCAGCGGCGAGGAAGCCGATCGCCACGGACTTCGAGCTGCTCTGGTCGCCCGCTTTGGCGATCTGCCCCTCGACCTGGACCTCGACGCCGTGGCCGCCGCCTGACTTCGCGGTGCTCACGAACCGCTTGGCGGGCGCGCTCGGGACCTTGCTCGCGAGCACGTCAAAGGTCACGTTGGCGAAGGCGACCTGCCCGGTCGGTGAGATCTGGTGGCTCGCCCCCGTCGCGTACGGGGAGCCGACCACGGTGACGTGAGGCAGGTGGGCGACCGCCGCCAGCATCGACTGCACCTGCGCGCGCACGGCCGGGTCGGTGACGTGACCGTGCTTGACGGCAATGACGATCTGCTCACGGTCGCCGGACTGCTTGGGCGCGTTGTGCTCCAGGAGGTTCAGGGCCGCGAAGCTCTGGGTACCCGGGAGGCTGAAGCTGTCCCTGAAGTTGCTGCCGGCCCCGGTGTGGAGGGCGGTCAGGCCGATGAGGGCGACGATCCAGGCGCCCAGCACGACGCGCCGGTGCGTGAAGCACCAGCGGGCGAGGGATCTCATGGTCTATCCAATCTGATGGTCTTGGGTTCGCAAAGAGGCGAACCGTCTGCCCCGGGGGCCAAGGATAGGCAGAGACCCTGAAACAACTATGACAATGCGCCAGGCCGCCTCGCGCTCGCTCGCTCAGGCCGCGCGGCGCCACAGGGCGTCGTCGCCGAGCGGGACCCGCTCGGCCTCCCCGGCCGCAACGAGCTCGAGCAGTCCCCGCTCGGCCGCCTCGCGATCGGGAGCGTCGTTACCGTCCGCGAGCATGGCGGCAACCTCCTGCGTGGTCACCCCGTCGGGAAAGCGCGCGAGCAGCGGCGCGGGCGTGTCGGGCGCGGGCTGGCGCTCGATGGCGGGCTCGAGGTTGGCCACGAGCACGTCGTAGGCCTCGACGGGCTGAAACCCGCCGGCCTCGAGGCGCCGGCCGGCGGACTCGAAGACCAGCGAGGGCGCCGTGTAGCGCACCGGCCCATCCGAGGCCGCGGTCTTTCCCTGGAGCTCGGACGGCGAGCCGGCCGCGGTACGCGCCTCGGCCCGGTCGCGCTCGTAGGCCTCGGTCACAGCGGGGGCGTCGAGGCTCGCGACGATCGCGTCAGCGTCGATGCCGGGCACGCGCCGCAGCACCTCGGCGAGCTGGGCGTCGTCGTCGAGGACGAGCGGGGTGGTGAAGTTGGCGAGCTGGAGAGCGCGGAAGACGCGCCACTCGCTCCCCGGCTGCGCGAGCCTGGCCGCCACGACGGCGCGGCAGGCGCGGGCGGTGGCGCTCATGCGCTCCTTGGGGGCGGGCGAGAAGGGCATGCCGTAGCGGCGGAAGCTCAGCTGCCCGAGCGCTCCGCGCAGCGGCGTGTAGCCGATCGCCTCATAGCGCGAGGCATCTTCCGCCAGGCCGATGACGGCGAGCCGCCAGTCGAGCTGGTCGCCGTAGCGCCATTCGAGGACCCGCAGCGCGGGGCTCTCCGAGTAGGCCCAGGGACAAGCCGGGTCGCTGTACATGGTCGCCGAAATCATTGCTGCACTCCTTGATCGCTCAAGGTCCCAACTATAGTGATTGACGCCTCAATCGCTCGAAGGCGCGCCCGGCGACTCGCCCTACAGGAGCCGCACCTTGGGGATCCGGCCATTGCGGATCACCACCGCGACGCGCTCACGAGCGTAGCCGCGGGCCCTCAGGGTGATCATGACCCGATCGCCCGCCCTGTACACCTGCCCGTCGAGCGCGACGAGGAGCCGCGGCAGCTTTCGGGCGCGCGCCGACACGGCCGAGAGGGGGCAGCCCCTGCCCTTACAGCTGACGCTGACCGAGACGCTGCGCGGGCGGCGGCCGACCTTCAGCCACACGAGTTCGGTGTGACCCCGGTTCCACGCCCACTTCAGCCGCAGGCCCACGCGCAGCCGGCGCCGGTGGCCGGGGGCATGCGTCGCGGGCGGGGGCGGGGGCGCCGTCGTCCCCGTGCCCGTGGTCGCGGGACTGGCGATGGGAATAGCGCTCAGGCTCGAGTCGTCGACTGCGACCACGGTCGGAGTCGCGGCCGCCGGTTCGCGCTTGCCCCCGGTGACCATCCACACCACTCCTGACGGAAGACCCTGGAGCAGCGTTCCATCCGCGGGGACGGGATGCCCCTTGGCGTAGTCGGCGAAGCCGTGGGAGTCAAGGGCCACCCATCCCGGGCACCCGCCGAGGAGCGCGCAGTTGGTCAAGCCGAGCAGCGCCCCGCCCGCCACCCGCGCGATCAAGCCCGCGAACGCGCCGTCGGCGACGCGCACGTAGGACCCGTTGGCCGGCACCGGGTGAGCCGCCATGTAGGCGGCCGACCCGCCGGAATCGAGTCCCACCACTCCCGCACAACCGGCGAGCGGCGCGCAGCTGTCGACATGGATGACCGCGCCGCCCACGAGAGTACCGATGAACCCGGCGGACGGGCCATCGTTGATGCGGACGAACGACCCGTTGGCGGGGATCGGGTGGGCCGCCGCATAGGCGGACGCTCCTCCGTAGTCCAGTCCCACCACCCCCGCGCATCCGCCCACCGGCGCGCAGCTGTCGAGGTGGATCGCCGCGCCGCCCACGAAGGTCCCGATGAACCCGGCGGCGGGGCCATTCTGAATCCGCACGAACGACCCGTTGGCGGGCACCGCGCCGTAGCCGGCGAGGCTCGGGATGTGCTGCAGTCCGGGACAACCGCCGAGGGGAGCGCAGCTGTCGACGTGGACCGCCGCGCCCCCGATGACCACGTAGATCGGAGCGGTGCCCGTGACCTGCACGAACGCTCCCGGCGCTGCGATAGCAAGGGCGGGCGGCGCCGACACGAAGCCGGGAACGAGCGAGCCCGCGAGGACCCCCAGGGACGCCAGCCACCTCCGCATGGCGCGAACTTACCCCGGAAGCGAGGCTGCTACTCCAGCGCCGCGCGCCGCTAGGTCCCCGGGCCCACGACCTCCGACGGTGCGACGTCGCGGCTCACGAGCGCCGCGTAGGCGCCGCCCCGCTCCATCAGTTCGTCGTGGGTTCCCCGCTCGGCGATCCGGCCGTTATCGACGACGATGATCTGGTCGGCGTCGCGCACGGTCGAGAGGCGGTGGGCAATGGTGATCGTCGTCCTGCCCTCGGACAGGCGGTCGAGCCCCTCCTGCACCGTGTGCTCGGTCTGGGTGTCGAGCGAGCTCGTGGCCTCGTCGAGCACGAGTACGGGCGGATTGCGCAGGATGGTGCGGGCGATCGCCATCCGCTGCTTCTCGCCCCCGGAGAAGCGGTAGCCGCGCTCGCCGACGACGGTGTCGTAGCCGTCGGGGAGCGAGGCGATGAGGTCGTGGATCCGCGCCGTCCGGGCGGCATCCTCGATCTCCTCGTCGGCCGCCTCGGGGCGCGCGAAGCGCAGGTTCTCGCGCACGCTCGCGTGGAACAGGTAGGTCTCCTGGGAGACCACTCCCACGGCGGCCGCGAGCGAGGCGAGGCTGGCGTCGCGGACGTCGACGCCGTCGATCGTCACCCGTCCCTGCTGGGGCTCGTAGAGGCGGGCCACGAGATAGCCGACGGTGGTCTTACCCGCCCCCGTCTCCCCCACCACCGCGGTGCGGGTTCCCGCCGGCACCACCAGGTCGACATCGGCAAGGGTCCACTCCTCCTGGTCGTCGGTGTACTTGAAAAAGACGCCCTCGAGGCGCACCTCGCCGAGCATCTCCTCGGGGCGCAGCTCGATCGGGTGCTCGGCCTCGACGATGTCCACGGGCAGGTCGAGGTACTCGAAGATCCGGTCGAAGAGCGCCATCGACGCCTCGACGTCGGCGCCGGCGCCGAGCAGCGACTGGATGGGAAAGAGCAGCCGTGTCTGCAGGGTCGAAAAGGCGACCACCGTCCCCACCGAGATCGAATGTCCGAGCAGGCTCGATCCCGCCAGCCAGTAGAGGATCGCGGGCTGGATCGCGAAGGTCATCTGGATCGAGGACATCACCCAGCGACCAGCCATCCGCGAGCGCACCTCGAGGTCGGCGATGTCCTTGGACTCGCCGGTGAAGCGGTCAGTGAGATCGCGACCACGACCCATCGTCTTACCGAGGAGGATCCCCGACACCGACAGCGACTCCGCGACGAGGGCCGAGAGGTTGGCGAGCCGGCCCTGCTGCTCAGTGGTGATCCTGCGGCGCAGCCTGCCCACTCGCTGGGTGAGATAGATGAACAGGGGCACGAAGGCGAGTGAGATCACCGCCAGACGCCAGTCGAGCAGGCACATGGCGACGATGGCCGCGATCACCGTGGTGGCGTTCTGGGCCACCGTGGTCCCCGTCGTCGTGACGACGTTGTCGAGTCCGCCGATGTCGTTGGCGATGCGCGACTGCACCTCACCGGTGCGGGTGCGCGTGAAAAAGGCGAGCGACATGCGCTGCAGCCGCTGGTAGACCGCGGTGCGCAGATCGTGCATCACCCGCTGGCCGACGACGTTGGCCACGTAGGTCTGCCATACGCTGAGCGCCGCCGTGACGATGGCGATCACGATCATCCCCACGACTACCTGGGCGAGGACGGTGGTGTTGTGCTTGAGGATGCCCTCGTTGAGCGCGTCCCTGACCAGGAACGGGGAGATCATGCTCAGCGCGGCGCCAAAGACGATCAACGCGAACACGGCGAGGAGCCGGCTCTTGTAGGGCGCGAACAGGCGCAGGATCCGGTGGCGGTCGCGCTCGCGGGTGGGATCCATGAGGGGCGGCGGCTTGCGCTTGGGGCCGAACGCCTGTCGCACGCTCCCGGGCGTGCTGCCGTAGGTGTAGCCGAGGCCGTCGCCTCGATGCGAACTCAACCGATGTCCCTTTTTTGCACCCTTCCAGGGTACTCAGGGTGAGGGGCGCATCTGCCGCGCGCGAAACGCCCTCCATTACCCGCGAGGTAACTGCCACCACCGCCCCTTACCTCCTCGGTAATCGACACCACGCCACGCGCTCGCGAGGATCGAGCGCATGTCCACATCTCAGCACGCATCCACCTCACGCCCGTGGGCCCCGCTCGCGGTGCTCCTCGCGGGGACGTTCATGATCGTCCTCGACTTCTTCATCGTCAACGTCGCCATCCCCTCGATGCAGCGCGATCTCCATGCGGGCTCTCGGTGGGCATGACCCTGTTCACGCTCGCCTCGGCCGCGTGCGGCGCCGCTGCCGGCCCCACCGTTCTCGTTCTCGCCCGGATCGTCCAGGGCGTCGGCGCCGCGCTCCTCGCCCCCCAGGTGCTCTCGATCATCGGCGTCGTCTACGCCGGCCCCGATCGCGCTCGCGCCGTCGGCGCCTACGGGATCGTCGCCGGCCTCGCCGCCGCCGGGGGCCAGCTCATCGGCGGTGCGCTCGTCCAGGCCAACATCCTCGGGCTCGGCTGGCGCACGTGCTTCCTCATCAATATCCCCATCGGCATCGCCGCCCTCGCCCTCGCCCCCCGCCTCGTTCCCGAATCGCAGGCGGCCCGTCCGAGCCGGCTCGACGGCGTCGGGACCGTGCTCGTGACCCTGGGGCTCACGGCCGTCGTCCTCCCCCTGGTCGAGGGTCGCCAGCACGGCTGGCCCGCGTGGACGTGGGCGTGTCTGGCCGCGGCCCCGGTGCTCCTCGGCGCCTTTGCCGCCCACCAGCGCTGGCTGCTCGGGCACGGGGGCCATCCCCTGCTCGATCCGAGGCCGTCGCCTACCTGGCGACGTCGGTCGCGGCCCCGACGCTCACCGCCCGCCACGGGCGCCGGGTGATCGCTGGCGGCGGGCTCGTCCTCGCCGCCGGGCACGCGCTGCTCCTCGCCAGCGTCGCCGAGATCGGGGTCCGGGGTGACGTCGGCGTGCTCGCCCCGGCCCTCGCGCTCATCGGCGCGGGAATGGGGCTCCTCATCACCCCGCTCATGACCATCGTCCTCACCGATCTCGATCCCGAGACGGCGGGGGCCGCCTCGGGCATGCTCAACACGGCCCAGCAGGTCGGGAACTCGATCGGCGTCGCCGGGATCGGGGTGATCTTCTTCGGTGCCCTGGACCACGGCTATTCCCACGCCTTCGAGCTCAGCCTGGCCTGCCTGGCGGGGTTGCTCGTGGCCGTCGCCGCCCTGAGCAGGCTCCTGCCCGCGCCGCGAACTCTTGGCCACCCGGCCATAGACGTGCGCCCACCCCCTCATCAGCATTGCCCGGGTGACACGTCTGTCAGCGATGGACTCGAGCTTCCTGCGGGTCGAGTCGGAGACCGCCCACATGCACGTGGGCTGGTTCTCGATCGTTGAGCTTCCCGAGGGAGTGCAGGCCCTCGACACCGCGGAGATGGCGGCCCGCATCGCGGGCCGCCTCCATCTCTCACCCCGGTTCCGCCAGCGCGTCGTCACGGTGCCTCTGGGAGCGGGCGAGCCGGTGTGGCGCGATGACACGGGCTTTCAGCTCGCCAACCACGTCACGGTGATACCCGGCCTTCTCGACGACCACGGGGTGCGCCGCGCCACCGACGCGTTCTTCACCCGACCGCTGCGGCGCGACCGGCCGCTGTGGGAGATCGTCCTCGTGCCGCGGGTGACCGGGGGCCGGGCCGCGATCCTCGGCAAGATCCATCACGCCATGGCCGACGGCATCGCCGCCGTGGAGATCGGCATGCTCCTCTTCGACCTCAGCCCCGATGCCGGCGTGCCACCCCCGAGCCAATGGTCGCCGTCACGCACCGAGGGGCCGGCCCGCCTCGCCCTCGCCGCCGTCGCCGACACCGCACTCGAGCAGTTCCGCACCACGCGCAGGATGGTCGAGCTCGGCCGCTCGCCGGCGCGGACGATCCGAGTCGCCGACACCCTGCGCCGGGCGGCCCTGTCGCTGGCCGAGGACACCCTGAGACGCGCCCCCGAGTCCTACCTCAACCCCGAGATCGGCCCCGGCCGCACCCTCGTCACCCACCGCTTCGAGCTCGACCGCCTCCTCCGTCTCAAGGAGCGCCGTCAGGTCAAGCTCAACGACATCGTCCTCGCGGCCTCGGCGGGCGCGCTGCGCCGCTTCGCCCGCGAGCGCGGCGAGGAGCCCGTCGACTTGCGCGCCATGGTGCCCGTCAACGTCCGCGGCGGCGACGGCACCGCGGCGACAGGCAACAAGATCACCTTCGCGTTCATCGAGCTCCCGATCTCGAGCACGCGCCCTGCCGAGCGACTCGACCGGGTGGTGGCGGCCATGGGGGCGCTCAAGGCCGACGGGCGCATCGAGGGAAGCGCGCTGCTCCTCTCGGGCATCGGAATGTGCCCCGAGCCGATCAAGGACCGCGCCGCGCGCCTGGCCGCCAGCCCCCGCCTCTACAACTTGACCGTCTCCAATATTCCCGGCCCTCGCGTGCCCGTATACGCTGCCGGCGGTCGCGTCCGGTCGATCTACCCGGTGATCCCGATCCCGGATCGCCACGCGCTGTCGATCGGCGTGATGACCTACGACAGCGGTGCCCACTTCGCCTGCTACGCCGATCCGCGCGCCCTCCCCGGAGTGGAGCGCCTCACCGTCGCGCTCGAGGCTGCGGTCGCCGAGCTCGAGGCCGGAAGCACCCGGCCGACCCCACGGCGTCCTGGCACCCGCCGCGGCGATCCACACCGGCGCGGGCTGCACGTCGTGGAACAGCACGCGTAACCGCGGGGGCCGTCCTGGGTGCGAGCTCGATGAATGGCGGCGCCAGTTCCGCACGCTCCACCGTCGCCGTCGTGCTCCCCGGTGGTGGTGCGCGGGGGGCCTACGAGATCGGCGCGCTGTCGGTCCTCCTGCCCGCGCTCCAGGCGCGGGGCGAGCGCGTCTCCGTCTACTGCGGGACGAGCGTGGGGGCGATCAACGCCACCACCATGGCGTCGCTCGCCCACCTCCCGGTCGAGGAGCAGGTATCCGAGGCGCTCAGGCGCTGGCGGGAACTGCGCAAGCGAGATGTGATCGCGCCGATCGCCGGCGGGGGCGGCGCGCGGACGAC
This sequence comes from Solirubrobacteraceae bacterium, assembly GCA_035552215.1. GTDB lineage: Bacteria > Actinomycetota > Thermoleophilia > Solirubrobacterales > Solirubrobacteraceae > Palsa-465. Next base: position 17,023 of record DASZLV010000152.1, on the reverse strand, counting down.
GCTGCGGCTGCTCGCGCACGTGCTCGGGGTCTACCGGGTCAGCCTCGCCAGCCTCCTCGACCCCACTCCCCTGCGGTCGAGCCTCGACCGCTGGATCGACTGGCGGATGCTCGCCCGCAACGTCGAGCGCGGGGTCGTCGACTCGGTGTGCGTGGTGGCCACCTCGCTCGCCTCAGGCGGTCCCGTCGCCTTCGTGTCCTGCCGCGAGAGTACGCCCGGCCACATCGACGAGGGCCTGCGCTACGTCAAGGCCCGTCTAGGCGGCGAGCACGTCCGCGCCTCGGCGGCGATTCCGCTCCTCTTTCCCGCCGTCGAGATCAACTCGCCGCGCACGGCCCGCGGCCACTACATCGACGGCGGCACCCGTCTCAACAGCCCGATCAAGCCGGCCCTGCACCTGGGCGCTGACCGCGTCATCGTCGTCGGGCTCGAGCCCTTCGCCGCCACGACGCCGCGGGCGAGCTCCCGGCATGAGCCCCGGATCGCCGACGTCGCCGCCAACGTCATCGACGGGCTCCTCGTCGACCAGGTCGGCAACGACCTGCGGCGCCTCGCCGCCATCAACTCGTTCTTCGCCGAGGACGCATCGGTGGGGACCTCGCGCGCGGCGCGCGCCTACCGGCTCGCCCGCGGCCACCAGCCCTACCGCCCGATCTCCTATGCGCTCGTCTCGCCGCGGCGCCGGGGGGAGATCGGGCGCCTCGCCGACACCGTGTTCGAACGGCGCTTCGGGGGCGCGCGCGGCCTCCTCGATCCCGACTACCTGCTTCTTTCGCGGATCCTCGGAGGGCGGACGCGATCGCGCGGCGAGCTCCTGTCGTTCCTGATGTTCGACAGCGAGTTCACCGAGGCCCTGATCGAGATGGCCCAGCGCGACGCTCATCGGTGGCTGCGCCGCCATCCATCGTTCTGGTGTCGCGATGCCGCCCACGACCTGTCGGTCGGCGCCATCGATCGGGGCCGCGTCCAGGAGGAGGAGACGCTGGACGAGTTCCGCTCCAGGCACCGGCGCTGACGCCGCGGCCCGCCGTGCTCCGCAGGTAGCCTGTCGGCCGTGCCGAGCATTGGGGTGATGCGCGAAGGGCCGCTCCATGCCGCCGTCAAGGCTCTGCTCGCCCAACCCGGTGATCGGCTCGAGGTGCCGGTGGGCCGCTTCGTCATCGACCTCGTCCGGGCCGACGGCGAGCTCGTCGAGGTGCAGACGGGCGGGTTTGGAGCCCTCTCTCGCAAGCTCGACGCCCTCCTCGACGAGCATCGCTTTCGCATCGTCCACCCGGTGGCGGCCGAGCGCCGGATCGTGCGCGCGGACGAGCACGGCGAGGTCATCTCGTTCCGGCGCTCGCCCCGGCGGGCCACCGCTCTCGATGTGCTCGGCAAGCTCGTGGCGTTCCCGTCGCTCCTCTCCCACCCGAACCTGACCGTCGAGGTTCTCCTCCTGCGCGAGGACCACGTGCGCGCCGCGCAACCGGACACCTCGGGGCGGCGCCGGAAGGACCCGGGCGAGCGCCGGCTCGTCGACGTTCTCGACCGCGTCGAGATCCGCGGGCCCGATGATCTCCTCGGTGTCCTTCCCGAGCTCCCGCTCGAGCCGTTCAGCACCCGCGAGCTCGCGGCCCTCCTCGGGTGCAGCACGGTGCTGGCCCAGCGCGCCGCTTACTGCCTGCGCATGACTCGGCTGATCGAGCCGGCGGGCAAGCGGGGCGTGACACCACTGCACCGGCGGGCGGGACTCAGCCCTCCCGCGCGGCGTCGGGCGCCGGGTCTTCCACGAGCGTGAACTTAGGGCCCGGGGAGAGGGTGCGCTCGAGCCAGCGCCGGGCCAGGGAAACGTGGGCGGGGTCGATGTGATGGCCGACGTCGGACTCGTGGTACTCGACCGTGAGGGCGGCGCCGCTCAGCAGGTCGCGCGCGCGGCGCGCAAAGGCGACATCGATCACCGGATCCTGGCGTCCGTGGGCGATGAATGCCCGCAGCTGCTCACGGCTGGCGAGGTCCGGCTCCCAGCCCTCGACCGTGGGCACGAAACCCGAGAAGGCGAGAATCCCGGCGGGAGCGGGGCGGTCGCCTCCCAGCCCGAGCGCATAGCTCATCACCGTCCCCATCGAAAAGCCGCCGAGGATCGTCTGCTCGGGGCCGAGCCTGGTGCGCTCCCAGAGCTCGTCGTGGACCTCGGCGAGGGCGCGATAGGAGGTGGCGAAGCTCTCGGGGTCCGGATAGCCGACGCGGGGCACGGCGTACCAGTGGTAGCCCGGCGCGCCCGGCACCGTGAACGGCGCCCGGATCGAGACGACGTGGAGCCGGCGCTCCTCATCGAGCTCGTCGGCCAGGGGCAGGAGGTCGTTCTCGGTGGTCCCGCGACCGTGATGGAGGACGAGCAATCCCGAGGGAGCACCGTCAGCCGGCCGTTCCTTGATCAGCAGCGAGCTCACTCTGGGCCCTAGTGGATCCCGACGATGCCGGCGCACACCCAGTTCGACGCGCCGGCGCCGTGGTTCCACAGAATCGAAGCGATCCGATCCTGCTCGGACTTCGGCGCCAGATAGGCCGCCGGCCCACTGCCGCCCGCGCCGCTCCAGGTGCTGGGGAGGATCTGGTAGTAGCCCGAGGCACCGGCGCTGTTCGGCGTGAGATTCTGCCCGCCTGATTCGCAGAGCACGATCGCGTAGGGGATGGCCCAACCGCCCGAGGCGCCCGCGCCTCCGTAGGGGACCGGGCCCCCCGAGGCCGCCGGAGCGGCCGCCGCTTGCTGCTGAGCCTCGACGACCGAGAGCTCATGGGAGAGCTGGCTCTGGCGGCTGCGCGTCGCCGCGAGCTGGGCGACCTGGATCGCCCGCACCCGCTGCACGGCCCCTCGCTTGTAGCGCAGCAGCGCGTTCATCCCCGCGATGGCGCGAGCCTCGGTGGCCACCGCGTTCGTCGTGCTCTGGTCGCGCGCCTCGAGCGCCGTCAGGCGCTTGGCCGCGCTCACGGCCCGGGCCTTGGCGAGCACGGTCACGCGGACGATGGCCTTCTGCTGGCCTTCGGCCAGGTGCAGGTACTGCAGGCGATCGAGGAGATCGGCGAACCCGTGGGCCTGGAGGACCACGGTGACGATGCTCTGGGGGCTGGACTCGTACTGGCTGACGAGCTGGCGCGCCAGGAGCATGCGAGCGCGGTCGAGCCTGGCCACCAGGACCTTGAGCGCAGCGCGCTCGCGGGTCACTGCGGCCTGGGCGGCGGCGAGTACGGCCCGGTCGGAGGCCAGCCGGCTCTGCACCCCCGCCTCGCGCTGGGTCACGAGCGCGATCTCGCCGTCGAACCTGGCGATGACCTGCGAGGACTGCCCGCTGCTCGCCGCCAGCTGCTGCGCCCGGGCCTGCTGCTGGTGCAACCGTGACTGCAGCGACCCGACGCTCGGCGACGCCGACGAGGTGAGGGGCACGGCGGCGGCGAGGCCGAGCAGCGCTGCGGCGGCCGAGGCGGCGGCCGCGAGCCGGGCACGGACAGGGCTGATTCGGAGTCTCATGGGCGCTTGCCTACGGAGTTAGCTGTCGGGCTCGCGCTCGCGCGCTACGCCGCCATCAGACGGCGATTCGCCCCGGGGTCCTGGTGTGGTTCCCCCGCTTCCCGCTGCGTGTCGCGGGAATTCGGCCCGTCGAAGATATCACCTCGCCTTGTGTGGACTGACTCACGGGCCCGCGTCCGGCGGCCACCGCCCGTGCTCGCCGTAATACGCTCGCGCCGCCTCCTCCTGGTCGCGCTCGGCCTCGCCTTGGACGCCCACCCGGTAAAGGATGTTGAGGAGGAGGACCGACAGGGCGCCGCCCACTGCCATCGCGAACCCCTCGATGCCCTGGTCGCCCGACCCGAGGACGGCGAGGATAATCCCGCCGATGAACATCGCCGCGGGAATCCCGTAGCGGACAGCGATGAGCCAGCCCGACGGGCGCTGGGGTTGGGGTTCGTCCTCTGACATGAATCCGCGGTTAATTCCCCTGGTTACCCGGTTGTGCGCCGATATCGAGGGTAGTCTCTTTATCGACTATGCCGATCGCCTGCATCTTCAGGTGTGAGTTCTGCGAAGAGCGTCCGGATCCGGAGACTCAGCATGCACTCGAGCGGCAGTTGCTTGACCTGCGCCACGGTGAGTACGTGGATGCGGACCCCGGTCATTGGCTGACCTGGTTTGGCCGCGGTATGTACGGCCGGACCCGATACGCGTGCGGAGAGCACCGCGGCGAGCTCAAGGCCATGCTCCGCGAGCATTACGGGACGCTCGGCTGGCACCCGTGGGCCATGGGCCCGCATCCATGGGCCGGCCGCCGCGGCACCGACCGCGCGCGCCAGCTCGCGCGCAGCCTCAAGGGCACCTTCGGGATGCCCGGCGCCCCGTAGCCCCCTCGTCCGGGCTGCACGACTTATACCGCCGCGCCCTCGGCGCGCCGAAATCGCTTCAGACGTGAGAGCATCGCGGCCAATGGCTGATCTGTTGCCGACGCACGGGACGGGAGCCTCACCCTTCCCGCCCATCGCCGACTACGGCTTCCTGTCCGACTGCGAGGTCACCGCCCTGGTTTCCTCGGGGGGAAGCGTGGAGTGGATGTGCCTGCCGCGGATGGACTCGCCGAGCGTGTTCGGAGCCACCCTCGATCGCGATGCCGGGACCTTCCGCATCGGCCCCGCCGGGGTTGAGGTCCCCGCCGCCCGCCGCTACATCCCCGGCACGCTGATCCTCGAGACGAGCTGGTGGACGCCCGGCGGGTGGCTCATCGTGCGAGACGCCCTGCTCATGGGCAACTGGCACCACGAGACCGAGCGCTCGACCTCGCACCGCCGGGCGCCGACCGACTACGACGCCGACCACGTGCTCCTGCGCGTGGTGCGCTGCGTCAATGGTGAGGTCCAGCTCCGCATGGACTGCTCCCCGGTCTTCGACTACGGGCGAGGGCCGGCGGAATGGCAGTACGCGGGCACCGGCTACCACGAGGCCATGGCCACCGGCGCCGGATCGAAGCTCGAGCTCCGCCTCACCTCCGACCTCAACATCGGCTTCGAGGGTCCCTCGGCCACCGCGCGCACCCTGGTCAAGGCCGGGGAATGGCGCTACGTCGCCCTCTCCTGGAGCGAGCACGCACCCCCGCGCACCATCGCCGAAGCGCGCGAGCGGATGACGTGGACCGCGCACCACTGGCAGCACTGGCTGAACCGCGGCCGCTTCCCGGATCATCCGTGGCGGGCCTCGCTGCAGCGCTCCGCCCTTACCCTCAAGGGCCTCACCTGGGCCCCCACCGGCGCCATCGCCGCCGCCGCCACCACCTCGCTCCCCGAGACGCCCGGCGGGGAGCGCAACTGGGACTACCGCTACACGTGGCTACGCGACTCCGCCTTCACCCTCTGGGCCCTGTACACCCTTGGCCTCGACTGGGAGGCCAACGACTTCTTCTACTTCATCGCCGATATCGCCGAGATCAGCGAGGGACAGACGCAGATCATGTACGGGATCGACGGCGCCCGCGGCCTCAACGAGCAGCTCCTCGACCACCTCGGGGGCTACGAGGGCGCCCGGCCCGTGCGCATCGGCAACGCGGCCTACGAGCAGAATCAGCACGACGTGTGGGGGGCCATCGTCGGCTCGATCTACTTGTACATGCGTGAGCGCGACCGACTCGAGGACCGCCTGTGGGCGATCGTCGTGGCCCAGGTCGAGAGCGCGCTCAAGCACTGGCGCGAACCCGACTGCGGGATGTGGGAGGTCAGGGGCGAGCCCAAGCATTTCACCGCCTCCAAGGTCATGTGCTGGCTCGCCGCTTACTGCGGCGCGCGACTCGGCGAGGCGCGCGGGGAAGTCGAGCACGCGCGACGCTGGGACGCCGCGGCCGAGCTCATCAAGGCCGACATCCTCGAGCACTCCGTCGATGAGCGCGGCGTCTTCGTGGCCCACTACGACACCACCGCGCTCGACGCGTCGGTCCTCTTGATCCCCCTCGTCGGCATGCTCCCCGGAGATGACGAGCGCGTGCGCGCCACCGTGCTCGCCATCACCGACGAGCTCACCGAGGAGGACCTCGTCCTCCGCTACCGGGTCGATGAGACCGACGACGGCCTCGCGGGGGAGGAGGGCACCTTCACCATCTGCTCCTTCTGGCTCGTCTCCGCCCTCGTCATCATCGGCGAGGCCGAGCGGGCGCGGGCCCTGTGCGAGAAGCTCCTGTCGCTGGCCAGCGACCTGCATCTCTACGCCGAGGAGATCGACTCCCACACCGGCCGTCATCTGGGCAACTTCCCCCAGGCCTTCACTCACCTCGCGCTCATCAACGCGGTGATGCAGGTGATCGGCGCCGAGCGCGGGCTGCAGCCTCAGCAGCTGGTGGGTGACAGCCAGCACGTTCCGTGATCTGGGGCGCGCCGGAGCTCATCGAGCTCGGTGCCCTCGGGGCCGGCGCGGGCGCCCTCAACGCCGCCGCCGGCGGCGGGTCGCTGCTCACCTTTCCCGTCCTCATCGCCTTCGGGTTGCCGCCCCTGACCGCCAACCTCTCAAACACGGTGGCCCAGTGCCCCGGCTACATCGCCATCGTGCAGGGTTACGGGCCCGAGCTCGCGGGCACCCGCGCGCGAGTCCTGCGCCTGCTCCCCGCCACCCTGCTCGGCGCCGCGGGCGGGATAGCCGCTCTCGAACTCGCCTCTCCCGCGGCCTTCCGCGTCATGGTGCCGGCGCTGGTGATCCTCGCCTGCCTGCTCCTGGTTGCGCAGCCGCGGATCGCCGCGATGATCGCCGAGCGACGCTCGGCCCGCGCCAAGAGCGCCGGTCTCCACATCGCCGTGGCCCTCACCTCGGCCTACGCCGCCTACTTCGGCGCCGCGGCGGGCGTGCTCCTGCTCGCCATCCTCGGACTCTTCCTCGTCGACGACGTCCAGCGCCTGAATGCTCTCAACCGGCTCCTCATCATGGTCGTCAACGTCCTCGCCGCCGTCCTCTTCGTCATCCTCGGCCCCGTGAGCTGGCCCGCCATCGCCGTGCTCGCCCCGACCACGATGGTGGGCGGCCGGGCCGGCGTCTCGTTCGTCCGCAAGCTCGGGGCGCGGGCGCTGCGCGCCACCGTGCTCCTCATCGGCGTGGGGGCGAGCGTGTACCTGGGCGCCACCTACTGGTGAGTGGGGCCGCTCACGCGAAGGTGATCACGCTGCGGATCCCGTCCTGGTTCTCCATGAGCTCGAACCCGTGGTTGACCTCGTCGAGGGTTATGCGGTGGGAGACGAACGCGTCGACGTCGATGTCACCGTCCAGGTAACGCTGCACGAGCTGAGGCACCTGATCGCGCCCCTTGACCCCGCCGAAGGAAGAGCCGCACACCCGACGGCCGGTGATCAGGAAGCGGGGGATGATGTCCAGGGTCTCGCCCTTGCCGGCGACGCCGGCGACCGTGCACAGCCCCCACCCCATGCGCGCCGCCTCGACGGCCTGGCGCATCACCTGGACGAGCCCGGTGGCCTCGAAGGTGTAATCGGCGCCGAAGCCCCCGGTCTCCGCGAGCACGCGCTCCACCGTGTCCGGCCCCCCGATCCACGTGTCGGTCGCGCCCTGGCCGCGCGCGAGCTCGAGCCGCGGCTCTGACATGTCCACGCAGATGATGCGCTCGGCGCCCTGGAGGCGACAGCCGGCGACGGCGCCGAGCCCGACCATCCCCGCGCCGAAGACCACGCACGTCGACCCGGGCTCGACCTTGGCGGTGAACATCGCCGCTCCGAGCCCGGTCGAGAGGCCGCTGCGAACAGGCACGCTCGGTCGAGCGGCGCTTCGTCGGAGACATGGGCCAGCGCGATCTCGGGCATCACCGTGTACTCCGCGAACGTGCTCGTGCCCATGAAGTGGCGGATCGGCTCCCCGTCGCGCGAGAGCCGGGTCGTGCCATCCGGGAGGTACCCGCGGTTCTGCTCCTCGCGGATCGCCAGGCACAGGTTTGTCTTCGGGCTCAGGCAGTGCACGCACTCCTTGCACTGGGGCGAGAACAGCGTCACCACCCGGTCCCCCGGTGCCAGGCTCACGACCCCCTCGCCCACGCGCTCGACCACGCCCGCTCCCTCGTGCCCGAGCACCGTGGGTGCGTAGCCCGAAGGGTCGACCCCCGAGGCCGTGTACATATCGGTGTGGCACACCCCGCACGCCTCGAGGCGGACAAGCACCTCTCCGGCCTTGGGCTCGGCGAGCTCGAGCTCGGTGACGTTGAGCGGCTTACCGAACTCCTCGAGCACTGCGGCACGGATCTTCACGGCGACTCCTCGGTGGGGGGGCGCGGGGCAGCCCCGGGGCGTCGCTCAGAAGACCACCAGGTCTCCCGGCACCGGGTGCCCCGCGCTGAGACCGGCACAGACTACGTCCTCGACCACCGCGAGCAGGAACGACCCGTTCGCGCGCCTAATCGAGCACAGCGCCAGTCGGCTCGGCGCGTCCCAGTCGCCGCCCGGTGAGAAGAACCGCGCCCACCGCCGCCACCACCAGACACGTCACCGCCCCCAGTCCGAGACCGGCCCGCGCCCCCCCGGCCTCCATCACCCACCCGACGACGGGACCGCCGATCGGCGTCGAGCCCTGGAAGGCCACGAACCACAGGGCCATGACGCGCCCGCGCATCGAGGGCGCCGCCCCGAGCTGCAGGGTCGAGTTCCCGGTCGACATGAAGGAGATGCTCGCGGCGCCCGCGAGGGCGAGGGCGAGGAGCTCGAACCCCAGGCTGGGCGCGAGCGCGGCCATGGTCATCGCCGCTCCGAAGGCGGTGGCGGCGATGACGAGCGGCCGCAGCCCCGTCTTGCCGCGGGCGGCGACGACCAGGCCTCCGGCCACGGCGCCGACGCCCATCGCCGCGGTCATGAAGCCGAAGCCGGTGGCCCCGACATGAAGGCCGCGGCTCGCCATCACCGGCAGGGACACCTGGAACTCGTAGGTCAGGCAGCCGACCACGCCCATCATCAGCAGCGGGACCGCGAGCTCGCGGTGCGAGCGCACGTAGCGCAGGCCCTCGCGCAGCTGGCCGCGCTCCCTCGGCGTGGGCGGGGTCGGGTTGAGCGCCCGGCCGTCCATGGTCGCCAGCGAGGCGACCACGGCAACGAAGCTCGCGGCGTTGACGAGGAAGCACACGCCGTCGCCCACGGTGGCGATGAGGATGCCGGCCACGGCCGGGCCGACCGAGCGCGCGACGTTGACGAGCACCGAGTTGAGGCTGACGGCGTTGCGAAGGTGCTCGGGGCCGACGAGCTCGAGCATGAACGACTGGCGCGAGGGATTCTCGAAGGCGTTGTTGAGCCCGAGCATGGCGGCGAGCACGCCGATCTCCCACACCCGCACCACCCCGGTGACGGTGAGCAGCCCGAGGGTCAGAGCCTGGAGGCCCATCACCGCCTGGAGGGCCATCATCAGTCGCCGCTTGTCGATCCGGTCGGCGATCACCCCGCCGTAGGGAGCGAGGAGCAGGACCGGGAGCGTCTGCAGGGCAATGATGAGCCCGAGCGCGGTGCTCGAGTGGGTAAGCGTGAGCACGAGCCACGACTGGGCCGTCATCTGCATCCATGTGCCGATGAGCGAGATCGCCTGCCCGCTGATGTAGCGGCGGTAGTTGGGAACGGAGAGTGCGGCGAAGGTGATGCGGCCGGCGCGCCTCACGCGCGTCACCCGCGACGACCCTTGAGGCCCTGCGCGAGCTCCTCGAGCACGGGGAGCGCCTGCTCGAGCGCGCGGCGGTCCTCTTCGGCGAGCCCGGCCAGGGCGAGCTCGAGGACGTCGGTCCGCTCGGCGCGCATGCGCGCGCACAGCTTGCGTCCGGCCGCCGTGATCTGCACGAGCGCGGCCCGCCGGTCGCCGGGGTCGCACACGCGCGTGAGGAGCCCCGAGTCGGCGAAATCGGCGATGACCCGCGAGAGCATGGTCGGATTGAGGCCCTCCTCCTCGGCGAGCTCGGAGAGCCTGATCGGCCCGAGGCGCATGATCGTGAAGAGGACGGAGATCCGAGTCGGAGTCAGCCCCGCTGCGGCCCCCGCCTCGGTCGGGCGCAGGCGCCGCGAGAGCCTCCCGATTGACGCCCGCAGCCGGGCGGCGGTATCAAGATCGAGGGCGGGGGCTGACGGGGACAAATGCGGCTCCAAACTACTTGCTTGCTGGCAAGCATTAGTTTAGCAGCGCCGCGAGTGCCCTCGCTGTCCTGGACAGCCGTCATCATGGCGGTGCACGGATGCTCCCCGCCCGCCGATCCGCAGCCGCGACCCGCCGCACGTCGGCCATGCTCGCGGTCGCCTCGCTCCTCGCGGGCTGTGGCGGCGCCGCAGTCGCCTCCACCGGTGCCACAACAGTGGCCTCGAAGCATTACGCCACCACCCCCGCCTCCCCGGGGCCCGTCGACCCGAAGGCGATCCCCCTCGGCGACGGCTACGTCTCGACGGCCCCCAAGGTCGGCTTCGTGGACTCATGCGTAACCCACTTCGGCGGCATCGGCGGCGCCCGGACCGCCGGGCCTTGGATCGACGCGAAGACCAAGACGTGGAGTGACGTGAGGAAGATCCACGTCAGCGGAGCGGTCACCTGGCCGGCCGCCGCCTACTCGGTCACGGTCAAGGGCTCGAAGCGGATCATCGCCTTCAACGACCTCCCGCGCGAGCACCCGAGCGGGACGTTCCCGATCCAGACCACCGACCCGGCCTACCAGTACGACCAGAACGGCAATCACCTCGCCGCGCAGAGCTTCACGTGGAGCCTGCCCCTGAACCCGACCCCGGCACCCACGCCCTCGTGCACCCCCGGCGGCCCCATCGGTGTCCTCGACGACGGCGTCGCCCTGTTCAACGCCCTCGACGGTGAGGGCAGAGACGCCGGCGCGCACGAGGTCCTCGACGCCTGCGGCGCCCACCCCGATCCCGCCGATGCCTACCACCATCACGACGTCCCCGCCTGCATCCTCAACAAGGTTCGCGCCGGGACCACCAGGCTCGTCGGCTACGCCCTCGACGGCTACGGGATCTACGTAGTCAAGAGCAAGAGCGGCGCCCTGCCGGCGAACACCCGGCTCGACCGTTGCCACGGCACCGTCAGCACCGTCCTCTGGAACGGAAAGCGCACTCGTATCTACCACTACGTGGCGACTCTCGAATATCCGTACTCCGTCGGGTGCTTTCATGGCACGCCGATCAGCGCCGGAGGTGCCGGCGGGCCCGGCCCCGGCGCGGGCCCTCCAGCCTGAGCCGATTGCTCCACGAACTCCGTTCCCGATCTCCGGGAACCTCGAACTCGATGACGCAGGCGGCGGACCTTCGCGCTCGCCTCAACTACCCCTCCGGCGAGGCGATCTGGCAGACCATCAACATGATCAAGGGCAGCGGCACGAGCAAGCCCTGGAAGCAGGCGTTCAAGGACGCGGGGCCGCGCTGACAGCCAAGGGTGCCAACGTTCGCCACGGACCCCCTAGAAGACGATCGTCCGGCCCTCGTGCACGAGCACGCGGTCGTCGAGGTGGCTGCGCACGGCGCGGGCGAGGACGAGGCGCTCGAGGTCGCGGCCCACGCGCACGAGATCTTCGAGCGTGTAGCCGTGGCCCACTCGCTGGACGTCCTGCTCGATGATCGGGCCAGCGTCGAGCTCGGCGGTCGCGTAGTGGGCGGTGGCGCCGATGAGCTTGACCCCGCGGTCGTAGGCCCGGCGGTAGGGCTCGGCGCCCGCGAAGGCGGGGAGGAAGGAGTGGTGGATGTTGATGACCGGACAAGCGACGCGCTCGAGGAAGCCTGCGGTGAGGATCTGCATGTAGCGAGCGAGGATCACCAGCTCGACACGCCCGGCCAGGAGCTCGAGCGTCCGCGCCTCGGACGGCCCCTTGTCGCGCGGGGTTACAGGGATGTGGTGGTAGCGGACGCCGAGGGCCTCGACTTCGGCGCGCGAGTCGTCATGGTTGGAGATCACACATTCGATGTCCATATCGAGCTCTCCCCGGCGTTGGCGCCACAGCAGGTCGAACAGGCAGTGGTCCTCGCGCGAGGCCATCAGCGCCACCCGGCGGCGCTCGTGGGCATAGGCGATCCGCCACTGCATGGCGAAGCGCGCCGCGAGCTCTTCGAAGGCAAGCTCGAAGGCGGCGCGCGCGTCCGAGGCCTCGATGGCGGGGAGATAGAAGGCCGCGCGCATGAAGAAGGTGCCGTGCTCGGGGTGGGTCGAGTACTGATCGTTGGCGACTATGTTCGCGCCCGCATCGAAGAGGAAGCTCGAGATGGCGGCGACGATCCCGGGGCCGTCGGGGCAGGAGATGAGCAGCCGTGCCGTGTGGTCGGCGCCACGCGGCGGCGCCGCGGGGCTGAGGCTCATCAGTGGCTCACGGCGGCGGCCGCGAGCTCGGACACGAGGCGGTCCTCGTAGAAGCGCTCGAGCGCGAAGGGCGCGATGAGCTCGGGGGTCCGCCCGGTGTGAACGAGCTCAGCCAGCGTCTTGCCGACGATGGGCGCGGCCTTGAACCCGTATGTCCCCCATCCGGCGCTGACGTGGAAGTTCTCGACCGAGGTGCGCCCGAGGATCGGGCTGTAGTCGGGGGAGAGGTCGCACAGCCCTGCCCAGCTGCGCAACAGGCGGGCCTTTTCCAGCTGCGGGAAGAGCTCCAGGGTATGGCGGGTCAGGTCCTGGAGGAAATTGAGCGTGCCCTGCATCCTGTACGTGGTCCACGGCTCGATCTCCGACCCCATGACGAACTCGCCCCGGTCGGACTGCGAGATGTACACGTGCATCTGCGAGGAGACGATGACCACATCGAGCAGCGGCTTCACCGGCTCGGTCACGCACGCCTGGAGGATGTGGGTGGTGATCGGGAGCTCAACCCCGGCCATCGCGCACACCAGCGTGCTCCATCCCGCCGTGGCGCTGATCACCTGGCCCGCGTGGGTCGTCCCGCGGTTGGTGCGCACCGCGGTGAGGCGGCCCTTCGCCACGTCGAGGCCTTGTACTTCCGTGCCCGGGTGGATCTCGACCCCGGCGCGGTCGGCGCCACGGGCATATCCCCACACCACGGCGTCGTGGCGGATGATCCCCCCCGGCGGGTGGTAGAGCGCCCCCATGATCGGATAGGTGACGTCCTCGGAGACGTTGATGGGGGGGCATAGCCGTTTGACCTCGGCGGTGTCGACGAGGCGCGAGTCGATCCCGTGCAGGCGGTTGACCTCTGCGCGATTGGCCATCACCATCGTCGCCCGGTCCGAATGCGCCAGGGTGAGGTGACCGCACTGGGAGAAGAGCATGTTGAAGTCGAGCTCCGCCGACAGGCGCTCGTACATGCGGATGCTCGCGTCGTAGAAGCGAGCGCCCTCGGGAGTCTTGTAGTTGGAGCGGAGAATGGTGGTGTTGCGCCCCGCCGCCCCCGAGCCGATGTACCCCTGCTCGAGCACCGCCACGTTCTTCACTCCCAGCCGCCCGAGGTGGTAAGCGGCCGAGAGCCCATGGGCCCCGCCCCCGATGATGACCACGTCGTAGCTCCCTCTGAGCTCGCCGCGGCGGCGCCACATGCGACCCGGACGGAAGATCTCGCGCATCGGGCAGAGATCGTAGTGAGGTGTCGCGCTCAGCGCAATGGCATTGCCCAGGACGCAATATGGTGGGCGGGCGGCGGCCTGTGTCGCGGCGCCGCGCCGAACTAATGTCGTTCAGTCCGACCCCTCCGGACCAAATCGACAGCAGTTCGGGCAATCTCGTGCCCGGCAGCCCCCGCGCCCGGCGCCCCGCCCCCCGCGCCCGGCAGCCCCCCGCGCCCGGCGCCCCGCCGCGCCCGCCGCGCCACCCCCCACCCCCACCCCCCACGGCCAATCAACTCTGGCCATAGGGCCAATGGACAAGTCGTTTGTCCAAATGTAGGCTCGGGTCCGCTCGCGACTCAGAGAGGAAGGCGATGTCCGCAACAGAAGAGGTGAACGCCCCGACTTCGGTGTCACCGCGCCCGGGGTTCATCGCCGAGCACGGCCTGTGGGACGGCGCCCAGGAGGCGGCCGCGGCTCAGGTCCTCGAGTCCATCGAGCGGCTGAAGCTGCGCCGTGTGCGCATCGGGTGGGGGGACCAGCACGGGATCATCCGCGGCAAGACGCTGACCATCCCCGAGTTCCGCCACTCCCTCAGTGAGGGCAAGGACTTCCAGCTCGTCACGGCGATCTTCGACACCACCAACCACCCGATCGTGCCGCCCTTCGGCGCCGGGAACTTCGCCGGCGCTCCCGAGCTCACCGGCCTCCCCGACGGGGTGCTGGTGCCCGATCCCACCACCTTCAAGGTCCTGCCGTGGGTGCCCGACACCGGCTGGGTGCTCTCCGACGCGTACTTCACCAACGGCCGCGCCGTCCCCTTCTCGACCCGCCAGGTGTACCGGCGCCAGCTCGAGCAGCTGCGCGCGCTCGGCTTCGAGTTCGTCGCCGGGCTCGAGATCGAGTTCTACGTGATGCGGCTCGACGATCCCATGCTCGCCACCCAGGACTGCGGGTGGCCCCCGACGCCGCCCAAGGTCAGCGGCCTCTCGCACGGCTTCCAGTACCTGACCGAGAACCGCGGCGACGAGATCCACGAGCTCCTGTGCACGATCGAGGATCACCTGGTCGAGCTCGGCCTCCCGCTGCTGACCATCGAGGACGAGTGGGGGCCCGGCCAGATCGAGTTCACCTTCGCGCCCCAGCGGGGACTCGCGCCCGCCGACGACGCGCTCCTGTTCCGCACCGCGGTCAAGCAGATCTGCCGCCGCCTCGGCTACCACGCCACCTTCATGGCCCGCCCGGCCTTCCCCGAGTTCTTCTCGACCGGCTGGCACGTCCACCAGTCGCTCGCACCCGTGAGCGATCGCGACGTCAACGCCTTCTCGGGTACCGAGCCCGGCGCGCGCCTGTCCCCCACGGGCATGAGCTGGGTCGCCGGCCTGATCGATCACGCCGCCGCAGGATCGGTGTTCACGACGCCCACGATCACCGGCTACAAGCGCTACCGCCCCGACTCCTTCGCCCCCGACCGGGTGGCCTGGGCGCTCGAGAACCGCGGCGCCCTGCTCCGGGTCATCGGCGAGCCCGGCTCGCCTTCGGCCCACGTCGAGAACCGCGTCGGCGATCCCGCCGCCAACCCCTACCTGTACCTGGCCTCGCAGGTCGCCGCCGGCCTCGACGGGCTGCGCCGCGAGCTCGAGCCGCCGCCCCCGGTCGAGGAGCCCTACAAGTCGGATTGCCCGCCCTTGCCGCGCAGTCTCATGGAGGCCGTCGACCTGCTTGCCGCCGACGGCTTCTTCCGCGAGGCCAATACTTTCGGAGAGCCGTTCGTCGACTACATGCTCGCCCTCAAGCGCTTCGAGATCGACCGGTTCCTGTCCCACGTGACCGATTGGGAGCAGACCGAGTACTTCGAGATGTACTGAGGGGGCGGGAAGCCAATGCTCCGAATCGCCGCAATCCAATGGCGCCCGGTGTGGCTCGACGCCGCCGGGACCACCGCCCGGGTCATCGAGCTGATGGAGCGGGCGGCGCGGGAGGGGGCCGAGCTGGCGGCCCTCCCGGAGACCTTCCTGTGCGGGTATCCGTTCTGGGTCTGCCGCACCAACGGCGCCGCCTTCGATGACCCGCTCCAGAAGCAGGCCTACGCGCGTTACCTCGAGGCGGCGGTGGAGATCGACGGGCCCGAGCTGGCGATGATCCGCGAGGCCGCCGGCGACCTCGGGATGTTCCTCTTCCTCGGTGCCACCGAGCGTGGCTCACGCTCGGCGCGGGGCAGCACCTTCTGCACGCTGGTGGCGATCCATCCCGAGCGCGGGATCGTCGGAGCCCACCGTAAGCTCGCGCCCACCCACGACGAGCGCCTGGTGTGGGCGCGCGGCGATGGGCACGGCCTGCGCGCCCACGAATTCAAGGGCTGGCGCGTGGGCGGGCTGAGCTGCTGGGAGAACTGGATGCCCCAGGCGCGCCACGCGCTGTACTGCGACGGCGTCGATCTCCATGTCTCCACCTGGCCGGGCCGGTCGACGCTCACGGCCGACATCACGCGCTTCATCGCCGTCGAGGGCCGCGTGTACTCTGTGGCCGTGGGGGGATTGCTGTCCCTGTCTGACGTCCCTGCCGACTTTCCCATGCTCGAGCAGATCGCCGCCGAATATCCGGAGCTGCCGTTCGACGGCGGCTCGGCCATCGCCGGACCCGACGGAGCGTGGATCCACTCGCCGCGCTCGGGCGGGGAGGCGATCCTCTACGCCGACGCCGAGCTTTCTCGCGTGCGCGAGGAGCGCCTGATGTTCGATGTCAGCGGTCACTACTCGCGACCCGACGTCTTCGAGACCACCGTGCACCGCCGGCGCCAGCTGCCGGTCGAGTTCGACGACGCAGACGCCCTCGCGGCGCCGGGACGCCCCGCCTCACCGGATGCGGCGCCGAGGCCGTGACCGACCAGATCATCGCCCACGACCCCGCCACCCGCGAGCTCGATCCCGCCCTGCGTCCCGTGCGCTCGGTCAACGTCTTCGAGGAGACGGTCGAGAGCATCCTGCGGCTCGTCAAACTCGGCCTCCTCCTCCCAGGAGAGCGTCTCCCCTCCGAGCGCGAGCTGGCCAAGCAGCTCGCGGTGAGCCGTCCAACCGTTCGCGAGGCGCTGCGCTCCCTGGCCCGCACCGGCTACCTGCAGACCCTGCGCGGCCGCAGCGGCGGGACCTACGTGCTCGAGTGGCGCACCGATCCCTCCGACGAGCGGGTGCGCGCGCTGGCCCGGGAGATGGGCGAGGACCTCCTCGACGCGCTCGACTTCCGCCTCGTCGTCGAGCCCGGCGCGGCGGCGCTGGCCGCGAGCCGGGTGAGGGCCGAGGACGCGGGCCGGCTCGACGCCGCCCTTGCCGTCCTCGCCGCCGCCCCCCGCGTGAGCTTCCCCGCCGCCGAGCGCGTCACCGTCGAGCGCGACGATCCCGCTCCGCTCTCGGAGATGCCCGATGCCGTCCCGCTCAGCTACCGCTTCGCCGACCGGCGCCTGCATCTCCTCATCGCCGACATCGCCCGCTCACCCTCGGTGGCGAGCGCCGTCACCCAGGCG
>DASZLV010000151.1:0-13446 GCA_035552215.1 Solirubrobacteraceae bacterium | reverse complement strand
ACGGCCGCGGCGGCAGTCTCTGGCTCACCGCCGGCAACGGCCAGGACACGGTCATCGGCGGCAAGGGCAACAGCCGCATCGACGTCGGTCTCGGCAAGGACCACGTGTTCGGCGGACCGGGCAAGAACCGCATCTGGGGCGCCGCCAACGGCGCCAAGATCAGCTGCGGCTCGGGCCACAACAACACGGCGTTCGTCCGCACAGCGGCGCGCAAGTACGCCAAGTCCCACGGCTGCCAGCACATCCATCTCCTGCACTAACTCAGGGACAGCCCCATAGCCCACGACCCGGAGGCCGGGAGCGCGAGAAGCGCGTCCGGCCTTCGGTCGTTCGGGCGGCGCCGGGTCGTCCACCCGTCCCCCCGTCCCCTACTATTGCTGCCCGTTCTGGCATGCGGGGAGGCGGCCTGACGATTCTTCGATGCCACGCCGAGGCGGAAGACCTATTCGATCGCCAACGCCGTGGCGCGGGCTGCCTCGTGACGCCGTCGTCCTCGCGGCCCTCCTCGCGCTGATCCTCGCCGGGTGCGGAGCCGGCACCGCAGCGCCTCCGCCCCAGACGACCAGGGAGAGTGCCGAGACGACGACGACGGCACCGGTGTTCCTGCCCGGCACCGGGAGACCGCCGGTGACGATCGGCGACAAGAACTTCACCGAGCAGTTCATCCTCGGCGAGCTCTACGGCCAAGCCCTCGCCGCCCAGGGGTTCACGGTCACGCTGAACAAGAACATCGGCTCGACCCAGGTCACCACACAAGCCCTGGGGAGCGGGCAGCTCGACATGTATCCCGAGTACGTGGGGACCTTCGACAGCGCTGTGGCCAACGACACCGAGATCTTTCGCAGCGAGCACGACGCGTTGGCGGCAGCCCAGCACTACGCGGACGCCCACGGCCTGCACCTGCTGCGCCCGACGCCGTTCTCAGACACCGACGCGATCGCCGTGCTCTCATCCTACGGTGCCCAGCACCACCTGCGGCTCATCGCCGATCTCGGCCGGCTGCAGAGCAGCCTGACCCTCGGCGCGCCGCCCCAGTTCGCCGGCAGCCAGTCGGGCCTGCTGGGAATCCAGGCCGCCTACGGTGTGACCCCCGCTCACGTCCAGCCGGTGGCCATCGGCCTGCAGTATCAGGCCCTCGAGAACGGATCCGTCCAGGCTGCCGATGTCTTCACGACCGACGGGCAGCTCGCCTCGGGTCAGTACCAGCTTCTCCGGGACCCCGATCGCGTATTCGGGTTCGGAAACGTTGTGCCGGTGGTGACCCAGGGCGCGCTCCTGGCCGAGGGTCCCGCCTTCGCCCAGACCATCGACAGCGTCAGCGCCCAGCTCACGACACCGGCGATCCGCCAGCTCAACGCCGACGTCAGCCTCTACAACATGACGCCGGCGAGCGCCGCCCATCAGTTCCTGCTCACCCACGGCCTGATCACCGGCTGATCGGGCCGGCCCGGCGCCTCAGCGGCCGCTCGAGCCGAAGCCTCCCGCGCCGCGCTCTGAGAGCTCGAGCTCGTCGGCCACGACCACCTCCGGCGCCTCGATGGCCACGAGCACGAGCTGGGCGATCCGGTCGCCGGGAAGGAACTCGAAGCGCTCGGAGCGATCGGTGTTGAGCAGGAGCACCCGCACTTCCCCGCGATAGCCCGAGTCGATGAGCCCGGGCGCGTTCACGAGCGCGATTCCGTGCCGCTGGGCGAGACCAGACCTCGGGAGCACGAGGCCGGCGCGCCCCTCGGGGATCTCGACGGCGATCCCCGTACCCACCGAGGCGCGCTCGCCGGGTCCCAGAGCGACGCCTGCGAGCGCGTAGAGGTCGAGGCCGGCATCTCCGGCGTGGGCGCGCGTGGGCACTCGCGCCGCGGGATCGAGGCGGCGGACGCGCAGGCTCATCCGGCGCGGGCGCCGACCGCGAAACGGTCGTAGCGTCCGATGATGCCGGCAGGGAGGCGCGCGCTGACGCGGACTCCTTCAGGGGTGTCCTCACGCTCGAGGTCGCCGGCGAGATCGTGGAGCTCCGCCAGCCGGCCGCCCTCGTCGTAGGGCAGGAGCAGCTCGACGGTGTGCAGCGTGCGCGCGAACTCCTCCTCGATCCGCTGCCCCAGGAGCTCGAGCCCGTCGCCGGTGACTCCCGAGACGATCACGGCGTCCGGATGCCGGCGGCGGAGCTGCTCGAGGCGCTCGGGCTCGACGACATCGGCCTTGTTGAGCACCAAAACCCTGGCCGCCTCCTCGGCGCCGATCTCGTGGAGCACATCCTCGACCGCCGCGGTCATCATCGTCAGGTCCTCCTCCTCGGCCGAGGCGTCGACCACGTGGAGGATGAGGTCGGCCAGGCGCGTCTCCTCGAGGGTGGCCCCGAAGGCGTCTACGAGCTGATGGGGGAGCTTGCGGATGAATCCGACGGTATCGGTGAGCAGATAGTCGCGCCCGCCGACGCGCAGCACCCGCGTGGTCGGGTCGAGGGTATGGAAGAGCGCGTCGCGCACGCCCACCTCGGAGCCGGTGAGCGCGTTGAGCAGCGTCGACTTGCCCGCGTTGGTGTACCCGGCGAGCGCCACCGAGGGCAGATGGGCGCGGGCGCGCTCGGAGCGCATCACCGTGCGGTTTGAGCGCACCTGGACGAGTCGGCGCCGGAGCGCGGCGATCCGGTCGCGGGCGAGCCGGCGGTCGGTCTCGATCTGGGTCTCACCCGGGCCTCGGGTGCCAATCCCGCCGCCGAGGCGCTCGAGGTGCGACCACAGGCCGCGCATGCGCGCGAGGTTGTATTCAAGCTGGGCGAGCTCGACTTGGAGCTTGCCGTCGGCGGTGTGGGCGTGACCGGCGAAGATGTCGAGGATCACCGCGGTGCGGTCGATGACGGGCATCCCCAGCGCGGCTTCGAGGTTGCGCTCCTGACGGGGCGTGAGCTCGTCGTCGCAGGCCACGAGGTTGGCGTCGGCGGCGGCGAGCTGGGACTTCAGCTCCTCGAGCTTGCCCGAGCCGAGATAGGTGTTGGGATGCGGCTGCTCGCGCCGCTGGACGAGCTCGCCCACCACCGCCGCCCCGGCGGTGGCCAGGAGCTCCCGGAGCTCCGCGAGCTCCTCATCGCCGTGGTCGGGGAGCACGGCGATCGCGAACGCGCGCTGACGGGCGCGGCCGCCGTTCGAGCGGCCGTTTGCTTGAACCGACGTCGTCGACTGGCGGGTGCGCCCGTGGCGGCTTCGCTGCACACCATCATGGTAGCTGCGCCGCCGTCGGCAACGGCCCCTTTGGGGCATCGGTAGTGTGCAAGACCGATGGAAGCCGAGCGCGTCACCATCGAGGTCGCCGACCACGTCGCCGTCGTCAGCCTGGCCCGTGCCGAGAAGCACAACGCGCTCGACGCCGCGATGTTCGACGCCATCATCGCCGCCGCCGACCGGCTCGCCCACGAGCCCGGAGTCCGCGCCGTCGTTCTCCATGGCCAGGGGCCGAGCTTCTCCTCGGGCCTTGACCTGATGAGCATGATGTCCGATCCGTCCGGCCTCCCCGGTCTGATCGACCGTCTCCGGGCCGGCGTCCCCACGTGGTTCCAACGCGCCGCCTACGAGTGGATGCGGGTCCCCGTTCCCGTGATCGCCGCGATCCACGGCAACTGCCTGGGAGGCGGGCTCCAGATCGCTCTCGGAGCCGACCTCCGCATCGCCGCCCCCGACGCGCGACTATCGGTCATGGAGATCAAGTGGGGCCTGGTCCCCGATATGTCGATCACGCGCACCTTGCCGCGGCTGGTGGGGATCGACGTGGCCAAGGAGCTCACCTTCACCGGCCGGGTGGTGAGCGGCGAGGAGGCGCTCGGGCTCGGGCTGGTGACCCGCGTCAGCGAGGACCCCCTGGCCGGCGCGAAAGCGCTCGCCGCGGAGATCGCGGGACGCTCGCCCGACGCCGTCCGCGCCGCCAAGCGGCTGTTCGACGAGGCGTGGAACGAGTCTGCCGAGGCCAGCCTCGCGCTCGAAGTCGAACTTCAGGGCGGGCTCATCGGCTCGCCCAACCAGCTTGCCGCCGTGATGGCGGGAATGGCCAAGGAGCCGGCCGCGTTCACCGACCCGGGTTAGCGCGTGACCACGGTGAAGAAGTCGCGGCTCCAGGGGGCGAGATACTCCCCGGAGATTCCCGGCTGGCCGGGGACGACGGGCACCGGGGCGAGCGGCCCATGGCCGCCGCGGTGCCCGTACAGGTAGCCCGCCACCCACGCGGGATTGATGTCGAGCTCGACGGCGCGGACAACCCCGGCGCCGAGGAGCGCGTCGGCGAGCGCGGCTACCGTGAGGTGCTCTCCCCCTGCCCAGATCAGCCGGCCCTTGGCGGTGATCCCGAGCGCCGAGCGCGCGGGGTCGGGGACGCCCCCGAGCGTGGCTCCCCAGCACAGCAGGCACGAGAGATTCGACGCCGCGGTGCCGTTATCGATGAGGAGCGCCTGGTTCTGGCGCACCGAGACGACCCGCTTCCCCGGCGCGGGAACCTCCCCTCCCCACGTCCCGATATCCGTGCGGCCGTTGGCGTAGGTGACGACCGAGCCGAGACCGGGGCGCAGCGGCACGGCCACGCGCCCGTAGGACGAGAAGCCGCCGGAATTGGTGGAGAACTTGAAGGCACCGTTGAAGGCCGCGAGCAGATGACGCTGTTCCAAGCCGGCCACCGAGGCGCCGAAGCGCCAGCCCGAGGCTCCCGCGTCGGTCGTCCCCGAGTGCAGGTGCAGTCCGAGCAGGCGCTGATCGAAGGACAGCAGCGCCACCCCCGCCGGCGAGCGGGCGATCCACGCCGCCGTGTGTCCCTTCCAGCTCGCCACGGGAACGAAGCCCGTCGTCCCGGAGGCCAGCGCGGCGCTCGCGAGGTGCGCGAACGGCGGCGGAGGCGGAGGCGGAGGCGGAGCGGGCGGCGGAGCGGGGGCCGTCTGGGTGGTGCTCGCCACGGTGTGCGCGCCGGCCTTGGTGCGTGAATGACTGGCGGCGGGTGCGCCCGCGCCCCCGCCGCACCCGGCGAGGCAGAGCAGGGCGGCGAGCGCGGCGGCGAGCCCGCCGGCCGTCGTTCTCCGCGCCTGCAAGCCGACCATTTCCGCTAACTGTCCGGTTACCGGTCAAACTACGCCTAAGCGCTTGATGAGACGACGCTCATCTATGGGTCAGCGTCGAGGGTGGCGACTCCGGGAACCGAGCCGGCCGCGAGCAGTCGCTTCAGCGGCGTGTGCTCGAGGTAGTGACCGAGGAAGGCGATGCTCGCGCGCTCGACCACCCCGAGCTGCGGCTCCTGGGTCGAATAGGGCGGAAGGTGGCTTGCCCCCAGGAGCTCGAGGAGATACTTGGGCGAGGGCGCCGTGTCGTAGAAGGCGCTGGTGGCGCTCGGGAGGTTGATCGGATCGGCGGTGCCCTGCGTGGCGAGGAGGGGCGGCCCTCCGGCCCGGATCGTGAACGCTCCGAGCTGGGGAATCTCCGCGCCTGAGAGGATCACCGCGGCCCGGACGCGAGGGTCACGGAAGCGCGGGTCGTAGGCCAGGGCGAGGGCGGTGTCGCCTCCGTCCGACTGCCCGGCTACGGCGATCTCACCGCCGGAGATGAGCCCGCTCATCCGCCCCGAGGGCGCACTGCTCGCCCGAACCATCTGCGAGATCACGAAGCTCATGTCGGCGGGCTGGTTGGGCAGATCCACCTCGGTGGGCCCCCCGGGGGCGGCCGGGGTGGCGAGGGGAAAGCTCGGCGCGGCGACCACGTACCCGGCTCGCGCCCACGCCTGCATGAGACCTGCGTAGAGCCCTGGGGTCACATCGAATCCGTGCCCGAAGACGATCAGCGGGAAGGGCCCCGCCGTGCGCGCGGGGGGCGCATCCACCCGGTCGGTGCCGGCGGCCCCGGCGGCCGGATAGCGCACGTAGGTCACGAGCGTGCGGGGAGCGGTGGCTCCGTCGGGCAGGCGGATCTGACGCGTGCGGTCGACGAAGCGCATGACCGTGATTCCGACCGGGAAGGGGGCGGACGGCTTGGGGAGCGGACGCGCTGCCGCGGGGGCCGGCTGGGGCTGGGCCTGGGCGCCGCCGCCCACGTGCGGCGGGAGGCGAGGCGCCGAATGGGAGGCGCGGCTCGGACCGCCGCCCGAGAGCGCCGCGACGAGGACGCCGACGATCACGACCATGAGCGCGAGGGCGGCCAGGCGGCGTCGCCGCAGGGTTCTGCGGCGCGCGTGGCGGGCCCCGGCGGCCTGCCGGCGCGGTGATTCCCGGGGGCGGCGGGTCGAGGATGGCGGAGTCGGCATCGGGAAAAACGGCCCCTCGTTATGAGGGAAATCTCACCGGAGCTTTAGCCCGCTGAGAGCGGCTGTGCTTGGCTATAGAGAGTACGTGCACGCTCCCACGCAAGCCCCCACCCGCACTCCACCCGCTGCCGGTCCCGACGCCTCCTCGGACGTGACGCCGGCCTCGCCGCGCGCCCCCCAGGCCCTCCGGCGCCGCTGGCCGCGGCTCAGCTGGCGTCGCTCCAAATCCTGGGATGAGCACGTCGCCGACGTCGAGAAGCTCACCGATACCCCGGGTTTCCGGCGCCTTCGTCAGCAGCTCCTCACGCTCGCGCGCCTGACCCCCGAGGACCGGGTTCTCGACATCGGCGCCGGCACCGGCCTGCTCGCCCTCGCCGCGGCACCGAGGGTGGAGCACGTGACCGCGCTCGACATCTCTCCCGCCATGTGCCGGCGACTCACCGCCAAGGCCGCCGAACTCGCCCGCCCCAACGTCGACGTGCTCGTGGCCAATGCCACAGAGCTCCCCGTGCCCGACGGATCCGTCGACGTGGTGCTCTCGAACTACTGCTTTCACCACGTCTCCGACGCCGACAAGCGCCGGGGACTGGGCGAGATCGCCCGCGTCCTGCGCCCGGGCGGGCGCCTGGTCATCGGAGACATGATGTTCGACGCCGGGCTTCGCGGGACCCGCGAGCGAGCCCTCGTCCTGCGCTTCGTGCGCAGCATGCTCCGCCGCGGGCCGGCCGGCGTGCTCCGCCTGCTCAAGAACGCCGTCCGGCTGGCCAGCGGCCGCGGGGAGCATCCCGCCAGTGTCGACTGGTGGCAGCAGGCGCTGCGCGACGCCGGCTTCTCCGGCGTCGAGGTATGGGCGCTGGACCACGAAGGCGGGATCGCCGTAGCCCGCCGGGACAACTAGGCGAGCGTCCGTTACCGAGTCGAGCTCAGCGTCGCGACGCCGGGCACCCCGCCGGCGCTGATCATGCGCGCCCGGGCTCCGGACAGTCGCTTGAGGTAGCGATCGAGGAAGGCGACCGATTCGCGCTCGACCACCCCGAGTTGCGGCTCCTCGTCCGTGTAGGGGCCGAGGTGCGGCGCTCCGAGGAGCCGGAGGAGGAACTTGGGCGGCGGTGCGGCGTGGAAGAACGCGTAGGTGTTCTGCGGCAGGTTGATGACGTCGGCCGTTCCCTGCGTGGCGAGCAGCGGCGGGCTGGGTCTACGGAAGTAGAACCCGGAGCTCGGAAGCCGGGCGCCCGAGAGGATCACCGCGGCATCGACCCGCCGGTCCAGGTAATAGGAGTCGTAGGCGGTCGCGAGCGCCGTTTCGCCGCCGTCGGACTGGCCGGCCACCGCGATTGCATGGGGGTCGACGAGGTGCGAGAGGATCCCGCGGGTGAGCGCGCTCGCCGCCAGCATCTGGGTGATCACGAAGCTCATGTCGCGGGGCTGGTTGACGATGTCGGACTCGTTGGCGCCCCCGGGGGCATTCTTGTTGGTGAGCGGGAACACGGGGGCGGCGACCACGTAGCCCGCCCGCGCCCAGGCCTCGAGCAGGCGCGCGTAGATCGCGGGGGTGACGTTGAACCCGTGGCCGAAGACGATCAGGGGGAACGGCCCCGACGAGGTCGCCGGGGGCGCGCCGCGCACGTCCACCTGCGAGGGGTCACCGGCGGCCGGGTAGCGGATCACCGTCGCCAGCGGGCGCGGCTGCGGCGCCTGTCCGGGAAAGCGGACGGTCCTGCTCGCGTCGATGTAGCGCACCACGATCTCCCCTACCGCGAACGGTGCATGGGCGGCGTAGGTCGCGTGCTCCACGGGCCCGGCGCTCGGCACCGGTGGGGGCGCGGGGGCGCTGCCGGCCGGGGCGGCATTGCTGACCAGCGCCACCGCGCACGCCACCATGACCCCGCAGACGAGCACGGCCGCGAACGTGGATACGCGGGCGCCGGGTGGCCGGTCGATGACCCCAGAGAGCCTCACGGGGAGCATGATGCCCCTAAAGGGTGGCGGGGAAGGCGATCGTCACCGGGGCGACGAGCGGCTTGCCGACGTCGAGCTGAATCTGGGCGTGAGCGTTGAGCGGGATGTCGC
This sequence comes from Solirubrobacteraceae bacterium, assembly GCA_035552215.1. GTDB lineage: Bacteria > Actinomycetota > Thermoleophilia > Solirubrobacterales > Solirubrobacteraceae > Palsa-465. Next base: position 5,115 of record DASZLV010000151.1, on the reverse strand, counting down.
GCGGGTTGCCTTCATAGAGCTTGCCGTCGTAGAGCGCGGTCACCGAGCCCTTCGCCGGGCCGACCTGGCTCGGGCCGAGGGGCTGTCCCCAGATGTCGAAGAAGTTCCCCACTGTGTACGTCCGCTGAGTCGGGGACTCGATGTGGACGATGCCGTCGGAGGCGTGGGTATGGAGCCAGTAGAAGCAGCTGTTGGTGCCACCGCCGGCAAACGCGCCCTCGGCCGTGTTCTGCACCTGGGGGTTGGTGATCCCGATCGCGGCGGGAATCTGGCGAGGGGTGCCGTTGACGAAGAGCGTCAGGTGCGCATGGATGTGAAACACCGTCTGCTCCTGGCCGAGGCAGCCAATGTTGTCGATGTTGCCGCCCGAGGCCGTCGAGCTCGCGCTCGCGAGCTCCGGCGCGGCGGGGATGGGGACGCCCTCGGGGCCCAGCAAGCCCGGTGAACCGGGCGACTGCAAGGTGCCCAGCGACGCCAGCGAGCTGACCTTGAGCTGTGGCGTGGAGCCCTGGGTGCCCGCCTTCTTGGACGGGCTCGCTCCGCCACCGCCGCCCGCGACGGCGATTACCGCCACGACGACGACCACGACCACCGCGGCGGCCCCGCCCATCGTCAGCAATCGCTTGCGCCGCGCCGCCGCCGCCGCCAGCTCCGCCTCGCGTGCCAGCCGCGCCTGCCGCGCCTGTTCCTTAAGCTCCTTGCGACTGCTCACGAATCGTCCCTGGTTGGCGCGTACAGCTACTAGGCCACATAGTACATTGTTGGCGCGGCGGGCTAGAGCCTGCGCAGCCGCGCCACCGCCTCCATGAGCCGGTCGTCGGGGGTGGTGAGGGAGATGCGGAAGAAGCCCTCGCCGTTGGGCCCGTAGGCACCCCCCGGTGAGATCACCACCGCGGCCTCTTCGAGCACGTGCTCGCAGTATGCGGCGGCGGTCCCGAACTCCGGCGGGATCGGCGCCCAGATGTAGATCGTCCCCTTCGGGGGCGTCACCTCCACGCCGGCGTCGCGCAGGGCGTCGCACACGAGATCGCGCCGGCGCCGGTAGACGGCGTTCATGGCCTGCACCTCGGCGTCGACTTCGGGCGCGAGCGCGGCGGCGCCCGCGAGCTGGACTGCCTCGAAGAGGCCCGAGTCGATGTTCGACTTCAGCCGCCAGTAGGCGGCGATGGCCTCGGCGTTGCCGACGATGGCCGCGCAGCGCCAACCGGTCATGTTGTAGCCCTTGGAGAGGGAGAAGACCTCGACGCCGATCTCCTTGGCGCCCGGCGTGGCGAGGAAGGACGGGGCCACGTACCCGTCGTAGGTGGTCTCGCTGTAGGCGTTGTCGTGGACGGCGAGCACGCCGGTTCGCTGGGCGAGCGCGACCACCTCGGTGAAGAGGCCATCGGGTGCCACGGCGCCCGTCGGATTGTTGGGGTAATTTAGGAACATGAGCCGGGCGCGGGCGAGGTCGTCGGCGGGGATCGCCTCGAGGTCGGGGGCGAAGTCGCGGTCGGCGAGCAAGGGCATCAGCGACACCTCGCCCCCAGCGAGCACCGGACCGCCCGTGTACACGGGGTAGCCGGGGTCGGCCGCGAGGGCGACATCGCCGGGATCGAGGAAGGCGAGGTTGAGGTTGAAAATGCACTCCTTGGCCCCGATCGCGGGCATCACCTCGGTCTCGGGATCGAGCGTGACCCCGAACCGGCGCTGGTAGAACTCGGCGACCGCCTCGCGGAACTCGGCGCGGCCGCGATTGGATGGATAGCGGTGGGTGCCGGGATCGGCGACCGCTCGCTGAGCGGCCTCGACGATCGGCGCGTACGTGGGCATGTCAGGGTCGCCGATCCCCAGGCTGATCACGTCGATGCCGGCGGCGCGCTTGGCGGCGACCTTGCGCTCGAGCTCGGCGAAGAGATAGGGCGGGATCTGTCCGAGACGTCTACTTGCTCGCATCCAATTCCTCCAGGAACTCGCGGGACAGCTCGCCACGGAACACGGGCACCGCCCAGCCGGTCAGGTTGATGTGCAGGTCCTCCCCCACCTCGACCTCGAGCTCTCCGCCGTCGAGCACGACGGTGACCGGGGAGCCGCCCCCGCTGAGGATGTAGGTCACGGCGGCGCCCGTCGCGCCGGTGCCGCTCGACAAGGTTTCGCCCGCCCCCCGTTCGAAGATCCGGGCGCGGATGCGCCCCGGCGCCAGCACAGCGAACCACGACACGTTCGTCCGGTGGGGAAAGAGCTCGTGGCGCTCGATCTCCGGTCCGAGCATGGGCAGGTCGAGAGCGGCGAGCTCGTCCTCGTCGGCCACGGGGACCGAGCACTGAGGATTGCCCACCTGCACGTGCTGGAAGCGCCAGGTCCGCCCCGCCGCCGTCAGCTCCCCGCGTCCTGACTCGTCCCCCGCCGGGTAGTCGGCGGAGCGCAGCCGCGCTCGGCCCATGTCAACCGTGCACGTCGTCTCGGAGGTGATGGTAGGCCGGATCTCACCCGCGGCGGTCTCGATCGAGAAGGTGTCCTCCTCGGTCCAGCCGCTTCGCCGGAGGTAGAGGATGGCCTCGCGCGCCCCGTTGCCCGAAAGCTCGGCCTCGGAGCCATCGGGGTTGAAGATCCGCAGCCTCGCCACGAAACCGGGCTCATCGGGCTCTGAGAGGAGCAGGAGCCCGTCGGCGAAGACGCCGGTGTGGCCGGCGCAGATGCGCCGGACGTCCGCGGGCGTGAGCTCTCCCGGTAGGTCCGCGGCTTCGACGATGACGTAGTCGTTACCGAGCGCGTGCCACTTCTCGAACTTCACGCGGCGGCAGTCTACGAGGCCGGTGGCGTTGCTAGTGGTGCCGGGGGCGGCGACGCACCTGGTGGCGCCTGCCCTTGGCGCGAGGACCCTTGCCGGTCGTGAACGTCCTGGGAGCGCTGTAGGTCTGGCCCCCTGCGCCCTGCACGACCAGCCTCACGTGATAGGTGGTGTGGGGCGAGAGGCCGCTCAGCGTGGCGCTGACGCGCGCCGAAGGCCCGCCCCACGCGGTCTGCGAGGAGGTGTTGCGCCGGTAGCCCGTCCCGGTGCCGTAGGAGAAGTGGTAGGTGGCCGATCCGTCCGCCACCGTGACCGTGCCCCGCAGCTTGACCTTCGCTCCGCTCACCCGCACGCTGGTCACCGCCGTGGCGCTCGAGCCCGTGGTCACGAGCGTGGAGTCGTATCCGTAGGAGGTGCCGTAGGCGTTGGTGGCCGCCAGGCGATAGTGGTAGGAGGTGCTGGGCGCCAGCCCCGAGAGCGTCGAGGAGACGGTGACCGGGGCCTGGCCGGCGCCGGCGGGCGCGACGGGCGTGGTCTGGCCGTAGGCGGTGCTCGCGCCGTACTGCCATGAGTAAGAGGTGTCGCTGCTGTTCGGATAGATCCCGGCCTGGAGTTGAGCGCTCGTTGCCGTGGCGCTCTGGGTGTAGTCGTTGCCCGCTCCGGGCCCGCCGATCCCCGGCGCGCCCGGGACCACGGCGCCCGAGATGCTGCCGACGCCGGTGGGGCCGTTGTATCCGCTGCCGGCGAGGCACAGGTAGAGGATCGACACCTGGCAGCTGCCGTTGCTGCCGCCCGCGGGGGCGTTGAGGAGCGAGCTTCGCTGATAGGCCCACTGAGAGGTGGAGGCGTTCGCTCCGGTGACGGCGTAATAGGCGGCGATCAGGGGCGCCGACTCGCTGGTTCCGCCCATGACGATCCACCCGCCGTCGCCGGAGTCGTAGACGCTGAGGCCGGTCTGAGGGTTGGCGTTGGCCGATAGGTCGCTGTAGGTCCGGCCGCCGCAGCCGCTGTCGGACTGCCAGGCCGGCTTCGGGGAGAGGAGGGCGCATCCGGATCCGGCCCCCGCCCACGCCTGCTCGGTGAACCCGCGAGCGCTGTCGGTCCCGCTCGCGCTCGCCGGGATGAGGCTGGTTCCGCCCGCGGCCGTCACGTCGGGCAGCGCCGCGGGGTACTGGCTGTTGACCAGTCCCAGGAAGCCTTGATCGCCCGACGCGGCCACCGTGGCGATGCCGGGGAAGGTGAAGGTCCCGGCCAGCGGAGTCGGGGTGGGATCGCCCCAGCTGTCGGTGATCTGCTTGGCTCCGAGCGCTGCCGCCCGCGCCTGGGCGGCCGCCAGGTCCGCGCTCCCGGCACTGTTGGCCTCCACGAGGAGGATGTGGCAGTGCGGGCACAGGGCGGAGACGGCATCGAGATCGAGCGAGATCTCTGCCGCCCAGCCCGGGGCCTGGCTCGGGAAGGACTGACCGCCGCTCTGGTTGACCTTGTGAAAGCAGCCGTTCTGGGTGGTGCAGGCCGGCAATCCAAAGGACGAGCGGTAGGTCGCCAGGTCGGCCTCCGCGTTCGGGGCGTCGTAGGAACCGACGATCGCCACCGTGTCCCCGACGCCGCCGACCTGTGACAGATAGGAGAGGTCGTAGGCCTGCTGCATGTAGGCCGGGGTGCCGGGCTGGGGCTGGGAAGCGGCGGGGGGGCCGGCGTCATGGGCGCGACTGGCCGCGCTCGCGGCGGCGATCATCGCGTGCACGGGGCGGGCGAGCCGCGGGTGGAAGGGGGTCCGCCCCCCCTTTGTGACGAGCAGCTGTGCATAGCACGTCGCACGCGAAGGCGACGCGGGCAGGCACACGCTCCGGCTCGTGAGCCCGACGCCGTTCCGCCCTCCGGTGAGCGCATCGCCGGCGCGCCCGAGGGCGCCCGTCGCGAAAGCGTTCGCGGGCACGACAAGGATCGTCAGGGCGACGGCGGGGAGCAGCGGTCGCAATGATCGGCGCAGGCCCGCGAGCGCACGCGCGCTCGCGGACCGGCGCTGATGGGGGTGCCGCGACGTCATGGCCGCCCATCGGCCTCCGCGGGCGGGGGAGTGACTGGACCCGGGCGGAAGTGGACGACGGTTCAGTGCCCGCGGGCGTTTTCGCTCCGCCCGGGGTGCCGATCAGGGCCCGGCGCGGCCCGGCGGCCCGGCCTCATCCCACCGGGTGATGACCATCGCGGCGACCTCGGTGGGCGAGCGGTCCGTGACGTCGATGACGTTGACGTCGGCAAGCTTGCGCATCCACGTGAGCTGGCGGCGGGCGTAGTTGCGCGTACGCCGCTTCATCGCCTCGACGTCCCCGGCCAGGAGCTCGTTG
>DASZLV010000150.1:0-28499 GCA_035552215.1 Solirubrobacteraceae bacterium | reverse complement strand
CGGCCGGTATTCGGCGACGGACCGCCGCCCACGGCGCGGGACTTGGCGCGCGGCCTGCAAATCTATCGGCGCGCCTGCGGCCTTCTGTGGCTGGTCATGGGGGCCCTGGCATGCCGGCGCTGATGATCCAGGGCTGCGGTTCTGACGTGGGCAAGTCGACCCTGGTCGCGGGTCTTTGCCGGCTGTTCACCGACCGAGGCCTGACCGTGCGGCCGTTCAAGCCGCAGAACATGAGCAACAACGCCGCCGTGACCGCTGACGGCGGTGAAATCGGCAGGGCCCAGGCGCTGCAGGCCCAGGCCTGCCGCACCCCGGCGACCGTCCACATGAACCCGGTGCTGCTCAAGCCGCAGAGCGATGTCGGCGCGCAGCTGATCGTGCTCGGGCGCATGGCGGGGACCTGGACCGCCCGCGCGTTCCAGGACCGCAAGGCGTCTCTGCTCGACGTCGCGGTGGAGAGCTTCCGCCGCCTGCAGGACGAGGCCGACCTGGTCATTGTCGAAGGCGCCGGCAGCCCGGCTGAGATCAACCTGCGCGCCGCAGACCTCACGAACATGGGTCTCGCGCGCGAGGCCGGCCTCCCCGTCCTCGTCGTCGCCGACATCGACCGTGGCGGCGTCTTCGCCTCCCTGTTCGGGACCCTCGCGCTCCTCGACGCGGCCGACCAGGCGCACGTCGCCGGGTTCCTCATCAACAAGTTCCGCGGCGACGCGGGGATCCTCGCCCCCGGCCTCACCCAGCTCGACGAGCTCACCGGACGCCCGACGGTCGGCGTCCTCCCCTACGTCGAGGACCTGTGGCTCGACGTCGAGGACTCGCTCGCCCTCGAGGCGCCGCGCCCGGAAACTCCGGCCGCGGGCGGCGGAGACACCCTCGACGTCGCCGTCATCAGGCTGCGGTGGATGAGCAACTTCACCGACCTCGACGCCCTCGCCGGCGAGCCCGGCGTGCGCGTGCGCTTCACCCGCTCGCCCGCCGACGTCGAGCGCGCCGATCTCGTCGTCGTACCGGGCACCAAGGCCACCGTCGAGGACCTCGAGCGGCTGCGCCGCTCCGGCCTCGACCGCGCCATCACTGCCCGCGCGAGCGCCGGCGCCCCCATCCTCGGCATCTGCGGCGGCTACCAGCTCCTGGGCGAGCGCATCGTCGACGAGATCGAGTCCGGCCGCGGCGCCGTCGAGGGGCTCGGCGTCCTCCCCGTCTCCACCACCTTCGCTCCCGAGAAGCTCCTGCGCCGCCGTCGCGGCCATTGCCCGTGGCTCGCCGCCGCGGCGGGCGGCTACGAGATCCGCCATGGTCGCGTCGAGCGCCACGGCGGGGAGGCCGTGCTCAGCGCCGAGGATGGCGAGCCCGACGGCTGCCGCGTGGCCATGACCATGGGGATCTCGTGGCATGGAGCGCTCGAGCACGACGAGTTCCGCCGCGCCCTCATCGGCCACGTCGCCGCCGCCCGCGGGCGGCGCTGGCAGCCCGGGACCGGCTCCTTCGCCGCCGCCCGCGAGGCGCGCCTCGACGTTCTCGGCGACCTCATCTCCGACCACCTCGACACGGCGCGCCTGACCTCGCTGATCGAGCACGGCGTCCCCGCCGACCTACCCACCATCACCACAGAGGTCCGCCCATGCTGCGCTTCGTGACCACCGCCGACACGGAGATCCTCGCCACCGCGGCGGCCGTGCGGCGACTCCCCGCCGACTTCGCCGAGGTCCGCTGCGCGAACCCGAACTCGGGCGTCAAGACAGATGAACTGCTCGCCGGCGCCCGCGTCGTCGTGTGCCGGATTCTCGGAGGGCGCCGGGGCTGGCCCGAGGGCTTCGACCTCCTCCGCGCCCGCTGCCAGGAACGCGGGATCGCCCTGGTGGCCCTCGGCGGCGAGGCCCAGCCAGACGCCGAGATGACCGAGCTCTCGCTCGCCCCCGCCGGCGCCGTCGCCCAGGTCGGCGAGTACCTGCGCCACGGCGACGTCGACAACGTCGAGCACATGCTCCGCTTCCTCGCCGACACCTTCCTGCTCGAGGGTCACGGCTTCGAGCCCCCGCACGACGTGGCGGACCTCGGGGTGTACGTGCCGGGCGCCGGGGATGTCGAGCTCGAGCAGGCGCTCGCCCTCGGCGACCCGAACCGCCCCACCGTCGCCGTCTGCTTCTACCGCTCGCACCGCCTCACCGGTAACACCGCCTTCGTCGACGCCCTGTGCTCCGCCATCTCCGATGCCGGAGCCAACCCGCTCGCGGTGTGGAGCTACACGCTGAGGCGCGACGCCAATGGCCACGTGCCCGCCCTCGCCCTCATCGACGGCCACATCGACGCGCTCATCGTCACCATGCTCGCGACGGGCGGCTCCGGCGCCGCCGACACCGGCGCGGCACCCGGCGAAGGCGTCGGCGAGCAGTGGCAGGAGTGGGACGCCGCCGCCCTCGCCGACCTCGACGTGCCCGTCATCCAGGCGGTGTGCGCGACCTCCACCCGCGCATCATGGGAGGAGTCGAACAACGGCCTCTCGCCCCTCGACGCCGCCACCCAGGTGGCGATCCCCGAGTTCGACGGGCGCATCCTCGGCGGGGTGATCTCCTTCAAGGAGCGCGACGCCACCGACTCACCCGTGGGCGTTCCCGTGCCCCACTACGTCCCCGACCCCGAGCGGTGCGCTCGCGTCGCCCGCCTCACGGTGCGCAGCGCGCGCCTGCGCCACCTGCCGGGCGAGCGCCGCCGCGTGGCCATGCTCCTCACGAGCTTCCCCACCAAGCACGCGAAGATCGGCATGGCCGTTGGCCTCGACACTCCCGCCAGCGCCCTCGCGCTCCTGCAGGCACTGAGCGAGGACGGAATGGCGGTCGAGCACGACTTCACCGACGGCGACGAGCTCATCCACGCCCTCATCGCCGCCGGCGGCCACGACGCCGAGTTCCTCACCGACGAGCACCTCGCAGGCTCGAGTCTCCGCATGCCCGTGGCCTCGTACCTGGAGTGGTACGCCACGCTCCCAAAAGCCCTCCGCGACTCGATCGAGGAGCGCTGGGGCGCGCCCCCCGGCGACCGCTACCTCGACGGCGAGGACTTCATCATCGCCGGCCTCGAGCTCGGCAACGTCCTCATCGCCATCCAGCCCCCGCGCGGCTACGGCGAGGATCCCGTGGGGATCTACCACGACCCCGAGCTCCCCCCCACCCACCATTACCTCGCGTGCTACCGGTGGATCGACAGTCACTGGGGCGCCGACGCCATCGTCCACCTGGGCAAGCACGGCACCCTCGAGTGGCTGCCCGGGAAGATGCTCGCCCTCTCCCCGGCGTGCGCCCCCGACGCCGCCCTGGGCGACGTCCCCCTCGTGTACCCGTTCGTGGTCAACGATCCCGGCGAGGGCGTGCAGGCCAAGCGCCGCGCCCACGCGGTCATCGTCGACCACCTGGTGCCGCCGTTGATGCGCGCCGACACCTACGACGAGCTCGCCGAGCTCGAGACCCTGCTCGACGAGTACGCCCGCCTCGAGGTCCTCGACCCGCCGAAGCTCCCCGCCCTGGCGGCGCGGATCTGGTCGGCCATCGAGCGCGCCAATCTCCAGTCCGACCTCGGCGTCGAGGAGCGCCCGGACGACACCAGCGCCCTGGTCCAGCACATCGACGGGTACCTGTGCGAGGTCAAGGACATCCAGGTCAAGGACGGCCTCCACGTCCTCGGCCGCGCGCCCGAGGGCGACCAGCTGCGCGGGCTCACGGCGGCCATGCTCCGCCTCGGGTCGGGCGAGGTGCCCGGCCTGCGCGGCGCGGTGGGCGCCTGTTACGGGCTCGACGAGCCCGCCCTGGTGGCCGCGCCGGGCGCCCCGGGGCCGCCCGCCCCGGCCGAGCTCACCGAGCGCTTCCGCGGCCCGGCGGCGAGCGCGGGAGACCTTGTGGACCGGCTCGAATCGGCGCAGATGGCATTGTTGGACGCCCTCGCCGGCGAGGACTGGGATCCCCACGCCGTCGACTCGGTGTGCGAGCGAGTGCTCGGGCGTCGTCATCGGGGGGTCGAACTCGCGCTCAGCTTCGCGGCGAGGGAGGTCGTCCCCCGAATCCGCCGGACCAGCGACGAGCTCGACCGGGTGATCGCCGCCCTGCACGGCCGCCACGTTCCTGCCGGCCCGTCCGGGAGCCCCACCCGCGGCCGCGTCGACGTCCTCCCCACCGGACGCAATTTCTATTCCGTCGACCCCCGGGCCCTCCCCTCCGAGCTCTCCTGGGAGGTCGGGCAGCGCCTCGCCCAGGCCCTGCTCGACCGCCACCGCGAGGACACGGGCGAGCTCCCCAAGATGGTCGGCCTCGTCGCGTGGGGTACGTCGGCCATGCGTACCCAGGGCGACGACGTCGCCGAGATCTTGGCGTTGCTCGGGGTGCGCCCGGTTTGGCACCCGGAGTCCCAGCGCGTTACCGGGCTCGAGGTGATCGCGCTCGAGGAGCTCGGGCGCCCCCGCATCGACGTCACGGTGCGGATCTCCGGCTTCTTCCGCGACGCCTTCCCGAATCTCGTGGCGCTGATCGACGACGCCGTCGGCATGGTCGCCGGCCTCGACGAGCCGGCGGAGGAGAACCACGTGGCCGCCCACGCCCGCGCCGACGCCGAGCGCCTGGCCGCTTCGATTCCGGACGGCGCGGCCGCCTGGCGGCGCGCCACCGCCCGGGTCTTCGGCTCCAAGCCCGGGACCTACGGCGCCGGTCTCCTTCAGCTCCTCGACGCCCGCGACTGGCGCGACGGCGCCGACCTCGCCGAGGTCTACGAGGCGTGGGGCGGCTACGCCTACGGCCGCGGCCTCGACGGCGCCCCCGCCCGCGGGTCGATGCGCGAGTGCTACGCCCGGATCGAGGTCGCGGTCAAGAACGTCGACTCCCGCGAGCACGACATCCTCGACTCCGACGACTACTACCAGTACCACGGCGGGATGATCGCCACCGTGCGGGCGCTCACCGGTCGCGAGCCGGTGGCGTACCTGGGGGACAGCTCTGATCCTTCGAGGGTTGTCTCGCGGACCCTGGCCGAGGAGACACGTCGCGTGTTCCGTGCGCGGGTGGCGAATCCCCGCTGGATCGCCTCGATGATCCGCCACGGCTACAAGGGCGCCGCGGAGCTCTCGGCCACCGTCGACTACCTGTTCGGCTACGACGCCACCGCCGGGGTGGCCGAGGACTGGATGTACGAGCAGGTCGCCGAGCGCTACCTCCTCGACCCCGACGTGGCCGAGTTCATGGGCCGCTCGAACCCGTGGGCGGCGCGCGCCATCGCCGAGCGGTTACTCGAAGCGGCCGACCGCGGCATGTGGGGCGCGCCCTCGGAGTCGACGATGGCCGCCATCCGTGAGCGCTACCTGGCGCTCGAGGGCGAGCTCGAGGAGGTCGGAGCGTGAGCGAGCCCTTGGCGTATCCGTTGAGCGCCATCGTCGGCCAGGAGGAGCTCATCGAGGCCCTGCTCATCAATGCGGTCGCCCCCGAGGTCGGCGGCATCCTCGTCCGCGGCGAGCGCGGCACCGCCAAGTCGACCGCAGTGCGGGCGCTGGCGCCGCTCCTTCCGCCGGTTCTCGCGGCCTCGGGTGAGGCGTTCGCCTTCGCGCCCGGGGAGCTCGCGCCGGGCGGGCCGGTCGCGCTCGACGCGACCGTGGCGACGCGCCCGGCGCGTTTGGTCGAGCTCCCCCTGGGGACGACACTCGACCGGCTCGTGGGAGCGCTCGACCTCGGGCGCGCCCTCGCCGGCGAGCACGCCTTCGAGGCGGGCCTGCTCGCCCGGGCGCACCAGGGGATCCTCTATGTCGACGAGGTCAACCTTCTCCCCGACCACCTGGTCGACGCCCTCCTCGACGCCGCCGCGTCGGGGATCTCGCGCGTCGAGCGCGACGCCGTCTCCGTCGCCCACGCGGCGCGCTTCCTCCTGGTGGGGACGATGAACGTCGAGGAGGGCGAGCTTCGCCCGCAGCTCACCGACCGCTTCGGCCTCGGAGTCGAGGTGCGGGCGCCGTCGGACCCGGCCGCCCGGGCGGAGATCGTCCGCCGTCGCCTGGCCTTCGAGAGCGACCGGCCGGGTTTTTGCTCGGCCTGGGCCGACCGCGAGCAGGCGCTGGCGGCGCGCATCGCCGCCGCGCGCGACCGCGTCACGCGGGTGCGCCTGCCCGATCGCGAGCTCATGCGCATCACCGGCGCGTGCGCCCGGCTGGGGGTGGACGGGGTTCGGGGCGACATCGTCTGCGCATGGGCGGCGCGCGCCCTCGCGGCCCTCGACGGCGCCGACGAGGTCGCCGAGGAGCACGTTCGCCGCGCCGCGCCCCTGGCCCTCTCGCACCGCCGACGGCGGGATCCGCTCGACGGCCGGGCGCCCGACGAGGAGGAACTCGAGCGGGCCCTCGACGGAGCTTCGGGACCGGGGGAGGACGACCCGCCGGACGGGGGAGGACCCAACGGTGGTCCCGGGCCCCGGGCGCGGGAGGAAGCCCCGGCCCAGGGTCCGACACCCCGGGAGGAAGCCCCGGCTCAGGGTCCGACACCCCGAGAGCAAGCGCCGGCTCCCGCCCCGGCGGCCTCAGCGCAAGCCTCCGACGATCCCCCCAGCCCGCGCATCCCCGCCCGCGAGCGCCGCGACCCGCCGGCGCCCGCGCGCCTGCCGCTCGACGCGCTGACGCTCCCCGGCGCCGGGACCGGCCCCGCGGGTCGCCGCTCCCGCGGACACGGCGCCGGCGCGGGCGCGATCGACAGCCGCCCCGCCGTGCCCGGGAGCGACGACGTGGCGATCGTCGCCACCCTGCGCGCGCGGCTGACCGGTGGTGACGCCGCGCCGCTCCGCGAGCACGTCCGGGCCGGCCGCGAGGGCGCCTTCCTGTGCCTCGTCGTCGACGCCAGCGGCTCGATGGGGGCCCGGCAACGACTGGCCCGCGTCAAGGGCGCGCTCCTCGCCGTGCTCCGCGAGGCCTACGCCCGCCGCGACCGGGTCGCGGTCATCGTCTTCCGCGACAGTGCCGCCGAGGTGCTGATCGCCCCGGGCGCGCCGCTCGAGCGGGCGGCCGAGGCACTCCGCGCCCTCCCCACGGGTGGACGCACCCCGATCGCCGCCGGGCTCGAGCTCGCCGAGCGCCTCATCCGCCGCGAGGCGGGACGCGAAGCGGGACGGCGGGCGATCGCGGTTGTCCTGACCGATGGCCGCGTCGCCGATCGCGAGCGAGCGATCCCCCGCGCCGCCGCCCGCCTCGGCCGTGCTGCCGCCGTCGTCCATGTGATCGACACCGAGGACGGCCCCGTCCGGCTCGGCCTCGCCGCCGACATCGCCACCGCGGCGGGCGGCCAGGTGCACCGGCTCGCCCCCGCGGCGCCGGGCCGGAGGGTCGCATGACCGACACACCGCGAACCGATGTCGATCAGGCCGGACCCTCCGGACCAAAGGACATCACTTCGGACCCCGCGTCCCCCCCGCCCGCCCCCGACCCCCTAAGCCGCCATTCGGCGCAAAACATCGACCTCCCCCACCGCCCCGGGGACCGCGGGAGCGCCGAACCGATGCGGCGCAAGCCGCGCGACCGGCCGCTGGTGATGGTGATCACCGGGCATGGCAAGGGCAAGAGCACCTCGGCGTTCGGGATGCTCATGCGCTCGTGGGCGCGCGGATACCGGTGCGGCGTGTTCCAGTTCGTGAAGTCGGGCAAGTGGAAGGTCGGCGAGGCCAAGGCGGCGGCCCAGCTCGGGGGCATCGACTGGGAGAAGATGGGCGACGGCTGGTCCTGGCTCTCGCGGGATCTCGAGGAATCGGCCGACCTCGCGCGCGAGGGGTGGGAGGAGGTCAAGCGCGCGATCGCCTCCGAGCGCTACGAGTTCCTCCTCCTCGACGAGATCACCTACCCGATCAAGTGGGGGTGGATCGACGCCGCCGAGGTGGTCTCCACGCTCCGAGACCGTCCCGGCTTCCAGCACGTCGTCATCACCGGCCGCGACGCCGCCCCCGAGCTCCTCGAGCTCGCCGACCTCGTCTCCGAGGTCACCAAGGTCAAGCATCCGATGGACGCGGGAATCCGCGCCCAGCAGGGCATCGAATGGTGATCCCGCGGGTCGTCATCGCCGGCACGAGCTCCGGCGCGGGCAAGACCACGGTGGCGTGCGGGCTCATCGGCGCGCTGCGCGCCCGCGGCTCCACCGTCCAGGGCTTCAAGGTCGGCCCCGACTACATCGACCCGAGCTATCACGCGCTCGCCTCCGGGCGCCCGGGACGGAACCTCGACGCTTTCCTCAGCGGGCCCGAGCTCATCGCCCCCCTTGCCGGCCACGGCGCCCAAGGGGCCGACATCGCGGTGATCGAGGGGGTGATGGGACTGTTCGACGGCGCCTCGGGTCGCGGCGAACTGGCGAGCACCGGGCACATCGCCAAGCTCCTGAAGGCGCCGGTGCTCCTCGTCGTCGACGCCGCCTCGATGGCGCGCTCGGCGGCGGCGATCGTGCACGGGTATTCCACCTTCGACCCCGACCTCGCGCTCGCCGGGATCATCTTCAATCACGTCGGCTCCGACCACCACGAGCAGCTCCTGCGCGAAGCCGTCGAGCCGCTGGGGATCCCCGTGCTCGGCGCGCTCAGGCGCGACGAGCGGATCCGCACCCCCGAGCGCCATCTCGGCCTCGTCCCGGCGGGCGAGCGCGAGGAACGCTCGCGCGCGGCGCTTGTGGCGCTGGCGCAGGCGCTCGCGCGCTACACCGATCTCGAGGCGATCGAGCGCCTCGCCCGCGCGGCGCCGCCGCTCGCGGGACCGGCCTGGAGCCCCGAGCCGCCGTCGGCGCCCACCGGCGACGCCCGCATCGCCGTCGCCCGCGGCCGGGCCTTCTCGTTTCACTACGAGGAGAACCTCGAGCTTCTCAGCGCCGCCGGCGCCGAGCTGTGGCCGTTCGACCCGACCACGGACGAGGCGCTGCCCGAGGGCGCCGGGGCGCTCGTGCTCGCGGGCGGATTCCCCGAGGTGTTCGGCTCAGAGCTCGAGGCCAACGCCGCGCTGCGGGCCCAGGTCGCGGCCTTCGCCGCGGCCGGCCGCCCGATCCTCGCCGAGTGCGGGGGGCTGCTCTTCCTGCTCGACGGGCTCGACGGGCACGAGATGTGCGGAGTCCTGCCGGGACGAGCGACGATGTCGCGCCGCCTCACCCTCGGATACCGCGAGGCCGTCGCCGCCACCGCCACCCCGTGGCTCGAGGCGGGCGAGCGCGTCCGCGGCCACGAGTTCCACTACTCACAGGTCACTCGCTCCGATGAGGGCACCGGCGCGGCGTGGACGCTGTCGGCGCGCGGGACCGAGCGCACCGAGGGCTTCGTCGCGGGCGCGGTGCAGGCGAGCTACCTCCACGTTCACTGGGCGGCGCACCCGGAGCTCGCGTGGCGCTTCGCCCGGGCCGCGAGCGCGGCTCGGGCCGCGGCATGAGCCTGGCCCTGGTCATCGGGGGAACGAAGTCGGGCAAGAGCGAGCATGCCGAGCGCTTGGCACGCGCCACCGGTCTCGCCGTCCGCTACGTGGCCACCGCTGATGGCAGCGATCCCGCCATGCAAGCGCGCATCCGCACCCACCGGGCACGGCGACCCGCCGGTTGGACGACGATGGAGGCGGGACCAAGCCTGTCGGATGCGCTGCTCGACGCGGCGGATGTGTGCGTCCTCATCGACGGCCTCGGCCCGTGGATCGCGACATGGCTCGACACGGCAGGCGCGTTCGAAAGCCCCGATCGTGATGTGCTCGAGCGTGTCGCCGAGGACGTGCTCGCCGACGTCGAGCGCGTCGCCATGGGCGCCGAGGGCGCGGGGGCGGCAATCGTCGTGGCCGAGCAGGCGGGCGAGGGGATGCTCCCGCCCGACCCCGTCTCGCGGGCGTGGCTCGACATGCTCGGGGAGGCAACCCAGCGGCTCGCCGCGGGCGCACAATCGGTCGAGCTCGTGGTCGCGGGGCGCGCGCTTCGGATGGGGTGAGCGGCGCATGCTCGTGAGCCTCACGGGCACGGAGCTCGTGGTCGACTTCGGCGGAGAGCGTCGAGCCCTCTCGAGTGCCGTGCTCGGCGGCGGGCTCGCGCCCGCGCGCTCGTGGCTGAACGTCACCGTGCCCGGCGATTACTCGCGCACCGACCCCGCGGCCGACCTTGCCGCGCGCGCGGCGCGCATCGGCGTGCCGGCGCCGGTGGTGGGGATGCTCACGGCGGTGGACGTCCGCCGCCACGAGCGCGCCCACCACGGCGCCGCCAAGGTGATCGCCACCGTCGGCGTCGGCCACGCCCTGGCCGCCGCCGGGACGCGGCCTCGAGCCGTGCCCGCGCCCGGGACCATCAACCTGCTCGTCCTCGTTGACGAGACCCTCGACGACGCCGCCTTGGCCGGTGCCGTCCAGACGGCGATCGAGGCCAAGGCCCAGGCGCTGGCGGATGCCGGCGTGCGGGCTCGGAACTCCACCGCCTTCGCCACCGGCACCGCCACTGATGCCTTCTGCATCGCCGCTCTCCCCGGCGGCGGCGTCCCCTTCGCGGGGCCGGCGACGCGGGTGGGGGCCGATATCGCGCGCGCGGTCTTCGCCGCCGTGCGTGCGGGTGCGGTGGCGAAAGCGGAGACGGCGGCGCGCGACGCCGAAGGGGAGCGCCGATGAACCCCATCGTCGTCGTCGGCATCGGCGCCGACGGCTGGGCTGGACTGGGTGAGCCCGCGCGCGCGGCGATTCTCGCCGCCGAGGAGGTCGTCGGCTCCGAGCGCCAGCTCGCGCTCTTGCCGGCGATCGAGGGCCGCGCGCGCCCGTGGCCCTCGCCGATCGATGCGCTCCTCGATGAGCTCACGACCCGCACCGCCGCCAAGACGTGCGTGCTCGCGAGCGGCGACCCCATGCTCCACGGCATCGGCGCCACGCTGGCGCGGCGCCTCGGGCCCGAGCGCCTCGAGGTCCACCCATGCGTTTCCGCCTTCGCGCTGGCGTGTGCGAGGCTCGGGTGGCCCGAGGCGGAGGTCGTCCTCGTGAGCACGGTGGGACGAGCGCCCGAAGCGGTGGCCCGGGCCCTGGCTCCCGGCCGCCGCGTCGTTGCCTACGTGAGCGGACGTGACGGCGCCGCCACCATCGCGCGCGTGCTCCGCGAGCGCGGGTTCGGGCCCAGCCGCTTCGTCGTCCTCGAGGAGCTCGGCGGTCCCGGCGAGCGGATCGTCGAGGGCAGCGCCGAAGAGTTCGGGGAGCACGAAGCCGCCCCCCTGCACGCGGTGGCGATCGAGTGCCGCGCCACGCCGGGCACGCAGATACTCTCACTCGTCCCCGGCCTCCCGGACAGCGCCTTCGAGAACGACGGCCAGCTCACCAAGCGCCACGTCCGCGCTTTCACCCTGGCCGCGCTTGCCCCCCTCCCCGGCCAGCTCCTGTGGGACGTGGGCGCGGGAAGCGGCTCGATCGCCATCGAGTGGCTGCGCGCCGAGGCCACGGCACGGGCGATCGCCGTGGAGGCGCGCCCCGACCGCGCCGAGCGGATCGCCGCCAACGCGCGGCGGCTCGGCGTCCCCGCGCTCGCGGTGCGCGTCGGGCGGGCGCCCGAGGCGCTCACGGGCCTCGAGGCGCCCGACGCGGTCTTCCTGGGCGGCGGTCTCACCCAGGCCGGGCTCATCGCGCGGCTCTGGGATGAGCTGCGCGCGGGCGGGCGGATGGTCGCCAACGCGGCCACCCTCGAGGGCGAGCGGTCGCTCCTCGAAGCGCGCGGGACCTATGGAGGCGAGCTCGTGCGAGTGGAGATCGGGCACGCCGAGCCCGTGGGCTCGTTCACGGGATGGCGAGCGCGGCTCCCCCTCGTGCAATGGGCGGCAGGCAAGTGACCGTGCACTTCGTGGGCGCGGGCCCGGGTGCCCCTGACCTGCTCACCCTGCGCGCGCAGCGCCTCATCTCCTCATGCTCGGTGTGCCTGTACGCGGGCGCGCTCGTGCCCGCGGAGATCCTCGAGCAGGTGCCGCCCGGCGCCCGCGTGGTCGATACGCAGGATCTCAGCCTCGACGAGATCGTCGAGGAGCTCCGCCGTGCCCACGAGGGCGGTGACGACGTGGCGAGGCTGCATTCGGGCGACCTGTCGATCTACAGCGCCGCCGCCGAGCAGATGCGCCGGCTCGACGAGCTCGGGATCCCGTGGGACATCACCCCCGGCGTCCCCGCCTTCGCGGCCGCGGCGGCGGCGCTGGGGCGCGAGCTCACGGTGCCCGGGGTCGCCCAGACGGTGATCCTGACCCGCTACGGCCGCCGCTCCTCGGCCATGCCCGCCGGCGAGGATCTCGCGGCGCTGGCCGCCCACGGGACGACCCTGGTCGTGCATCTCGGCGCCCAGGCGCTCGAGGAGATCGCCGCCACCCTGATCCCCAGCTACGGCGAGGACTGCCCCGCCGCCGTCGTCGCCCGCGCCAGCTGGCCCGACGAGATCGTCCTCCGCGGCACCCTCGCGAGCATCGCCGGCCAGGTGGCGGCAGCGGGGGTCAGACGCACCGCCACGGTGATCGTCGGACCCGCCCTGGCGGCGCGCGGCTTCCGCGACAGCCACCTCTACTCGGCGGGGCGGGAGCGCGGCAGTAGCGCTCAGCCCCCGGGCGCCGAGCCGATGACATGACCCTGGCGATCGACGACCAGGACCTCCACCTCGATGGGCGCCCCGGCGAGGACACCGAGGGCTACGTCGCGGGCGTCGGAGGCGACGCGATCGGCGAGCGGCACGCCGGCCTGGCGCGCGAGCTCGAGCGCGTGCAGCCCCGTGTTGGCGCCGCGGATGGCGGCCCCGAGCTCCTCGGAGCCGCCCGCCGCCCGCGCGCTGGCGGCGAGGCGCTCGAGGTCGACCTGCGAGCGCGCCGAGTGGAGGTCGAGCGCTCCGGCGGCGAGCTTCGAGAGCTTGGCGAAGCCCCCGGCGACGGTCACCCGCGGAACGGGGTGGCGGGCCAGATACTCAAGCACGGCGCCCGCGAAGTCCCCCATGTCGAGCACCGCGCTGTCGGGCAGGGCATAGCGCTCCTGGGCCGCACGCTCGGAGGTGTCGCCCGTCGCGGCGATCACGTGCTCGTGGCCGCTCGCCCGCGCCACGTCTACCCCCTGGCGGATCGAGGCGATCCACGCCGAGCACGAGTACGGGATGACCACGCCCGTAGTCCCGAGGATCGACAGCCCCCCGACGATCCCGAGCCGCGGGTTCCACGTCCTGCGCGCGATCTCCTCGCCTCCGGGGACCGAGATTTCGACGGCGACGTCGCCCCCTCCCCCGTGCGCCGCGGCCACTTTGGCGACCGCGTCGCGGATCATCCGGCGCGGCGCGGGATTGATGGCCGGCTCGCCGACCTCGAGGGGAAGCCCGGGGAGCGTGACCGTGCCCACTCCCTCCCCGGCATGAAAGCTCACCCCCGCGCCCGCCGGGCCCTCGGTCACCGTGACCACGATGAGCGCCCCGTGCGTCACGTCGGGGTCGTCGCCCGCGTCCTTGACCACCCCCGCAGTCGCGCTCGCCCCAGCGCGACGCCGGACGGCGAGGGGAAACACGGGCCGCTTGCCGCCGGGGAGCTCAATCGCCACGGGATCGGGGAACTCGCCGGTCAGGAGCGCCTGGTAGGCCGCCGTGGTCGCCGCGGTGGCGCAGGCGCCGGTCGTCCAGCCGCGGCGCAGGGGCTCGTTGGGCGCCGGCTCGCTCAGAGGTCCACGCCCCCATGAGCACCGGCCGGGTCCTGATCCTCGGAGGCACCGCCGAGGCCCGCGAGCTCGCCCACGAGCTCGACGGCGCCGGCGTGCCGGTGATCTCGTCCCTGGCCGGGCGGGTCGCCCGCCCCCGGCTCCCGGCGGGCGAGGTCCGAGTGGGGGGCTTCGGGGGACCCGAGGCTCTCGCTGGCTGGCTTCACGATCACGGCATCGTCGCAGTCGTGGACGCAACCCATCCCTTCGCTGAGCGCATCTCCGCCTCGGCCGCGACCGCGTGCGAGGCCGCCGGCGTGCCCCTGCTCCGGCTCGAGCGCCCCGGCTGGAGCGAGCGACCCGGCGATCGCTGGCGCTGGGTCGACGATCTCGCCGCGGCGGCGCAGGCGATTGCGGAGCTCGGCGAGCGCGTGCTCCTGACCACCGGCCGCCAGGGCCTCGGCGCCTTCGCGGGCGTCGAGCGGGCGTGGTTCCTCATCCGCTGCGTCGACCCGCCGGGGCCACCCCTCCCCGCGCGCCATGAGGTCATTCTCGACCGCGGCCCCTACACGCTCGCCGGCGAGCTCGCCCTCATCGATCGCCATCGGATCGATCTCGTGGTGACCAAGGACAGCGGTGGCTCTCACACCGAAGCCAAGCTCGACGCCGCCCGCGAGCGGGGGCTGGAAGTCATCGTGGTGCGACGCCCGGCCCGGCCCGGCGCTGCGGCGGTGTCTACCGTCGCCGCGGCGGCCGGGTGGGTCGGGGAGCGGGCTAGGGCCGGCTGCCCAGCGCCTGCCGAACCGGTGCCAGGAGCGCCGGGGCCAACCACCGCGCGTACGTCGCGGTGACGTGCGAGCTGTCGCGGTACACGAGGTAGCTGCCGATCACCGCCATGCACTTGCTCGAGCTGCAGAAGAGCGGGTTGACGTCGAAGGTATGGGCGCCTGCGCCCCGAGCGGCGGCCATGACCGCGGCCCGGCGAGCCGGGTAGTAGTAGGCGTAGCTCTGATTGAGCTCGCACTGGGCGGCGTTGCCGAGGTTGGCGGCCACGCAGGCCGGCCCGTCGATCTTCGTCCGCGGCGTGTCTCCGAGGAAGAGCGTGGGGATGCCCTGGCGGTGCAGGCCGCCGACGGCCGTGCTCGCCGCGTGGGCCCACACGCTGTCGGCGCCCCGCAGGCCACCGGTCGATACCGCCTCGGACATGACGACGAGATTGGGATGGAGGGCGGCGATCCGGCTCAGGGCGGCCTGGTGCCAGGCGTCGCACTCGGTGTAGGTGCGCTTGAGCGAGGGGTCGTAGATGCCATTGAAGCCGGGCGGGCACGAGGCCTTGGTGAGGTCCATGACCCGCCAGTGGTGCTGGCGGCCGAGGGCGATGAAGGCCGGCAGCCACTGATCGGCGTGGGAGTCGCCGTAGAGCACGATCGTCGTCTTGGCATGGACGTCGCCGTAGAAGCACGGGTGGGGCGAGGGCGCGGTGGCGAGGACGCCGACCCAGCAGCCGTCGGTCTGGGAGACGGGCAGGTCGGTGGTGGCCTTGCCCAACGCCGGCGTGAGGTTGCGGGGCACGGCGCCGATGTTCACCGAGGCGGCGACGACACGCTCGACGGTCTGCTCGGCACCGGCGGCCTGCACCGCGTGCACGACCACGGCGCGGCCGTGGCCGATGCTGCTCGGGAGGGTGGCGATGGCGGCCAGGGCGACGGCGACCGACACTCCGCTCAGCGCCAGTCCGAGCGCGATTCCGCGCCAGGGGCGCTCGGAGAGGGCACGGATCTTGCGGACCGGCTCCTCGACGAGCGAGTACGTGACGCGGCTGATGATGAGCGCGGCGGCAATGAGGGCGAGGTTGGTGGTCGTGCTCAGGCTGTGGCCGACCTTCGCCTCGGCGATGATGAGGATCGGCCAGTGCCACAGGTACCACCCGTAGGAGAGACGGCCGATGCCCTGCGCGACCCCGTTGCGGAGAATGCGCTCGGCGCCGAAGGCGGGGCGGGCACAGCCGCCGGCGATGACCGCGGCGCAGCCGAGCACGGGCACGGCGGCGGCGATCCCCGGGAACACGGTGGCGTCGGTGTACACGAACGCTGCTCCGAGCATGGCCGCGATGCCGGCCCACGTCATGGCCGCGGCGGCCCCGCTGGGCAGGCGTGAGAGGCGCGCGAGGTTGACGGCGATGAGGGCGCCGATGGCGAGCTCCCAGGCCCGGGTGGGGAGCGAGAAATACGCCCACGGAAGCGCGGTCTTGGTCATGGTCACGCACAGGAAGAGCGACACGCCGACGACGACGAGGAGGAGCCCGGTGAGGAGCAGATGGCGACGGCGCGCGGCGACGACGCTGATGATGAGCAGGAGGAAGGGCCAGACGAAGTAGAACTGCTCCTCGACGGCGAGCGACCAGTAGTGCTGGAGGGGCGAGACGGCGGACGCGGCCTGCAGGTAGTTGGTGCCCTCGACCGCGAGGTGGTAGTTCATCCCGTAGCCGGCGGTGTAGAGGGCGTCGTGAAGGACGGTGGTGGCCTGGAGGGGGACGAGGAGCGCCCAGGCGGCGATGACCGTGGACACGAGCACCAGCGTCGAGAGGGGCAGCAGGCGCTTGACGCGGCGGGCGTAGAAGGCGGCGATCGACAGCGTCCCGCGACGGTCGACCTCACCGAGGAGCTGCCCGGTGATGAGGAAGCCCGAGATGACGAAGAAGATGTCCACGCCGATGTAGCCCCCGGTGACCCCGGGGATGTGGGCGTGGTAGAGGACGACGAGGATGATGGCGATGGCCCGCAGGCCCTGAATGTCGAGGCGGAAGCCCTTCCCGCCCTTCTCCTTGGGGGCAGGCGCGGTCTTGACCTTGACCGGACCGAGTCCGGGGGGAGCCGGGCGCTCAGCCTTGGGGGCGGGCGCGCGCTTGGCGGGCGCCTCGGGGGCGGCCACGGCCTTGGTCGCGGAACGCCACGACGTCGCCTCCGGGCGCTCCCACACGGGACGTTGTCCGCGGCGTGATCCGATCCCAGTACTCATGTTGTCTCCCCAATAGTCGGCGCCGAGAGCGCGAGATCGCAGAACATCCTGGCCCTTGGATCGACATATGCGAGCGAGCGCGCAACGTGCTTCCTACCTAACCGAGGCGGAAAACCACTGAACCGGGCGCGCGCCGCTCAGCCCGGGTAGCGGCGGGGGGTGTAGACCCGGCTCATGGCTCCCTCGCGCGCGATCACCCGCGTGGTCGAGGAGCCGACGATGAGGAGCGTGCGCATGTCGACGGTGTCGAGGGCGAGCTCTCCTAGGGAGGTGACGAGCACCGACTCGTCCTCGCCGCCGACCGCCCGAGCCACGACCACCGGGGTCGAGGGCGTGCGATGGCGCTCGATCACCGCGACGGCGCGCTCGAGCTGCCCGCGCCGGGTACGGGAGGCGGGGTTGTAGAGCGCGAGCACGAGGTCGGCCGCCCCCGCCGCGTCGAGCCTGCGCTCGACCACCGCCCACGGCTTGAGCTGGTCTGAGAGCGAGATCACGCAGAAGTCGTGTCCGAGCGGCGCCCCCACCCGTGCCGCTGCCGCCTGCATGGCCGACAGGCCGGGAACCACGCGCACCTCGACGCCGGCGAGCTCGAGGTCCCCCTCGTCGAGGACCTCGAGCACCGCCGACGCCATCGCGAAGATGCCGGGATCACCCGAGGAGACGACGGCCACGCGCGCGCCGGCGGCCGCGAGCTCGAGGGCGTGGCGGGCGCGGTCGGTCTCGACGCGGTTCTCGCTCGCGTGCCGGCGCTGCCCGCGTCGCTCGGGCACCCGCGCCAGATAGGTGTGGTAGCCGATGAGCTCGTCGGCGGCGGCGAGCTCGGCCTGCGCGTCGGGAGTCAGCCAATCGGGCCCGGCGGGTCCCAATCCGACCACCGACACGCGGCCTGGGTGACCGTTGCGGGTCGCAGACCGGGTGGCCGCGGGGACGAGCACGAGTGACATGTAGGGCACGGGTCCCTCGACCTCGGTGAGGGGCGCCGAGCGCTCCTCGGGCGAGCTCGCGCGCTCGACGTAGACTCCGCGGGCGGTCACTCCCGCTCGCTCGGCGGCCTCGCGGACACTCGCGAAGGTCCGGCCGAGCTTGAGCACGACAGCGGCGTCGGTGCTGCGCAGCCGGGAGGCGAGGACGTCGGGGGGTAGCGTGCCCGGGAGCACGGTGAACACGTCGTCGCGGCGGGCCAGCGGCGTTCCCGTCGCCGCCGCCGCCGCGCTGAACGAGGTCACGCCGGGGATGACCTCGGTCGGGTAGCGCGCCGCCAGGCGGTCGTGGATGTACATGTAGGAGCCGTAGAAGAAGGGGTCGCCCTCGCACAGCACGACGACGTCGCGCCCGGCGTCGAGGTGGGCGGCGATCTCAGCGGCGGAGCCGTCGTAGAACTCGCGCAGCGCCGCCTCGTACCCGCCGGGATGCTCGCTGCGCTCGGTGGTCACCGGGTAGGTCATGGGGAGCTCGATCTGACCGCGGCGCAGGTAGGGCTCGGCGATGCGCCGGGCGACGCCGCGGCCGTGCCGCGCCACCGGGTAGGCGACGACGTCGGCCTCGCCGATCACCCGCGCCGCCTTGACGGTGACGAGGTCCGGGTCTCCCGGGCCCACACCGACCCCGAAGAGCCGGCCCGTGCCTGCCTCGAGGGCGCTCATTCGGCGGTGCTCGCGAGCGCGTTGACGGCCGCGGCGGCGATCGCGCTGCCCCCGCGCCGTCCGTGCACGACGAGATGCTCGAGCGCGGCCGGATGCTCGGCGAGGGCGGTCTTGGACTCGGTGGCCCCGATGAAGCCCACGGGCACGCCGATCACCGCCGCGGGGCGCTCGCCGCCCTCTTCGACGACCTCAAGGAGGCGGAAGAGGGCGGTGGGAGCGTTGCCGATCACCACCACGGCGCCGTCGATCTTCCCGCGCCAGAGCTCGATCGCCGCCGCCGTGCGCGTCGTCCCGAGCTCAGCGGCGAGGCGGACGACGGTGGGGTCAGAGAGCGTGCACACCACCTCGTTGCCGGCGGGCAGGCGCGAGCGCGTGACGCCCGAGGCGACCATCGACGTGTCGCACAGGACGGGCGCGCCGGCCCGCAGCGCAGCCTCTCCGGCGGCGCCGAATCCCGAGGATGCGCGCACGTCGGCGACCAGGTCGACCATGCCGCAGGCGTGGATCATCCGCACCACGGCGCGCTCGAGGACGGGGTCGAGCCCGTCGAGGTCGGCCTCGGCACGGATCGTCGCGAACGAGCGCCGGTAGATCTCGGCTCCGTCGGTGAGGTAGTCGATCACGCGGGCACCCGTGCGCAGCTCAGGAGCTCGGCGGCCGCCACGGTGCTCGGAACCGCGCGCGGAGCGTCCCCTTCGCGATTGACGAGAACCCCGGCGGGCGTCGCCACCACGGTGACAGCGGCGTCGGGGGGCTCGCCACAGCCTCGCTCACACCCCGACCAGTGCTCGCGCGGCGAGGCGTCGCCGCGGCGGGCCGCCCGCAGCGTCGCGCCCGACCTGACGTCGGCGCGGGCGCGGGTACAGGCGCCGAGGCCCGCGCACGCCGACAGCCCCGCCCATCCCGACCCGGGCGCGACCACGAGCCCGAGCGCTTCGAGCTCGTCCGCGAAGGCGCGCGCATCGCCAGGCGGCACGTCGACGAAGGTGAGAGTGCGCCAGGGTGAGAAGCGAACCGTCGCGCCCGGGGCGAGGAGCTCGGCGAGGGCGCGGAGCTGCCCGGAGTCAAGGCGCGCCAGCGGCGCAAGCGCGGCCACGGCGGCGCGGCCGTCGCGCTGGGGGGTGACGCCCAGGGGCGCTGGAGGGCGACGGCGCGGTGCGGCGGCGGCGGCGCGGGCGGTGGCGGCGCGGGCACCGCCCGGCTCGGGCATTTCCCGCCGGTCGAGCCCGAGATGCTCCGCCAGCCGCCTCCCGCCCCCGGGCAGGTCCCGGACCCGCCAGGCGTCCGGTGCCTCGGCGCCGGCGAGCTCGAGGAACGCCCGGGCGGCCCGGGTCGCCGCCTCGCCGGCCTCCTCGCCGGAGACGGCAAGCCCGGTCGCCTCCCCCGCGAGGCGCAGCCTGAAGCCCTCACCCTCGGCCGCGAGCTCGACGTCGGCGACGAGCGGATCGAGCGCCCGCGTCCCGTCGTCGACGGCGAACAGGAACCGGCCCGGGAGCGCCGTCAGCCCGTCGTCGCCGCACAGCGCCCGGTCGATCCGGTCCACCACCATGTCCGTCTCCGCCGCCGCCCCCTCACCGCGCCCGCCGAGCGGCGGCGCGGCGATGTTGCGGACGCGATCGTGGGCCATCGAGGGGACCAGTCCTCCCGCGCCGAGGACGAGAGCCAGAGCTTCGGCTCCGTGCCCTGGCAACCCTCGCACCTGGAGCCCGGCGCGCGAGGTGAGCTCGACGATGTCGTTCCCGAGGGTCGCCGCCAGCGCGACGGCGCCCAGGCCCCGGCCGTCGATCCGCCCACCGGGAAGCCGCACCCGGGCGAGATGTCCGTCCGCCGCTTCGTGCAGGCGCAGGACGCCGGGGCAGGCGTCGCGGGTCACGTTGTCTCCTCGGTGGCGAGCGCCGCCCGGTTGCGTGCCGCCGCCGCCTCCCAGCGCTGTTCGACGTGCCCGAAGCGCCAGATCGATATCGCCGCCGTCCACACGACCACGAACAATCCCACGATGAGGTAGCCCGCGGTATTGAGGTCGAAGCTGGCCATGTAATCGCCGAGCCAGCCATGGAGGTGCAGTTCGGTGGAAAGCAGCCCGACGATCTCGACACCGCCGACGAGAAAGGCGACGGCGACGGACAGGGCGGTGATGGTGAGGTTGTAGTAGACCTTCCGGACCGGGCGGGCGAAGGCCCAGCCGTAGGCGAAGTTCATGAACAGCCCGTCGACGCTGTCGCACAGCATCATCCCGCCGGCGAAGAGCAGCGGCAGGGTGAGGACCGCGAACCACGGCAGGCCCTGGATGACCGCGGCCGCCGTGCCTCCGAGGAGGAGGACCTCGGTCGCGGTGTCGAATCCGAGGCCGAAGACGAAGCCGACGAAGAAGAGCTGCCGGGTGCTGGTGATCGAGGCCATCACGCGCCCGAAGAACCGGTACATGAACCCGCGCGAGAGCAGCTGAGCTTCGAGTTGCTCCTCGTCGTAGACGCCGCGGCGCATTTCGCGGAATACCTTCGTGATCCCCACGAGGACGACGAGGTTGAGGGCGGCGATGAGCCATAGGAAGGTCGCCGAAAGGGCGGTGGAGGCGACGCCGCCCGCCGCCTCGAAGGTCGAGCGCGGGTTGACGACGGCGCCGAACACCGCCTTGGCGGCGATGGTGATGGCGACGCCCACGACCATGACCACGCTCGCGTGGCCGAGCGCGAAGAAGAACCCGGAACCGAGGGGGCGCTGGCCGTCGGCCATGAGCTTGCGGGTCGAGTTGTCGATCGCCGCGATGTGGTCGGCATCGAAGGCGTGGCGCAGCCCGAGCGTCCACGCCGTCACCGCCACCCCGATCCCCACTCCGAGCTCGTTGTAGTGGAAGTGGCGTGGCAGGATCTCGAGGGCGAAGGTGCCCCACCCGGCCACATTGACCCCGAGAATCACTGTCAGCATCCACGCCACGCGCTTGCGCTCGGGGCGCGTCAACGATCGCCACGCCGAGCCAACCCTCCCGATCCTCGTTGCCATCGCTCATCCTCCGCTGAAGTTAGGAGGACGAAGGAGCTCTTGCGCCGGGGGCGCCCGAACCGCCCTTCATCCGAGGGACTGGATTCGTCGACGCGGAGGTAGGCGACCGGGCTTGTCCCCGTGAGGGGCATCACCGTTGCGGGACAGCGCCGGAATCTCACCGGACTTCGCTGAGCTACACGTCACGCCGACTCGAGGTCGGCGCGAGCGCGATCCTACCAGCGGCGCTACCCGTAGCGAATAGTGAACGGCTTGGCGGTGAACGGCGCGAGCACGGTGTTACCGCCAAAGCTCACGGTCACGCTCAGGTTGCCGTGACCGGGTACGGCCTTGCGCTTGCCGAGCTTGGCCGTGAACTTCCAGGTACAGCCGACGAACACGCCTGTCCGCCCGCGCAGCACGGTCTTCTTGCCGCGCTTGATGAGGAACGAGACACCACCGGCGCATGCGGCGCCGTTCGTCGTCCCCTTGGGGAGACGTATCTTGCCGGTGAACTTGAAGCGGTAGGGGAACTTGACCGCGTGGCGCGGGGTGGTGATCACGGTGAGACCGGCGATCGCCTGGCGTGCGGTCTTGAAGGTGCCGTCCACGCCCTGGCTCGTCCCGCCGGCGTTGGTGGCGGCGATCCGGAAGTGATAGGTGGTGTTGGCCTTGAGGTTCGAGATGTTGGCGCTGACCGGGGCCGGCGCGGTACCACTCGCCAGGTGTCCGATGCTCGTCTTGAAGCCGTAGTTCGTGCTCGGGCCGTACTGGAAGATGTAGGTGGTGGCCGACCCGTTGGGGTTGACGGCGGCGGTCAAGGTCGCCTTCGAAGAGGTCACCGACTTGGCCGGGCCCGTGAGCACGACCGGCGCGGTCGAGGCCGGCGCCGCTGAGGCCACGCTCACCTGGACGGCGCCGAGGTC
Organism: Solirubrobacteraceae bacterium; assembly: GCA_035552215.1. Classification (GTDB taxonomy): domain Bacteria; phylum Actinomycetota; class Thermoleophilia; order Solirubrobacterales; family Solirubrobacteraceae; genus Palsa-465. The sequence goes on along the minus strand of DASZLV010000150.1, from coordinate 6,315 downwards.
GATCGGCCCGGCGGCCGGACGGGCGGTGCCCCGCTCGTCGGTGGTGGGCGCACCGGTCGTCGTGCCCGCCTTGAGCGCCGGGCTCGCCGATCCCGGGAGCATGGTCGCCATCCCGGGACCGCCGTTCTGGGCCAGGGCCCCGAGTTGCGGGTCCGCGGTCAGCGGGGTGCCGGTCAGCGCGCCCGTCGACGCCAAGTTCGAGACGACGATGTTCGGCGCCGAGGCGTTCGCGGTCGCGCCGGCTCTGTTCGCCGAAGCATCGGCCACGAGGCCCGGCTTCGCCGACACCAGGTCGTGGGTGCTCGCGCTCGACGCGGTGACGCTCCCGGAAAGGATGTTGTTGACCAGGGCGCCGGCCACGGTGGTGGTGGCGGAGCTCGCGTCGTAGCCGACCAGGTACGTGGCCCCGCCGTCGTCGGCGGTGTTGGCGGCAATCGTGTTGTTGACGAGGATCACCGCACCGTTGAGGGAGAAGATCCCTCCGCCCAGGCCGCTACCCCCGGACGCCCCGGAGCCCCCGGTGGTGCCGCCCATCGCGGTGTTCCCGGACACGGTGGCGTTCTCGGCGACCACGGTTCCGTGCTGGTTGAAGAGCGCGCCGCCCATCCCGGCGCCGCCCCCACCCACCGCCGTGGAGCCGCCGGTTCCGGCGCCGAATCCCGCATTGCCGGTCGCGCCAAACGCGGTGCCGTTGTAGCCGCCGGCGCCACCGGCGCCAAAGCCGCCCTCGCCGCCCGGATATCCGCCGCCGCCTCCGAAGCCGCCTCCGGCACCGGCGGCGCCTCCGCCACCGCCGCCGCCGACGCCCCCTCCGCCGGCACCGCCGCCGGCGCCGCCGGCGCCGCCCGCGCCGTAATTGCCGCCGTTGGCTCCCGTGAGCGCCAGCGCGCTCGAGCCGCCACCGCCGCCGTTGCCGCCCTTGGCGCCGCTGCCGGGGTCCGCATCGCCGGCCGTGCCGCTCAGGGTGCCACCGCCCGCACCGGCGCCCGCGACGAGTCCGGCGGCACCGTTTTCACTCGTGCCGAAGCCTGCGCCGCCGCCGCCGGCCCCCAGGCCGGCGAGACCGAGCCCGCCGGTCGACGCCGCACTGGGTGCGACGAAACCGGTGCCGAAGCCGCCGCCGGTGTTGCTCGCCGAGCTGGCCGCGTCGGCGCCCACTCCGCCTCCGCCCGTGCCCGTTCCGGCGCCGGCCGCCGAGCCGCCGTGCGCGGTATTGCCGCTCATCGTCACACCGAAGAGGACGGTCACGCCCTGGTTGTAGATGGCGCCGCCGGCGCCGAGACCGCCTCCTCCGCCCCCGCCGTTGCCGCTCCCGCCCAGTGCGAGACCCCCGGACAGGGTCACGTTCTCGAGCACGAGCCCGCCGGAGCCCGGCGTGGTCCAGCTGGGGGTGCCGGGGGCGCTCGGGCTGGCGCCCACGAAGAAGAGTCGGAACGCGGGCGTGCCAGACACGGTAGAGCGCGAGATGGTGGCGCCGTTGCCGACGATGGTGACCGGCGCCGCGATGGCCGGGAGGGCCGCCGGGCCGTACCAGTCGGCGAGATCCTGCGAGCCCGTGTTCGCGTAGGGCACGGTGAAGGAGTAATTGCAGCCCGCCGTCAGGGTGATGGTGCCGCCGCCACCAATATCGGCGCTGACGATGGCCGCGGCCAGACCCGCCGCACCGCCGCCCGTTCCCGAGCACGGCACGGTGACGCTCACGCCGGCAGCGGAAGCACTCCCGCTGGCACCCAGCGCGATAAGCAAAGAGAACGCGACGACCGCGGCCACAACAGAGTGACGTCGCCGTAGTCCTGGCCCCCACGGCAGCAGCGCAGTCGACCGAGTGTGGTCTCCCTCGATCGGCACGCCGCGCATTATGGCGGATCGGGTGCGTGTGATGTCAAGCGGGACCTGAAGGTCCTTGGAGAGCTCGCCGGCGGCGAACGCTTGGCCTGGCGATCTCTCCAGGGCTTCAGTGAGCACACGAATCGCACGCCCCGCGCAGCACGACCTCGTGCTCGGAGACGGCGAGGGGAACCCGGTCAGAGAGGCGCTCGATGGCGCGCTCGAGGGCCTCGTCGGAGAACGGCTGCAGACGTCCGCAGTAGTCGCAGACGAGGTGATGATGGTGGCGGCCGCCGTCGCGGACGGCCTCGTAGCGCATCATGCCGCGGCCGATGTCGAGGCGCTGGACCATGCCGATCTGCTCGAGCTCCTCGAGGATCCGGTAGATGCTCGCGCGCGAGACCCGCCGGCGCTGTGAGGCCAGCGCGTCCTCGATCTCGACCGCGGACAGGGCGCAGGACTGCTCGCCCATGAGCCCGAGGACCTCGCGCCGAGCGCCCCCACGGCGGTACCCGGCGTCGGCCAGGCGCTCGAGCGCGCGCTCGACCCAGTCATCAGGCTGACTGGTAGCGCTCATCGCGACGATTCTAGGTCCCTGACCCGGCAACTTCCGGCTCGGCGGTGGGAACACCGGCCGTCCGGCTCCGCCGCCACGCTGCCCACGCTCGCCCGAGGGCGTAGGAGAAGGCGCTGATCGTGCCGACGAAGAACCCGACCGGATAGTTGGTCGTGTAGGAGAGGGCGATCGCCAGCCATACCGTCACCAGGGCGATGGCGACGGAAAGGGCGATGGCGGGCGCCGGCCGGTCGGTGAACGACCGCGCGGCGGCGGGCACGCCGATCATCAGGCTGAAGATCAGGAGGGTGCCGACCACGGGCACGGTCATCGTCGTGGCCAGGGCGACGACGACGAGGAAGCACAGCTCCATGCGGAAACGGCTGACGCCGCGCGCCTCCCCCGCTTCCGCGAGCACCGAGGAGAGCATCAGAGGGCGGTAGAGCACGGCGATGACGGCGACGCACACCACCGCCAACGCGGCGGTCGGGGCAATCTCGGTGTTGCTGATTCCGAGCACCTGCCCGAAGAGCAGTGAGTAGATCTCCGGCTCGGACTCCGCGCTCAACTTGAGGAACAGGGCCCCGAGTCCAAGCATGAAAACGAGGGCCAGCGCGGTAACCACGTCGTGCCGGCCGCGCCGGCCGAGAACGCCGATGCCCAGCGCTCCAAGGAGCGAGAACACGCCGAGGCCCACGATGGTGTTGATGCCCAGCAGGCTCGCACCTGCCGCGCCCGCGAACGACCCGTTGGGAACGGCGTGGGCGACGAAGGCCGAGCCCCGGAGGACGGTGAAGAACCCGACCACGCCGGCGACCACGGCGACGATCGTCGCCTCGGTCCATGCATTGATCATGAAGCCCGAGAACACGGCTCACCGCCGTTCGGCGATCAGAGGCCCGCCGGTAGTCGCATCGGCCCGTCGGCGCTGGCGCGCGCGCCACAGGCCGGGCACCCCCGCGAGCAGGTAGAGCACGAAGATGATCGTGACGACGAAGAAGCTCACCGGCCAGCCGTCATGGATCGGCGGCCAGTCGTAGCTGTCGTAGGCGAGGACGATCCCCAGCCACATCGCCCCGATGCCGATGAGCGCCGCGGCGAGCATCGCCGTCGCCGGCCGTCTCGTGAGACGCAGAGCCGCGGCAGCGGGTCCGACCAGCAGCGCGGTGCTGAGGATCGTGCCGATGGTCACGGAGGCGAGCGCGACGGCGATAGCCAGCGCCAGGAGGTACAGGGCGCCTACCGGACGTACCGGGATGCCCCGTGCCGCGGCGAGCTCGGTACTCATCGAGCTGAGGAGCAGGGGCCGGTAGAGGACCGCCACGATCGCGAGGACGATCGCGCTGAGCAGGACGACGAGTGGCAGCGTCGAACTCGGGATCAGGAAGATCGACCCGAAGAGGATGGTCACGGTCGCTCCGGTCTTATTGTGGTAGGTCGCATCGAAGTAGAGAAGGAGCGCCGCCAACCCCAGCCCGGCGCCGAGCACGATGCCGGTCGCGAGATCGCGTCCCCGCGGCCGCTGGATCCCGATCAGCTCCATCGCTGCCGCGGCGACGATGGAGATCGCCAAGAAGCCCCAGAGCGGGCCGGCGCCGACGAGGAAGGCCCCCGAGCCACCAGTCGTCCCGATGTCGCCGAGCGCCTCGCCCGCGAACGACTGTCCCCGGATGACGGTGAACACGCCGACCGCCGACGCCACGACCGCGACCATGGTTCCCACCACGACGGCGACTTGTACCTGCGTCGAGGCGAAGAAGCCGGGGGCGAACACCGCCCCGAAGACCTGACTCACTGGACGATCTCCACGGCGATCAGGGGACCCTCGTGCTTATGCGCCGCGTCGGGATCCTCGCCGGGACCGGCGACCACGAGCACCCGGCCATGAATGTGCAGCACCTCCACCTGACGGCCATAGAGCTTCGAGAGCACGTCAGTCCGGACGACTTCCTCGGTCGTCCCGCTCGCCGCCCGGCCGCCCACGAGGTAGACGATGCGCTCCATGACCGGCAGCAGCGGGTTCATCTCGTGCGCCGAGATGAGGATGGCGATCCCCTGCTCGGAGGCGATCCGCGCAAGTAGGGCGACGACCTCCTGGGCGCTCGGGAGGTCGAGGTTGGCCAGCGGCTCGTCGAGGAGGAGCAGCTTCGGCCGGCTGATCAGCGCGTGGGCGATGAGCACACGCTGCTGCTCGCCGCCGGAGAGCGTCCCCACGCGCGCATCGGCGAACGGCTCCGCGTCAACCGCCGCGAGCATCTCGTCGATCAGCGCCCGGCGCGCGCGCGAAGGCCGGGGGATGCCGAACCGGTGCCCGTCGAGACCCAGGCCGACGAGGTCACGGGCGCGCAGTGGCATGTCGGGGTCGAGGAGGAACTTCTGCGGGACGTAGCCGATCAAGGGGTTGCGGCGCGACCGCGGGCGCCCATCCACCAGCACCTGCCCGGCCGTGCTCGCCTGCAGGCCGAGGATGACCCGGAGCAGGGTCGTCTTGCCGGCGCCGTTGGACCCGATCAGCCCGGTGAACTCGCCGGGGCAGACGCCGAAGCTGACGTCCTTGAGGATCTCCCTTCCGGACAGGCGGACGGTGACCCCGTCGACCGCGAGAACCGCACGACGCTCGCCCGAGCCGCTTTCGCCGCTCACAGCGTCTCCGTCGACACCCGGTCGGCGACCGCGCGCTCGAGCGCCTTCGCCTCGGCGAGCATCCACGTCTGGTAATCGAAGCCCGGCGTGGGCATCGTCTCGTAGAGCGCCACGACGGGCACGCCGTAGTTCTTGGCCTGCTGAAGGACCGACCCGGTGAGCGAGCTCGTGACCTGCCGGTTATAGAGAAAGGCCCTAACCCGGTGGCTGGAGAACAAGTTGTTCTCCAGCGTCACCGACTGCGGCGCCGGATCGACGCCGTTCATCACGTCGGCCTGAAAGGTGAAGGGAGTCAGGTTGTTCGCTCCCGCCGCCTCGAGCATGTAGTCGCCCACCGGCTCGGTCGTCGCCACCGGAGCACCGGGATACTTCGCTTCGAAGCGCGCGAGCTCCTGGTACCACGGCTTTAGCGAGCTGTCGAACCGGGCCGCGTTGGCGCGGAAGTACGCCGCGTGCTCGGGTTGGATCTTCGTCATGTCGGCGACCAGAGCCTTGACCACCAGCGGCATCGTCGTCGGCTTGTACCAGAGGTGAGGGTTCGGCGTGGAGTCCGGCAGCCCGAGCAGCTTCTGCACATCGATCACCGTGCGGGAGGATCTCGGTGACGCCGACTCGATCTTGTTCATGTAGGCGTCGTACCCGACTCCGTTCTGGACCACGAGGCGCGCCGCGCCGACCTCCTGCGCCACGCTTGGGCTCGCCTCAAACGTGTGGGGATCGGTCGCCGGGTTGCTCTCGATCGACCTCACCGTCACGTACTTGCCGCCGACCTGACCGATCACGTTGGCGTACTCGTTCTCGGCTCCGATCGCCGCGATCGTCCCGGGCCGCGCGCCACCCGCGGACCCGCAGCCCGCAAGAGCGAGCATCGCCACCACCGCCGCGACCAGCGTGGCTACGGGGCAGCGGTTCGAGTGAAGTCTCATGCGATGGTGTGCGTGGAGCGCGCTCTCCCGGCCGAACCCAGGCGGCGCGTCGGGCCGAGTGCGGCGCACGGCCACGCCCGGTCCCGTGGCCGGCACCATAGCAGCTTGTAATACTGGGTCTTATTATCATCCGCTGGGTGGCGGGGCGGTGGCGGCGGTCGTGCCGCGCGCCCCCGGAAATAGAGAAGCCCCGCCGGGGCGGGGCTTCTCGTTAGCAGGCCTGTAAGCCGGATTCTGTCTTGAGCAGCCATCCATCTCTGCGACCTACCCGGACCTTGGCGGGCCACCTACAAACGGTCCTGCTTGGCCTAGCATCAGGTGGGGTTTACCTGGCCGCCGCGTCACCGCGACGCCGGTGCGCTC
>DASZLV010000149.1:0-3961 GCA_035552215.1 Solirubrobacteraceae bacterium | reverse complement strand
CACCACTGCGCCCAACCCACCCTACGCGCCTTCGGCCTGGAAAGCACCGTCCGCCCCTCACTCGCCGTCTACAACACCACCAGCGACATCGACCACCTCACCGAAGCACTCAAACAAGCGCACTCGCGCTCCGCCACATAGCCGCTCCTAGGAGACAAGGTGAATATCGCTCTCTTTCTCATCCCGCTGCTCATCATCGTGTGCATAGCCGTGTTCCGGGGGCGCCTGCCCCATGTGGCGCGGTCTCTGCACCACGCGCAGCGCGAGTACCGGCAGGGCCCGCCGCCGCCACCGGCGGATCGCGGGACCGACAAGCCCGCCTGACAAGCCCGCCTGACACCGCCGGCTCAGGCTGACAGGGTCCGTCACCCGTCCTGGGCGACGGACCCTGAACCCGATCAGACGCCGGCAGGATCCCCGGCCGGGACGACGGGCGGGCTCGGTGCCCGCGCCAGAGTGACCGGCTCCGCGGCCGCGATCACCGGCATCTCCGGGGGAACCATGGCATAGGCGACCATCACCGACATCAGGCTCGAGAGGACGATGACGCCGACGGCCAGCTCGATCGGCCAACCGACGTGGTACGCGATGGCGAGGACGAGGAAGTACGTCGTCCACAGCGCCGCCGGCGCGAGCCCGGCGAAGAGGCGGAACGCCGCCGGGCGCTCGATCGACGGGCGGAGGCGAAGCACCAGGTAGTCCGCGATCAGGCCTCCGATGATCGCTGCCACCACGGTCCAGCCCTTGTTGTACTGATAGGAAACCAGCGCCGAGGCGACGAGCATCGTCCAGATCAAGGTGATGCTCCCGAACGGAAGCCGCCAGCGACGCAGCCCCAGCAGGACCCCCACCATCATCAGCAGGTTCGTCATCTCGATCATCAGGACTCCCTGGACCTGGAAGCGTGCGGAGAACACGTCGAGGAGGGGCGCCGGGGCATTCCCGGGGAAGTGGCTGACGAACGCCGCCTGGCCGATCGTCGGGATATCACTCGGGAAGATGAGGATGTAGCCCGAGATGTTGGAGATGAGGAGCACGGTCAGGCCGAGCGACCACACCACCGGCAGCAGTTGGAGGAAGCTCGGCGCCCGGGGTATCCGCGGGTCTGACCACATCGACCTCCATGGTGCGCTGACGATCATGACCATCCCGATCACGAGCCCGATATGGGTCGGACTCAGGAACGCCTTGAGGTTGCGCTCGATTCCGAACGTGAGATGCCAGATCTGGTCGCCGAGGCCGGCGACGAAGAAGATGCCCATCCCCACCACGGCCACGCCATAGCCGATCGGAATTGCCGCCAGGCGCGTGTGGCCCTCTCCGTGATGATGCTCGATGTGCCAGAAGATCCAGACCGAGAGGGCGAAGAAGCCCCCGTAGAAGAGCCCGTGCCAAGGCGTGACCACGGTGTCGAGCTTGGTCTGGTTGAGATGCGCCCAGGCATCCATCGTGAGGCCCTCGACGAGGACGGTCGCGAGAAGACAGGTGACGAGCTGCTGATGCCACACGAAGCGCGGCCGGTTGGCGTCATGCACGGCTCGCGTTGCCGCCCGCGGGTGCAGGAGCGTGCCCAGGCCTTCTTTTATCTGACTCACGCGCCACCTCCAGTGACACCGAAAGCGTTTCCGCCGCCACCCCCGCCCGGTAGGTCGAGGGTGTCCTTCTTCACGTACATCAAGATCAGCGTCGCGGCCGTAACGACGAGGACGAGACCGATGAGACTGAACGGGTAGCCCTGCTTCTCGTGGTAACCGATCGTGCAGTTGGCCGCGTACGTCTCGTACGGATCGGCGCCCGCCGTGGAGCCGGCGTTCTGCGGCACGGTGACCGTGTATCCGGCGCCGCCCCCCTGGCACGTGCGAATCGTGGCCGCCTGAGCGTCCACGACCGTGAGCGCCAAAGTGCACGCAAACGCCGTAAAAGTCGTCATAGTGACGAGCGCAAACATCCGCGCACGCTTCCCCAATGTGATCGCCAACATTAACACCCCTTGTGGCTTAATCGAACTCCAAGCACAGTACGGGAGCGGGCGGTCGGGGTCAACCCCGCGGGGCGGCTTGCGGACCCTCCGAGCGTGAGCTGAGTGGGCGCAGGTGCAGGCTGACCGTCCACGCCACGACGATGAGCACCGCACCGAGGACGAGCACGAGCCAGGCGATGGGGTCGCCGGACCCCGCCCGGGGGACGAGCGTCGCGATCGCCGCGGGCAGCGGATGGCCTGCCGCGCCCGCCAGATGCCGAACCTCGGACGTCGCCACCGCGACCAATCCGTGAAGCCCGGCTGGGGCCTGGACCGTCGAAGCCACCCCCGGGCCGCTCGCGCCGCTCCTTGCCACCTGGGTGACCGCTGACCCGTTCGGCATCACCACGAGGAGGGCGCCGTGGTACACGTAGGAGAGCTCCTGCCCGAGGAAGCGCGAATAAGTGTCCGGTCGGCGCCAGAGCTCCGTCACCGAGCCCATATCGACGCTCGAGGCGATCAGGGCTACGCGGATCGGATAGCCGCCGCGCGCGGCGGCGCTGAGCAGTGATTCGAGCTGGGACTGCTGCGTGAAGCTGGTGGCGGCATCCTGGGGGAGGAACAGCGCCTGGGAGGCGAGCACGTCGCTGGCGGGATCCCCGTCGGCCGGCGCCAATCCGGGCACGGCGAAGCTGAGGATCGTCATCACGAGCGCGCCCAGGAGCCCGACCCGGAGTCGAACCCCGGCCGATCGTGGCGGTCGCTTCATAGACTGGCGCAGGATGTCATCGCAGAGGCATGGGAGCGCATCGCCCGGCGCCCGGCGCCCGGCGGCCGGGAGACGGGGACCGCGGTGCCTGGCGATTATCGTGGCATCGCTGATCGCCGGGCTCGCTCTGATGCCTGGGTCGGCGCTGGCCCACGGGCCTACCGCTCCGGTGGGCATCAACTACGTGGCCGTGCTCACCAGCGCTCCCGAGGGTATCGCGGCCAAGGTGGTCGACGGGGATCAGTCGATGGCCTTGCGGGTTCCCGCCGGCACCACCCTCGACGTCCTCGACTACCAGGGAGCGCCGTACCTCCGGTTCGCCGCCGCCGGCGTCTCCGTCAATACGCGGTCGGAGATGTACTACCTGAACCAGCCGACCCAGGTGTCGGTGCCGCTGCACATAGGACCACAGAGCCGGCCCGTCTGGACCAGAGCGAGTGCGGGGCACAGCTATACCTGGCACGACGGGAGGCTCGCGGCCCTGGCCACGGTCAGGCTGGCGCCCGGCGCCAGCTTCGCCGGGACCTGGCGGATCCCGGTGGTGGTCGACGGCCGTTCGCAGGCGCTGATAGGTGGCCTCTTCTTCCGGCCGGCGCCGTCGCTCGTATGGTTCTGGCCGATCGCTGTGCTCCTGGCCTGGGCGTTTGCGCTCCGGCGCGTCGCTCGCCCCGCGCTCAGTCGGTGGGTCATCCGCGCCCTGAGCATCGCGGGGCTCCTCGGGCTGAGCCTCGCGGCGCTCGCCCTCGGGCTCCACGGGCGTCCGGACGTGAGTCTCGTGCAGAAGATCATCGTAGGAGCGGGACTGGCCGTCGCCGTGCTCGCGCTCGCTCGTATCCTCCTCGGGCGGGCGGGACTCCCGCTCTTCTTCGTGATTGGTGCCGGGGCGCTGGGGGCCGGGTTCGCCCTCCTTCCCGCCCTGCTCAATGGGTTCGTCCTCGTGGCCGTGCCCGCCTTCCTGGCGCGGGCCGACACCGTGACGTGTCTCGGCTGCGGCCTGTCTGTCTTCGTCCTCGTGCTCTGGGATGTATGGGAGCGCTGGGAACACGTGGCTCCGAGCGACGTCCACGCCGGCGCTTCTGCCACCAACTCGTGAATGGGGTTTACATTTTTGGGGGTTAGTGGTTAGAGTGGGTTTTGTTGTTGCGGCTCGGGTTGTGTCGGCGGGGGCCGGGGCGGTGTTTTGGTGAGCGATACTGAAGGAGGAGGGTTTATGGCCGAGGTTTTGGAGGATG
>DASZLV010000148.1:0-1656 GCA_035552215.1 Solirubrobacteraceae bacterium | reverse complement strand
ATCCCCGCTCCCACGGGGGCGGAGACGGCCCGGCTCGAGTGGCTCGAGCAACGCCTGCGCGAGCGACCGGGCGAACGCCACCGGGACGGCGCCGGGAACCTCGTGTGGCGATTCGGCCCGGGCGTTCCCGAGCTGCTGATAATGGCCCACGTCGACACCGTGTTCGCGGCCGGCACGCCGCTCCCCATGACGCATGACGGCGGCGATCTCGTGGGCCCGGGGGTGGGGGATAACGCCACCGCGGTGATGACGCTGGTGTGGACGCTCGAGGCGATGCCGGCGATTCCCGCCTCGCTCGCGGTTGCCTTTACCGTCGGCGAGGAGGGGCTCGGGAACCTGCGGGGGGCGCTGCACGCGTGCCGCGAACTGAGGCCCGCGGCAGCGATCGCGCTCGAGGGCCAGGGCCTGGACGAGGTCATCACCGAGCACGTCGGCAGCCTGCGCGCCCGCCTCGCGGTGACCGGCCCCGGTGGTCACTCGTGGTCGGACCGGGGGACGCCGAGCGCGCTCCACGCGCTCGTCAAGATCGCCGATCGCCTGGCCGGCGAGGGTGCCAACGTCGGAAAGCTCTCCGGCGGTGAGGCGGTGAACGCGATCGCCGCCCGAGCCGAGATGATCGTCGAGCGGCGCTCGCTCGAGCAGGCCGAGCTCGACGCCTTCGAGGCGCGTCTGCGGGCGGTTTCGGTGGCGCCGCCCCTGGCCCTCGCGTGCGACGTCGTCGGCCGCCGCCCCGCCGGCCAGATCGATCCCGAGCATCCGCTCGTGTCCGCGATCCTGGCCGTGCGCCGGGGGCTCGGGCTTGCCGACGCGTTCGGCGCGGGATCGACCGACGCCAACGCCGCCGCCGCCGTCGGGATTCCCGCGGTCTCGCGCGGGTGCGCCCGCGGATCGGGCATGCACACCCTGCGCGAGCGCATCGACCTGAGCTCGCTCGAGGTCGGGTCCGAGCAGCTGCGCCGGGTCATCGAGGGCGCTTTGCCGCTGCCGTCAACGCCAGGGAGGTAACACGTGTCCGGCCCCAGGAGCACCAGACCCGCGCCCGCCTATATCTCCGATGGCACGGGACCGTTGCGCCCGGACGCTCGCATCTATGCTCCTCTGGCCGCACAGGTGCAGCGCACGCTCGTGAGCGAGCTGATCATCCCGGTGCGCAGCGGCCGGGCGTGGCCGGTGGCCGCCGGACAGATCTGCCGCTTCTCGATCGTCGAAGGGCCGCAGGTCCTCGACCTCAATCTCTGGAATCGCCACGACCCTCGCGAGCGCTTCTGGGCGGCGCGGACGCGGCAGTTCTACGGTGCCCACGTGAGCACGGGCGATCGGCTGTGGTCGAACCTGCCCTTCCTGCGGCCCCTGGCCACGGTGGTGTCAGACACTCTGGCCTACGGCATCGACGAGGACGGAGCCGGGTGTCACGACCTGCTGGGCACCCGGTGTGACCCGTATGTCAGCCAGCTCCTCTCCGGGGCGGCGTATGACTTTCACTGTCACTCCAACCTCGTGCGCGCGGTCATGTCGTGGGGCCTCACCGAGTTCGACGTCCACGACGTCATCAACGTCTTCCAGGTCACAGGCCTGCTCCCCGAGGACGAGCGGTATTTCATGAAGGCGTGCCCGGCTCAGGTCGGAGACCGCTTCGAGCTCTTCGCCGAGATCGAT
>DASZLV010000147.1:0-3777 GCA_035552215.1 Solirubrobacteraceae bacterium | reverse complement strand
GGCCCTTCCACAGCGCCGCCCAGGCGGCGTCGTTGGCCGACAGCGCCGCCGGGAGGCCGGCGGCCGCCGCCCCGGCGGCCTCGGCCTGGGCTGCGCCCACCGGGTCGGCCGTGTCCTGGGAATCGTCGACCCCGACGAACTTGGTCACCGTGTAGGTCTGGCCCGCAACGACGGGGAAGGTCAGCTGCTGACCGATGCTCTGGCCGGCGGTGGCGTCGACCCCGGTCGGGATCGCGGTGATGTTGGGGCTGGTAGCGAGCTCGCTGGCGATGGCGGCGTCGATTCCCGTTCTCTGGGTAACGACCTCGACGTAGTCCTGTCGCGCGGCCGGGTTCGAGCCCTTCGCGACCGGGTCCGTCAAGGTGGCGGGCGAGCCGTCGATCTCGTCCGTCACCGTCGCGGTCCCGCTCCACCCCGGGACGAGCTGGAGCTGGACCACGCCGCCGTGCTCATCGGCGCGGTCGGTGAACACCTGATAGGAGAACGCTGCGGTGTGCCCATCGGTGGCCTTCCAGGTCGCCGAGGTGCTCACCACGCCGGTGCGCAGATCGATTGCCTGCCGCCAGCCCGTCATCTGTCCCGTCGTGGCGGAGAGGTCTCGGTACCGTCGCCGAAGGGCAGCGTCGACCAGGTGGGAATGTTGGCGCGCTGCTGGACCGAGTCCGAGATCGTCTTGGGATGCGTGGGCTTGGCATAGAAGCCGGCGAGCTCGGACTGCGCGGGGACGCTCCCACCCGCGTAGCCCTGTCCGGAGGCGGGGACGCGGACGCCGAGGAATCCGTTCCCGGTGAAGGTCGGCGCGTAGCTGGTGCCACGGCTCATCTTGGCCGTGAGGATGTAGCTCCCTCCTGGGCTCGCGGCCGCCGCCGTCGTCGCCGTCACCAGCGTCAACGCCACCGCCGTGCACATCAGAGCAAACCTTCTCGCCAGCATGGGACAGCCGGACCGGGTACCCGCGATCGGGTGGGCGCAAACGAGCGAGAGGCGCTACCCGTCCCGGCCGTCGAGAGGCGCCGCCATGCAACTCATTAGCCTATGGGCCGGATGCTCGCTCATTGGGACGATGTCGAGTGGACGCGGATCGACCGCGGGCCGCTCCAGGGCTCACGCCAGCGGCTCGGCGCCGCGGCGGGGAGCGCGCGCGCCGGCCTCAGCCGCTATCGGATGGGCCCCGGCGAGCGGGCCATGCCCGTGCACGCCCACGCGGACGAGGAGGAGCTCTTCTACGTGCTCGCCGGCAGCGGTCTGAGCTGGCAGCACGGCCGCACTTACCGGGTGGCGGCGGGTGACTGCCTCGTCCACCTGGGCAACGGCGACGCGCACACGCTCCTCGCCGGCGAGGAGGGTCTCGACGTGCTCGCATTTTCGAGTGGCAGCGACACGAGGATGACGTGGCTGCCACGCGCCAACGCCTGGTGGATGGGGCCCCGCTGGCTGCCCAGCGACGGGCCGAGCCCGTTCGCGCGTGAGGCGGCCGCAGGCGAGCTCGAACTGCCCGAGCCGGAGTCCACCCGCCCGGGCACCATCGTCGCCACCGAGGACGTGGCGTCCGAGCCCATGCGCCACGGCAGCGTCGACAGCCGGTGGCGCGAGCTGGGCGTGGCCGCCGGATCGGTGATGAGCGGCATGAGCCACGTCGAGATCGCCCCAGGCGCGGGGGCCTGCCCGTTTCATTGCCACGGGGCCGAGGAGGAGATCTTCGTCGTCCTCGCCGGTGAGGGAACGCTCCGTCTCGGCGACGAGCGACACCCGGTACGGGCCGGCCACGTGCTCGCGCGGCCGCCGGGAACGGGTATCGCCCATCAGTTCATCGCCGCCGAGGTCGGCCTCACGATGCTCACATGGAGCACGCGCGAGCCCAATGACATCGTCCTCTATCCCGACTCAGGCAAGGTCAGCCTGAGCGGCGTCCGGATCATGATGCGGGTCGAGCGCCTCGATTACGGGGACGGCGAGGGCTAGCCCTTCATCGGCCGGTAGGTGAGAATCTCGACGCCGTCGCCCACCGTCTTCGCCTCGGTGAGCTGGAGGGCGGTCTTGCCGGTGTCGTCGGCGAACAGACGTTTCCCACTCCCCAGCAGGACGGGGAAGACCATGAGGCGCAGCTCGTCGACGAGCCCGGCCACCAGCAGCCCACGCACGAGCTGGGTGCTCCCGGCGACGAGAATCACACCCTCGACGTTTCGCTTGAGCTGTTCCACCTCGGTCGCGAGGTCCCCGCTGAGGATGGTGGTGTTGTTCCACTCGGCCGTGGCCAGCGTGTTGGAGAACACGTACTTGGGCATGCTGTTCATCTTCCCGGTGAACTCGTCCATGCCCTCCCGTCCCGGCCACGCCGCCGCGAAGCCTTCGTAGGTCACGCGGCCGAGCAGTTGCGCCTCGGCTTCGGTGAGCTCGTCGACCTTGAACTGGTTGCCCTCGTCACCGCGGTCGATTTCGAATGTCCAGCCGGCGTGCTGGTAATCCCCGACCGGTCCCGGCGATTCGATCACGCCGTCGAGGGAGATGAACTCGGTGACAACGATCTTTCCCATGCGGTCTCCTTCTCAGACTTGGTTCAGGGCGACTGAGCCGACCTGCACCTCGCCGGCATCGCCCGTGGTCAGCTGCGCTCCGTCCCCCTCCACTCGCATCGTTGTCGCTCCGTGTCGGTGGTTGGTTAGGTCAGGGCGGTGTGGAGCCACTGCTCCCACCGCTTCTTGGTGGCGTCGGGTTCGACGCCGTCGGCGAAGGCGTGGATGCTCATCCCCACCGGGGCTCCGAAGGCGTTGCGCCCGAAGAAGCGGTAGAGCGCATCGGGAGTGCGAACCCCGAGGAAGTTCGGCCGCACGTAGTCGATGACCCCTGTGATCGGGTCGAGACCTCGCGGGGTCAGCTCCACCGCGTCGCCCTCGCTCACCTCGGCACCGAATCCCAGGGCGTGCTGCAGGCGCTGAAATCCGTCCGGGGTGGCCGATTCGGGTGGTCCCTGGATGCCGGCGGGAGCGTCGCCGATGTACGTCACCGTGCCGCCGTCGAAGTACTGCAGGTACTGGCCGAGGGTGTGCAGGTAGAAGTCGGTGTGAGCGTCGGCGGCGTCGTACTGCGTGTCCCAGTCGTCGACGAAGATCCCGCTGTGCGCGTAGCGCAGCAGGCTGGTGCTGCCGTCGCGCCCCTCGATCTCGAACTCGACGGCGTTGAACCAGTCGGCCCTCTCCTGGCGCACCACCAGATGGTGGGGTGGGTCCCAGGTCGGGGTGCCCGAGCCATCGGGATCGATCAGGTTGGGAAACAACCAGGCGGCGTTCCCGGCCGCGGTCGCGACCGCCTCCCAGACCCGTTCGGGGTCGGCGGGAAGCACGACCTCGCGGGTGAGTCTGAATTCGCGGGGCATCGTCAGGGCTCCTCTCTTGCGCTCTGGCTCCCCGGTGAGTGGTCCTCGGTCGCGGGTCGAGTGATGGTGGGATGAAGGGCGACGATCAGCCGGTGCTTACGCCCGGCGGGGACGAAGGCGTCGTGGTACTTGGCGGCCAGCCCCTCGACGGCGTCCGAGAGCTCGGCGGCGAAGGCGGCTCGATCGGAGGCGGAAGCGAACCGCACCTCGGCGTCGAGGGCGAAGGTGGCCAGCGGCCGGCGTGCGCGCCGCGCGCGCGCCACCAGCTCGCCCACCTCCCTGACCATGCGCGCCGCGAGTGCCACCATCCACAGCGCTGAGAGCTGGTCGGGAGACCGCGCGGGGTCGGGAGCGACCGCCGCGAAGGCTGCCGGGGAGATCACGTAGGAAGCCGCGGTGGCACG
>DASZLV010000146.1:0-26222 GCA_035552215.1 Solirubrobacteraceae bacterium | reverse complement strand
GAGCGGGCGCGTAAGAGTCGGCCCGCCGGGCTCGTTGATTGTTCGACTGGCCAAGCGGCCCGAGGCCGCCCGCAGCGGCCACAGGCTCATGATCGACGAGGCAAGACGCCAATGACCACCGAAACAGGGACAAACCCCCAGAGCGCGGGCGCCACGCACATGTCCGCGTTCGTGCGTGTTGCTCGCCCTGCTCATGCGCCAAGGACGCCTGCGCGGGCTCATACGTGGGGGCGGAAGCGCGCGCGCCCGCCTCTGTTCCTCGTCGCCATGCTCGTCTCGGCCGCGCTCCTCGCCGCCGCCGCGGCTCCCGCCGGCGCCACCACCTTCTGTGCCACCAACGTTCCCAATCCCGTGCAGTGCGAGAACACGCTCCCCGGCGATCCGCCGAGGGACTGGGAGGTTTCGGGCGCGGGTGATTCGGACATTCAGGGCTTCGGGACGGCGATGAGTGTGCCGATCGGCGGGACGATCTCCTTCAAGATCAACACGCCGTCGACGGCCTACCACATCGACATCCTTCGCCTCGGGTACTACGGCGGCGATGGGGCTCGAATGATCGCAGCAGGCGTGAAGCCGTCCGTGTCGCTGCCGCAGAGCCAACCGGCCTGCCTGAGCCAGTCTTCAACTGGCTTGATCGACTGCGGAAATTGGTCCGTGTCCGCCTCGTGGACCGTGCCGAGCCAGGCCGTGTCTGGTGTCTACATCGCCCACCTCGTGCGTGACGATGGCAAGGCGGCCGGCGACGACAGCCAGATCCCGTTCGTCGTCACCAACCCCTCGAGCCACTCGGACATCCTCGTGCAGACCTCTGACGAGACATGGGAGGCCTACAACAACTACGGCGGCAACAGCCTGTACAACTGTTCAGTCGCCTGCCCGTCCGGCAACCCCCTCGCCTACAAGGCGGCGTATGCCGTCTCCTACAACCGTCCGTGGGACGGCTCGTTTGCCACCGACGGAGGGGAGTCCTACCTCTACTACGCCGAGTATCAGATGATCCAGTTCCTCGAGGAGAACGGGTACAACGTCAGCTACACGGCCGAAAGCAATGTCGACTCCACGCCGACGCTCCTCCAGAACCACAAGCTCTTCATATCCAGCGGTCACGACGAGTATTGGTCGGCAGGTCAGCGCACCAACGTCCAGAACGCGCTGAAAGCCGGAGTCAACCTGGCCTTCTTCAGCGGCAACGAGATGTTCTGGAAGACACGCTGGAGCGCGAGCATCGACGGCTCGAACACCGCCTACCGGACGTTGATCACCTACAAGGAAACCCACTTCAACGCCCCCACCGACCCGCAGGACCCGGGTACGTGGACCGGCACGTGGGGAGACCCGCGCTTCAGCCCCCCTGCCGACGGCGGCCAGCCCGCCAATTCCCTGACCGGCCAGCAATTCGACATCAACTCCGGAACCACCGATATGCAGGTTCCCTCGCAGTACGGCAAATTGGCGCTGTGGAAGCACACCGCCGTCGCCGCTCTCGCCGCCGGAAAGAGCCTGACTCTCGCCCCCGGCACTGGGGTACTGGGATACGAATGGGACCTGGATGAGGACAATGGCTTCCGTCCCGCTGGTTTGTTTGATCTCTCGTCTACCACCGCCACCGGCCTCCAAGCGTTTACCGACTACGGCAGCACGACTACCGGCAATACCGCGACGGCAACCCATCACCTAACGATGTACCGAGCGCCGAGCGGAGCTCTCGTATTCGGAGCCGGCACCGTCCAGTGGTCGTGGGGCCTTAACAACGCCAACGCCTGGCAGTCGGGGACTACCGATCCGAGCTCCAACCCACCCGATCCGAATATGCAGCAAGCGACGGTGAATCTCTTCGCGATGATGGGGGCGCAACCTTCGACCCTCATGTCGGGACTGGTCGCGGGCACCGCTTCTACCGACACCACATCCCCGACTTCGACGATTCTCAGCCCGCTGAACAACGCGAACGTGTCCGACGGCAGCGCTCAGACCATCTCGGGGACCGCTACCGACCTCGGAGGAGGCGTTGTTGCCGGAGTCGAGGTGTCGACCAACGGCGGCTCCACGTGGCATCCGGCGACGATCACGACACCTGACGGCGCGACAGTCAACTGGTCCTATTCGTGGGCCGCTCACGGGAACCCGAGTACCAAGATCATGTCGCGCGCGGTCGACGACAGTGGGAATCTGGAGACGCCGTCGGCCGGCATCACCGTGAACGTGAACTGCCCGTGCTCGATCTGGGGCAACGCCGTAACGCCGGGAAGCCCCGACAGCGGCGACAGCGGCTCGATCGAGGTCGGGGTCAAGTTCACCTCGGACTCTTTCGGGGCCGTGACGGGCATTCGCTTCTATAAGGCGAGCACGAATACCGGAACGCATGTGGGGAGCCTGTGGACGGCGAGTGGGACGCTCCTCTCGTCGGCCACCTTCACGAGCGAGACGGCGGCAGGCTGGCAGACCGTCACGTTCGCGGCACCCGTGTACATCCAGCCGAACACGACCTACATCGCCGGCTACTACGCGCCGAATGGGCACTACTCGGCGGATACCAGCTACTTCTACTCGCCCCCTCCGGTCGGCGGACACCTCCTCGACAGCCCCCCGCTGCACGCGACCCCGGCGACCGCCAGCGCATCGAACGGGATGTACGCCTACACCACGACGGCTGGGACCTTCCCGACCAATTCGTTCTTTGGCTCGAACTACTGGGTCGACGTTTCCTTCGCCCCGGCGGCGCCTCCCGGGCCCGCGAGCAACCCGACCGCCACGGGCGGCACCGGCTCCGCCACGGTCTCGTGGGCCGCGCCAACGACCGGCGGACCCGTGACCGGGTACAAGATCACGCCCTACATCGGCTCCACCGCCCAGACCGCGACGACGTTCTCGGGCTCGCCGCCGGCCACTACGGCGACCGTGACCGGCCTCACCGGCGGGACGTCCTACACGTTCACCGTGACTGCGTTGAATCCGAACGGCTCAGCTGCGCCATCAGGCCATTCTAATGCGGTCGTCCCGACTTCACCCACTGCTCCGACGGCGCCTCAGGGCGTTTCGGCCAGCCCAGCGACGAGCGAAGTGCTCGTTTCGTGGGTAGCGCCAACGAGCAATGGCGGCAGCGCGATCACCGGCTACACGGTCACCCCCTTCGCGGGCGCGACCGCGGGGACGGCCGTGCAAGTCGGCGGGTCCACCACCTCGGTGATGGTCACGGGCCTGAGCAATGGAACGGCCTACACATTCCAGGTCGCGGCAACCAATGCCATTGGCATGAGTCCTGTGGCAACATCGAGCGCCGTGGTTCCGCTGAATACGATCTTCGACTTCGCGGCTCCAACCGCGCCAGATTCCGGGGACGGTTCGTCGGTCGAGGTAGGCGTGAAGTTCACCTCGGACCAGAATGGCCTCATCTCCGGTATCCGGTTCTACAAGGCGGCAGCGAATACCGGCACCCACGTCGTTTCCCTGTGGACGTCGTCCGGAACGTTGGTCGCACAGGCCACCTCGAGCAATGAGTCGGCGTCCGGCTGGCAAAACGTCACCTTCGGGAATCCCGTGCCCGTCACGGCGAACACGACGTACGTCGCTGGGTACCTGGCGCCTAACGGCCATTATTCGGCGACCGGGGCCACGTTCGCCTCTGCGGGCGTCAACAACCCGCCCCTGCACGCCCTCGCGAACGCG
Organism: Solirubrobacteraceae bacterium; assembly: GCA_035552215.1. GTDB lineage: Bacteria > Actinomycetota > Thermoleophilia > Solirubrobacterales > Solirubrobacteraceae > Palsa-465. The sequence goes on along the minus strand of DASZLV010000146.1, from coordinate 22,556 downwards.
ACGAGCGCCGATGGTGTCTACGCATATAGTTCGTCCAGCGTCTTCCCAAGTGGCAGCTTCAATGCGACGAACTATTGGGTCGACGTGCTGTTCACCAACAAAATCACTGCGCCAACCGCGCCTCAGAACGTGAATGCGACGGGCGCGACCCAGGAGGCGCAGGTCACTTGGTCGCCACCGGCCAGCAACGGGGGGAGCAGCGTCACGGGCTACACCGTCACGCCCTATGCCGGCACCGCCGCGGGCACGCCGGTCCAGGTCAGCGGGACCGTCACTTCGGCGACCGTGGCCGGCCTGTCTAACGGGACGGCGTACACCTTTCAGGTTTCGGCGACCAACTCAGTCGGTACCAGCCCGGTGGCCACGACGAGCGCCGTGTCGCCTGTGGACACGATCTTCGACTTCGCGACGCCGGGCACGATCGACTCCGGTGACGCGAACGCCACCGAAGTCGGACTCAAGTTCACCGCCGACGGCAACGGCTCGATCACCGGCATCCGGTTCTACAAGTCCGCCGCCAATACGGGAACCCATGTCGTGTCCCTGTGGACGGCCTCTGGCACGCTGGTGGCACAGGCCACGGCGACCAACGAGACGGGCTCGGGCTGGCAGGCAGTAAACTTCTCGAGTCCGGCGGCGATCACGGCCGGCACGACGTACATCGCCGGATACTTCGCCCCGAGCGGCCACTATTCGGCGACGACCGGCCAGTTCTCGTCCGCGGGAGTCGACAACGGCCCGCTCCACGCGCTCGCCAACACGACTAGCCCAAACGGGGTCTACGCCTACGGATCTTCGACCATTTTCCCGACCAGCACTTACAACGCTGGTAACTACTGGGTCGACGTAATGTTCAGTCCCTCGAACACGACCTCCGCTCCCTCCGCGCCCGTAGGCGCCTCAGCCGCGCCCGCTACCACGCAGGCGCTGGTCAGCTGGTCTCCACCGACAAGCAGCGGCGGTAGCTTGATCACGGGCTACACGGTGACGCCGTATGCCGGAACGACCGCCGGCACGCCGGTCCAGGTCGGCGCTTCGGCGACTTCGACCAGGGTCACCGGCTTGGCCAACGGAACGGCCTACACCTTCCAGGTCACAGCGACGAACGCCGTCGGCACCGGCCCGGCGGCCACCGCGAGCGCGATCACGCCGGAGGACACGATCTTCGACTTCGGGCTCCCGGGCACGATCGATCCCGGTGACGGCTCCTCGATCGAGGTGGGTCTGAAGTTCACTTCGGATGTCAACGGCTCGGTCACGGGCGTTCGCTTCTACAAGGCCGCCGCCAACACGGGGACGCACGTGGGTTCACTGTGGACGGCCTCGGGGACCCTGCTCGCCCAGGTCACGTTCACCAACGAGACGGCATCCGGCTGGCAGCAGGCGTACTTCTCAAGCCCGGTGGCGATCGCGTCGGGCACCACCTATGTTGTTGGCTACCTCGCTCCCAACGGCCACTACTCGGCAACCTCGGCCCAGTTCGCGTCCGGGTCGGTGGATAACGCGCCGCTTCATGCCGTGGCCAACGCCGCGAGCGTCAACGGTGTCTACGCGTACTCCGCCACGTCGACGTTCCCCGCCTCCAGCTACAACGCCACGGGGTATTCAGTCGACCTCCTGTTCGCCCCCGGCTCCTAGTGCGTCGGACGCGCAATCCAGCGGGACGCACCTTCGTCGGCCTTGCGGGGCCCGTGTGGTGCGCCGCCGCTATCGTCGTGCTCGCGGGATGTGGCGGCGCCGCCACCACTCCGTTTTTGGGACCCACTGCGGGCGTGTCCACGTACTCCGCCGGCACAACGACCCACGGCGCCCGCGCGCTCGCCGGGCCGGCCCGCGATGTCGTCCACCGCTCGGGCACCGTCGCCGTGGGGCACGGCCATGACGCCGAGCCGGGAGGAGAGCCGCACGCCGTCAGTCCCTGCGCTCTTGTCACGCCGCAGGAGATCGCGGCCATCATCCGCCAGCCTGTGAACAAGGCGGTTGAGGGCTCGATTGGCCCCACGTGTGTTTATATCCCGCGTGGCGCCCCGATTCCGAGCCGACGCCACGCCATCGAGGTCACGCTCGCGGTGACCCAGTCCAGCTTCAATGCCTCCGCGGCCCGGCTCGAGAACCGCATCTTCTTTAAGGTGTTCGGACATCGTGCCTACTGCGGCTTACTGGGACGTCCCATGGCTCTCGTGTCGCTCTCTCGCGGCCGAGTGATGGCGATCACCGCCCCGTGCCCCCTCGCCGCGGCAATCGCCAAGGCAGCCGTGCCCAGGCTCACCGGCTACTGACCGAGCGCTCCGCGGATACGTCCCGCCGCCCGCGGCCCTTGGATGTGTCCGGCCTGTAACGGGGACCCGCCGCTAAAGGCTTGGTCACAGTGCCTCCGCAGAGGCGGGTATACGTCCAGTACAGAACCTAGCGCTAAAGCAATGCCGCACGGCGTCGATATGTCTCGCCAGTTGCCCAACGACCAAGGCGAGGGACCGCATGCGCCGTATTTTACTTTTGGCTGCACTGTCTTCGACGTGCTTACTCATGACCATGACGGGGACGTCTCTCGCGTCCACGACGCTGCTTGGCAAGACGTCCGTCCAGTCGCTCGCGGATAACGACGCCGCGGGTTCAGCAGAGGCCTTCAGGTACACGGCAGCCGCATCCGGAAATGCCGGATCGATCTCCTTCTATGTAGACGCTGGATCGTCCGCCAAGAGCGTCACGGCCGGAATTTATTCCAACTCTTCGGGGCACGCAAAAACGTTGCTCGCTACGGGCACCATCTCCGGTCCCAAGTCATCGTCCTGGAACATCGTAGGCCTGAACTCCAGCCCCAGCTTGACCGCCGGTCAGACGTACTGGGTGGCCGTGCTCGGGCTCGGCGGGACGCTGAACTTCCGAGACATTGATCCGGGCAGCGGGAACTGCTCGCAGAACTCCGCGCAGAGCACCCTCTCGAACCTTCCCGCGACATGGTCAACCGGCGTGAGCTGGACCACGTGCACAGTCTCGGCGTACGTCAGTGCTAGTGCCTCGAGCCCGGCGCCACCTCCTCCCCCCGTACTCGCGCCCGTCAACACCGCCATTCCGGTCGTCACCGGAAACACCGTCCAGGGCAACACTCTGAGCACGAGCAATGGATCCTGGGCGAACAGTCCCACCAGTTTCGCGTATCAGTGGCAGGATTGTGGTAGCACCGGCGGTAGCTGCACGAACATCAGCGGCGCCATTGCCAGCACCTACATGCTCACTACCGGCAATGTCGGGCACGGTGTGCGCGCGATCGTCGTCGCTGCGAACTCGGGCGGCTCCGCTTCCGCCAACTCCGCGATGACGCCGATGATTTCGGCACCCAGCACTCCTCCGCCGCCTCCGGCCGCACCCACGAATACAGCCGTGCCACTCGTCAGCGGGACGACTACCACCGGCCAGACGCTGTCGACGACGCCAGGCACCTGGAGCGGGAGCCCGACGTCCTATGCATATGCGTGGCAGGACTGCGACGGCACGGGCAGCACCTGCTCGAACATCAGCGGCGCCACCTCGAGCACATACACGCTCGTGAACGCCGACGTCAACCACACCATCCGCGCGGTCGTGACCGCCTCCAACGCGGGCGGCAGCATTTCTGCCAGCTCACCGCAGACCGCGGTCGTTTCCGCCCCCACCACGGGCGGAGGAGGCGGCTCCACCGGGATGCCGTCAGGCGTCAGCCTCAAGCAGATCGACGGTGGACCCACGTACTACAGCCACTTCTCGAACACCAGCGCGTGGGACAACCCAGCATTCTATCCCATCTCGGTTTTCGATCAGACGCTAGGTTACAACGGGAGCAGTTGGGACCCGACGAGCCTTACCGCATACCACAACGTCGGCGTGAACGGGTTCATTTCCCTCTACAACGGCTACAACCAGTCCATGCTGAACGGCATCCAGAGCAACAGCATGTGGGTCTTCGACAATGCTCCGGCACCGAGCTACGCCAACCCGATCACGGGAATTCAGTGGTTCGATGAGGCGGATGGCATCAACCAGTGCGGGAACATGCCGTCTTCCTCCCTCCTCGGCGAATCGGTTGGCTGCAGCACCGGCTACTACGGCGGCTCGCCCAGCGCAACCCAGATTGGTCAGATCACGGCTGACCTCCACGGAGCCAAGGGTGCCGGCGACCCGACTCGCGTGGTGTATGGCAACTACACAGGTGGAAATATCGCCTGGCCGGCACCGCCGAACTCCAACAGTGCCGCATATGTCAATGCGGTCGATATCGCCTCGTACGACGATTACATCATCACGGGCGGCTACGACCCCGACCACAACCTCTGGCGTCAGTACGACGATGTTCAGAACACGCGCGCCGAGGCCAACTACAGCCACCCGATCTGGGCGTACATCGAAGCCGGTAACCCCGAGACATCCGGCTCGTGGTCCGGCATCACTCCGACACCGGCCATGGAAACCGCTGAGGCTTGGAACCTGATCATCGGTGGAGCCCGCGGCATCTCATGGTTCGACCACAGCTTCTGCTCATGCGGCGGAATGCCCATGTCCTCGGACACACTGATCGATTCGAACTCCTACTGGGCGCCTCTGCAGGCGGCCGTGAAGGCCTGGGATCAGGAGGTGACAAGTATTGCCCCGGTGATCAACTCGCCGTTCGCGAATGGTTACGTCACGCACAGCGGCTCGATGAACGTCATGGCGAAGTACAACGCGACCCAGAACAACTTCTACGTGTTCGCCGCCCCGCGCTTCAACGCTTCGCAGAACATCACATTCACGATCGCCGGCGGGTACTCTGGACCGGTTACCGTAGTCAACGAGAACCGCACCGTGCAGGCGACCAATGGGCAGTTCACGGATAATTTCGCCAACCAAACGGCGGTGCACATTTATCAGATTCCCAACGCGTAATGGCCGATGCGGCCGTCCGGTCGCACGCGATAGTCGGGGAACCTGGCCCCGCCGTTGATGGAGAAATAGAATGCCGTGCGGTTAGCCGCGCGGCATTCTGCTTGAGGGCGGTCGGGCGCGCCCGGCATGCGATATAAGTGATACTTCATGACGGGAAAGATCGGCAATGGGACGAGTTCGGCTAAGCTGCCCGATCGGCGTCGCGCGAGACTCCGCATACTGCTCATTGCGCCCGCGTGCGACGGGACTGACGTCAGCGAGAGCGCAGTTGCATACCGATGGGCGTCTCGCCTCTCCGCCCGCCACGACGTGACCATCCTGACTTACCGCAAGCGAGAGCGTCTGTCAGCCCGTTCACAGTTCCCCGCGGCGAGGTTCGTCGAGTGGCAGGAGTGGCCCCTGGTGGGGCGAGTGGGGAGCCTCAACAACCTGCTCCAACCGTCCTACGCTGGTTTCTACCTGCATGCTCGCCGGTGGATACGTGCGGCCGAGGTCCGAAATGAGCACTTCGACATCGTGCACCAGCTCACGCCGATGGCCCTGAGGTATCCCTCGCCGGCTGCCGGGCTCGTCCCACGGCTCGTCGTCGGCCCGATGGCCGGCGCGCTCCCTACCCCACCTGGATTCCGAGCTGAGATGGCCGCCAGCCCGTGGTACACGAAGCTCCGCCGCGTGGACCAATGGCGCTTTCGGCACGATCCCGTCCTGCGCCGATCCATGTCGGCCGCTTCGGTGGTCATCGGGGCCGCGACCTATGTCCGAGATGTATTGGGGGACGTGCCGCTCAGGCGCTTTGAGGTCATGAACGAGCTCGGGGTAGACGAACTGCCACCGATGCCGAAGAGGCCCAGTCGTCCGCCCGGACAACTCAGAGCGCTCTTTGTGGGGCGGATTATCCGGAGCAAGGGCCTCAGGGACGCGATCCGCGCCTGGAGCTCCCTGGAAGGACTTCCACACGTCACCTTGGATGTCGTCGGAGAGGGCGAGGACCGTGCTGCGTGCGAGACGGAGGCACGGCAACTCGGCGTGTCCGGACGGGTGCGGTTCCACGGGTGGCTGGCCCGGTCCGAGGTCAACCGGCTCTATGGCGAATCCGACATGTTCGTGTTTCCGAGCTTTCGAGAGCCCACTGGGGGAGTCATCATCGAAGCCATGAGCTTCGGCCTGCCCGTGGTGACGGCGCAGTACGGCGGTCCGGCCGAGCTCGTCAACGATGAGTCAGGCGTTCGCGTCCCACCGATCGCCCCCGAGCAGTATGCGCGAGCTCTCGCCGCCGCAGTTGCTCGGCTCGCCTCCGATCCGCGAGCAAGGGAGGCACAGGGGCTCGCTGCGCGTCGCCGAGTGGAGACACAATTCCTGTGGTCCACGAAGCTCACTTGGCTGGAGGATCTGTACGGGGAGCTGCTCGAGAGTGAGCTGACCGTTGCTCATTAGCCAAAGCGATGACTACGTCGATTGCGCCATCATCGTCATTGCCCACAACAGCGCAGAACACATCGACAGGTTCCTGGATTCCATCCCGGCTGCCGCCGGCGATCTTCGAGTCCGGTGCCTCTTGGTGGACAACCAGTCAAGTGATGACACGCGGGCGATCGTCCGCCGCCGATCGGACGTGACCATGCTCGACTCGGGCGGCAACCTTGGCTACTCGGGCGGCATCAATGTCGGGCGTGTGCGAGCAGGCCCGTGCGCGAGCCTTCTGTTCGTCAATCCCGATCTCGAGTTCGAGCCAGGTGCAATCCTCACGCTCCGGAACGGGCTCAACGCTCCAGGGGTCGGTGTGACGGTGCCGATGATGCTGCGCCCCGACGGGCAGGTTCAGCCCACGCTACGGCGCGAGCCAACCATCCTGCGGGCGCTAGGCGAGGCACTCTTCGGCGACCGGCTCCCGCTGCGCCCAGGATGGCTGAGCGAGACGATTCGCGATCCGCGCGCCTACCACGAGGCGCGGGACGCAGACTGGGCAACCGGCGCCGTCCTCTGTGTGTCGAGTGAGTGCAATGGCGCGGTAGGGGATTGGGACGAACGCCGGTTCTTTCTGTATTCGGAGGAGACGGATTACGCGGTCCGCGTCCGCCAGCGCGGCTACCGCATTCGGTATCTGCCTGGAGCGCGCGTTCTGCACGAGCCGGGCGGGTCCGGACGTCCGGCGACCCTTGACGCCCTGGCGTCGGTCAACCGGCTGCGCTACTACGAGAAATACCACGGTCGTGCCTCGGCTTCGCTTTTCCGCGCCGTGGTTGCGCTCAAGCACCTGTTGCGCTATTGGGATCCGGATGATCGTCTGGCGCTGCGGCACGTGTGCCATCGCGCGAGCTGGGCCGAGCTGCCTGGGGCCCGAGCCGGCTGATGGGCGCCGGTGGCACCACAGGCTGTTGCTTATTCACGATCGCCACCCGCTGCGCGCTTGATGCCGACGGGCCGCTTCTTCGGCACTGACGGCTTGCTGCCCGCACCATTGGCGGCCGGACGATCTGCGGCAGCGCTGCTTCGACTCACGAGCTCTTCAAGCGCATTCGCGGCGTCGACAAGGTTACCGCTCGGCCGCGATTTACGGTTCGCCGACTGGAGCTCGACCGCATGATCGGATCCCACAGCCTCGAGTATGTCCGGCACACCACGCCTCGCAACGCTGATGAAAAGCCGTGGCCTTTTGTTTTCGCGACGCTCGTCGATGCCCGAGAGCGTCGAGACGACGAGGAATAGCATGATAAGCCCCAGCGCAAGGACGGTGACAGCCTTCCGCAGCAAGCTCGAGACCTGTAGCTGTGCTCGCGCAGGACCATTCAGGGGCAGAGCCGAGATCATGTACTGAGGACTCACCCCCTGCTGCGCCTGGAGTGTGGTGAGCAGCTGCGTGGTTGCCTTGCCCACAACGGTTGCTGACTTGATCGCTGCCGCGGGTGTCGGACCCGATCCGGTGATCTGAACGATAGGGTCGGTGCCGAACTGGACGTCCGGGCCAATCGTGTAGTTCGGGTCGGCCCCCTGTGCCAAGAGCTGGCTACGGGTCGAGCTCGAGCTTGCTGCTTGCGAGAGGAGCGAGACGATTACCGTCAGATCGTTGAACCGGACGTACGGGTTATTCGTGTTCAGTTTCGCTAGCGCCGGATGCGCAGCGATCTGCTGAGGGGTGGGCGGCTGCGGTGGAGGGATCAGCAAATAGCTCGCCTGAGCCTGGTAGGTCTTCGGCTTGACGACCACCATGTAGGCAACGCCGATTACGGTGAGTGCGATCACCGGAATCGTCGCGAGCTTGTGCTTCCATATTCTCTGCATAATCGCGACTAGGTCCATGTCATGCTCCTTGAGCTTCGATGCTTCGAGCCCGTGGCGCCGATTTCGTCGGCGGCGGGCGGTCGTAATTTTGGGTAGGCCGTCGTACCTCCGCATCCCGCGCCTGCAGCTCTTGAATGACAAGGCGCCAGGCGGCGCCGGTCAACCCCAACACGAGCGCAAGCGTTGCAAAGAACATGTTGAACGAGAATGAGTCGAACATCGCCGAGCCCACCCCAGCAGCCAGCGCCGCGCCGGCCGTCGCAGCGCACAGCAGCCTGAGCGCAGGGTCGCGGCTGTTGTGACGCGCGAGGAGGGAGGCGAACATGGGCACGAGGAAGAGCGCGAGGAGCGCAACGGCCCCGACAATGCCGGACTCAATCAGGGTCTTCAGATACTCGTTGTCGAGGATGTGAATGTTTGAGTCGGCAATGTACGTACCCACCCCGTGTCCAAACCACGGCGCTTGGCTGACAACCTGTTCTACGTACGTGTAAGTGTTCACCCGGTGAGCGATGGACGGGTCCGCATTACCGACACCGAGAAGGTGCAGCAGGGCGCGGATGAGCCCATGCGCTGAAACGAATACTCCAGCGAGTGCCATCGGCAACGTGGAGATGGCCACCACCCGCTGACGCGCGGGCATCGCGACCACGAACACGGCCATCGCGAGCGCGACACACACGATCGCCGACCGCGAGACCGAGACCACCGCGGAAACGGCGATTAATGCCACCGGCGCCCAGCGCTTGAACTGCGATCTATCGCCGTCGTAGATCGCGAGCCAGATCGCCAGCGGCAGGATCATCGCTGAGACGATGCCGAGTTCGATCGGATGGGTCGCAGTGCCGACTACTCGACTGACCGCATCGCGACCGCCGATGCCCGAACTATCGGTGATGACCGAGAAGCCGGGCAGCTTCCTGAGGACCGGACTGATATCGAGCTTGATCCAGAACTGGAGGGCCGCCACTGCCCCACAGAACGCACCCCCCCAGCAGACCGCCCGGAGCACCCGCCGGACGTCATCCAACGAGGTCAGGCATTCAGCGGCGAGGAAGGCAACGCCCGTCATCATCGTGAGCTCCATCAGGTAACGGTCGGCGCCCTTCAGCTGGTGTGCTCCCAGCGCACCGCGATCGATGAGGAGGTAAGAGATGAGGCTAGCCGCCCAGAGGAAGAGGAGCACCGCTCGAATTGGGTTCCGGTGGGAACGAGGATCGTGCAATCCGAACAACGTGGCGATGGCCCACGCAGCGAAGGCGAAGATGCCGACCAGGCCAGCGGGAAAACTCGCGCCGCCGATCGCAGAAATGCCGATGTCGGAGGGGATCACGAGCATCACGACCGCGTACACCTGGACGATGCGCACCGCCGGCGAGCGGACCTTGTCCTGGGTGGCGATTCCCGTTCCGATCGTTGTAGCTGATGCGCTCATGCTCGCCCCGGTCAAATCCGCCGGGAGCTGTCATCGCGCTCCCAGCTCCCCGACGCCGGTCTCCAGGCAGGGACCGTCGCGAACGCAAGCGCGACTCGCGCCGATGCCGCAAAAGTGGCGTAAGTAGCGGCATCGAGGCCGGCGCCAGGGCCGGCTTCCAGCGTGCGCATTAGGTCGCCGAGCGTAGCTCGAATGCTCCCGCGCGCTCGCGCTTGGGCGCGACTGTGCCTGCGGTGCTCGGCTTTTCCGCGGTACGCGCGCCGAAGCACACGCACAAGTTCGCGTGAGCGCCGAGGAACAATCACGATGACCGGCTCGCAATCGACGATCTCTAGCTCGCCCGGCGCGAACTGCCGATCGAGCCACAGATCGTCTGCCACGACGTCGGGGAAGGCTTCGAAGCGGGCACGCCCGACCTCCGATACTCCGTACACGCCGGCGCCCCACAATGCCCCCATCACAGCGGGCATGCGTGATCGCGCGCGATAGTACCTGCGGACGAGCGCCGACGAGCGCGAGGAGTCGTAGGCGATCGGAGGGCGAGCGGCGATGGCGCCGTGCCCAAGGCGCGCGAGCACCCCGCGAGCGGCCGTACCCGAGAGGACGACGTCAGCGTCGACGTACAATCGGGGGAAGCATGACGCGGCCGCGTCTCCTGCCCGCAACGCGGCGGACTTAGAGGCACCAGGAAGGTCGATGACGCGCACCGGGAACTCTGATGATCTCGCGATCGCTGCCGTATCGTCCTGACAGCCGTTGCAGACCACGACTACGTCGAGCTCACCCGGGACGAATCCTCCGACGAGAGCAGCCAAGCAGCGGGCGATCACATGAGACTCATTGTGGGCGGGTATCACGATCGAGCCCAATGGGGGTCCCGAGGTCACGATGCTCGGTCGGGCTGCATTTTCGGGTTCCGGTAGCACGGTTGTCCAGGGCTTTCAGTGACGGCGGGCCGCGGCGGGCTCCCACGGTCGGAGCGCCGGCCCGGGCCGCGCCCTCCGATGGAGGCCGCGCCCGCGTGTCATCTCTCCCTATGAAACGGCTGGAGCGGCACGATTCTTTCCCGCGCCGCGCGGCGTTCAGCGGCTTCCGATTTTACGGAGCCAACTGGTCGGCATGGCTCATCCGCGCCATGACCACGGACCAGAGCAGCGTGACGAAGAACGGGATTCCGTCCACTAGGTAGCGGCGGTACAGCCGCTTCGGCTCCTGCACCAGCCGATGCAGCCACTCGAGGCCGAGGCGCTGAACCATCACGGGCGCACGGTGAACCTCGCCGGCGACAAAGCTGAACGAGACGCCACAGGCCACGAACCAGGTCGAAGGCATTCGTGCGCGCAGATGGACGATCACGCGCTCCTGCTTCGGGAACCCGAGGCCAACGTAGACGATGTCTGGAGCGGCTTCCCGTACCGCCTGCTCAATCCGGTCACCCCACTCTGGGTCGCGCTCGAAGCCAAACGGCGGACACAGCGTCCCGACCAGCTTCAGTCCCGGGTTCATCTCGATGAACCTGGCACCAGCGGCTTCGGCCGCGCCGGGGTTCCCTCCGAGGAGAAAGACCGACGCACCGGCATTCGCTGCGGCGGCTGTGAGTGATAGGACCAGCGTCGATCCTGCGACCCGTTCTGGCAGCGGGGAGCCCTGCAGCCGCCCGGCCCAGATCAACGGCATGCCGTCCGCTACCACCAAGTCGGCCAGGGCGACGATGTCACGAACCTCGGCAGAATCCCGCCACTGCCGGAGGATGTCGAGGTTGGCGGTACAGACCCACCCCCCGCGACCCTCTGAAACCCCGTCAAGGACATATTCGACCGTGTCACGTTCGGAAACAGCGTCCAAGCTCAGTCCCATGAGCTGCACGGTCGATCCCGTGCGAAGACTGGTTTCCGCCGGCACCGCAGGCAGTTGAGGCTCCGCTGGCAGCCCACGCAGCCGCGGCTCGGTGGGAACATTTGGCAGCCGCGGTTCGAGCGCTAAAGTCGACATTCCGGCCAATCAACGGCCCAGGCATGTCCCTGCTTACGGAGCACGACGTTTTCACGCCGACTCCGCTTTGCCGCCGCGTCAGTAGGGTGCCGAATGGCCGGCGTTCGGCACGACGTAGACGTGCACCGCGGTCTGGCCTGACACGCCATCCGAGAAAACGCCCTTGGCCGCCATTACGGTTCGGTGCTCGCCGTATACCGTCACCGGCCCGGAATAGCCACCGGCCACCGTGTAGGTCGCCGTCTGCGTGGAATTGAATCTAGGCGCGGCGAAGATATAAAACCGGTTAGATCTCGCGTCGTACTTGGCCATCTCGTTCATCGAGTTGCCTGAACCGGTGACGGAAGTGCGGCTGACGTAGCCTGTGGCGAACGGGACGTTGAGGATGGGCGCCAGTCGCTCGATCTCCCTGTCCCACGACCTGATTGCGGTCTGCAGTCCGGCGAACGCGGGATTGGGATCGACGAGATCGGAACTCGAATTGGCATAGCCGCTGTCCGATCCGCCGAAATCGTGGTCGAACCAGGTGATGCCGCGCGCGCCACCGATGACGGCGTTCCATGCTTCGGCAGTCTCCATCGCGGGGGTGACCGTGATCCCCGACCACTGCGAGTGGGTCTCGGGATCACCGGCCTCGATGTAACACCAGATCGGATGGCTGTAGCGGGCCTCGCGACGGACGCTGACCATGTCGTCGTACTGGCGCCATAGGTTGTGGTCGGGTTCGTAAGCGCCCTCGATGATGTAGTCGTCGTACGAGGCTACGTCGACCGCATTGACGTAAGCGCCCGCATCGCTTCGGCTCATGCCGGCATTCGCCGCGACGTGCCCTCCGGTGTAGTTGCCGTAGACGACGCGCGTGGGGTCACCCGCCCCTCTCGCACTATGAAGATCCTGCGTAACGCGTGCGATCGTACTCGCCGGCACGTTTCCGGAAGAATCTGGGCCGCACGCGACCGTTTCGCCGAGCGCGCCGGGCGGGGGGATCGTCTGGCACGCAATGGCTCCCCCGTCGGGCTCGTCGAACCACACGTAGCCCCTCAGGGGGTTCGGATACGACGGCGCCACGGGCCAGTCGATGGCCCACATCCCATAAGTCTGAATTCCGCGCATCATGGAGCGGTTGTAGCCGTTGTACAACGAGATAAACCCGTTGATGCCCTCGTTTCGGTAGGCCGTCAGCAGCCTCGGATCCCACGAACTGCCTTCTCCGCACGAAGTGGTGCAGCCCAGCGTCTGGTCGTACACCGATATCGGATAGAACCTTGACGAGTCAAATGTGGACATGTCGGCAGGTGCGGTATGTCCGCTTGCTCGGGTGACGGCTCGGCGGCTTGCACTGCTGAATCGGGCGAAGTAGTGCCGTCCGCCATCGATCTGCTGGAGCCGCACATGGGATGGCAATCCCCGGCGGGCCGTGGTGCCGGAGATGGAGGCCATCGCCACAGAGCCGCCAGCCAGTACAAGCAGCGCGATCACCAGCAATCCGCGCCGCCGCCGGAAGCGAAGCGGGCTCCAGGATTCGGCGTTCGAACCCTGACCGCCCTTGTTAGGTGACGTGATATGTCGCCAACGGAACATTGAGAAACGCCCTCGCCCTCAGCCCGATTCGGTCAGAGTGGATTCGCGCCGTCCGCCCGCAGCCGTCGAGATTCGCGGCCCTCGACGAACCAATGGCCCCGTCGGCCGCGTCGGGTAGGACTGTACCACGGACCCCAGGGACCCTCGGGCGCGCCGCGGCGCAAGTCGTCCCGGGTCTCGGCCGTTGATTATCGGATGCGTTGCTACACGCCGGCACGGCCTGGGACGGGGACCGCGGGGAAGGATCCGCTGTGAGCCGCCGCATGCGCCCACAGCCACTGGGACGCCGTCCTGCCGTCACCGTCGTTATCCCGTGTTACAACTACGGGCACTATCTTCCCATCGCAGTCGGTTCGGTGCTCGAGCAGCCTGGCGTGGATGTCCGTGTGATTGTCATCGATGACGCGTCGTCAGACGGATCCTCCGCAGTGGCGCGGGAGTTGGCCAGCGCAGATGACCGAGTCCGAGCGATCGTCCACGAGACCAACCGGGGGCACATCGCGACCTACAACGAGGGGCTGAGGCAGGCGGAGACCGCCTACGTCGCTCTGTTGTCCGCGGACGACGCGCTGCCAGCGGGCTCTCTGGCCCGCGCCACCGCGTTGCTCGAGGCTAATCCGTCCGTGGGTCTCGTTTATGGACATCCGATCACCTTCACCGATGATCTGCCGCCGACATCCACCTCCGTACGCAGCTGGACGGTGTGGTCGGGAGAGGAATGGATCGAGCGCCGGTGCCGCACGGGCCGAAACTGCATCGTGAACCCCGAGGTCCTCATGCGCACTTCAGTGCAGCACGCGATCGGTGGATACGACCCTGAGCTCCCTCATTCGGGCGACTTCGAGATGTGGCTCCGTGCCGCCTCCGTAAGCGACATCGGGCGCGTCAACGGATCGACCCAGGGGCTGTACCGGATCCACGCCAGCAGCATGCAACGGACCACCTATGCAGGTCACGCCATCGATCTCGAAGGGCGTCTGGACGCGTTCGAGAAACTGCTCATCGGGCCTCAGGCGCAGGTCGCCAATGGGGAGGCGCTGCTCGCGACCGCCAAGCGGGCGCTCGCTCTGTTGGCGCTGGGCCATGCCCGCTCAGCTTATGCTCACGGGCGCGCCGGGGACGAGCCCGTCGACGAGTACCTGGCCTTCGCGGTTCGGATGTGGCCGTCGCTCCCCGGTAGCCGGAAGTGGCGAGCGATGATGCGGCGCGCCTCGGCTGATGCTTGCGACATCCATCGTGGCTTGGAAGCGCGATCGCTACGGCTCGCTGAGGATCTGCGGTGGCGTGTGCGCTGGCGGCGATGGCGGTGGACCGGCGTGTGAGCCGGAATCGGTCCCCGCTAAGCCGCCTCGTTGGTAAGAGCGCTGCGTGGAGCACCCTCGATGTCGTCTTAGGGCGCCTATGGCAGTTCGGGCAGGGTGTCGTGGTGGCGCGGATCGTTGCCCCCAGCGACTTCGGCATCTTCGCGATCGCGCTAGTCGTGCACATGATCGTTGTCAACGTGAGCGAACTGGGCGTCAGCTCGGCGCTCGTCCGAGACGATCCGGCGCGGCTCCCGATCAGCGCTCCGACCGTGGCCACGTTGAGCTTGGCTACCGGCGCGGTCCTGGGGGTCGTCGTCGCCGCGTGCTCGTCGCTGCTGGCGCGTGGCCTCGGGTCAGCGCACGCAGCATCGGCGATAGCCGTCATGGCCATCAACCTGCCGCTTGCCGGCCTGACTGCGGTGCCGGCAGCCGTGCTCAAACGTGACTTCCGGATGGACCGGATCTTTGTTGCCGACATGGCGAACATGCTCGTCAGCGCGGTAGTCGTAATCTTGCTGGCGCTCGCCGGCTGGGGCGCCCTCGCGTTGGCATGGTCATGGGTACTCGGCCAGGTCGCGACCACGCTCATCCTGCTTGCGTACAAATCGGGGCGGTTCAGGCCCGGCTGGAACTGGGCGGAAGCGCGGCGGTTGCTGGCCTTCGGACTGCCGCTCGCAGGCGCGAACCTACTCGCGTTCCTGGTGCTTAACGTTGACTACATCATCGTCGCTCGGGTCCTCGGCACCGAGACGCTCGGCTTCTACCTCCTCGCCTTCAACATCTCGGGCTGGCCGACCAACGTGTTTGGCGCGGTCATTCGCAGCGTCTCGCTGCCCGCGTTCTCGAGGCTTCGTCTCGCGGGCGAAGCGATGCCGGTGCAGTTCGTCCGCGCACTGAGGCTCGTCGCAGCAGTCACGGTGCCGATCTGCTTCATCATCGGCGCACTGGCGCGTCCGGCGGTCGTAGCCATCTATGGGACGCGGTGGGCACCAGCGGCATCCGCACTGGTCGGCTTGTCCGTCCTGGGCGCAAGCCGCATCCTGTTGGAGCTCTCCGGCGATTTTCTCGTCTCACTAGGTCGTACCGGCGCGGTGATGTTGGCCCAGGTGCCGTGGCTCCTTGCCCTCACAGCGGCATTGATCGTCGTCGCGCCGGAATACGGGATTCGCGGGGTCGGCTGGGCCCAGGCGATCGTGGTGGTGGCCGTCGTCGGGCCTGTTTACGCCGTGTTCCTGCGCCGCTCGGGCTTGCGCATCGGAGACATGCTGATAGCCCTGCTGCCCGCCATTCTGCTCGGTCTGTTGGCCGGTGCCGCGGCGCACTTGGTGGCCTCGAGGCTCGGCAATCCCGTCCTGGCGTGTGTCGCGGGCGGCGCGGCTGGCCTGCTCACGGCGGCGATTCCGTTCTTGCCGACGATCGTTCGACGCGGTTCTCCCCTCCAAGGCCGCCACTTCAGAGAGGCCGCGCCTTCCGTGATCCCGGTCGATCCGGCCGATACCGTAGCGCAGGCCTGACGCCTGAATCACTTGCAAGTAGGAGGCGCCGCGTAGCCAGCGCCTCAGGCGGCGTAGGTCTCGTCCTCGACTGCACGGCGAAATGCCGCCTGACCGGGTCGCCACGCCTGATCGCGAGCGCTGTCAGCTACACGCCGCGGATCGGGCGGCGTATCCAGGATCTCCAGAACAGTGTCCGCAATCCCTGACGGCGTCGGCGGCGCCCAACGGACCTGATCGCTCTCCACGTCAGCTCTGGCATACGCGGAATCGTTAATCACGGGCACGGCTCCGCAGGCTAGGAGTTCCTCGGCGAGCAGCGTCACGTTCGTGAAAGCCAGGGCCAAGCCGACACGGGTGCGGTTGTAGAGCTCGCACAACTCCGTCGGTGAGCACGACCCATGGTTGATCGCCTCGAAAGGGACATGAATGCCGGGGCCGCCTACGAGGTGAATCGGCACAGTGGGCCTGCGCTTATGAACTTGCTCCAGGGCGAGCACGCCGAGGAGGAATCCGCGGCGAGCCGCGCCAGGTCTGGTGTAAAAGACGACGCCATCCCTCGTCCCTGTCTCGGTTAGCCGGTAGACCTCGCTGTCGCACCCGAATTCGACCACGTCGGAGCCGACTCCGACTCTTTCGCGCAATAGGTCAGCCACCATATTCCCCACCGCGATGGACCGGAATCCAAACCGATAACTGTCTTCGGCAAGCGCATACTCGGCTCCGCGCGGATAGAAGAACGGCTCAAAATCCTGGATCAGATACAGGCGTCGCATCGGGGCGCGACCGTGCGTCGCCAGAACGTGGGCAGTTCCCCATGACGTCGCGACGCAGGCATCGGTGCCAGTGAGTCCCTCGGACACATCGGCGACGCGAGCCCGTACCCAGGGCCAGCCGCGGCGTATCGTCCTCTCGTGACTGCGCACATCGCCCCGGTACCGGTCATACAGAAAGATCGTGCACTCGTGACCGGCAGCTTCCAATGCGGCGACCATGCGGAACATGGTCGTGTGTCCGCCCGAGTGGAGGGCCGGCGGGGTGGTCACCCAACCAACGCGGAGCCGGCGGCCCCGGTCGACTGACTGGGCAGGCACGGATAGGTTGAGCTGACGCGAATCGGCCACGTCGTCGAGGTCGAGCGGGAACTCCAACGAATGGGCGTCGAGTCCGTGGTAGGCGACTCTGGCAGCTCGCTGTGCGACGCCTCGGAGCCCCGCTTCCTGCCAGAGCCGTATCCCGCCGCGCGCTGCAGGAAGTGCTTTGCTGGCCAGCAACGAGCGCATCCACGCCTCTACCATTCTCCGCTGCGCAGCCAGTACCGGCGGCATAGCTCGTCTGAGATCCTGCGGGCGACTGCATCCGCGAAGAACGGGGGATGCCACCGAGCCCGTCGCGCGCCCACTGAGCGGCGATGCTCGAGTTGCTTCCACTCCTTGAGTTCCCGGGCTTCCGGACACGTCTCACGCGCAAAGGCCACCAGATCCTCGACAGGCCAGTCCTCGGTTCGGCCCCGGTCGTAGGCTCGGCAGGCTTCGTCGAGCGCCGTCGCAGCCAGGCTGCGGCACGCGGTTATGTTCAGGTCTCGGGCACCCGGTAGGGCGCCTGCGGCGGCTGCCAAGGCTGCGGCGAACGCGCCCCTTCGACCCTCCAAATCGCAGACGATCCCCGCAGCGGACGTTCGCAGCATGCTCGCTTCGTGGACTCGGTACAAGCCTTGGCAGGTACCGTTAATCCGCGCCACGTCCCCGATCGACGCAAGCCGGAGCCAGAGGTTCATGTCGCTCGTGGCGGTCGGCCCATCCCCGGGTAGGCCACCGACCTCTCGCATCGCGGCTGTGCGCACGACGACCTCTGGCTGGCTGATTACGTTGGCGCCGCTGCGGCACCGACCGGCAATCCAGTCGTGGCCGGCCCACATCGTCCAGCTTTTCGCCGGACCGGGAACGAATGCGGGAGGCGGGCCCGTGAAGTTCAAGGGCTGTCCGTAGACGAATGCGACCTCAGGATGCATCTCCAGCAGTGATGTGGCGCGGGCCCACGCACCCGCGGGAACCAGGTCGTCGGCGTCGAGCTTGACCACGTACTCGCTGTCGACCCATTCCAGTCCCCGGTTGAACGAGCGCACGAGCCCGAGGTTGTTCTCATTGCGCATCGCCACCACCCCAGGATTGCGCTCGAGCTCGCTCGTCACCGATGGCGTTTCGTCGCTCGAGCAGTCGTCGATGAGAACGACCTTCGCGTCGACGCCGTCCTGGCTCAATGCGCTCTGCACGGATCCGAACAGGAACCGACCGTAATTGTGGGCCGTTACGACCGCCGTAACCCCGGGGCGGCCATTTGGCGCCGAGGGCACCCTCCGACGCACCCGCTTGTTACGGGAGGCTCCAGATCGCCAGTTCACTGATTGCACGTCCGCTCGTCCTTGTATTCCAGCCTGCTGCGTCCTCAACGCCGTCCGGCCCGAGTCGCTGCCCGCTGTCAGTACGAACGGGGGCGAGCCCCGGGTTCTCACGCAGGCGAGGAAAACGCGCGAGAAGCGACCGTCACCAACCGTTCTTTGATTGTCAGCCGTGAATCTTATGTCGACCGACGCCGAGAACGGATTGCCCATGCACGTAGAAGACAAGACCGACGCACTACCGGCACTCGCCGACCGACAGAACGAGCCGGTGGGAATCGCCGTCGTGGGTGCCGGCTATTGGGGCCCGAATCTCGCCCGCAACTCAATTCAGTCTCCGGCCACTCGACTCGTAGCGGTGTGCGACGCGGATCTGGGCCGCGCCACGAAACTCGCAGCATCGCTCGGGGGCGTCAACGGTACCGACGAGCTCCAGGAGCTCCTCGACGACCCCGAGGTTGAGGCGATCGCCGTCGCAACTCCCGCCGCGACGCATCTTGCTGTTGCCATGGCTGCAATCGAAGCCGGCAAGCATGTTCTCGTCGAGAAGCCTCTTGCCTCCAGTTACTCCGAGGGACGGGCCCTCGTGAACGCCGCGCGGGATCATGACGTTGTCCTGATGTGTGACCACACATATTGCTATACGCCCGCGGTCCAACGGATCCGCGAGCTTGTGCATGCCGGCGTCCTGGGCGACCTGCAGTTCGTCGACTCGGTGCGGATCAACCTCGGACTTGTTCAGCGAGACATCAACGTGCTGTGGGATCTCGCCCCACACGACCTCTCGATTCTCGATTACATCCTGCCCCAGGGCTGCATGCCCATGGCCGTCGCAGCCCATGGGGCAGACCCGATCGGGGCGGGACAGGCCTGCGTGGCGTATCTGACCCTACAGCTCCCGGGTGGAGCGATCGCCCATGTAAACGTGAACTGGCTGAGCCCAATCAAGGTGCGCACCACCACGATCGGCGGCTCCAAGCGAACGCTGGTCTGGGACGACCTCAACCCGTCACAGCGCATTTCGGTCTATGACCGCGGCGTCGACCTGGCCGACCCCGACAATCTCAATCCCGATGACCGCCGTCAGGCGATTGTCTCCTACCGTTCCGGCGACATGGTCGCCCCGGCCCTTCCCGAGCGGGAAGCGCTGCAGGGCGTGATGGCCGAGTTTGCGGAGTGCATCCACTCCGGACGGACCAGCCGTACTGACGGCCTCGCCGGCCTGCGCGTTCTTGACATCCTCGAAGCTGCCTCCCGGAGCCTGGAGTTCCACGGCTCGGTTGTGCCGCTTCGCGGCGATCGATGACCGCTGCATGCGACAGGGCTCGGCCCCGGTGATGTCCGTCGAGGTCCGTGACCTGCTCTTGGTCGGAGCAGGCGGCTTTGCTCGAGAAGCCGCCGAGACGATCCGGGCAATCAACGCGTCGGCACCGACCTGGAACCTGCTCGGCCTCCTCGATGATGATCCTGCCAAGCACGGAGCTGTTATCGCGGGCTTGCCGGTCCTCGGTGGAGTGGACGCGGTACACGCCCATCCGTATTCCCAGCTACTGCTCTGTCCAGGGCGGCCCGACAACTACGTCACGCGCAGGCTGCTCGTCGACCGACTCGGCCTGAGCGAAGAGCGCTATGCCACCGTCGTGCATCCGACGGCCGTCGTAGGTACAAGCTGTGAGATCGGCGTTGGGTCCGTGCTCCTCGCGCATGTCGACATGACGGCTGATGTCGTCGTTGGTCGACACGTCGTGGTGATGCCGCAAGCGGTACTGACCCATGATGTTCGGGTCGACGATTGGGCGACGGTTGCGTCCGGGGTACGCCTGGGCGGCGGCTGTCACGTCGAGACTGGCGCCTACCTTGGCAGTGGCACCTGCGTCCGCGAGGGTATCACGGTCGGCGCGTGGGCGCTGATTGGGATGGGGTCATTGGTAACGCGCAACGTGCCTCCGGAGCGGCTGTGGTTCGGCGCCCCGGCACGCGATGTCTCGCGCGCACCCCTCCCCACGCCCAAGCCCAAGCCCAAGCCCTGAGGAACCTTCTCAAATCAGACGTTGCCGCGCCGCAGGACGTGTGGAACCGTCCGTAGCAACAGCTTGAGATCGAGCCAGAGCGACCAGTTCGAAACGTAGCGGTAGTCGATCTCGATCATCTCGTCGAGCGGCAGGCGGACCCCGATTACCTGCCACGGACCCGTCATCCCGGGCGTCAGGTGTAGCCGGCTGCGCGCGAATCCGACGATCCTCTCGTCCTCGTCGGCAACAAGCGGTCGTGGCCCGACGAGGCTCATCTCGCCACGCAGGACGTTGAAGATCTGAGGGAGCTCGTCGAGCGACGAGCGGCGTAGCAACCGCCCGATGGAAGTCACGCGGGGATCATCAACGATCTTGAACAGCCCGTCGCCGGGCTCGCTTTTGGCCCGGAGCCCCTCCTTCAAGGCATCGGCACCTGAGATCATGGAGCGGAACTTGACCATCTCGAAATACTTGCCGTCGCGTCCCACCCGAAGCTGGCGGAACAACACCGGGCCTTTGGAGTCGAATCGGATAGCAAGAGCGATGGCCAGGAGGAAGGGGCCGCAGGCGATAAGTCCGGCCGAAGCCACGACGAGGTCGAATGACCGTTTCACGAGTCGGGAAGAGCGCCTAAGCCCGAACCGCCGCACGCCGAGTAACGTCAATCCGTCGACTTCGTCGAATTCGACCTCGGACCCAAGCACATCGAAGATTCGCGGAAGCACGCTGACGTCCACCCCTGCGGCCTTCACCATACGGATCAGCTCAACGCCCCCGGTGGCATCCTCGGCGGCGGGAGCGATGATGACCCGGTCGATGTGCTGCTCAAGAATGAGCTGACTTACGAACAAGGGGATCTCGAGCTCATCGTCGAGATCGTCGCCGGCGAGCGGGAGACAGGTGACCACCTCGGCGCGAGCCCCGCTGGCCGTGAGCCGGTCACGGACACGGCGGGCCTGCTCGAGGTCCCCGATGACCAGGCAGCGTTCAACCGCTTGCGTCCGGCCGGTAATCGAGCGGGCCATGGCACGGCCGGAGGTGATCGTTGCGAACGATGTGAGCCAGAGCAGGGCGATCTGGAAGCCGGTCACGCCCCTCGACAGCAACGCTGGCTGCACGATTACCAGGGCAAGCACGACGAGCCCGGTCATGGCGAGCAATCTTGGCACCTCGTCGAGTGTCGACGGTGCGAGGCGAAGCTCATCGCGGTCGTAAAGGCCCGCAAGCTTGAAGAGCGAGAGAGCCAGCGGCGCGCAGGCAAGTCCCAGCGCTAGGCTCGGCTTACTCAGCAACGAGAAGACCGCGACGATGGCAACGGTGGCACACGCGGAGTCGGCGAAGCCAAGTACCCGGCGCTGGAACGCCGCACCAGACCAGCGTGAGGCGGACCGCCGTGCTTCGACTTCGGTCGGTCGCAGGGTCGCGGGTACGAGAGTGGGCGGGGCGACCGAACGCTGACCCCCACGGCGAAGCGCAACGCCAACCTCCACCTGTTCCCGCAGTCTCAATCCCGTGATGGCCCCCGGTGTCATGTCTAATCAACGCGGTTCGGGCTCAAGCGCTTACGCACCTGACACTAGGACCTGTGGAGCGACGACCGGTGGGCCGGGGAGGCAGCAAGAGACGCCGGCAGCGTCTCCGCTTACGCGAGCGAGCTGCCGGCGTCGAGCCTTCTGGCTGAACATCGTCATCGCGGACGGGCCGTAACGGCCGCGAGCGGGGATTAGCTCCTCGACTTATGCGGCCGCGGCGTCAGCGCCGTGCATGCTCGACGGTGCGCAGCTCAGGCCTTCGAGTTCACGTTGCAGGGCACGGCGCCCACGATGATGAAGCGCGTGAATGGATCCCTCGGTCCGCCCCATGCGATCAGCGATCTCGCCCGGCGACAGTCCGGCCACGTGGCGGAGGATCACAACGTCACGCTGATCCTGCGTCAAGTTCGAGAGCGCGGCCCGAACCGTCAGTGAGCGCTCGAGATCGACGCCCTCGTCCTCGCCGTCACGCTCGAACTGGACGTCGATAGGGATGGTGCGGTTGGCACGGAGATGATCGATGGCAACGTTGCGCGCCATGCGCAGCAGCCAGGCCGAGAAGGGGACGCCGCGGTCGTCGTACTTCACGAGCGAGGTCATCAGCTTCGCGAACACCTGCTGGGTGACGTCC
>DASZLV010000145.1:0-16155 GCA_035552215.1 Solirubrobacteraceae bacterium | reverse complement strand
CGAGTCCCTGTTCGCGCTCGGCGCCACCGCGCTCAGCGGCGGCGCTTACGCTTCGGCCCGCGGGTCCTAGCCCCCCAGATACGCGCGCTTGAGATCCTCGCTCGCGAGCAGGTCCTTGGCCGCGCCCTGGAGGACGATCTCACCCGTCGAGAGCACGTAGCCGCGGTCGGCGATGGAGAGCGCCATGGTGGCGTTCTGCTCGACCATGAGGATGGCCACGCCCGACTCGTGCACCTCCTTGATGATCCGGAAGTTCTGCTGCACGAGGGCCGGTGACAGGCCCATCGAGGGCTCGTCCATGAGGAGCAGGCGCGGCCGCGACATCAGGGCGCGCGCCATCGCCACCATCTGCTGCTCGCCGCCCGAGAGCGTGCCCGCGAGCTGCTCGCGACGTTCGTACAACCGGGGAAACAGGGTGTGGACGCGCTCGAAGTCCTCGTCGAGGTTCTCCCCTCCGCGCAGCACCGCCCCGAGCTCGAGGTTCTCGCGCACCGTCATCTGCCCGAACAGGCGGCGGTTCTCGGGGACGATGGCCAGGCCCCTCGAGATCCTCGTGGGCACGTCGCAGTCGTTGACCACCTCGCCGTCGATGAGTACCCGCCCGGAGCGCGGGCGCACGATCCCGAGCACGGTCTTGAGCGTCGTCGACTTGCCCGAGGCGTTGCCGCCGAGCAGGGAAACGAGCTCGCCGGCGTCGACGTGCAGGGTGACGCCCTCGAGGATGCGCATCTGCCCGTAGTAGGTGGTCACGTCTTCGAGGCTGAGGAGCATGGATTTACTCCTCGGCCAGGGCCTCGGGGTCGCGGCCCAGGTAGGCCTCGATGACCGCCGGATGGGTGGCCACCGACTGGTAGCTGCCCTCGGCGATCTTGACCCCGTGATCGAGGGCGACGACGCGGTCGGAGATGCCCTCGACGACGTGCATGTCGTGCTCGATGACGAGGATGGCCAGCCCCAGCTCGTCGCGCAGGCGGCCGATGAGCTCGGTGACCTCGTGGGTCTCGTTGGGGTTCATTCCCGCCGCCGGCTCGTCGAGGAGGAGCAGGCGCGGGCGGGTCGCGAGCGCCCGGGCGATCTCCAGGCGCCGCCGGTTCGCGTAGGAGAGCACGTAGGCGGGCTGGTCCCAGCGGTAGCCCATGAGCCGCTGGCCGAAGAACGACAGCACCTCCTCGGCGAGCGCGTCGACCTCACGCTCCTCCCGGCGCGCGCGCGGGAGACGGAGGATCGACTCGATCGGGGTCGCGTGCGTCTTCCCGTAGGTGGCGGCCTTGACGTTCTCCTTCACCGACATGTTGAGGAACAGGCGCAGGCTCTGGAAGGTGCGCGCGATCCCCAGGCGGGTGATCTTGTACGGCCGCAGGCCGGTGATCGACTCACCGGCGAGGCGCACGTGCCCCTCGGTGGGGTCGTAGATGCCGGTGATCACGTTGAACACCGTCGATTTGCCGGCACCGTTGGGCCCGATGACACTGACGATCTCCTTGTCCTCGACGTGGAGGTCGAGCTCGGTGATGGCCCGCAGACCGCCGAAGGACAGCGAGAGGTGGTCGAGCTCCAGCAGGGGCGTCACTGCTCCGCCGTCTCCACCCGGTGCGTCCCCAGCAACCCCTGGGGCCGGGCGGCCATGGTCACGATGAGGATGGCCCCGATCATGATCTGGGTGGTGATGGAGGGATTGACGATGAGGCGCGCCTCCCAGCAGCACGCGGCGATGTACACGGTGGGAACCACCGCGAGGAGACGGCGGGTGCCGTGCAGGCGCACGATGACCACGAGCGCGCAGATGAGCACGACGTAGAGGATGTTCCCGTAGGTGGCGGGGTTCGCGGGCACGATCACGTAATCGCGCACCGCCGACCCGATCGACCCGCCGCTGCCCGGAGCGCCCGCCACCGCCGCCGAGGAGATGGCGCCGGCGAGGGCATGCGCGGCGAAGCCGAGGCCGATCACCCCGGTGAGGACCGCAGCGAGGTTTCGCCACGGGCGGATGCGCATGACGAGGACGATGAGGATGAGCCCGTAGAACAGGTAACCGGCGTCGTTGGGGCTCGAGAGCATCTGCTCGCCGATGGTGACGACGAGACCGCCGGCGATGGCCCCGGCGATGCTCCCGACGCCGCCGAGCACGAGACAGGCATAGATGAGGATGAGGATGTTGGCGGTGAAGTTGGTGGGGAACACCGTGTTCTGCTCGGCCGCGAATAGTGTCCCGGCGAGCGCGCCGACCATGGCCCCGAAGGAGAAGGCCATGACCTTGAGCTTGTTCACGGGGATGGTCATGGCCGAGGCCGCGAGCGGATCATCACGGAGGGCGCGCCATGCCCGGCCTGTTCGCGAGGTATCCAACAGGTGGAGGATGCCTGCCAGGACGACGGTCATGACCAGCGCCAGGTAGTAGTAACCGAGCGGACTCGTGACCTGGCTGCCGAAGCTGTGCAGGGAGTCGAGGCCGAAGATGCCGTTGACGCCGCCGAGCGTCCCGGGATCGACGTTGTTGACCACCTCCATGAACGCCTGCCCGACGAACAGGGTGACGATCGCCAGGTAGTCGCCGGACAGGCGCAGGGCGATGAGGCCGATGACCACTCCGACCACGCCGGCGATGAGGATGACGATGGGGATCGACTCGATCGCCGGCAGATGCGTCCCCCCCGAACCGCTCGCGCCCGTCGCCGTGGAGGAGAGGACCGCGAAGCCGTAGGCGCCGAGGCCGAAGAAGGCGATGTAGCCGAGGTCGAGCAGGCCCGCCCAGCCCACGGCAATGTTGAGCCCGAGGGCGAGCATCGCGTAGAGCAGGCTGTTGAAGGCGACGGTCTGGAGGTTGACGTTGGTCAGGAGCTGGCCGGCGATGAGCCCCGCGAGGGTGACGAGGGCGAGCCGCGGCCACCAGCCGAGACGGCTGTCAGCGCGCGCCAGGAGCTTGCGCCACCCCGAGCCGCCGTCGCGCCGCCCACCGCTCTGGGCCACCCAGTCGTCTACGCCGATCTGCGCCATCGGGTCACACCTTCTGAAGCAGTGGCCGGCCGAAGATGCCCTGGGGCCGGACGAGCATGGTCACGATGAGGATTCCGAAGACGATCAGGTCGGCGTACTTGGTCGAGATATAGCTGAGGCTGAACGCCTCGGCCAGGCCGATGACGATCCCTCCGATCATCGCTCCGGCGATGCTCCCGATGCCGCCCACCACCGCCGCCGTGAACGCCTTGAGTCCGGCGAGGAAGCCGATCGTGTTGGTGATCTGGTCGAAGGCGAGCCCTGACATCACCCCGGCCACGCCCGCCATCGCCGAGCCGATGAAGAAGGTCAGGGCGATGGTGCGGTTGACGTTGATGCCGAGCATCTCCGCAGCCTCACGATCGGAGGCGACGGCGCGCATCGACTTGCCGAGCGTGGTGCGATGGACGATCTGGCGCAGGCCGAACATCATCGCCACGCTCACCACGATGACCATGATCTCGACGATGTTGATGGTCACTCCACCGAGGTGGATGCCGCTCGTGGCGGAGATGAAGCTCTCGGTCTGATAGCTGCGGGTGAAGCCGCCGAAGAGGAGGAGGACGGTGTTCTCGAGCACGAAGGAGATCCCCAGCGCGGTGATGAGCGGCGCGATCCGGGGGGCGTCGCGCAGCGGCCGGTAGGCGAAGCGCTCCATGGCCACCCCGAGCAGTCCACACCCGGTCGAGGCGAGCGCGAACATGATGAGGATGAGCAGTGGGACGGGGATACTCAGCGCCGTGGGTCCGCCGAACCAGTGGATGACGAAGTAGCCGATGTAGGCGCCCACCATGTACACGTCGCCGTGGGCGAAGTTGAGGAGCTTGAGGATCCCGTAGACCATCGTGTACCCGAGCGCGATGAGCGCGTAGAGCGAGCCTGTCTGCAGGCCGTTGACGATGGTTTGGATGAACTCCTGCATGCGTCCGGTGCGTTAGGAGCCAAACGCCACCGGCGCCGCCCGCATGATGGGCGAGCGGCGCCGGGTGGGGTCTTAGCGGTTATGCATCACTTGTTGGGGATTTGGGCGTACTTGCCCGCGCTGTCGATGTGGAACAGATATCCCGGGTGATCGACGAGGTCGCCGTTGGGCTGGAAGGCGATGACCGCCGCCATCGGCGTCGCCGCCGCGGGGATGTTCGTCTTCTTGACCGCGGCGAGGACGTTGGACCGGCTCGGCGATTGGCCTGCCTTGCACACCGACGAGATGGCCTGCATGAGCACATCGGTGGCCGCGTACGTCGGCACGCCGAAGGATCCGTAGGGACCGAACTTGGCGACGCCCGAAACCAGCGACTTGTCGAGCGTGCTCGTCGAAGTCGAGATGTCAGGCCCGAAGTTCGACACGTAGCTGCCGGGGATCTTGAACTGTGACGGCGAGTTGGTGCCGTCGGTGCCGAACAGCGTCGTCGTCTTGTGCTGCTGCTTGACGTCGAGGCCGAACGTCTGCGCGTTGGCCGCGGCCTGCCACGGGAGCACGGTCACTGTCTCCGTCGGGGTCAGCTGCGAGCTCACCAGGGAGGAGATCGCGTTGGCGAGCGTCGCCCCCGTGTCCGTGCCGTTCAGCGTCTGATGGTTGACCTTGATCCCCGCCTTCTGGAAGATCGGGATCATCGTCTTGACCAGGCCCTGCGAGTACGCCTCGTTATCGTCGATAACGAGGACGGCCTTCGGCTTGAGGTGATTGACGATGTAGTTGGCATCCTGCGGCCCCTGGATGTTGTCGTTGGGAACCGCGCGGAAGAACGTCGGGTTCTTGCCGCTGGTGGTGAGCGCCGGCAGCGTCGCCGAGCCGGTGATGAACGCCACTCCCGCCCTGCCGAAGAGCGGACCGACGGCCTGGACCTCCTGGCTACCGGCCGGACCGACCACGGCCACCGCGGGCGAGGCGATGATCGCCTGGGTCTTGCTCACCGCCATCGACGGCGTCAGCTGGGTGTCATCCTGGTTGAGGACGACATTGGTCTTGTTGGCCGCGTTGTCGTTGGCCACTGCGAGCTGGGCAAAGTGCAGCTGCTCGAGACCGACCTGAGCCACTGGACCCGTGAATGGACCCTCGATGGCGATAGACGCGCTGCAGCTGGTGCTGGCGCCGGCCGCCTTGTGCGTCGCGGTGCTCGTGGTGTTGCTGCTACTGCCGCAGCCCGCTGCCGTCAGCGCGGCCAGCGTCACCGCCGCCGTGATGATGCGTTTCATCGGTCTCCTCCTGTGGGGGTGTAGGCCGGCGTGCCGTCGGGGTAATAGGCGGCCGCCGGCGAGCCGGCCGGCCGGAAGACCGCGACGATGCGCATCACCACGTTGCCCGTGTTCTCCAGGCAATGGACGGTGCGTGCCGGCAGCTGGATGCTCGATCCAGCGGTCAAGGGGTGATGGGCGCCGTCCACGTGCATGAGTCCCTCACCGTCGAGCACGTAGATGACCTCGTCGTAAGTGTGGAAGTGCTCGGGGGCTCGCAGGGTCGGGATGTAGCCGACGAAGTGAGTGGCCGAGCGCAATCCGCTGGCGGGATCGGCGACGATCCGGAACTCGCGCTGGGTGGTCGCCGCGGCGCGCTCCTGGTCGGCCAGCCGCCGCACCACGGTGCGCTCGCCGGCGCTCTGTCCACCGCTCTCCGGGTCGGGAACGCTCACCGCGAGCAAGCGCAGCAGCTCGGCCCCTAGCGCCTCGAGTTCGTAGCTCTCGCCGGGCGCGAGGTAGGCGCCGCTCTCGGGCTCGAGCGCGTGAGCCTCACCGTCGAGGTGAAGGGCTCCCTCCCCCGAGAGGACGAAGAGGACCTCCTCGCAGCCGCCGGTGTCGCGCGCGAGCGGGCGCCCGGGCGCGCACGTGAGGCGGTCCTGAGCAAGCGCCGCGAAGCCGGTGTGCGACCCGAGGAGCGAGCACACGCCGTCCTCGCTCGCCGGGCCCACGACGCGCGCGGGCACCCCCAGCCGCGACTCGTTTCCCACAGTGGCCGTCTCCTGGTCAACCAAGTTATCTGAGCGTTGCCTTAAGGGTGATCTCGGTTCCCGTGAGCGCCAGCGACACCGGGCAGGTGGTCTTGGCCTGGTTGGCGAGGGCGACGAAGGTCGCCGCGTCGATACCTTCGGCCTCGCCGACGGTGTCGAGCTCGATCTTGGTGATGCGGAACCCGGCGTCGAGTTCCTCGAGGTGCACGCGCGCCGTGGTATCGACGATGGTCGGCGGATGCCCAGCCTCGCTCATCAGGTTGGCCAGCGACATGGTGAAGCACCCGGCATGCCCGGCTCCGATCAGCTCCTCGGGGTTGGTCGAGTGCACCCCCTCTTCGATGCGCGACTTGAGGGTGAAGGTGCCATCGAAAGCGCCGCTGCCAACGCCGATACTCCCGTGACCGTCAGGGACGGTTCCCTGCCAGCTTGCGTGCGCGGTACGGACGACTCGGATGCCCACGTGCCCTCTTTCGGTCCGCTTCGCCGACTCCCTTTACGGGCCTTTCCGGCAAAGTTTGACTTTGTACTCTTGATCAAACCACTTTCAACCGGTCGTTGCACACGACTGCTAACGACGACCTGACGAGGAAGGAAGGGCGCATGGCCCAAGGGCTCGGACTCGGTGACATCGCCACCGTCCGCGATCGCTTCTCATCGCTGCGATCCGGGTTCACCTTCCTCGACGCTCCTGGAGGCTCCCAGGTTCCCGACGAGGTCGGCGAGGCGATCGCCCGCACCCTGCGCGAGGCGAGCGCCAACATGGGCGCCCTCTACGCGACCTCCCGGCGCGTTGGCGAGATCGTCCTCGAGGCCGAGGCTAGCGCCGCGCGCTTCCTCGGCTGCCGGCCCCACGAGATCATCTTCGGCCCGAACATGACCTCGCTGAACTTCACTCTGTCGCGCACCGCGGGCCGGGACTTCGCCCCCGGCGACGAGATCCTCGTCTCCTCGCTCGACCACGACGGCGGCGTCGCCCCATGGCTCGAGCTCGCCCACGACCGTGACCTCGTGGTGCGCCACATCGAGCTCAACGGCGACACCACCCTCGACTACGACGACCTGGCGGGCAAGCTCTCAGAGCGCACCCGCGTGGTCGCCTTCGCCTGGGCCTCCAACGCGGTGGGGACGATCGTCGATGCCCAGCGCGTGTGCGCTCTGGCCCACGAGGCCGGCGCGCTCGCATGGATCGACGCCGTCCACTACGCCGCCCACGAGCCCATCGACGTCGCCCAGGTCGGCGCCGACATCCTCATCTGCTCCCCCTACAAATTCTGCGGCCCCCACCTCGGCGTCGCCTTCGGGCGCGAGGAGGTGCTCGAGCGCTGGCGGCCCTACAAGGCGCGCCCGGCGCCGTCGACGCCGCTCGGACGCCGGTTCGAGACGGGCACCCTCCCCTACGAGCTCCTCGCGGGCTTCAGCGCCGCCATCGGCTATCTCGACTCGCTCGGCGGCTTCGAGACGATCCGGCCCTACGAGCGCGAGCTCGGCGAGCGCTTCCTCGGCGCCATCTCCGACCGCGTGAGCGTCTACGGCCTCCCGACCATGGAAGGCCGCGTTCCCACCTTCCTCATCAACGTCGAGGGCGTCCCCGCCGCCCGCGTCGCCCAGCACATGGCCGACCACGACATCGGTGTGTGGGCCCACGACTCCTGGTACTCACTCGGCCTCTACCAGCGCCTCGGTTACGAGGACCAGGCCATACGGCTCGGGTTCATCCACTACAACACCCCCGACGAGGTCGACCGCTTCGTGGCCGAACTCGAATCCGTGTAATCGGCTGACGCCGTCTAGCCGCCGAGGATGGGTAGCGACAGGCCGCAGCTCGGCTTGAAGGCGGGATCGCCGGGGCCGAGGGCGTTTACGACATCCTCGAGCGCGGTGCTGTCGTAGGGCATGGCCAGGTGGTCTGAGAGGTCGAGCGGGCATTGATCCTGAAGGGTGATGTTGGTGACGCTCGGGCCCGCGAGAAAGGCCGACGTGTAGGGCGTGACGACCTCGTCGTGAGTCGACTCGATCACCGTGTAGGTAACGCCGGGAACGGTGTCGCCCCCGGCGTTCAGTCGCTTCAGGAACGACGAGCCCACCTGCTGCTCGGTGCATGCGGGGCAGCCGGCCAGGGTCGTGGTCGCGGGCAGGCCCAGCAGGGTGTCCGCGTTGATGAGCGCGAACAGGCCGTCGAGCGTGGTCCCGTGATTGGAGGGCGCCAACCCCACCAGGTCATGGACGTAGCGGGCTCCGCGACCGAACTTGAGATACCAGCGGGGCATCATCGCGCCCTGGGACCAGCCGACGATGTCCACCTTGGCAGCCCCCGTCGCCCCGCGAACGCGCTTGATGAAGGCGCCGAGCTCGCTCGCGGACCGGCGTATCTCCCCCGCCGCAGCGATGCGCCCTCCACTCAGGGTGCTCAGCTTGTCGGCGCCGTAGCTCAGGGCGAAGACGCAGTAGCCGTCGTTGGCGAGGACGGGACCGAGGGCTTGCCAGGACTCGGCGACGGTGTAGAGCGTGCCCGGCAGGAGGACGACGGGGTAGGGGTGCGCGGCCGTGGGCTTGCATGTCCACAGGTTGACGCCGGGGGGCGACGAGGTCGGGGCGGTGAGGCCCGCGGCATAGCCGGTCGCCGCGCTCCCCACCGGGTACGGCGGTGCCGCGGCGGCCACCGGGGCGAAGGCGACCGTGGTTACGGCGGCGAGGGCGACGGCGATGAGAGATCTGACGCGCGCAGGCACGGCGCATTAACTACCACCTTCCGGTTCATCGCGAAACATCTTCCCGGCGGACCACCTCTCTCACGGGGTCCCGCCGGCGAGAATCTCGGCCAGCGTGGCCAGGTTGATGTTCCCGCCCGAGACGATGCACACGAGCTTTCCCGTGCCCGCGCGGCCCGAGAGGGCGGCCGCGAGCGCGAGGGCTCCGGCGCCCTCGGCCACCACCCGAACCCGGCCGGCGAGGAGGCGCACGGCCGCCGCCGTTTCCTCGCGCGAGACGCTGATGGCCCCGTCCACAAGCTCTGAGACCAGCGGCCACATGGGCTCGAGCACCGCTCGGCTGCCCGCGCCGTCGACGAACGAGGTGCGGTAGTCGACCTCGCTCGGTCCCCCGGCCGCCAGTGCCGCTCCGAGCGCGGCACCGGTCTCGGGTTCGACGGCGTAGATCTTCGTCGCTGGGTGAAGCGCCCTGATGGCGCTGGCGATCCCCACCGTGAGCCCGCCGCCGCCGTAGGGGATGAGGACGGCGTCGGGGTCGGGGAGGTCCTCGAGGATCTCCAGACCGATGGTGCCGTTGCCCGCCATCACCCCCTCGTCCTGCACGGGATGGACGAACAGGCCCGGGACGCCGTCGACGGCGCTCGTGACGATGGCCCGCCACCAGTCGTCGTAGGGCATCTTCATGACCCGGCCGCCGAGGCGCTCGATGGCCGCGAGCTTGGCCTCGGGGGCATGCTCGGGAACGGCGATGGTGGCCGACAGCCCGAGGTCGCGCGCCGCCCAGGCCACCCCTTGCGCCATGTTGCCCGCGCTCGCGGTCACGAGGCCCACCTCCCGTGCCGCCTTCGGGGCCTTGAGGACCGCGTTGGTGGCGCCGCGGATCTTGAACGAGCCGATGGGCTGGACGGTCTCGAGCTTGAGGTAGATCTCGCTCTCGGCGGGCGCGCCCGCGTCGTCGGCGTGGAGGCGCACCAGCGGAGTGCGCAGGGCGGCGCCGGCGATGCGCTCGCGCGCCGCCTCGATCTCCGCGAGCCCGATCACAGCTCGACTTCCGTCCCCCGGCCGAGCCGGCGGGCGGCCGCGACGGCGACCTCGGCGGCGGCGAGATCCTCGACCGCGATCCCCAACGAGCGGAACAGGGTGAGCTCGCCGTCATCGCTGCGCCCGGGGCGCAGGCCCGCCACCACCTCGCCGAGCTCGGCGCGCACGTGGTCCTCTGAGATCGCGCCCTGCTCGAGCGCGAGCCGGTACTCGCCGGCCTCTTGACGGAGGGACTCACGGCTGTCGGCGAACAGGGCCGCGGCGGCGACGGTCTCGACCTCGAGCTCGCGCGTCGCCAGCGTGCTCGCCCCCACCGCGTTGACGTGGGTGCCGGGGCCGAGCCACCGATGGCGGATCACCGGCTCGGGCGAGCTCGTGACCGCGACCACGACGTCGGCTCCCCGCACCGCCTCCTCGGCGCTGGCGGCAGCGGAGAGCTCGACGCCTTGCGCCCCGGGGCCCGACGCGCCGTCGATGACCGCGCGCACGTGCTCGGCGGTGGGCGCGTAGACGCGCACCGACTCGAACTCCCGCACGGCGAGCAGGGCCTCGATGTGCGCCGCCGCCTGGACGCCGGCGCCGATGATCGCCAGGGTGGTGGCGTCGGCGCGGGCCAGGACCCGTGTCGCCAGCGCCGTCACCGCCGCGGTGCGCACCGCGGTGATGGCCGAGGCGTCGAGGATCGCCGTGGGCCGGCCGGTCTCGCCGTCGAACAGGGTGACCGTGCCCTGGTGAGCGTCAAGGCCGCGGGCCGGGTTTCCCCGCATCAGGCAGATCGCCTTCAGCGCGAAGGTGGCGAGCGCGGTTTCCGGATCGCCGCCTCCCTCTCCGTCGCCCCTCCAAGCGGGCATGAGCCCCATCAACCCGGCCGCGCCCGGCGGGCGCATGATCGAGCGCAGCGGCATGTAGGCCTCGCCGCGAGCGTGGGCGGCGAGGACCTCGGCCATCGCCTCGAGGCACGCAGCGGGGGTGAGCGCGGCGCGCACGTCGTCGTGGGAGAGCACGAGCACCCTCATCAGCGAAAGGCCGCGTCGAGCTCGTCGCGCTCGCTGGCGCTCAATGGCGCCGCCAGCGCCTCGCCCACGGGCTCCAGATGCTCGGGCCTGCCGGGTCCGACGACGATTTGCCCCACCCGCTCATCGGCCAGCAGCCACGCGAGCGCGAGCCCCGCCATCGACATCCCGCGCTCGCGGGCCAGGCCCTCGAGCCGTTCGAGGGCGTCATAGGTACCGGGGCGCACCAGGCGCTCGTAGGGCTCGGGCCGCTGGGTCATCCGCGAGCCGGCCGGGAACGGCTCGCCGCGGCGGTACTTGCCGCTGAGCCATCCGCCCGCCAGCGGCCCGAAGGCCAGGTAGGCGACCTCGCGCTCGGCGCACAACGGGAGCAGCCGCTCCTCGTCCTCGCGCTCGAGGAGCGAGTGGGAGTTCTGGATCGCCTGCGGCGCGCCTGCCGCCAGCGCCGCCTCGAGCTGGCCGGCGTCGAAGTTGCTGACGCCGTAGGCGCCGATCCTTCCCGCCTGGGCAAGCTCGTCAAAGACGCCGAGGGTGTCGGCGATGGGCACGGCGCCGTCGAAGTCGTGCGCCAAGTACAGGTCTACGCGCTCGAGGCCGAGCCGCTCGAGGCTGGCGGCGAGCTGGCGCCGCACCCGCGCCGGCGCGAGGCCATGGTCGGCGCCGGCTGACATCGGGTTATAGGACTTGGTCGTGAGCAGGGGCACGAGCGCGC
This sequence comes from Solirubrobacteraceae bacterium, assembly GCA_035552215.1. Classification (GTDB taxonomy): domain Bacteria; phylum Actinomycetota; class Thermoleophilia; order Solirubrobacterales; family Solirubrobacteraceae; genus Palsa-465. Next base: position 4,739 of record DASZLV010000145.1, on the reverse strand, counting down.
GCGAGGCGATCCAGCGGCCGATCGCCTCCTCGCTGCGCCCGCCCCCGTACGCGTCGGCGGTGTCGAAGTGGGTGATCCCCAACGCCCACGCCGCGTCCATGAGCGCCAGCGCCTGGTCGGCGCTGAGACCGCGCCCGAAGTACTCGGGCGCCGAGCCCACGCCCCCGAAGTTCCCGCAGCCGAGGGCGACCCTGGGCAGCTCCACGCCCGAGGGGCCGAGCGGCCGGGACTCGATCTCCAGCCTCACGGCGCCCATTGCTCGCTATTTGAGCAACGTTGGCTGCGAGAAGCAAGCCCCGACTATTCGTCCACCGCGCCTGATGAGCCTGAAAGCAGTCGCCGCCTCCGGCCGAGATCAGGGAGGCAATGTCGCGCACGTGCACCTCGCTCCTGACCACCGTTCTCCTCGCCTCGGCGTTGGTCCTGGCCTCCGGTCATGCCGCTTTCGCCAAGGTGCTCACCGGCCACGCGCGGCTCGCGACCCGCGTCCACGTCAACGTGCTCCGCGCGAGGACGAGCGGAGACCCGGCCTCCAACCGCCAGCTCAGCGCCGCCAGCAACCAGGCGTGCTCGGCGGATCAGCTCGGTGGCGCATGTCAGCAAGCGGTCCTCGCCGACATCAACGCCGCTCGGGCTTCGGAAGGCATCGCCCCGATGATCCTGCCCGGCAACTACAGCTCCCTCACCACCCCCCAGCAGCTCCTCGTCGTCGCCAATCTCGAGCGCATCGGCCGCGGGCTGATCCCGGCCCAGGGTCTCTCAGGGAGCTTGAACTTGATTGCCACCGTGGCCGCCCTCGCCGATGTCGATCCCCACCCGAGCAACATCGCCGGCGACGCCGTCTCGGCGAACTGGGCGGGAGGCACCCCCTCGCCCCTGCTCGCCGACTTCATGTGGATGTACGACGACGGGCCGGGGTCGATGAACCTCGACTGCACCTACAACAACACCTCCGGGTGCTGGGGACACCGCCACGACACCCTCTTCCCCTTCGATGCTCCCCTGGTCATGGGTGCCGCCTATGCCCCGTCGACCCAGGACGGCCCGTCGCTCGCCGAGCTCTTCGTGGGCGGGGACACGGCCGCCGTGATCGGGGGGGTGGACGCCGTGCTCGCGCCCACGTGGGCGACGATCTCGCAGGACCTGCAGTTCGCCCTCTCGGCGACGTCCCTGGTGCTCTCCCACGGCGCCGGATCGGGTCAGCTTCAGATCAGCGCCTCGGCGAGGGGCATGACCGTGAGCGCGCAGGTCACCAGCGGCAGCTGGCAGGTCTCGCCCTCGAGCTGCACGCTGGCGCCGGGCCAGAGTTGCGCGCTGACCGTCACCGGCCCGTCCGGGAGCAAGGGCGCGCTCACCCTGATCGGCCCCGGCGGCGTGGAGACGGTCCCGCTCGCCAGCCAGGCGCCCACGTCGCTGCACATGAGCCTCGCCGGCTCCCTGGTGCGCGGCCATCTCACCGCTTCGGGCGGATCGGCGCTCGCCGGGCAGCTCATCACCCTCTACAAGCGCGTCTCAGGGCGCACATCGGTGGTCTCCAGAGCGAGGACGGGAGGCGGCGGCGGCGTCAGCTTCCACGTCTCACCACATGCCGGCGCGGCGTACGGCCTGTCCTTCGCGGGCTCCACCACGCTCACCCCGGCAAGCACCGCCCCGGTTCAGGGCCACGCCTCGCGCCGCAAGCACCACCGTTAGCCGAGCGCGGCGGCGCGCAGGACGGTGTCAAGGAGCCCGGGGAAGCGGGTCTCGAGGTCGTCGCTGCGCAGCGAGTTGAGCCGCGAGGTCCCTTCCTGGCGCTGATGGATGAGGCCGGCCTCGCGCAGCACCCGGAAGTGGTGGGTGCACGTCGACTTGGTCACCGGCAGCTTGATGCTGCCGCAGGTGTGCTCGACGCGGTCGCCGAGCTCGGCGACGATCTGCAGGCGCACGGGGTCACTGAGGGCGTGGAGCACGGCGGCGAGCTCGATCGCCTCGCGGCCTGGTTCTCCGGGAGCGGGAGCTCGCGCTTCAGGGATGAATTGTGTGTCGATCATCGGCCACGTCGATTGTACGACGATCATCGTACATCTGCTAGCGTGTGCCGTGATCGTACAGCGAGACGGGACGAAGACGTGAGCACTGCCACGAACACAACGAGCGCGAGAGGCACCGGGGGCTCGGCCCACCTGACGGCGACCCTGATCCTCGCCTGCCTCGGCCAGTTCATGGTCATCCTCGACGTCTCGGTCGTCAACGTCGCCCTCCCGGCCATCCGCCACGGGCTCGGATTCTCCGAGCAGGACCTGCAGTGGGTGGTCAACGCCTACACGGTCACCTTCGCCGGCTTCCTCTTGCTCGGCGGGCGCGCCGCCGACCTCATCGGCCGCCGCCGCGTGTTCGTGGGCGGCCTCGTGCTCTTCGCCCTCGCTTCGCTCGCGGGCGGGTTCGCCCAGAGCCAGGTGATGCTCATCATCGCCCGCGCCGTCCAGGGTCTCGGCGCCGCCGTGGTCGCGCCCGCGTCGCTCACCATCCTCACCACCACCTTCACCGAGCCCGCTGAACGTAACCGGGCCGTCGGCATCTGGGGCGCCATGGGCGGCGCCGGTGGTGCCGCCGGAGTCCTCCTCGGCGGCATCCTCACCGACATCGCCGGCTGGCGCTGGATCCTCTTCATCAACGTTCCCATCGGCCTCATCGCCGCCGCCCTCACGGTGATGTACGTCGCCGAGGGACGCGCACCCTCGCGGGCCCGGAACTTCGACGTCGCCGGCGCCCTGACGGCGACCATCGGCCTCTCGCTCCTCGTGCTGGGGATCGTCCGCACCGACGTCACGGGCTGGGGCAACGCCTCGACGATCGCCCTGCTCGCGGTCGGGCTCGGCCTCCTCGGACTGTTCCTGGCCATCGAGGGGCGCTTCGCCAAGGCGCCGCTCATGCCGCTGCGGATCTACACCTCGCGCACGCTCAGCGCCGCCAACGTCGTCGTCCTCTTCGTGGGCGCTGCGTCCTTCGCGATGTGGTTCTTCGTTTCGCTCTACCTCCAGGAGGTCCTCGGCTACTCGCCGATCAAGGCCGGATTGGCCTTCCTGCCGATGACGCTGTGCATCGTCGCCGGGTCCGTCCTCGCCTCGCGCTTCGTGCTCAGGATCGGCGCCAAGCCCATGCTCATCGCCGGCCTCCTCGCCCAGGCCGCCGGCCTGCTCCTGTTCGCTCGCGTGGCGGTCAACGGCGCCTATCTGAGCGACGTCATCGCCCCTTCGCTGCTCGTGGCCATCGGCATCCCGCTCTCCTTCGTGCCCTCCACCATCTCCGCCGTGCACGGGGTGGCGGCGCCCGAAGCCGGACTCGCCTCGGCGCTCGTCAACACCGCGCGGCTCGTCGGCGGAGCGCTCGGTCTCGCGGTGCTCGCGGCGATCGCCACCGCGCGCACGAACAGCGATCTGCGCCACTCCGCCGGCGGGACCCATGCCTTCCACGTCGCGCTCACGAGCGGGTTCCATATCGCCTTCGTGGTGTCTGCCGGACTCGCGGTGGCCGGGGCGCTCGTCGCCACCTTCGGAATGCCCCGCGTCGTCGTGCGCAAGCAGAGCCAGGCCTCGGCGCCTCCCGTCGAGACCGCCGCCTAGACCTTCGAGCAGTCCTTACCGGAAGGCTCATGTTTTGCCGGGGGCGTCCGATATTTGTTTCATGGCATCAAACGATCAGACACCATGGTGGGAGCTCGAAGGTAAGCGCCCGTCGCATCAGGGAACCCTCGACGCCGAGCGCGAGCATCTTCGCTCCGAGCTCGCGCGGGCCTGGCGCTCGTACTTGAGCGAGCGCGAGATCCACCCGCCCGGCGTCCCTTATCCCCGCGCCCGCTAACTCGCGCGGGGCTAAGGGCCGGCTTTGGTCAGCGACGTGGCGATGTCGATCATCGCCGTGTTGCTGAGAACGTCGTTGAGCGAGTTCGAGACCCAGTAGGCGCCCTGCGCCGTGCGCCACCCCACGAGGGCGATGTGGTGGCCGTTGAGGTAGAGCATCAGCCGCTTTCCGTGGACGGTGCGGGTCTGATTGGGGCTGTTGAGGATTGGCGGGGTTCGCCAGGTCGTGCCCTCGATGCCGTAGTACTCCCCGAGCCCGGGATTGATGACCAGGGTCATCCGGTAGGCCGCGTGCGGCTGCCCGCTCTGGTCATGGATCATGTACCCGCGCGGGTAGGCGCCGGCGTAGACGCTGGGCGGGTTGGGCGGCTCGTAGCAGTTGGCCGTCGTGTCCATGCAGTACTGCGAGCTGGTGGCGATCAGGCGCGGGTAGTACACGGGCATCCCGAGCTGGCCGAGCGCGGCGGCCTGCGACTTGCCGTCGCCCGTGTCGGCGGACAGGCCCGCGGCCCGCGCTGACGGGCCGCCGTGATGGCGGCTCTTCTTGGCGGGCGCGGCGGAGGCGGGCGCGGCGGCAGCCGTCGGGGTCATGAACTGCTGGTAAACGCTCGCCTCGGCAACCGGATCGGCGCTCACGTAACAGGGCGTCTGCCCGGCCGCGGTGACCGGGCAGGGCAGCAAGATGGCCGGGAAGGGGATCTGCTTGATCGTGTGCCCGGCCGAGAAGGCCACCAGGTTGAAGAGGTTGATGAGCCCGTCGGTGGTGTGCAGGCTCCGGTCCGTCTGGGTGTGCTGGCCGAAGATCTTCAGCAGGGTGTCGCGGTTGGAGATGAGGCTCCCCACCCCGTACTGGTCCTTGGCCCAGCGGATGAAGTCCTGCTGGCGCGCGTTGCGGACGAT
>DASZLV010000144.1:0-2282 GCA_035552215.1 Solirubrobacteraceae bacterium | reverse complement strand
CTGGAGCACGAGCGCGACCTCGCGGGCGCGGTAGCTCGCAAGCTCCGCTTCGTCGAGCATCCCCAAGGATCGCCGGCCCACCCGCACCTCGCCGGCGGAGGGCGAATCGAGCGCGGCGGCGAGGGCGAGCATGGTGCTCTTCCCGCATCCCGAAGGGCCGAGCACGGCGATCAGCTCGCCCCGGTCGACGCGGAGCTCGAGACCGCGGAGCGCGACCGTCTCCACCGGCCCGGAGCGAAAGATCTTGAAGACGTCGTTGAACTGGAGGGCGGGCCACTCGATCTCGGCTTGGGGCCGCTCGGGCTCGACGTAGAGGCTCACCGCCACGTGAAGCTGTTGATCATCTTGCGGTACGCGTCGACGTTGTCGACGCCCTTGGGGGTGCCGAGGTCGACCGTCGCGCGCTTGCCCGTCCGGCTCAGCTCGTAGCGATCGACGATCAGGAGCACGCTCTTGCCGGTGACCGGATTCGCGGCGCTGCGCGTGGTGTAGGTCACCTTCGCGGCGGGACCAGACTTCAGGGCGATGGTCGCCGGGGCGGAGAAGGTCAGCGTTGGGCTCGAGCGCTTCAGGTGCGTGAGCTCGGCGGCTACGGCGGCGGTGCTCGGCGCCGGGGCGGTGGCGATGACCACGTGGACGACGTTGTTCTTGTCGGTGAACGAGACATCGCGGCCCGAGCCCTTCAGGCCCCAGCCCTCGGGGTAGGACATGCTGTAGTGCTCGATGGGGTTGTGGTAGGTGAGGAAGGCCTGGTTGTCGGGGATGTCGCCGGTCGCCGCCGAGGTGGCCTCGGCTGACAGCGCCCCCACCGCCGGCGCTGAATTGCCGGCGGCGTGGGTGCTCGGGGCCGTGCTCGTGGAGGCGGAGCCGCAGCCCGCGGCGAGCAGGGCGGCCAGCGCGGTGGCCATGACGATGGGAAGCCTCATGAGCACGCATGCTCGAGATCTGACCTGAACACGTCCTGAACGGCTGCCCCGAGAAGGGCTGCACAGTCGCGATACTGGGTCGCCGATGGTGCCCCAGCTGCTGATCCTCGAGGACGAGCCCGGTCTGCGCGACGTGCTCGTGCGCAGCCTGCGCGCCGAGGGCTTCGACGCCCACGGGGTGGGGACGGCGTATCAGCTCCTCGCGCGCGTGGCGAGCACGCCGGCCGACGCGCTGGTGATCGATATCGGGCTCCCCGACGCCGACGGCCGTGACGTGTGCCAGGCGCTCCGCGCCCGCGGCATCGACACCCCGGTGCTCTTCCTCACCGCCCGGGACGCGCTCACCGACCGCCTCGCGGGATTCAGCTCGGGCGGCGATGATTACATGACCAAGCCGTTCGACATCGAGGAGGTCGTGGTCCGGCTGCAAGCCCTGATCCGCAGGGCGGGCAGCGTTCCCGCCGCCGGCCTCGAGAGCGCGGGGCTCCACCTCGATCCCACCGAGCGCGTCGCCTCCCGGGATGGGGTGAGCATCGATCTCACCCCGACCGAGTTCCGGCTCCTCGGTGCCCTGGCTGCCCATCGAGGCAAGTCGTGTGCGCGGATCGAGCTCACCCGGGCCGCCTGGCCCTACGGGGCGATCGTCCACGACAACACCCTCGACGTCTACATCGCCCGGCTGCGTCGCAAGCTCCGTGCCCTGCCCGACCCGCCCGCGATCGTCACCGTGCACGGCACCGGATATCGGCTGCAGTGATGCGCCCGCGCCTCGGCCTGCGCGGCCGTCTCGCGCTCTCGGTCATCGGGGCGGTGGCGATCGCTCTCGTCCTTCTCGTCGGCGCCTTCAACGTCGTGCTCCGCAGCCGCCTGAGCCATGAGGCCGACAACGCGCTCATCGCCCGCGCCGCCGCCGCGCTTGCCTCCCTTCATGTCAGCGGCGGCCGGCTGGTGGCCAACGAGGTGCCCGACGCCGGCGCGCTCGACGCCCAGACATGGGTGTTCGCGACCAGCCAGCCCCTCGAGCAGCCTCCCAGCGACCCGGTGACCCAGCACGCCGCCGAGGTCCTGGGACGAGGGCCCCGCCGCACGCACGAGATGCCCGCACACCACACACGTCTCTACGCCGTGCCCGTCATCGCCGGCGGCCGGCGGCTGGGCGCCGTGGTCGCGGCCGTGTCGCTGAAGCCGTACGAGGAGACGGTGCAGACCGCTCTTATCGCCTCGCTGGCGCTCGGCGCCGGCGTCCTGCTCGTCGTCGCCGTCGCCGCCGGCCTGCTCATCAGCGGGGCGCTGCGCCCGGTGGCCCGGATGACCGCCCAGGCCGACGCGTGGAGCGAGGCGGACACCGGCATGCGC
>DASZLV010000143.1:0-2396 GCA_035552215.1 Solirubrobacteraceae bacterium | reverse complement strand
ATGATGGGTGGGTACGGCTACGCGAACGAGTACGACATGCAGCACCACGTCCGCGTCGCCCTCCCGGCCACCATCTACGGCGGCACGAGCGAGATCCAGCGCGACATCATCGCGAAGACGTACGGGCTGTGAGGGGGGCGGTGCGGGTGGCGCGATCTTGACCCCACCGCCGTCCCTGTGATGAATTTTTATTGCATGTCGATCATTTTTCATCACACCCCCGGATTTCACCCCGACCGGCGCGCTGGCAAACCCCCTCAGAGCTCGTCCGGCTCCACGTGCGGCCCCTTCACGTCGCGCGGCGTCGGGGCGCGGAAGTCGGGGTCGATGTGCTCGGTGTGGCACTCGCCGTCGAGCTCGTGCACGTGGATGAGAGGCTCACCGAACTGCCGGGCCCAGTTGCGTGCCTCGAAGCGGGCGTCGGTCTGGGTCGCGGTCTCGGCCAGGGGCGCGTCGTCGCCCTCGTAGCGCACGATCCAGTGCTGGGGGGACAAGGGGAGAACCTCCAGGTGGTGACCTGTCACGACGGGGTCAATAGGCCGACCGGCCGGACAGAACAACCCGCCGCGCTACAGTCCGCGCCCCGATGGACGCAAACCAATGGCTCGCCGCCTACGCCGAGCAGCTCGGCATCTCTCCGCCCACCTCGGCGGAGCTCGAGACCCTGCTCGACCTCGCGGCGGTCGCGGCCCATGCGTCCGAGCGCAGGGCCGCCCCCGTCGCATGCTGGCTCGCCGCGCGCGCCGGCATCGCACCGACCACGGCGCTCGAGTGCGCGCGGAAGCTCGGAGGGGGAGCGCCGTGAGCAGCGAGCACGACATCGTCCTCTTCGGCGCGACCGGGTTCACCGGCGGGCTCACCGCTGAGTACCTGGCGGCCAACGCCCCCGCGGGCACGCGGATTGCCCTCGCAGGCCGAAACCCCGACAAGCTCGAGGCGGTCAGAAGCACCATCTCCCGAGACGTCCCCCTCCTCCACGCCGACGTGGAGGACCCGGCCTCGATCCGCGCCGTGGCCGAGTCGGCGCGCGTGGTCATCAGCACCGTCGGGCCCTACATCCTCTACGGCGAGCCGCTCGTCGCCGCCTGCGCTGCGGCGGGGACCGATTACGTCGACCTCACGGCCGAGCCCGAGTTCGTCGACCTCATGTGGCTGCGCCACCACGACGAGGCGCAGCGCACCGGCGCAAGGCTCATCCACTGCTGCGGATTCGACTCCATCCCCCACGATCTGGGGACGTTCTTCACCGTCCAGCACCTGCCCGAGGATGTGCCGCTGCGCGTGAACGGATTCGTCCAGGCCCACGCATCCTTCTCCGCCGGCACCTACCAATCGGCGATCAACGGCTTCGCCCGCGCCCGGCACGCGGCCCGCCACGCCCTTGAGCGCCGCCGCCGCGAGCCGCGCCCCACCGACCGGCGGATCAAGGGCATACGAGGCAGGCCCCACCGCAGCGCCGAGGCGGGAGGCTGGGTCATGCCACTGCCGACCATCGACCCGCAGGTCGTCCTGCGCTCGGCGCGGGCGCTCCCCCGCTACGGCCCCGATTTCGGCTACGGGCACTGGCTCGTCCAGAAGCGGCTCACCACCCTGGCCGGGCTTGCGGGCGGGGCGGCCGGAGCGATGGCTCTGGCCCAGCTCCCGCCCGCCCGGCGGCTCCTGCTCTCGCTCAAGCGCAGCGGCGAGGGCCCGTCCCCCGAGGAGCGCGAGCACTCGTGGTTCCGCGTCCGCTTCATCGGTGAGGGCGGCGGTCAGCGCGTCCTCACCGAGGTCAGCGGAGGCGACCCTGGATACACCGAGACGGCGAAGATGCTGTCCGAGTCGGCCCTGTGCCTCGCCCATGACGATCTCCCGGAGCTGAGCGGTCAGCTGACGACGGCCCAGGCGATGGGGCAGCCCCTGCTCGAGCGCCTCCAGCGCGCGGGCATCGTCTTCCGCGAGATCACGTGACCATCACTCCCGAGCAGTCGATCGACGCCGCCAACGAGGTGTTCGGCCGCCACCCCGGCCACCGCGCCCTGCACGCCAAGGGAACGCTGCTCACGGGGACCTTCACCGCGACCCCGGAGGCCGCGACGCTCACCCGCGCCGCCCACATGCAGGGCGAGCCCGTCAAGGTCACGGCGCGGGTGTCCAACGGCGGCGGCGATCCCCGCACACCCGACTACGTCCCGGACGTCCGCGGCCTCGCGGTCAAGTGCTACCTGCCCGACGGATCGCGCACCGACATCGTCGCCCAGTCGGCGCCCCGCTTCCCGGTGCGCACGCCCGAGGCGTTCGTCGAGCTCATGCGCGCGAGCGCGCTGAGCGCGTCGATGCCCATCAAGCTCGCGCGCTTCCTGGCCCGCAACCCGGTGGCCATCGGCGGACTTCCGGCCAACACCCGGGCGCTCCTG
>DASZLV010000142.1:0-21784 GCA_035552215.1 Solirubrobacteraceae bacterium | reverse complement strand
GCAGGGACAGCCCGAACACGTTCTGCAGATCGCCAACACCGCGCAGCAGCGAATCCACCGCGTCTACCGACGGATGAAAGCCCGCGGGAAACCGCACCACGTGACCGTCGTCGCGTGCGCCCGCGAGCTGTCCTGCTTCCTCTGGGCCGCAGCGACAGCCCCCTAAAGCCTTCTCCACACCCCCCCCGGTTCAGGAGGCCGGGGCGCCGGGCCGCTCAGCGGCCGGCACGCGCGACTCAGCTATGAGAAACACCCTCGGGTGTCACGCTCGCTCCTAGAGCAGCGCACCGCCGGCAGCGAAACCGGTTCTTGGGGTAACCAACCCCCGCATCCGGATGAAAACGTCAAGGGTTTGGTGCAAGAATTCCTGTCGGCGCGGGTGACCCCGAACGAGAAGAGCAGGCATCTGGGGACTGTGGAGCCTGCCGCGCGTCGTTTGCCGCTTTGACGGCCTCAACAGTCGTGTCCCCGGTGGCGGCACCCGCGCCACGTCGTCGGTTGCGCTCGCTGACGTAGTTGCGGTAGTTGCGCTCTGCCTCCTCCAGGAACTGCCGTTCGAGGACCTTGCGGCTGGTCTCGCCGGCGAGACTGATCTTCGGGCCGCTGTCGCCGCTCTTGCGCTGCAGCGAGCGGAGCTTGCGCTGGGTGATTGTCGGCGCGGCGTACCGGTAGTCCTCGTCCTTGGTGAGCAGATGCCACGTCAGCACGGTCAGCTTCCGTGCGGTCGCGCACAGGGCGATCTGCTTGCCGCGCCGCGCGGCGAGCCGGGCGTGGAACGCGCGCAGCGGACCAGGGGTGTGGATCGCGGTGTGCGCGGCCTCGACGAGCAGCCCGCGGGCGTGCGCTTGCCCGGCGCGCGAGATGTGCCCGTGGCGGGCGGCCTTCTCGCCGGACTGGCGGACCCGCGGGTCCAGGCCGAGATAGCCGACCAGGTGCCGCGGGCTGGGGAACCGCGACGCGTCGCCGATCACCGCCACGAGCGCTAAGGCGGTGATCGCGCCGACACCCGGGATCGTCATCAACCGCCGCACGTCGGGGCGCGCGAGCGCCTGCTCGGCGAGAAGCCGCTCGACGAGCTCGATCTCGACGTCGAGCGCGTCATGCATGCGCAGGTTGCTGTCGACCTGCTCGCGCTCGTGCGCGGGGAGCGCCACCTCAGCCAGCCACTGTCGGCCGCCGTGCCCGAACACGTCCGTGAACGGCGCGTCGATCAGGTTGCGCGTCAGGACCGCGTGGATCTGGTTACGCAGCCGAGTCCGCTGACGCACCAGGCTCGAGCGATGCGCGATCCGCCGCCGCAGCGCGCGCGTGACCTCGTCCGGCGCCCACACCTCGGGCAAGAAATCAGCCGCCCCGAGCTGCGCGAGCACCTTCGCGTCGATCTTGTCCGTCTTGACCTTCGCGCTCGCGATCGCCCTGGTCCGCATCGGATTGGACACCGTCACCCGCCCCGCGTGCTCGGCGAGGAGCTCCGCGATCGCCCACGTCATCGCCGTGGACTCCAGCACCACGTGATCCTCCGCGCCCAGCGACTCCGCGAATGCTCGCAACTGGCTGGTCTCGATCCTGCCCAGCCGCCGCAGACCGCCGTCCTCATGCACCGCGATCTCCGCAAAGCGCTTATGCACATCAAGCGCCACCGTCCTCATCACCAACACCTCCTCGACATCGACATCAACGATTCGCGGGGAAGGCCGGGCAACACGACACCTACGGATTCGCGCTCGCATGGCGCAACCGGACAAGTCGAAGGGGCGACCAGATATCAGACCGGGCTCGAAGCCCATATGCGCGGCGGCCTGCCCACAGCCTGGGTTCCCCGCTGCCCCTGTTCCGGTGACCCGCTACTTCGCCACCAGGGACAACGACCCCTCTTTCATAACCGATATCAGACTGGCACCGCCGACACCGAGCCCGACGCCCCGCCCTCCTGAACAACCTCAAAGCCCGCGTCCGCGACGTCTGCCGGCGGACACGATCACACGCGCCCGCTTGACAAACACGACGCCATATCAGCTGACATCCCCGGCGCCCGCCTGACGGACCTGGCGCGCCTGTTCGGTGACCCGACCTTCCGCCGCCAGGCCGTCAGCCAAACAAAGGATCCGCTGATGCGCGCCGCCTGGGAGCAGTACGAGCAGCTCTCGCCCGGTGAGGCCGCCACCCATATCCAGCCTTTCCTGACCAAGGCGATGGCGCTGCTATCCCGCCCGGCCGTCCGCGCGGTGGTGGCTTCACCCAACCCCAAGCTCGACGTTGGCCAGCTGCTGTCCGAGCGACGCTGGCTGCTTGTCGGGCTGTCACCGGGTCGCCTGGGAGAGCCGGCGGCGCAGCTGATGGGTGCGGTGCTCATGTACGTGGTCTGGAGCGCGATCGAGGCCCGCGCCGCCCTGTCGCCCGCCGAGCGCCACCCGATCTACCTCTACGTCGACGAGCTCGCCACCCTTGCCGGGTTGCCCTTCAGCTTCAAGCTGCTAGCCGAACGGGCTCGTGGTCTCGGCGCCGGGCTGGTGGTCGCGATGCAGACGGTCTCCCGCCTGCCGGAGGGAGTACGTCGCAGTCTGCTCGGAAATGTCGCCACGCTGATCACCTTCCGGGCAAGCGCCGAGGAGGCCGCCCGTCTCGCCCGCGAGCTGCCCGGCCTCACGCCCGAGGACCTGATGGCTCTCGGTCCGTTCGAGGTGGCGGCACGCATCGGCACCGGAGCCGGCAGCGGCGTCACGGTCGTAACCGGCCACACGGAGCCACCGCCACCGGAGACTGGCCAGGCCGCGACGATCCGCAAGCGCTCAGCCGAGCGTTACGGCGCAAGCGAACCGACGCCTGCGACCGACGGCCCGACCCCTGACGAAGACTTCCGGCGCACTCGGAGGACGTCATGACGGGTCCCATCGCCCATCCCATCGCGCAGACCGTGGGCTCCGAGAACGGCCGCTCAGGACCACCTTCTGGGCCAAATCTGGCGGCGAAAGTATCGGCTCCCCGATCCTCCAATTACCTCACCCAAAGACGCCTCGACAAGATCGCCCGTGCCATGACCCCGCTCGACTGGTCGGTCCTGTCGTTCGCAAGCGAGGTCCGTCTGGCTACTAGCCGACAGCTGATGAGACAGTTCTGGACGCCCCGCGAGATCGACCCCAGCCGCGCCCGGCTGGGACGCGATGTCCTCCAGCGCCTCGCCGAATGGCGCGTACTCGATCGCCTTCCCCGGGCTATCGGCGGAGCTCGGGCCGGTAGCGATGGCCACATTTACAGCGTCGGGCTGGCTGGCTCCAAAATGCTCGTGGGGCGTGGTCTACAGGTTCGCCGTTCCGGCGTGCCCGGCGATCGACACATCAGGCATGTCCTCGCGATTACGGAGGCTGTCGTGTCGCTGCACGAGGCCCACCGCGACGGCGAGCTCGACCTCCTCGAAGTTCAGACCGAGCCGCGCTGCTGGAGGGAGTTCCTGACGGGCTTCGCTAGCCGCATGATCGTCAAGCCGGATCTGTTCATCAGGATCGGCGTGGGAGCGCTCGAGGATCGCTACTTCATCGAGATCGACATGGCCACCGAGGCCAGCGGCACGATCGACGCCAAAGCGCAGCGGTACTTCAAACACCTGCGATCGGGAACCGAGCAAGCCGAACACAGCGTCTACCCCGGCGTCCTCTGGGCGGTGCCGGACGAGCGGCGCGCGAAGCAGCTCCAAGCCATGCTCGGCCGTCATCGCAGTGGGATCACGCGGATGTTCTCGGTGTGCCTACAACGCGATCTGGTTCGCTATCTCGCCGCGGAGGCGCGCTCGTGACGCCGCGTAACGTCGTGATCGAGGGTGACGCCCTCATCGTCCTGCGAGCGCTCGCGCCCAGATCTGTCGATGCCTGCATCACGTCACCGCCGTACTTCCGTGCCCGACACTACGGCGCGGGTCCCAGCGAGCTCGGCACCGAGGCGCACGTCGACGACTGGGTCGCAAATCTCCGCGCGGTTAGCCGCGAGATCGCCCGCGTGCTCGTTCCGAGTGGCTCGTACTGGCTGAACGTCGGCGACCTCTACAGCCGGAACGCACGGCTCGGAGCGCCAGAGAAGTCGCTCCTCCTCGCCCCCGAGCGGCTGGTGCGGGCGCTCCTGGCAGACGGTTGGATCGTGCGTAATCGGGTTGCCTGGATCAAGACGACGCCCATGCCGTCGCCTGTGACCGACCGGCTAACGAACGGCTGGGAATATCTGTACCACTTGGTCCGTCAGCCGAGCTACTTCTACGACCTTGACGCTATCCGCGTGCCGCTCGTCTCCAAGCTGAGGAAGCCCAGCGTCAAGACCACCACAACGGCGGCGCTCGGCGAGCTGGCCAGTCCGCGGATCGGGCTGGCGCGCCTTGCGGCCGAGGGGCGCTCCGGTCACGTCCTCGGGAAGAACCCAACCGACGCCTGGACGCTGCCACCCGGCCGCAGTGTCGGCGGTCACCGGGCGCCCTTCCCGGAATCTCTGGTTCGCCGTCCGATCCTTGCGACCGTCCCGCCGGTGGTCTGCACGCAGTGCGGACGGGCCTGGAGACGGAGCAGGCGGCGGGTCCAGTTTCTTGAGGGCCGCCCCCAGCCGCGGCCCTTCGTGGCCTGCCTCTGCCACGCCCCCACCCGGCACGGCATGGTGCTCGACCCGTTCTGCGGAACCGGCACAACGCTCCGCGTCGCCCGCGAACTTAGGCGCGACGGCCTCGGGGTCGAACTGCATCCGGGCTTCGCTGCACTGGCGCGGGAGCGAGCTGGGTTCGGTCAGAGGCTGGCCGAGGCCGCATGACCCAGCGCCGTGGATGGGTGCCCGGTGGGTGGAAGGACCGCACGTCTTTCTGCTCACCGACCCACTCATCCACCACTTCAGGAGGTCTACATGACCAAAGCCGAAGAGGTCTACACCAAGGTCGAGGCGCTCGTCGCCGGCGGCATCTCGAAGGCGGACGCCTTCAAGCAGCTCGCCGAGGAGTACGGCCAGCCGATCAACAGCATCCGGGGGTCGTATTACCAAAAGACCCGCGGCAAGAACGGCGAGGGCTCGAAACCCCGCCGCCGGGAGACGACCCTCGAGGCGGCGGTGGGCGACGCCCGAGCCGCCCTGGAGCGGGCGATCGGCTCGATCGACCGGGAGGTCGAGGCAGCCAAGAGCCGCCTCGACGAGGCCAAGGCCGAGTACGACTCGCTCAAGGCTTCGGCAGCCGAGCGCAAAGCCGCCATCACGGCCAAGCTAGAGGCTCTGAAGTGAAGTCAAGCGCGGACCGATCTAAGCACTGCTTGGATCGGTCCGCTCACCACTATTACTACTTGATTACTCAACCGACTTAACGGTACTCTCGTTAAGTCTTATTAACTAGAAAGGAGGAGATCAATGCCAAAGAAGACTAGAAAAACGATTGACGAGGCAGTGAAAACAGAGTCGTCGCACCAACGTGCGGCGCTATACATCCGCGTTTCAAGCACAGGACAGCTCGGGCGGGCCGGCGACGATGACGGGGACGGCTACTCGATCCCAGCCCAGATAGCGGCCTGCGAACGCAAGGCCGCCGACCTCGAAGCCGAGGTGGCCAAGGCCTACGTCGAGCGAGCAGAGTCAGCCCGCAGCGATGATCGGCCGGTACTCCAGTACATGCTGGCCGAGTTGCAGGAACTAGGCATCACGCACCTGATCGTCCACAAGGTCGATCGCCTGGCACGCAACCGACTGGACGACGCCACGCTGTACCAACAGCTCGTGGGCATGGGGATCACGCTGGTATCGGCGAGCGAGAACATTGACGCGACGCCGGCTGGACGGCTGATGCACGGGATGCTCGCTACTTTCGCGGAGTATTACTCCAATAACCTGGCCAGTGAGATCAAGAAGGGTCTCCACCAGAAGCACCTTAAGGGAGGGACGCCGTTCAAGCCCCCAATCGGGTATCTGCCCAAGCGCAATCTCGTCGGCAATCAAGACATGCGCTGGGTTGAGGAGGACGCAGACCGGGCACCACTGGTTCGGGAAGCATTCAGCTTGTATGCGACCGGCGATTGGCCGCTGCACCGGCTGACCGACTATCTCGATGCGGCCGGATTGCGCAGCCGGGAGACACCGAAGCGGGGGCCGATGCCACTGCGGATGACGAGCGTCCACAAAATGCTGAAGAACATCTACTACGTCGGGATCGTCGAGTACCGCGGCGTTCGCGTCGTTGGAACCCATCCTCGCCTCATTGACGACGACACGTTTGACCGAGTGCAGGAGGTTCTGGCGGCCCACGCGATCGCGGGTGATCGACCCTCCAAGCATGAGCACTTCCTGCGTGGCTCGCTCTACTGCGCTGAGTGCGGCGGGCGGCTCCTTTACGGCGAGCACCGCGGCAAGCTTGGTGTTCTTTATCCCTATTTCTGCTGCATCAACCGACAGACCCGTAACACCGGTGGCAGCTGCCAAAGCCGCCATTACCGGGTGGCTGAGATCGAGAGGAAGGTCGAGACCCTCTATCGCACGTTGCATCTCCCGGAGGTGGTGCGTGATCAGGTGTGGGATGAGTTGCGGCAAGACGCCGGCCTGCGGGGAGGCGTCGTTCGCCAGGAGATCGAGCGGCACAAGCGGAAGCTGACGAAGCTCGAGGACAACCAGGCCCGGCTTGTACAGATGGCTTACAGCGAGCTGGTCTCCGAAGAGGTGCTCGCCCGAGAACAAGCGCGGATCGTTGCCGAGAAGAAGCAGATCACGCGGCTACTCAAAGAGGCCGAGAGCCATCTCCACGATGTCGAAGACGCCGCCGAGGCGGCACTGCGGCAGACGGCCACGCCTCATGCGACCTATCAGGCGAGCACCCTGATGGAGCGACGGCTGCTCAATCAGACGTTCTTCAAGCGCATCCTGGTTGGCGACGAGGGCGAGATCACTGAGACCGAGCTGACCCCGATTTACGACGCCTTGTCCTCGTGGCATCCAACTCTGGGCCATCCTGGGACCACTACCCCTGGAGGCGGATCGACCCGTGTCCCGACCAGTGGGACCTCAAGAGAAAACCCCGACCCGGATGATTCGGGCCAGGGTTCACTCTTGAACTCAATGGTGGAGACGGCGGGAATTGAACCCGCGTCCGCGGTCGCGTAAGGGATGGCTTCTACGAGCGTATCCGGCGCTCTGATCTCACTGTTGACTCGCCACGCCGGCGGGGTTGTCAACAGCCAGCTCCCTGAGATGTCCTCGGATTGGCGGGAGCGGACCGCACCGAGTAAGGCCTGCTATCTGATCCCGGCGATCCCCACCGCAGGCGAGCGGGGGCCGAGAGCTTCCCTGGCTAGGCCTTAGGCCATAGCGGGGAGGGCGTACTCATGTACGTCCGCACTTATTTTTTTCCCGGGTGATTTACGAGGCCGCCCGGGAACCTCGACTCGCAACCAACCCCACGATCCGACCACGTCGAAGCCTGTCGTCCCCTGGGGTATTCACAGTCATTGTAGGAGATCTCGAAGAACCGGCTGGGGAACTTGTGGAGGGGTGCGACAATGGTGGGCATGGAATCCGCTACGCCCTGGCTTCCTCCCGCGCCCCCGAGGGTTGTCGACCCTGCGCCGCCGACGGGCGCCTTCGGCGCCGAGGAGCCGGCTGATCAGGGCGTCCCCTTCCAGGACGAGCCCAAGCGCGGCTGGCGCAAGCGCCTCGCCGCTCCTCTCGCCGCGCTCGTCGCCCTGCTGGCGAAGCTCAAGGCGATCCTCCTCCTGCTTCCGAACATCAAGCTGTTCACCACGGCGGGGACGATGGCCGTGTCCGTCGCCGCCTACAGCCTGATCTGGGGGTGGACCTTCGCCCTCGGGTTCGTCGTGCTCCTCCTCGTGCACGAGATGGGGCACGTGCTCCAGCTGCGCCGCGAGGGCGTGGCGGCGAGCACGCCGATGTTCATCCCCTTCCTGGGCGCCGTGATCACCGCCAAATCGCTCGGCAAGGACGCCGCCGCCGAGGCCCGCGTGGGCTTGGCCGGACCCGTGCTCGGCGGCCTGGGATCCGCGGTATGCCTGGTCATCTGGCAGCTCACCGGCAACACCTTCTGGGAGGCCCTGGCCTTTGTCGGGTTCCTGCTCAACCTGTTCAACCTGCTGCCCGTCACGCCGCTGGACGGCGGGCGCGCGATGGCGGCGATGGCGCCCGCGATGTGGTTCGTGGGGCTGGGGATGATGGTCGCCTTCCTCTTCCTCACCCACTTCTCGAACCCGATCGTCCTCCTCTTCATCCTCATCGGCGCCATGGACACCTCCCGCCGGTGGAAGCAGCGCCGCAACGGCGGCGAGGAACAGCAGACCTACTACCGCGTGCGTCCTCTGACCCGCATCATGGTCGCCGCCGTCTACCTCGGGCTCATAGCCCTGTTCGTCGTCGGCATGAACGCGACGAACCTCCACGCGACGCTGCCGTAGGCGCCCGGAGGGACCGCGAGGGCGACCCGCGCTGCGTTTCTCCTGATCATCCGGCATTTCGTAGCACGCCCCCCGGAACCTCCACGCGGGCACAGACGCATACCGCCCGGCCCCGCCCTACCGCTCCGCCAGCTGCCTCGCCACGTCGCGCGCCATATCGCGATCGCGGATCGAATCGCGCTTGTCGTGGGTGTCCTTACCCCGCCCGAGGGCGATCTCGATCTTGGCGCGGCCGTCGCGGAAGTAGATCCGGGTGGGCACGATCGTCCAGCCGCGCTCGGCGGTCTTGATCTGGAGGCGGGCGATCTCGCGCGCGTGGAGCAGGAGCTTGCGCTCGCGCTCGGGCTCGTGGTTGGCGCGGCTGGCGGGTGCGTAGGGGGCGATGTAGGTGCCGACGAGCCACACCTCGCCGTCGCGAATCACCGCGTAGGAGTCCTTGAGCTGGGCCTGGCCGTCGCGCAGCGACTTGACCTCGGTCCCGGTGAGGACCATGCCGGCCTCGATCCGGTCCTGGAGCACGTACCGGTAGCCGGCCTGGCGGTTGGTCGCCACGTCGCCCGGAGCCGCCTTGCGTTTACCTTTGCCCTTCGCCATCGCGCCTCACACCTCCACCGGCAGGAGGTCCACCCTACCTCGCGGCGCGTCGATCGACCCAACCTGGACGCGCACGGCGTCGCCGAGCCGGATCGTGCGGCCGCTGCGCGTGCCCACGAGCATGGTCTGCAGCTCGCCCAGCTCCCACCACTCGCCGCGCAGCTGGCGCACCGGGAGCATGCCCTCGAAGGCCAGCCCCTCCTCCCCGGTCCCGAACTGGACGAAGGCGCCCGCCCCCACCAGCCCCACCACCTCGCCGTCGAAGGCAGTCTCGCGGCCCAGTCTCGGGAGCGAGCGCTCGAGCAGAAAGCACCGCGCCACGTCGTCGGCGTCGCGTTCGATGAACATGGCCTGGCGCTCGCGCTCGGAGGTCCATGTCCCGGCGTTGCCGAGCCCACCGCGCTCGGGCGCCACCTCCCCACCGCCGACCACGGCGAGGAGCGAGCGGTGGCAGATGAGATCGGGGTAGCGGCGGATGGGCGAGGTGAAGTGGCAGTAGCGCGGGGACTGAAGCCCGGCGTGGCCGAGGTTGCGCGGGTCGTAGCGGGCCGGTTTCAGCGTCCGGAGCACGAGACGGGTGAGGGCCCGGCGACCGCGCCCGTCCCGTGCGGCAACGAAACGCTCGACGAGCTGCGAGGCCTCCCCCACCAGGTCCGCCGCCTGCTGCGGGGTGATCCCGCCGCGCGGTAGCGCAGGCGTGGGGACCTCGAGCGAGGCGAGCTGCTCGAAGAGCCGCTCGACGGCCGGGGCCTCGGGCCGCTCGTGGACGCGGTACAGGGCGGGGGCGCCGCTCTCGTCGAGCACGCGGGCCACCTGCTCGTTGGCCGCGATCATCAGGTGTTCGATGAGCCGGTGGGACTCGGTCTGGGGCACAGGCCGGCACGCCACCACGTTGCCGGCCTTGTCGAACTCGAACTCGGGCTCGTCGCTCCCGACCAGGAGCGCGCCCCGGGAGGCGCGCCGGGCCGCGAGCGCCGCGGCCGCCTCGCGCGCGTAAGTCAGCGGCTTCGCCCACGGGGCACGAGCTCGCTCGACCCCGGAAAAGATGCGGTCGACATAGTCGTAGTCGAGCCGCGCGTCGGAGCGGATGACCGAGCGGTAGAACGACGCGCTGGAGACACTGTCCCCACGGACCATGAGCTCGACGGTGACCGCGAGGCGGTCCTCCCCCGGCACGAGCGAGCACGCCCGGTTCGACAGCGCTTCGGGGAGCATGGGCTCGACGGCGCCCGGCACGTAGACGCTGGTGCTCCGGCGGTAGGCCTCCCGGTCGACGAGCGAGCCCGGTCGCACGTAGGCGGAGACGTCGGCGATGTGGACCCACACGCGCAGGGCGTCCTCCCCCACCGGCTCGGCGGACAGTGCATCGTCGAAGTCCCGCGCGTCCGCGGGGTCGATGGTGAACGTCGTGAGCGAGCGCAGGTCCCGCCGCTGCTCGATCGCCTCCGCGTCGATGGGTGCCGCCGCGGCCTCGCGCGCCTGGCGCTCGACGGCAGGGTCGAACGCGCGCCGCAGCCCGCGGTCGAGCATGAGCGCCTCGAGCACGTCGCGGGCGATGTCCGGTCGCCCGATTCGCCGGGCCACCTGGGCCCGCCCCGCTCCACCGCCGTCCCGGCCACCGCCACCGCCAGGGCGCACGAGCACGAGGTCGCCGGCGTCGGCCCGGCGGTCGCGCGACAGCGACAGCCGGGGGCCGCGCTCGAAGAAGGGCTCGGCGACGAGAAAGCGCCCGCGCTTCTCCAGCACCGCCACGTGGGCGGCGCGCGCCGGTCGGGTCGGGGCGCTCATCGGACCTCGGGGGCGAGGGCCTTGAGCGCGACGGCGAGCTGGTGGTCGGCCTTGCTTCGTCGTATCTCCACGGCGTAGATGTCCGGCTTGACGCCGGCGCCCTGCTTGACGCCGCCGCCGCCGAGATTGCGTCCGTTCGGGGTGTAGTAGTACCCGGCGACGATCTCGAGCACGCCGCCACCGGGCACACCGAAGCTGTCCTGGAACACGCCCTTGCCGAAGGTATGCGTTCCCACGACCTTGGCGCGGTGGTAGTCCTGCAGGGCGGCGGTGACGATCTCCGCCGCCGACGCCGTCTGGCCGTCGACGAGGACGACGACGGGGATGTTCTTGGAGATCGCCCCTCCGGCGGCCGGGAACACCTGGCGAGGCGTGCTGCGCCCGTGGATGGAGACGATCGTCCCTGAGGGAATGAAGACGCTGGCCACCTTGATCGCCTCGTTGATGAGCCCTCCGCCGTTCTGACGCAGGTCGAGAACGATGCCCTTGGCACCCTGCTTGAGGAGCTGCTGGACGTCGGAACGGACCTGGTCACCGGCGCCGGGCTGGTCGAAGGTGGTGAGCTGGACGTAGCCGAGCTTCTTGCCGTGGGAGGTGATGAGATGGTCGGTGGCGACGGGAACGACGATATGCGCGCGGGTGATGCGGACGACGCGACGATGTCCTGCGGCGAGCAGCGTGAGGACCACGCGGGTGCCGGCGGGGCCTCTGATCAGACGTTGGGCGTAGGCCGCCGTGTGGCCGGCCAGCGAGGTCGGCCCGACCGCCAGGATCAGGTCACCCGGGAGGAGTCCGGCCTTCGCCGCTGGGTATCCGTTGAAGACGTCGACCACTCGCAAGCCGCGCTTGACCGGCGCCACGTCGACCCCGATCCCGTTCAGGTGCGGCGCGCCGAACAGGCTCTTGTACTCGGCGGGGCTGAAGTAGTGCGAGAAGGGGTCGTGGAGGGCCGCGATCATCGCCGAGAGCCCCTTGTTGGTGAGCTGGGTGCGGTCCACCGTCCGGTAGTACTCGGAATGGATGTCGTCGAGGACCTGGTGGAGGAGACGGGCCTGACTGTCGGCGGCCACGCTGTTCTTGAACGGCGAGGGCAGCCATGTCGCGTGGGCGCCGAGGTAGGCGCCGATGACGAGCACGACGACGCCTGCCGCGATGAGCGCGGGGATGCGACGGACACGTGAGGGCCGTTGGTACATCCCGGGAGAGGGTAGCCGGGCGCGCCCGCGGGCCACCCGAAAGGGCTCTGAGACCTAAACCCGGAGGAAGCGCCGCAGCGAGACGCCGGACCCCAGCGCCGAGATCACCACGCCGGCGGCCAGCAGGACGAGGACCAGCCAGGTGAACCCAATCGTGCGGGGCGCGGCGATGAGCGACCAGTTGCTGGCGAGCGGGTCGAGGAGGGCGATCTTGGTGATCCCCAGGAGGACGATGGCCATGGTGGCGCCGATGGCGCCGACGATGACGCCCTCGATGACAAACGGCCAGCGGATGAACCAGTCGGTTGCCCCGACGAGCTTCATGACCTCGACCTCGCGGCGGCGGGCGTAGAGCGACAGCCGGATCGTGTTGGCGATGAGGAGGGTCGAGGCGGCGACGAGGAGGACGGTGAGGGCGAAGAGGATCCACTTCACATCGCTGGTGATGGTGAGGATCTTCTGCGTGTCCGTCGTGTGATTGGAGACGTTCTCGATCGCCGGGTCGATGCTCTTGGTCTGCCCGCTCGAACCCTTGGGGGTGATCTCGCCGCGGACGATGAGGACGTTGCCCGGGTTGTCGGGCGCGACGTGGAAGGTGTCGGGGAGCGGATTGGTGCCGAGCAGGGCGTAAGCGGCCGGATTCTGCTTGGACTGCTGGGCGAGCGCCTGTGCCTTTGACTCGAAGCGCACCGACTTGACGTGGGGCAGGGCGGAGATCTCCTTGTGCACGCGAGCAGCGTCGGCGGCGCTCGCGCCGCTCTTCATGTACACGTCGACGAGGACGCGGCCGCGGACGCTGTTGGCCGCGCCGGTCGCCGCCTGGAAGACGGGAATGAACACCCCGAGCACGAGCATGGTCACGAGCACGGTGGCGAGCGCGGCGAAGCTCGGAGCGATGTTGCGGCGCATCGACCGCAGCGACTCGCGCAGGAAGAAGCCCAGGCGCATCGGCGCTAGACCTCGGGCGACTGGATGCCGGCGCTGCGCAGGCGAGCCGCGAACTCACGCGTGGTCTCGTCGCGCGCATAGAGACCGGTCGCCTCGTCGCGAACGACGCGCCCGCGGTAGAGCTCGAGCACCCGCCGGCGCATCTTGTCGACCATGGCGTGATCGTGACTGGCGACGAGCACGGTGGTGCCGGTGCGGTTGATCCGGTACAGAAGCTGCATGATCCCGATGCTCGTCTCGGGATCGAGGTTGCCCGTGGGCTCGTCCGCGAGGAGAAGGGGCGGATGGTTGACGAACGCGCGGGCGATGGAGACGCGCTGCTGCTCGCCGCCGGAAAGTTGCGTGGGGTAGTTGTGAAGCTTGGTGGAGAGGCCGGTGAGCCGGAGGATGTCGGGGACCTTGTCGCGGATCTCGCGGCGTGTGCCTCCGGTGACCTGAAGGGCGTAGGCGACGTTCTCGTACACGGTCCGGTTCGGGAGGAGCTTGTAGTCCTGGAAGACCACGCCGAGGTTGCGCCGGTAGAGCGGAATCCGGCGCCGGGTGATCTCCTCGAGGTCGCGGCCGGCCACTCGAATCATCCCGTCGGTGCAGTCGATCTCCTTGATCAGGAGGCGCATCACGGTGGACTTGCCCGAGCCGGTGCTTCCGACCAGGAAGACGAATTCCCCGCGTTCGACGGAGAACGTCGCCTGGTCGAGACCGATGTCCCCGCCCGCGTAGAGCTTGGACACCGACCGGAACTCGATGACCGGGGCGCCGGGTCCACTGCGCACCGGACGCGAAACCTTCTTGGCCCGCGTGGTCGGCGGCGCGGGGCGGCGGCGACTGCGGTTGTACGACTCGGGGAGGGCCATCTGGACTCGCAGGACCTTAGCGTGGCCTGCCGTCGCACGACGCCGTCAAGGCGCTCTGCAACGGGATTTGCAGGCCGTGTGGATAAAGGCGGTCGGCCGAGATCACCGGCCCGCTAACGTTTGAGTGTGCCCGAAATCACCACCACGAAACTTCCGAATCACCTGCCGCTGCACCGGATCGCCATCGACGGCACGCGCGCCGTGACCATTCTCGTGGCCTTCGACGCCGGCGCTCGCACCGAGCGCCCCGAGGAGAACGGGATGGCGCACTTCCTCGAGCATCTCGTGTTCAAGGGCGGCGAGAAGTACTCGCACTATCGCGACATCAACGAGGCGGCCGAGCGGATCGGCGCCCAGCTCAACGCCTACACCAGTCACGACCTCGTGGCCTTCCACATCACCGTCCGCGCCGAGCGCGCGCTCGAGGCGATCGACCTGTTGACCGATTTCGTCGGGCGGCCGTGCATCGACCCCGAAGAGCTCGACCGCGAGCGGGGCGTCGTCGTGCAGGAGATCGCGCGCGCCAACGATCAGCCCTCGATGGTGGCCGAGCATCTCATCGACCAGGCGGCCTTCGGGACCCATCCCCTGGGCCGGCCCGTGCTCGGCCCGGCCGAGCACATCCGCGACACCTTCACCCGCGACGCCATCGTCGCCTTCCGCGAGCGTCAGTGGTCGGGAGAGCGGGGCGGCGCCTTCGTGGTCGGCAACCTGAGCGCGCTGCCCTCGGGCGGCGCCCTCGACGAGTTCTTCGGCCGCTTCCCCACCCTTCCCGCGCCGCCCCCGTATGAGCCGGCACCGCCCTTCGAGCCCCGCGCCCTGGTCCAGGAGCGCGACTCCAACCAGTCGCACCTGCGGATGTCCTACCGACCCGCCGTGGACAGTTCCGAGGCGAAGTCGCGCGCCGCGCTCGCCATCTATTCGACCCTCCTCGGGGGCTCGATGGGGTCGCGCCTGTTCGACGAGATCCGCGAGCAGCGCGGCCTCGCGTACTCGGTGGGCGCCGCGGGGCACGCATACGCCGATGTCCCCATCCTCCAGCTCTCGGCGGGCCTGGACTCAACCAAGACCGTCGAGGCCTACCGCCGCATGCGCGAGATCGTCTCCGAGCTCCGCGCCGACGGCCCCACCGAGGACGAGGTCGAGCGCGCCCGCGCTTACGCCGCCGGCGCCCGCGCCATCGCCTTCGAGAACACCGGGGTGGTGGCGCGTCAGGCGGCCCAGCAGGCCATCGTCTATCACGGCGACATCGACCCCGACACATCGATCGCGCTCCTCGACAGCGTGACCTACGACGAGGTCGTGGAAATCGCCCGCGACGTCGCCGATGAACTCTCGCTCGCCGTCGTCGGACCTCATGGGGCCGACGAGTTCAGCTGACGCGCATTTGCTCCCGGGGCGCTCGCAGGCGAGAATCCCCCTGTGGAGACCGAAGGTGGCCTCAACCTCCGCGAGCTGAGGCGCTACATAGACCGGATCGGTGATCGCTGGCCGGTGGAGGAGGCGCTGCTCGGCGGCGCGCGCGTGGCTGACGAGCACGGGGCCCCGCGCCAGCGCGAGCGCGGCCCGGAGTACATCGTCATCTTCGTCTCCGAAGCCTTCGACGGCGTTCCCTGGCTCGAGCGCGTATACCAGGCGGGCTCGCTGTGGGATGCGATGGAGATGGGCGGCCAGGCCGACGTGCACTGCTACACACCTGACGAGTTCGAGCGTAAGCGCATGACCCTGCGCGCGGTGCGCGAGACCGTCCGCGGCGGCCTCGATCTGCTCGCGGAAAAGCGCTAGCGCGACGCTACCCGATCGAGACCATCCGCCCGATGGGCACGCGCGCCCGCGCCGCGATGTCCTCGGGGACCTTGACCTCATAGCGAGAGTTCTCGCCGACACCATCGCGGAGCGCGTCGCGCAGCTTGGGCAGGGTGATCATCTTCATGTACATGCAGTGGGCCGCCTCGTTGGCGGCGATGAACTCCGTGTCCGGAGCCGCCCGGCGCAAGGGGTGGAGCATCCCCGTCTCGGTGGCGACGATCGCCGTGCCACCGGGATGCTCACTGGCGTAGCGGAGCATGCCGCCGGTGGAGAGCATGTGCACGCCCTCGGCATCGACGTCGCCGGCGGCGACGTACTCCATCACGCTCGTCGAGCAGCCGCATTCGGGATGGATGAGGAAATCGGCGCCGGGATGGGCAGCCCGTACCGCGGTGATGTCCGAGGGCCGGATCCCGGCGTGCACGTGGCACTCCCCGTCCCACACGTGCATGGGCCGGCCGAGCGTCTTCTCGACGTAGGCGCCGAGGAACATGTCAGGCCCGAAGAGGATGGTGGCGTCCTCGCCGTGCTCGCGGTAGATGTGCTCGACCACGGCGACGGCGTTGGCCGAGGTGCAGCAGTAGTCGGTGAGGGCCTTAACCTCGGCGGTGGTGTTCACGTACATGACGACGATGGCGTCGGGGTGCCCGGACTTCCATTCCCGCAGCTGCTCGGCGGTGATCGAGTCCGCGAGCGAGCAGCCGGCGTCGAGATCGGGGATGAGAACCCGCTTGTCGGGGCACAGGACCGAGGCGGTCTCGGCCATGAAATGCACCCCGCAGAAGACGATCGTCCCGGCGTCGGCCCGCGCCGCCTGCTGGGAGAGGCCGAGCGAGTCGCCCACGTAGTCGGCGACGTCCTGGATCTCGGGAAGCTGGTAATTGTGGGCGAGGATCACCGCGTCCCGCTCGCGCGCGAGGGCGCGTACCTCGTCCTGGAGGGCGGGGATGTTCTCGAGCATCAGAGGCCCCGCGGTGGCGGCGGCCGAGTTCAACACCGGAAGGTTCATATCAGCGGCTCGAGGATCAGGGAGAAGTCCAAGGCAGGTGCGCTATGAGTCAGGGCACCCACTGAGATGAAGTCTACGCCGGTCGCTGCGGCGGCCCTGAGCGTCTCCAGGGTGATGCCGCCGCTCGCCTCGAGTTCGGCACGACCTGCGACACGGAGCACGGCTTCGCGGAGTTCGGCGACGCTCATATTGTCGAGGAGGATCCACGGGGCCTGTGCTCCCAGGGCCTCCTCGACCTCGTCGAGATTGCGCGCCTCGACCTCGAGCGCCAGCCCCGGCGCGGCGGCACGGGCACGGCGTACCGCCTCCCCTATGCCCCCCGCGGCCGCGATGTGGTTCTCCTTGATGAGGACCGCGTCGTAGAGGCCGGCGCGGTGGTTCCTCGCCCCGCCGGCGGCGACGGCGGCCTTCTCGAGGTCGCGGAGCCCTGGCGTCGTCTTGCGGGTGTCGAGGATCTGTGCCCCCGTCCCGTCGACCTCGCGGACATAGCGGGCGGCCATGGTGGCCACGCCGGAGAGGCGCTGGAGGAAGTTGAGCGCGGTCCGCTCGGCGGTGAGGAGCGCCCGCGCGCGGCCTTCGACCCGCAGGACCGGTCCCCCCTCGCGCCACTCACCCTCGGGCGCGAGGCGCTCGAACTGCACCTCGGGATCGAGCGCGGCGAACACCGCCTCCGTCACCGCGAGGCCGAACACGACGCCGGGGGCCTTCTGGGTGATCAGGGCCCGCGCCCGCGCGGCCGAGTCGACCGTCGCCGTGGTGGTGACGTCGCCGGTCCCGACATCCTCGGCCAGCGCCCGGTCCACGGTGTCGCGCAGCGCGCTCCTCACTGGATCAGGACCCTGATGGTGGCGAAGGTCGGGTCCGCGGCACCGTGGAGCCGAGCGCCCGCGGCGGTGAGCTCGCGCAGATAGGCGATGACCTCGGGGGTGACGCGCTCGCCGGGGAGAAGCGAGGGCACGCCGGGCGGGTAGCCGGCGATGGCCTCGCAGGAGATGCGCCCGATCGCCTCCTCCACGGGGACGGCCTCGCCCCGGCCCAGGAAGGCCTCGCGCGGCGGGACCACCGTCCCGTGCCGGGTCGCCGTGGGGGGCAGGAGCACGGCACGGGCCTCTCCGGGCCGGGAGATGCGCGGCACCGTCTCAGCGAAGTCGTGAGCGAAGCGCTCGAGCGTTTCGGGCTCGGAGCCGAGTCCGAGGACGAGGACCACGGTGGCGTGCGTGGCGAGCTCGACGTGGATGTCGTAGCGAGCGCGGAGGGCGACGGCCACCTCGTAGCCGGTGCAGCCGGTGCCGCGGACGTCGATGACGATGCGCAGGGGGTCCCAGCCCGCCACTCCGGGGCGGCCCACGAGCTCGGCGCCCACCACCGCGCAGCCATCGACGGCATCGATGGCCGCGCGCGCCTGGGCCGAGGCGGCGATGCTGCGGTCGAGCAGGGCCTCCCCGTGGACGGCGAGCTGGCGCCGGGCGGCGTCGAGCGAGGCGAAGAGAAGCGAGCTCTGGCTCGTCGAGCGCACGAGCCTGACGGCGCGGGCGACAGCACCGGCGTCGACGAGTCCGCCGGCCGCCACGTGGAGCATCGCCGACTGGGTGAGGCTGCCGACGATCTTGTGGGTGGAGGCGATCATCGCGTCGGCCCCGAGGCGCAGGGGATTCTCGGGCAGGGCGGGATGAAAGCCGAAGTGCGCGCCCCAGGCCCCATCGACCACCAGGGCCGCGCCGGCGGCGTGGGCGATCCGAGCGCACCCCTCGACGTCGGCGGCCATCCCGTAGTAGGTGGGCGAGACGATGAACGCGGCGGTGGCCTCGGGTGTGTGCGCGAGCGCGCGCTCGAGCGCCTCGGGCGTCACGCCGTGGGCCATCCCGAGCTCGCCGTCGTACTCGGGGGTGACGAAGCCGACATTGCCGCCGCTGAGGACGAGCCCGTCGATCAGGCTCGCGTGGCTGTTGCGCTGGAGGACGACCGAGGTGCCGGGCGGGGCGAGGGCCAGGCACAGGGCATGGTTGCCCTGGGTCGCCCCGTTGGTGAGGAACCAGGTGCGGCCCGCGCTGTAGGCCTCGGCGGCCAGGCGCTCGGCGCGCTCGTACGGCGTCGGCGAGGGTCCTACATCAATCCCGCTGATGTCCTGGGGCACGTCGAGCAGCAGCGCCCGGGCACCGAGCGCGGCGCGGAGCCCGGGATCTGCCCCGACCCCGCCTTTGTGGCCTGGGATATGGAAGCGGGTCGAGCCGCGAAAGCCGTAGGCGGTGACCGCGTCGAGGTAGGGCGCGACGGGCTGCTCGGGCTCGTGCTCGTCTTCGTCCTCGTCCCGCTCCGTCACCGCGCTGCCTTCAGCAGGTAGGCACGCACGAAGCCGTCGAGGTCGCCGGCGAGCACCCGGTTGGCGTCCCCCATCTCGTAATCGGTGCGGTGGTCCTTGACCATCGTGTAGGGGTGCAGGACGTACGAGCGGATCTGCGAACCGAAGTTGACGTCCTGGGCCTCCCCCTTCTCGCGCGCGATCTCCTCGCGGCGCTTGCGTTCCTCGAGCTCGACCAGGCGCGAGCGGAGCATGGCCATCGCCGTCGCCTTGTTCGAGGACTGCGAGCGCTCGTTCTGGCACTGGACGACGAGCCCCGTGGGCCGGTGGGTGATGCGGACGGCCGAGTCGGTCTTGTTGACGTGCTGGCCGCCGGCGCCGCTGGCGCGGTAGGTATCGATCTGCAGATCGTCGTCGTCGATCTCGACGTCGGCGCTCCCCTCGACCACGGGCGAGACCTCGACGCCGGCGAAGCTCGTCTGCCGGCGGTTGGCGGAGTCGAACGGCGACAGGCGCACGAGCCGGTGCACGCCCTTCTCGGCCCCGTAGAGCCCGTAGGCGTTCTCGCCCTTGACCCGGAAGGTGGCCGACTTGATGCCCGCCTCTTCCCCCGGTGAGAGCTCGAGGAGCTCGGCTTGGAAGCCTCGCTTCTCCGCCCAGCGCATCTCCATGCGCAGGACCATCTCCGCCCAGTCCTGGGCATCGGTCCCGCCCGCGCCGGCGTTGACGGTGACGAGGGCGTCGCCGGCGTCGTAGCGCCCCGAGAACAGCCGCTCCTCTTCGAGCGCATGGAGGCGCTCCACCACGGTGGCGATCTGCTCCTCGAGCTCAGAGGCGATGTCGGGATCCTCCTCGGCGAGCTCGGCGAGCGGCTCGAGATCCTCGGCGTCTCGCTCCAGGGCTCGGTAGGTCTCGAGCTTGCGCGTGGTGCGCGCATGCTCGGCGCTCACCGACGCCGCCCGCTCCTGGTCATCCCAGAAGCCCGGAGCCCCCATCTCGGTTTCGAGCGCGCTTGCGCGCTCGCTCAGCGCGGCTGGGTCAAAGATAGTCCGCGAGCAGGTTCAACTGATCGCGGATCGCCGCGAGGCGCTGGGAGAGCGGCTCTGAGGGCGCAGTTGCCATCGATCTCAACCCTAGCAGGGGGGATCAGCGCCGCTGGCGGGCAGCGCGGCGAGCATCCTCGCGCTTGCGGCGCCCGCGGAAAGTCGCGAGATCCTGCTCCACGCGCTCGAAATCGGGCGCCGGGCCGTACAGGCGCCAGCCGCTGCGCAGGAGCGGGAGGAGCACCACGAGGGCGATCCACAGCGGCCAGAACATCCCGTGCGCGCCCGCGGAAGCCCAGATCACCGCGCAGATCCCGAAGACCACCGCGCCGCCGCCGGCTTCCTGGAGGAGCTGCGCCCGCAGTTCGCTACGGCGCTCGGCGAGCGCCGCCTCGCGCTGGGCCGCAGTCAGATCGCTCACACGCTACGCACCCAGCGGGCTATGAGCCATGGCACTTCTTGAACTTCTTGCCCGAACCGCACCAGCAGGGGTCGTTGCGGCCGATCTGCTCGGCCTCGTCGACGCGGCGCTGTTCGACCGGAGGCGGCGGCGGGGGCTCCTCTCCGACGGCGGTGCCGGCTTCGGCGGCGGCGGCCATGGCCACGGAACCCTGGGCCTGCATGCCGCCGCCGGAGTAGCGCACGTTGCGGCCCCCGGTCGCCGAGCTCGACGCCGGGCTCGGCCGGACCGAGGGCGCAGGCGGTGGCGGCACGTCGCCGTTCTCGGTGGCGAAGGTGAACTCAACGTGGAAGAGGTTGCGGGCGTAGTCGTTCCAGACGCCGTTCATGAGGTCGTGAAAGAGGGTGAAGGCCTCGTTCTTGTAGGCGACGAGCGGCTCGATCTGGGCGAACCCGCGGAGATGGATGCCCTCGCGCAGGTAGTCCATGTCGTAGAGATGCTCGCGCCAGCGCATGTCGATGATCTGCATGAGCACGTTGCGCTCGAGGTAGCGCATGAGCTCGGGCCCAAGCTCCTCCTCGCGCCGGTCGTAGTGGGCGAGCACTTCCTGCTGAAGCTGCTCGGTGAGCTCGGTGCGGTCGAGCTGGCTGGTGTCGAAGGTCTCGATCCCGCTGTGGGCGGGGAGGATCTCCTCGACCCGGCGCACCAGGCCTTCGAGGTCCCATTCCTCGACGAAGTCGCTGGCCGTGTATTCGTCGACGAGCCGCTCGATGACGTTGCCGATCTCCTCGCGCGAGGCCTCGCTCATGTCCCGGCCCTCGAGCACCTCGTCGCGATAGTGGTAGATGACGTCGCGCTGCTGGTTGAGGACGTCGTCGTACTCGAGCGTGTGCTTGCGCTGGAGGAAGTGCTGCTCCTCGACCTTTCGCTGCGCCTTCTCGATCTGCTTGGAGAGCATGCCCGCCTCGATCGGCTCCTCGTTGCCCTCCTCGTCGACGGTCCCGAGGCGATCGAGGATCTTGTAGATCCGCTCGCCCGCGAACAGGCGCACGAGGTCGTCCTGGGCCGAGAGGAAGAAGCGAGACTCGCCCGGATCTCCCTGGCGCCCGGCGCGTCCTCGCAGCTGGTTGTCGATCCGCCGCGACTCGTGGCGCTCGGTCCCGAGGATGAACAGGCCGCCGGCGTCGAGGACCTCCTCCCGGGACGCCTCGAGGCGCAGCTCGACGTCAGGCAGGACCTTCTCGTAGTGCTCGTCATAGTCGGGGTCGCCCGGCTGCAGGCCGAGCTTGGCCACCTCGAGCCGCGCGAGGTGCTCGGGGTTGCCGCCGAGCTTGATGTCGACACCGCGGCCCGCCATGTTGGTGGCGATGGTGACTGCGCCCGGCGCGCCGGCCTCGGCGATCGTCTCGCCCTCGCGCTCGGCGTTCTCCGGCTTCGCGTTG
>DASZLV010000141.1:0-18628 GCA_035552215.1 Solirubrobacteraceae bacterium | reverse complement strand
CATCCTCCAAAACCTCGGCCATAAACCCTCCTCCTTCAGTATCGCTCACCAAAACACCGCCCCGGCCCCCGCCGACACAACCCGAGCCGCAACAACAAAACCCACTCTAACCACTAACCCCCAAAAATGTAAACCCCATTCCCAGCATCGACAAGCCTCCAGCCCTTGTCTGGCAATCCAATTGACAAACTTGGCAAGCGGCCGGGCGTGGCAGGTCAGCCCGCGCGCCGCGTCCATAACGCCCGCCACAGACGCTGCATGTGCACCGTGATGAACCGGGCGACGATCCACACGCCGGCGCAGATCCAGAAGAAGATCGCCAGCACGGCCCACGGGATGATCAGCGGGAAGAGGTACCACGGCTGGGAGCGGTCCAGGCGCGGGAGACGGGAGGAGGCGGGCATGACCGCTCGAACCTAGCTGAGATCCGCGTGCACTACCAGTACCGGGAGGGTCCGATTGCATCTCCACCAGGTCGCCCTCATCGTCGAGGACTATGACGAGGCCATCACATTTTTCGTTGACGTTCTCGGCTTCGAGCTCGTCGAGGATTCGCCGTCCATGACCACCGACGGTCGTCCCAAGCGCTGGGTGGTCGTGCGCCCGCCGGGAGCCACCACCGCGCTCCTGCTCGCGCGCGCCGACGGTGAGCGCCAGGCGCGCGCCGTCGGGGACCAGTTCGCCGGGCGCGTCGGGATGTTCCTGCGCGTCGAGGACTTCGAGGCCACCTACGAGCGCATGCGCGAGGCGGGCGTGGACTTCGTCACCGAGCCGCGCCAGGAACCATACGGTCGCGTCGTCGTCTTCGTCGACGTGGCCGGGAACCGGTGGGACATGCTGGGACCTTCGCCCGACGGACCGTCGGCCTAGGGCACTACCGCCGCCGAACATGCGGCGAAGCCAGGGGCCTGGCGGCACGCCGCCCGATAGGTGCGCTCGGCGGCGGCCAGGGCGGCACGGCCGGCGGCGCGAGCGCCGGCCCCGTGGGCGGATTGCGCGGCGGCGCGTGCGCTTTGGACGGCGGTAAGCGCCTGAGCGGCTTGCGCCTCGTGGATCGTGTTGGTGACAATGACCTGGCCGCCGACAAAGGAGACCACCGCGACCACGACCGCCAGGGTGTACACGTACTTCTTGGCCGCTCGTGAGATGACCCGGTCCACCCAGTGGCGCGCCGTGCGTAGCCCGATGACCACGGTGCCGGCGAGGAGAACGCCGACGACGATGCGAATGCTCGCCTCGGACGGGCTCACGGCGAACGCACCATTGATGGCCACGAGCTCGCCACCCACAGCGGACATCACGAGCACGACCATCATCAACGCGACGGTCTTGCTGTACCAGTGCGCCGCCTCCGTGGTGGCGGCGGGGCGAACCAGGCCGCCGCCCAGCAACAAGGCAGGGATCAAGACCACGGCGACCTGGAACAGAGCTTGCGTCGGCGCTGTCGCCACGGGTCTGGAAGCTACTCCGGCGAGAGGACGCCTCGCGGCCTTGCTTCAGGGCAAACGGCCCGGTACCGGCTCGAGCACGCCACCTATGCGCCCGACCACCGACGTAGTGCGCTGATACGACGCCCGCAGTTCGCCGGCCGGCGCCTGGTGATGCTGCAGGGCCTGCCCGATCGGCAGCACCGTGTAGTCGGGGTGGCGATCCCAGGTCGGCATGTAGGTGATGCTCGTGACCTTCGAGCTGCGCGCGCTCACGAGGACGTGAAGGAACACGAGCATCCCGTCCTCGGTCTGCGCAGGACAGCATGCTGCTGACTGGTTAGAGAGCAGCTGCCCCTCGCCGTAGACGACGAGCTTGCCGTGTACGCGCACGATCGGCTGCACGACGTGCACGTGCTGACCGACGATCGCGGTGATGTCCGGATCGGTCGCCAGCGCGCGAGCCGTGGCGAGTTGAAACGTGCTGGGCTGTGACTGGAACTCCTGCCCCCAATGGAAGTTCACGATTACCACCTGCGCGCCCCGTCGCCGAGCCAGGCGCGCCGCGCGGCGTACCGCGTCGACGCCGGCGATGTTGACCGACCATGGATGGGGAGGCCTGAGTCCATTGGTCATCTCGGTGTAGGCGAGGAAGGCGACGCGTACACCCTTGACCGTGATCATGAGGGTCCGCTGCCCCGCCGCGGCCGACGCGAACGATCCGGTGTGGAGCACCCCGGCCCGGTCGAGCGCGAGTCCGGTCTCGTCGATTCCGTACTGCCCCTGGTCGAGCGAATGGTTCGATGCCGTGTCGCAGACGTCCCAGCCGGCGTGCTTGATGGCCCGGGCGAGCTGGGTCGGAGTATTGAAGATCGGATAGCCCTGCGGTGGGCGGGGCGTCATCGGGGTCTCGACATGACAGATGGCGAGATCGGCGGACTTGATGTACGGCGCTATCTCTCGCAGCATCGGCGTGAAGTCGTAGGTGCCGTGCCCGTATGCGAGCGCCCGGTCCCAGACCGGCGCGTGGATGAGCAGGTCGCCGTTGACCTCAACCGTGAGCTTCACGGAACGCTTCGCGACCCCGGTGCCGCGCGATGCCCCCGACGCCACCATGCCCCACCCGAGTACCACACACAGCACCAGCCCGCCCGCAGCGACACCCCAGCGGACCTTGCCTGCCATCACGCGCAGGCTCAGCTCTCGGCCAGCGCCAACTCCGCCAGCCGCGTGACCGCCGCGTGCGTCCGCGCGACCGCCAGGAACCTCTTGGCATGGCAGAACAGCGCCTCCTCGACCCCGGTGGCGGCGATCAGGTCATCACCCTCGAGCCCACCCCAGGTCGCCGGCAGGTCACGCCGGTTCTCGAACGAGCCGAGCTCGCGCGGTACCGCTTCGAGCCCGAAGCCCTGGCGCTTGGGGTAGATGACAAAGAGGGCGTCGGCCGCCTCGGGCACGAGCACCTGCTTCCACGGGGCGTTGATGGGCAGTTCGACGACGCGCGGGTCGGAGGCCGCGGTGATCGCCTCGCGGACGATGCGCTGGGCGCGCAGGCCGGAGGCCGCAGAGGCCACCTCGCGCGCGAGGATGCCCTGAGCCAGGTCCACGGCCTGGTCGAAGCGCTCGCGCTCCTCCTCGGAGGTCAGGGCCTCATCCCAGCGCGCGTTGAAGCCGCCGATGATGGCGTTGACGCTCATCGGATACACGCCGTCGATCAGTGATTGGGTCAGCCGCTGGCCGGTGTCGTTGGCGTCCACCGCTTGCACGAGCGTTTGGTCCACGACGTCGGCGACCGCTTGATCGCCGTCGCACACCCGCGCGCCGAACTCGCGCCATACGAGACCGAACGAGGCGAAGCGGACGCCGTTCTCCCTCGCGGCCTCAAAGTCCCGCTGGTGGTGGTCGAAGTCGCCGGTCGAGGCGTCGTCGCGAAAGCCCACGTCGACGCGCAGGTCCGCGGGCGCGAGAGCGTCGCGGTCGCGCGTGCGCACGACCTCGATGCGCTCGCCGAGGAGACCGAGCGCAGCGATGGCGAAGACCTCATCCGCGTGAAAGGAACCGTCGTGAGTGGCGACCAACACGTCCCTTGACTGTAGAGCGCCCCTCACCTCACATCGGAATCCAGCTCGTTTCGATCCACTTCGGCCGCGCCCCTTCCCCGAGCGCGACCCGCAGGCGAAAGGCCTTCCCCGGCGGGAGCTGCGCCCGGAAGCGCCCGAGCCGGTCAGCATCCACCGCCGCCGCAGGCCCTCCGTCGTCGGCGCCCTGAACCTCGATCCGCGCCTGCGGGGGCGGAGGCGATAGCTGCCCGAGGAGCGTCCGCTCAGCGTTCTCGCCGTGGATCTCGATGTCGATGGTCAGCGCGCCCGCGCTGAAGCTCACCGACCGCAGCGCGGCTCCGGCGCCACGGGCGAGCGCGAGCTCACCGGTCTCCAGGGACGAGTCGCTCAGGAGCTCGGCCAGGTCTGCGTTGAGCCGCCGCCAGCCGAGCGCCGCCTTGGCCGTCTCCGTGACCAGCGGCGGGACCGGATCGTCGTGGGCGAACAGATCTCGGAACTCATCGAGCAGGGGGTCATGCTCGTTCACGGCCCGACACCAGCCAGCTCGGGGGCGCCCCGCAGCTTGTCGAGGCACCGTGCCCGGGTGGGACCGATCGCCCCGATGGGCATCCCCAGCGCCGCGCCGATCTCCTCGTAGCTGGGTGGATCCGGGGCCGAGAGCATCCGCAGCAGCGCCTGGCAGCGCTCCCCGATGCGTGCGAAGGCCCGCCGCAGCGCATCGTCGCGCTCACGGACGATCAGGCGGTCCTCGGCCCGGTCCTCGGACGGCGCCTCGAACAGGCTGTCGTCCTCGACCCGGAGCTCGCGACCGTGGAGCCGGAGGTGACGGAGGCACTCGCGCCGGGCTGTGGTGGCCAGCCAGGCTCCGAGCCGTTCGGGATCGTTGATGCGGTCGAGGTTCTCGACGAGCCGCAGCCACGTGGTCTGCGTGACGTCGGCCGCGTCGGCCTGCGACAGCCTGTGCGCCCGTGACGTGGCCCAGATGAGCCCCTCGAAGCGGTCGACAAGGGTGCTCCAGGCCGACGCGTCGCCCTCGCTTGCCGCCCGGACGAGCTCCTGGACGCTCATCTCAGCCCAGATGCAGGCGCGGGAGCGTCACGGGGTCGGCCGACAGCTGGTCGTCCACCACCTCGGTCACCTCAACCGCTCCGTCACCGCTGAGGAGGATCTCCCAGGCTTCACTTGGAAGCAGGTCGTCATCGCTGGACGCGAGCACGCACGCGATCGCCGCCGACACCTTCGGGGCGGCGAACGAGGTTCCGTCCCACCGCGCCCAGCCGGCGAAAAGCTGGGGAGCGGCCCCGCCTTCGATCAGCCCGTCCCAGTCGACGAAGGTCGAGTAGACATCCTCGCCCCGGGTGCAGCAATCGCACCAGTCGCCCCAGTTCGAGAACCATGCGCGCTTGTGCCCGTGGCGATTGGTCGAGGCGACGCCGATCACGTCCGGTAGCGCCGCCGGCCAGTACTGACGGCCGGACTCCTCGTTGCCGGCCGGCGCTACCACGACAACCCCTTCTCGGGGGGCATCGGGACCCGTGAGCACCTCCATGGCGGCGGCGAACGGGAGCGACGGGTAGTCGTCGAGGGTCGGGAAGGCGAAGCCACACTGGATCACATCGGTGTCGCTGTGCTGCAGCATGGCGTGAGCGATCGCGGCCTCGGTCTCGAACAGCCCCCCCTGCTGGGCCGGGTTCATCCCGCCGATCTCGACTTCCTGGTTGCGCAGACCCACCACCGTGAGCTCGGTCTGCGGGCACAGGTGGGCGATCAGCCCGGCAATGAAGGTGCCGTGCCCCGCGATCCCATCGAGCCGGCCGTCGCCGTCGATGTCCACGCCGTCGGGCGCGTCGGGCTGCCACGAAGCGGGACTGGTGAGCGTGTCCAAGCGCTCGCCGTCGACGAGGGTGACGCGCGCATCGAGGGCACCGTGGGCCTGATCGGGCGGCTCGGTGTAGATATAGCCACTGTCGAGGACGGTCACCCTGGCGCTCGCCCCTGCTCGCGGTGGCGCGAGGAACGGCTCGTGGGGCCCGGGGGCCGGTCGCGGCGAGCTCGCCGGGCAGCCGCCGGCGTGCGGGGCGAGAATGGCCACATGGTTGGGCGTCACCGCCGGCACGCACAGTTTGGAACCATCGAGGATCTCGTCCGCGGCCAGCCGGCGAAGGCTTCTCGCTACGTCGATCGAATCGGCCCCGTCGTCGTTGAGGCGCCAGACCTCGATGCCACCGGCAGGGCCCGTCTCATCGGGCTGGTACCCGCCGGCGCCGGCACGGGCATCGGAGCGCTCGGCGTCACGGGGTCGGGGAGCCTTGGCGATCGTTGCCAGGGTCCCGTGGCGGGTGGCGATCTTTGCCAGCGCTGCGTCGAGCTCGCTCGCGTTATCGCGTGCCGACTTGCGCACGAGCAGCTCGGCCTTGACGGCGACGACGATGGCGTCACCGTCGACGTCGAAGGTGAGATCGGGGTTCTCGAGAACCCGCTGTGCGATCGGGTTCAGCGGGCCATCTTCCAACGGGAAAACCTGGTTCGGGCTCACTTCCGGTCCTTTCCGGGCCTACGCTCGTGGGGATCCTATGGACATTTAGAGGCGGCCGCGCGAACCCTGATACATCTCTGCGATGGTCATTGAGGTTCCGGGCGAGGATCCGCTGGCCCTTGCCCAATCCGCTTTCGACCTCGTGGAGGCTGATGCCGGCGCAGCCGCGAGGATGGCGGAGCGAGCCCTGCAGCTCGCTCGGGCGCAACGGGCCCCCGAGGCTGAAGTCGCCGCCCTCCATGCCCTGAGCTTCGCCCGGCACGAACTCGGCGACGCGCGGGCGATAAGCGCCATCCGCGCCGCCATCCGCATCGGCGAGCGACACGGCCTCGCGCGGCGAACGGCGCTGGCGAGGCGCCGCCTGGCTTTGGATCTCGCGGGCCGGGGGGCCATAACCCTCGCGCTCCGCGAGCTCGAAACGGCCCGAGCTTCCCTGGACGCGCACGAGCAGGCACGCTCGGAGGTGTTCCGGATCGGCATTCTCTGGTACGCGGGAACGGCGACGGACCCGACCGGCGACACGGACCGGGCGCTGGCGACGCTGCGCCGGCACCGAGACGTGTTCTGGGAGGCCCAATTGCTGCGCAACCGGGGCGGCCTACTCACCGAGCGTGGCGACGTCACGGCCGCCGAGCGCGATCTTCTTCGAGCCCGCGAGCTCTTCGCCCGCCTTGGCGCGAAGGCGGCCGCCTTCGCCACCGAGAGTCAGCTCGTCCGGATCGCCCTTACCCGAGGCGACCTGCCCGAGTGCCTGGCGCGACTCGACGCCATCGACGTGGACGACATTTCGGCACTCGGCACTGCGGAGCTCGAGCTCCTGCGAGCACAAGCGCTGGCCGCGGCACGCCTGTGGAGCGAGGCGCTGGAGGCGCTCGGGCAGGCGCAATCGATCTGGCAGCGGGCCGGCCGGGACGACCATGGGGGCCGCCTCGAAGCGATCCGCCTCTCGCTCCTGGCCGGCGACGCGGCCGGGGCTCGCGCGCTCGCGATCCGGGCGCAGCGCTCGTTCGCCGCCCAGCAGCGTCATCTCCACGCCGCCCGCGCCGCCGGACTCGCCCTCGCCGCTGCCATCGCGGCCGGCGGGGTCCGTCCAGCGGCCCTGCGCTCCGGGCGCCGCGCCGCCGCGACGCTCGCGGCGGCCGGATGGCGCCAGGACGCGCTGGCCCTCCAGGTGGCGGTGGCGCGCGCGGCGATCGAGCTCGGGTCGATCGGCGTCGCCCGCCGTGAGCTCACCGCGTGCTCGCCGCTGCTCCGCCGCGCGCGGGTGGCCGAACGGATTGAGGGCGAGCACGTCGAGGCGCTGATCCGTCTGGCCGAAGGCGACCGGCGGGGAGCTCAGCGGAGCGCGCGGTCCGGCCTGCGTCTGCTCGAGGGATATCGGGCCGCCCTCGGCGCCTCGGATCTTCGCGCGACCGCGTCGGCGATCGGAGCTGAGCTCGCCCAGCTCGGCGTGCGGATGGCACTGATGGAGGAGTCCCCCGGCCCGCTGTTCGAATGGGCCGAGGCGCTGCGGGGAAGCGCCCTTCGCCTCGCTCCGGTCACCCCGCCGCGGTCGCCGGAGCTGCGCGAGGGGATGACCGAGCTGCGCCTCCTCAACGCCGAGATCGCCCGAGCCGAGGAGAGCGGCCGCGCGACACGGACGCTGGTGACTCGCCAAGCCCGGTTGGAGACCCGGATCCGCCGTCTCTCCCGGCACGCGGCCGGGGACACCAACCCGACCAGGGCGGCGCCCAAGCGCAGAGAGATCGCGGCCGCCCTGGGCGACCGGGCGCTCGTCACTTACGTGGAGCTCGACGGGACCCTCACCGCGCTCACCCTCGCCGGTGGACGGCTCGATCGCCACGACGTGGGGGCGGTGGACGCCGTGCTCGAGCAGCTCGAGTGGCTGCGCTTCGGCCTCACTCGGCTAGCTCGTATGAAGCGGGACGCACCGCAGCGAAGGGCGGCGCTGGACGGGGCCCGTGCCTCCGCCCAGGAGCTCGACGGGCAGCTCCTGGGACCCCTCACGCCCGCGACCGGCGACCGTGAGCTGGTCATCGTCCCCACCGGCTCGTTGCACGACCTGCCCTGGTCGATGCTGCCCTCGTTGTGGAGCCGGCCCGTCGTGGTCTCCCCCTCGGCGGCAGCGTGGTGGGCGCTGCAGGCTCCGCGCCGCCGCCGCCGGTCCAGCGTGGTACTCGTCGGCGGCCCGCGCTTACGCCACGCCACCGCCGAGATCGGAGCGCTCGCTCATCGTTACCCGGAGGCGACGGTCCTCACCGGCCGCACCGCAACCGCGGCGGCAGCGCTGCGCGCGCTGGACGGAGCGACGCTCGCCCACCTCGCCTGCCACGGTCACTTCCGCGCCGACAGCCCGCTGTTCTCCGCCCTGGAGCTCGCCGACGGCCCGCTCAACGCCTACGAGCTGCAGCGCCTGCGCCGCGCGCCCGAGCTCATCGTGCTCTCGTCCTGCGACCTGGCGGCTTCTCACGCCCACCCGGGAGACGAGCTCCTCGGCTTCGCCGCCGCCCTGCTCGACATGGGCACCCGCACCATCATCGCCAGCGTCGTGCCGGTGCCCGACGCGGCCGCCAAGCGATTGATGCTCGGCCTCCATGGTCACCTGATCGCGGGCGCATCCCCGGCCGAGGCCCTGGCCCGGGCGCAGGCCGCGCTGCCCAGCCGCGAGTCGGGGCTGGGCGGCTTCGTATGTCTCGGCGCCGGCTGAGCGTCCCGAGATACGGAACGCCGGGCGGAGGGATGCTCCGCCCGGCGTCCTCGCCCCCTACCAACGTTTGCGCCCCCACTCACGTTGGCCATTCGGGGATAAGAGCGCTGG
Source organism: Solirubrobacteraceae bacterium (assembly GCA_035552215.1). Taxonomy (GTDB): domain Bacteria; phylum Actinomycetota; class Thermoleophilia; order Solirubrobacterales; family Solirubrobacteraceae; genus Palsa-465. The sequence continues at coordinate 9,787 of DASZLV010000141.1, read as the reverse complement.
CCTGCATCAGTGATACATGGATTCTCTGCGAGCCGCACCGTCCTCCTGGACCCGAAGGTGTTCCTGTAGCTCAGACGCTCGGGAGCCGCTCGCGGACGGCGGCACGGATCTGTCGGTCCACCTCGGGCGCCGATCGCACCAGCTCGTCGAGGATCGCGGGCGCGAGCACGAGGAGACGGACGTCGGTCCGCGCCACCACGGTCGCGGTGCGCACGTAGCCGAAGCCCGCTCCCCAGTCGAGAGCCGCGAGCTCGCCGAAGAACTGCCCGGGCCCGAGCTCGACTCGGTGCTCGTCGAGTTCGATCGCCACACCGCCCGCGAGGATCACGTAGAAGTTCCGCGTTCCCTCCCAGCGGTGGATGACCACCTCCCCGGCTTCGATCTCGAGCTCCCGGGCCGAACGTTGGACGACCTCGAGTTCGCGAGCGTCGAGGCTCGCGAACAGGGGGATCGCACGGAGCGTGGCCGTGTCGAAGCTATTGGCCTGGCCCCAGCCGCTCTCCATGTCGCCGCGGCGGTCCTCGTAGCGCGAAACCGGCTGCGGCACCTCGCGGCTCGGTGTCGCGGCGTGCGCGAACCAGTCGAGCGTGGCCCTGACATCGTCGGGCCTTGTGGTGTGGTTCATCACGCACATGCGGATGGCGTACTTCCCGTGCAAGCGCGTCGAGGACACGAGACCGCGTCCGGTCTGCTCGAAGGCGCCCACGAGCTCGGCATTGAGCACCGCGATCTCGTCCTCCTCCTCCACGCCCTCGAAGCTCCGGCGGAAGCAGACGATGCCGAGCGTCGCCGGTGACAGAAGCTCGAGCGCCGGCGTCTCGCGCACGTGCCCCTCGGCGAGCAGGGCGAGGTCGAGGGATCTGTCAATCGCCGCCGCAAAGGCGCCGGTGCCGAAGTAACTCATCGACAGCCAGATCTTGAGCGCGTGCGAGGCGCGCGTGAGCTGGAGCCCGCGATCGGAGAAGTTGACCTCCTCGCTGAGCCGGTCCGCCAGGTAGTCAGGGTCGATGGTGAAGGCCTGGCTGAGCAGGCGCCCGTCGCGGATGAGCACGCACCCGCATTCGATCGGCTGGTAGAGCCACTTGTGGGGGTCGAGGGTGACCGAGTCGGCCAGCTCGATCCCCGCGAGACGGCGCCGGCCGCGTTCGGTGAGGGCGGCGAATCCCCCGTAGGCACCGTCGACGTGGAGCCACATCCCGCGCTGGTGGCAGATCTCCGCGAGCTCGGGGAGGGGATCGACCGCGCCGGTGTTAGTGGCCCCCGCGTTGGCCGCCACCACGAGCGGCTGAAGTCCCGCCTCGAGATCGGCTTCGATCGCTCCCACGAGAGCGTCGAGGCGGATCCGGTGGTGCGCGTCGGTGGGAAGGACGCGTACCTGGTCGGGGCGGAAGCCCATCACGCGCGAGGCGCGAGCCACCGAGGAATGCGACTGATCCGACGCGTACGCCACCACCCGGTCGGTCATGGGGCCGAGGAGCGCCTCGCGCGCGCAGGCCAGCGCGGTCAGGTTGGCCGCTGACCCTCCGCTCACGAGCACACCGGCGGCCTCGGCCGGGTACCCGATCCATTCCTTGAACCAGTCGAGCACGGTGAGCTCCAGCTGGCTGGGGCCCGCGGCGGACATCCACAGGCTCGCGTCGATCGACATGGCCGCCGTGATGAGGTCGCCGAGCGCACCCGGGAACGTGCTGCACGCGGGGATGAAGGCGAAATATGCGGGGTGGTCCAGGCGGCTGATGAAACCCAGCACGTCGTCCTTCATCTGGCCCATGAGCTCATCCCAGGGGCGCGCGGTCGGGGGCGGCCCGCCCCCCAGACGCGCACGCAATTCACCCGGCGCGGAGCGACGCACGGCGGGCACCGAGCGGTCCGAGAGCTGCTCGACGAGCATGTCAACGGTCCGGTAACCGAGATCGCGCATCTGTTCCGCACTGAGTCCGAGCGGATCGTTGTCAAGGTCCACCACTACCTCCTCGCTCGCGGGCCCTTAGGAGTGGTGAATGTAATATCGAACAGTGGGCCGGCGCGGTGCGGTGCTGAGAAGGGTGGTGGGGAACCCGGCGCTGCGTCGCGTCGAGGCGGCGTTCCTGGGCTTCGGCTGCGGGGAGAACGGCGTATGGGTTTCGATCCTCGTCTACGCCTACGAGCGCGGCGGAACCGCGGTCGCCGCGGCCGTTGCCGTCATCCAGCTCCTCCCCGCCGCCGCGGTGGCGCCACTCGCGTCGAGGATCACCGATCGCCGAGGCGGCGCCGTTGGCCTGTGGATCGGGTACATGGCGCAGGCCGTCTCGATCGCCGCGACGGGGGCCCTGCTCCTCTCCGGCGCGCCGTCGGTCGTGGCCTACGCCGCCGCGGTGATCGCCGCTTGTGCGGTGACCTTCACGCGCCCCGCCCAGGGTGCGTTGCTGCCGACCCTGGTCGAGGACCCGCGCGAGCTCACCGCCGCGAACGTCCTCGCCGGGTGGTTGGAGAGCATGAGCTTCCTCATCGGCCCAGCCGCCGCCGGCGTCCTCATCGCCGTCGACGGACCCGGCCTCGCGTGCGCGGCGTTCGCCGGCGTGGTGGCGATCTCCGCTGTGCTCGTAGCGCCGCTGGCGAGGCGCGGGAGGGTTGCGTCGCCGAGCCCGGTGCGCGAGGCCGAAGGTGAGGGCGACGGCGGCGAAGTGCAGCAGGCGCTCAGGGTGGTGCGCTCGGAGCCCGGGGTGGCAAGCCTGCTCGGGGTGGTCGCCCTGCAGTACGTGGCCCTCGGCGCGCTCGACGTGCTCGTGGTGGTGATCGCCATCAGCTTGCTGGCGCTCGGACCAGCGGGCGCGGGCTACCTCAACGCCGCCTTCGGCGCCGGCGGCGTGGCCGGCGGCATTCTCGCCATCGGCGTGATCCGTCCTCATCGCCTCGCGCGCCCGCTCGTTCTCGGCGGGATCGCGTGGGGGGTCGCGTTTCTCCTCCTCGGGGCGTGGCCCACGGCGGTGGGAGCGTTCGCCCTGCTCGCCGCTGGGGGTGCGTGCCGCACGGTGCTCGATGTCTCGGGCCGAACCCTGCTGCAGCGAACGATCCCGGCGCACGTGCGGGGCCGCGTGTTTGGCCTGCTCGAGGGGGCCTCGATGCTCGGCTTCGCGGCCGGGTCAGCGTCCGTTCCCCTGCTTGCGTACCTGGGCGGGCCCCGCGCCGCGGTTGCCGGCATCGGGGTGGTGCTCGTGGCCGCCGTCGCGATGGCCGCGCGCCCCCTGGCGCGCCTCGAAGCGACCGCCCCGGGTGACCTCACGGCGCTGGCGCTGTTGCGCGGCTCTTCCATCTTCGGCGCGCTCGCCGCCCCGGAGCTCGAGGCGCTCGCGCGATCGCTCGTGCGCGAGCACGCAAACGCCGGCGAGGTGATCGTCGCCGAAGGCGACCGCGGCGATCGCTTCTACCTGGTCGGCGCCGGGACGCTGACGGTGTCGATCGGCGGGATCCCGAAACAAGAGGTCGGGCCCGGCGACGGCTTTGGTGAGATCGCCCTGCTCCGCGATGGGCTACGCACCGCGACCGTGACCGCCCGGGAGCCGGTCACGCTCTATGCGCTGGCAGGGACGGCGTTTCTCGATGCCCTCACGAGCTCCCAGCACGCGCAGCATGCCGCCGAAGGGGTGGCGAGCAAGGGTCTCGGAAAAGTGGTCCTGCCGGGCGTGTGAGTCAAGCGGCTCTACGCGAGCGCAGTATCACCGTCAGCCCGTCTCCGTGTGGCCGGGCACCGGCGAGCGCGCTTACAGCGGTGACCGGCGTCACGGCCTCGTCGCTTGAAAGATCTGAAAGGCCAGCGGGAACCGCGACAGCGTCGAGGTGAGCCTGAACTGCGCCATGTAGTCCTCGACGACCGCCTCTACCCTGGCCAGGTCCTCAGCGCTGACGCCCATGAACCTGAGCTGGGCCTGGTCGAGAACGGCATCCTGCGGCACGTCCACGGCGAGCTCGTGCGGGGAGCAGCGGACGTCGGCAAAGCCCGCGGAGCGGAGAATGTCCGAGGTGTGCGCCGCATCTCCGAGCGTGAAGGGTCCGGTTGGGCTCTTACCGGGGGCCGGTGCCGGCGGCGGGGGCAGATACTCGGCGAGCGCCGCGGCAAAGAACCAGGGGTTCCTATCTCCGGTCTGCCAGCACGCGAAGGCGATCCGCCCTCCCGGTCTCAGATGGGCGCGGATGTTCGCGAAGGCGGTCACAGGCTCGTCGAAGAACATGGCCCCGAACTGGCTCAGCGCCACGTCGAAGGGTCCCCCGCTCACAGCGTCGGTCTGCATGTCGAGCACCGAGAAAGTGACGTTGTCGACGCCGGCGTCGCCGGCCCGCCGGCGGGCGAGCGCGCTCAGCGGCGCCGAGAGGTCGGCGCCGACCACCGCCCCCTCAGGGCCCACAGCGCGTCCGGCGGCGAGCGACGTCCTCCCTCCACCGCAGCCCACGTCGAGTACGCGCTCGCCGGGCTCGAGCGCCGCGGCCTCGAGCAGCAACCCCGTCACCGCGTGGGTCAGCCGCTCGCGCTTGGGCCACTGAGCCGTCCACCGCTCATCGTTCCACCGCTGGCGTTCTGCCTCGTTGGTGTCCACCATGACCTCCGCGATCGTCGGTTGAGGGGAGATCCTACGGCGACGCGCCCGCCCGGCGAGCCGTGCTCACGCCGGCGTGCAAGTGATCGACACGCCGTCGAGCATCCACGCCGCCCCGGAGCTCCGCAGCGCCCGGACGGTGCCCGCGCACTGCTGCGTGCTCCCCACCAGATGCGAGGTGGTTGTGATCGCCACCGTGGCGGCTGACCCGCCCGGGCCCGGGAGAGTCTCGGCCCGGTGGAAGGTGATCGAGCGCACGGCGCTCATCTGCGACTGGAAGCTCGAGTACCCGGCGAGCTCACTGCGCAGGTTGGCGTCGGCAAGGCTCCACGCGCCCGCGTAGTCATGGCGAGCGGCGGCCTCGTAGAAGCTCTGTACGGCGCCCGCGGGCGTGGCCGCTCCGGCCGAAGCGCCGCCGGTGGCTCCGGCCGAAGCGCCGCCGGTGGCTCCGCCGCTCCCGTGCGATGACGGCGTTCGGGCGCTCGACCCCGCCGGCGCGCTCGCCCCCGCGGCGGCGCCGTGCGACGCGGCAGAGAGCTTCCGAGCCGGCGGATGCTTGCTCGCTCCGGGGACTCCGGTGCTCGCGCCCCCACTTCCGAGCGCCGGGATCAGGGCGCCGGCCGCGATCACCGCCGCCAAGAGGACCAGGAGCCCGACGCGGCGCCGGTCTGGCGTCCGGGGCGGGTCCAAGAGCGGCACGGGGGCGTCGCGCAGACGGCCGGGCTCGGACGCGGGCCGGCGACGGCGGACAGATCCGGTTCCGGTCGCGCCCCGCGCCGGTTCGGCGGCGGCCGACCGCGGGGCGCCATCCGGTGCCGGGGCGGCGGGCGGCGGGGGGGCCGGCGCCATGGCGGCCGTGCTCTGCGGATCGAGCGCCACCGTGAGACGCCGCACGAGTTCGCTGGCCGAGCGGGGACGCTCTTTCGGGTCGAAGGCCATGCCCCGCCGGATGACGGCGGCAGCTTCGGCCGGGGCCTGCGGCCATGCGTCGCACAGGTCGGGCGCGGGCCGGGTGGAGATGGAGTGGGCGAGTGCGAGCGGGTTCGCTTCCGGACGAGCCTTCTCGCCCGAGAGCATCTCGAAGGCCAGCGCCGACAGCGCGTAGATGTCGACCGCCGGTGCCGATGCGCGCCCCTCCAGCTGCTCGGGAGCCATGTAGCTGAAGGTGCCGACGACCGCCCCCGCGGTGGTGATCTGGGTGCGCTCGGCGGTCGCAGCGACTCCGAGGTCGGCGAGCTTGACGGCCCCGTCCGTCCCCAGGAGGACGTTGGCTGGCTTGACGTCGCGATGGACGATCCCTCGGGCGTGGATGGCGTCGAGGCCGCAAGCCACCCCGTCGAGGATGCCCAGCGCGTCTCGCGGCGGGCGGATGGGTCCGCCACCGATGACGTCGCGCAGGGTGTTCCCCGCGACGTACTGCATGACGATGGTCAGGCCGCCGTCCCCTTCGAGGATCACGTCGTAGACCGATACCAGGTTCGGATGGTTCAGCGACGCACCCACGAGGGCCTCGCGGCGCAGGCGAATCGGCCCCCGCCCGCCGGCCGTTGCGTGAACGCGCTTGAGGGCCACGAGCCGACCGAGCTTCGTGTCCTCGGCCAGGGTCACGGTGGCCATTCCCCCCGCTCCCAGCAGTCTTATGTCCCGGTAGCGGGCGTCCGAAGTCGTGCTTGACATAGAGCGCGTCTACCCGGGAGGTGCTGGCGCTGAACGGCTGGGCAGCCAAACCCGGCGGGAGACCCGTTGGTTCGGGCCTCCCGCCGGCACTCTGCTTCAGCAGCCCGTGGCGGGCTGGCGGAACCCGGCGAAGGGGTTCAGGTCCCCCATGAACGTGTATCGGCCGATGTTCGCCGACGAGCTCTGGGTCGGCTCCGAGACGGTATTTGGGGCCGTCCGCATGAACCACGGCAGGAACGCCTCGTCCTCGGGGTGGTAATAGCCGTCCGCCATCTGGGCGCCGCTCGGAGTCGGCCCTTGCTCGAACGCGTTCGTGCCCATCGCGAACCCGATCGCGACGACGGGGTCGCCGGTCTCGAGGATGTTCGTGCACCCGTACTGCGGCGCGGTGGGGGTGAGCCAGGGCTCGACGGTATTGTCGACGAAGGGATCATCAGCCCATTCGGCGATCTCATGAGTGAGCGCGTGGATGTCCTGAAGGGCCCAGTCGGTGGGGAGCGGTGTGGTGCGTGGGTATGTGCCCGGCCGCACCCAGGAAGCCCACGCGAAGGTCTGCACGGGGGCGCTGCCGTTAGACCCGCCGTTACCGCCGCCGTTGCCGGCCGCACGCGTCCCGTGGTAGCCGATCACGCAGCAACCGCCACCCTGCGTGAGGAGCACGTCGTTGCTCAGGTAGATCGGGAGGTGCGTGGGGTCGGCGGACTGCTCGAGCTGATTGATGTGCGATGACCACCATGAGATGTTGATGGCCGGAAAGATGACCCCTTGGGCGCTTTCCTCGAGCGTGCCCTGGTTCTGAGGCACGTTGAGGGTCTCGGGCGCGAGAACATTCGGACTCAGACGAAGGTGATAGGTGCTGGCGCCCACCTGGTTGAACTGGGCCCTCATGGTCGCGTCCTCGAGCTGCAAGAGCTGGCCGGCGTCACCTTGGGAAAGCGCCCCTCCGGGCCCGGGCACGAGACTGGGGTGGCTCGGGAAACTCCCAGCCGCGGTGGCGGCCGGGGTCGAGCCATAGTCGTTGGTGGCGAAGACGGGGGAGGCGAGGGTCGGACCCACGACGGGCGTAGCGTCGAAGGTCATGCCGTCGAAGTGCACGATCAGGGGCGTGATATCGGCCTGGACGGTGACCGAGCAGGCGCTGCCCGAGCAGGTGTAGGGGTCGGCGCCGACCATGTTGTAGCCGTAGGTCACGCCGTTGTGGGGATCTGTCGTGCTCCCCCACCAGTGAGGAACGGTGCGCGTGGTCGGGAGCACCGTGACACCTCCTCCGATGGTCACCGACTTGGCGTCAAGCGATGATGAATTGGTGAGCACCTTTGGTGCCACCGTGGGCCGGCCGGACACCCCGGTGCCGGCCAGCACCGGTTGCGCGCTGAGGAGCCCGATCAACGCTACCGCCCCCGCGACGACCAGTCGCACCTTTCCCATCCTCGTCTCCTCCCGTCTGTTGTTGGACCTCCCGCGGCCGCTGGCATGACGGGTGACCCCGAGCGATTCTCGTTACCCGCGCACCTTCGCTTTGAAACCGCAGGCGATCACGCGCTCGGGACGCGCCCTCAGTCGAGCTCGACCAAGGTGAACTCGACCCCATCCTCTCCGCACCGAACCATGCCCATGGTGTGCTTCGGCATCCGCCGCCGGTCCGTCGCGCTGCCGGGATTGAAGATCTGGAAACCGCGGGCGTCTGCCTCGTGGACGGGTACGTGGGAGTGACCGAAGATCACCGCCGCCGCCCCCGGGTAGCGCCGCCGCAGACGTGACAGGCGCCCGATGCGCGCGCCGGCGTTATGGACCACGACCACGCGGCGGCCGCCGAGGTCGAAGTCGACCTCCTCGGGTAGAGCTTGCTGGACCGACTCGTCATCGGCATTGCCGTGCACGGCGAGAACCTCACCGTACCCCCGCAGCTGCGTGAGCAGGGCCATCGTCGTCAGGTCTCCCGCGTGGACGATCAGGTCCGCTGCCCGCAGGTGCTCGACACAGGTCTCGGGGATCGCTTTCGCGCGCCTCGGGATGTGGGTGTCGGAGATCACGGCGACGAGCATCGGGGCCGAAGCTAGCGCGCCGGCCTCCTATGCGCCGGTTCGGCGCGGCCCGGCTAGGGCTGCCCTAGCGAGCTCGGCTGAACCGCCGGAACTCGAATTCGGCGCCGCCGAGGAGCGCGAACAGAGCCCGGAAGGGCAGCGTGATGATGTCGAGGACGAGTCCGAGCACCATCCGGATCACGTCCAAGATTGAGGAGATCATGCTGGGCAGATACCCGCGAGGCGAGCCTGGCACACGCGAAGCGCCGCCGCTCGTTGGCCGCGCGCGGGCGCGGGTAGGAGCCCCTACGCGCGGCGGAAGGCGCGCACGGAGAGCGGCACGAAGACGAGTAACAGCCCCGCGAGCCAGCGAGGGTGCCCAGCGTCGGGGTGAGGGCGTCGCCGTGTCCGATGGTCAGCTCGCGAGCGGCGTTGACCACCCACGGTGCGTTCAGAGATTACTGAACTGCCGGGTTGTTGCGACTGGGTGCGCGGTAGGCGGCGGGGGCCGCGGCATGAGGCCCTCGGCGGCGCCGTCGATCCGAGCGCCCCGCTACGCCTCCGGCCTCCGGCCGGCCCCCTAAACGCCCCCTACACCCGGTACCGCAGCCCGTCCAGCGCCATATCGAGAATGTGATCGATCTGGCCGGGCTCGGTGGTGGGGATCTTGGCGATCCCGCCCATGAGCTGAATGACCTCGGTGAAGTTGGTGTCAGCGCGGACGACGTGGGCGGTCTGAGCGCGCTCGAGGAGGGGCTCGCCCACGGCCCAGAACGCCGCGCGGCTGTCCTTGAAGACGCTGGCGTCGCGGCCGACGTAGTTGAGGAGCTCGGGAGCGAGCGCCTGCTTGGTGACCATGTACTCGACGAAGCGATGGAGCCAGGCGACGATGGCGTCCCAGGGCGAGAGATCGGCGAGGTCGGCGGCAGAGCGGCAGAGCGCCTGCACCTCGTCGACGTAGACGGCCTCGAGCAGGGCCTGCCGGGTCGGGAAGTGCCGGTAGAGGGTGCCGATTCCCACCTCGGCACGGCGCGCGATCTCCTCGAGCGAGGTTTCCGATCCTCCTTCGGCGAAGGCGTCGCGCGCGGCGGCGAGGACCTTCTCGTAGTTGCGCCGTGCGTCGGCGCGCTTGGGACGGGGGGGGCCGAGTTCGTCGGCGGTGTCAACGGTGCTCATGGGATGCAAACAAACTATCGCTTGACAAACCGGAGGGTGCCTCCGTATAGTTCCGGAGGGAGCCTCCAGTTAGTTCTGGAGGCGGCCTCCACTTTAGCACCGCCTCTTACCAGTCTCAACAAGTTGGGAATCCAAGCGATGAACCCGCCCTCCCGCCCCACTCCCACCCATGACCGCCGCCGTTGGATGGCGCTCGGCGTCGTGTGCCTCGCGCAGCTGATGATCGTCCTCGACACCACGATCGTGAACGTGGCGCTCCCCTCGATCCAGCGCGAGCTCCACTTCACCCAAGGCAACCTGACCTGGGTCGTCAACGCCTTCCTGGTCACCTTCGGCAGC
>DASZLV010000140.1:0-10554 GCA_035552215.1 Solirubrobacteraceae bacterium | reverse complement strand
GCCGCCGGGCCCACTTCTGTGTCCACAGGCGAGCAGGGAGGCAAGACCCACATGTTGGTACTGACCCGCAAGTCCAACCAGAGCATCATGATTGGTGATGACATCGAGGTCTCGGTACTTGCGATCATGGGCGAGAAGCTGAGGATCGGCATCCAGGCCCCCCGGGAGATTCCTGTCTTCCGCAAGGAGGTATATCTCGAGATCCAGCAGGAGCGTCTTGCTGGCTCGGATAAGGATGGCCGCGCCGAAGTCGATGCTGCACTCGGCGAATTGGGTGAGGCCCGCTAGCACCCGGCCCGCGGCAGCGCCCCCCGCGAGGTCAAGCTAGCAACAGATTCAGCGTCTCGAACATCGCCACCGTCACGATCACGGCGGTGGCGATGAGCGAGAACACGAGCAGGGCGAAGCGGAGGCTGCTGCGCGCCTTCTCCCGCTCGTGAGCACGTTTACGCGACCGCCGAGCCGCCGTGCGCCGTAGGTTCTCGCGCCGCTGGCGGTCCTGCTGGGTCTCGTGATGGAACGCCTGCTCGAGCTGAGCAAGGCTCTGGCGCATCCGCATGGCCATCGGTCGCGCAGGCTACCATCGATGTGCCCGACACCTAGTGCACCGTCCCCGACGTCAGTGCGCCTCGTGGCGCTCGTAGACGTCGATGAAGCGAAGGTAGTTGGCCGCGATCTGGTCACGCGCCTGTTCGCGGGGGAGGCCCTGGAGGAGGAAAGCCCGCAGCGCCCCCCACCAGATCGAGCGCCCGATCGCGAAGCCGACGAAGCCCTCGGCCGTCGCCGCCTCGGCGAGCCAATGGTCGATCTGCTCGTCTGACCCGGCGCGGCCGAGGACGATCGACACCACTCCTTCGCGCCCTTCTCCCGAACGGGCTTGCTGGGCGAGCATGGCGGCGTCCTCGGCGCTGTCGACCCCTTCGAGCTTCCACACGTCCACCTCGACGCCGGCGTTCTGGAACTCCTCGATGGCGGCGCGCATGAGCCCCGGACGCAGCGCGGAGTCGTAGCGAGCGGGGTCACCGCCGACGCGCTCGAGCTGGACGGTGGTGGGGGGGACGAGGAGCTCGAGGAGGAGCTTGCGGTCGCGCGCGTGGAGCCAGTCCGAGAGGGTCTCGAGGCGAGCACGCTGGCGCTCGTTGAGCTCGTGATCCTCGTCCTCGGGGTTGTAGCGGACGAGCACCTTGGTGAAGTCGGGGTCGAAGCGCTCGATGTGGGCGCCGAAGTCCTCGCCGTACTCGAAGTCGAATTCCTGCTGTCCGGACTGCTCAACCGCGGTCGCGACCTTGAGGCCGTGCTCGCGGGCCTGCTGCGGAATGTCCGAGGCGAACTGCTCGTCGACGAGCACCCCGGTCAGGCGTGGATCGGCTCCGCGCGCGACCGCCTCGAGCGCGCCTTCGAAGATCAGCCGCTTGACGTCGCGGATCGCCTCGACCTGATCGGGGGTAGGGGCGCCGATGATCCCGAACATCTCCTTGACAAAGGACTCGCGGTGGTCGAAGGAGAGCATGTACAGCTTGCCGTCATAGCCGAGGGCCATGGCACTAGTCCTTCCGTCTCGGGATCAGGCGCGAGTCTAAGGTGCTGTTCGCGACGCTGCCCTCGCAGGTAGGCTGCGCGCGTGGAGCATCGATTCACGGGGCCGGCGTACACGCTCGGGATCGAGGAGGAGCTGATGATCCTCGACGCTGAGACGCTCGAGCTCGTCAACGCCATCGAGACGCTGCTCGAGCCCTCTCCCTCGGGCGAGATCAAGCCGGAGCTGATGGAGTCGGTGCTCGAGATCTCCACCGATCCGTGTCCCGACATCGGTGTGGCAGGCGCCCAGCTTCGGGCGCTGCGCGGTCAGGTGATCGATACCGCGGCGAGCAAGCAGCTGGCGATCGGCTCGGCGGGGACGCACCCGTTCGCGAGATGGGAGGACCAGCGCATCGTCGCCCGCCCCCGCTACCGCGACCTCATCAGCGCCCTGCGCTTCGTCGCGCGCCAGGAGCTCATCTTCGGCATGCACGTTCATGTCGGGATCGACGACCCCGACAAGGCGATCCACGTCGCCAACGGAATGCGCGTGCACGTGCCCGTCCTCCTGGCCCTGTCGGCCAACTCGCCCTTTTGGCGCGGCGACGTGACCGGACTGGCCTCGACGCGGACGCCGATCTTCCGCGCCTTCCCGCGCGTGGGCATCCCGCCGAGATACCGCGACTGGAAGGACTATGTCGAGCGGATCGAGTTCATGGTGGGTGCGCGGACGATCGCCGACTACACGTATCTGTGGTGGGACGTGCGGCCGCACCCGAAGTTCGGCACCGTCGAGGTGCGAGTGATGGACTCCCAGACTCACGTCGAGCACACGCTCGGGCTCGCGGCGCTCGTGCAGGCACTCGTGCGCGAGCTCTCCGAGCACTTCGAATCCGGCGGGGTCCTCTCGAGTTACCCGTTTGAGATGCTCGACGAGAACAAATGGCTGGCAGCTCGGCACGGACTCGACTGGGAGCTCGTCGACCTGCCCCACCGCGAGCGCATCGGGACCCGTGAGCTCGCCCGGCGACTGCTCGATCGGATGCGCGAGCACGCCCAGGATCTCGGCTCCGAGAGCGAGCTCGAAGCGGTCGAGGACCTGCTCGAGCGGGGGAACGGGGCGGGACGGCAGGTAGTGGTCTACGAGGCCAATCACGACCTGCGCGAGGTGATGGCGGAGATCGTCGCCGCGACAGGCGTCTAGGTTCTCCCGGCCGCCGGCCCGCACATGTTCGCGGCGCTACCATCGGGGGGTGAGCACCGGCGGCCCGGACCTGTTCGTTGTCTGCAAGAACTGCGGATCGGAGGTGAGCCCGTACATAACCGAGTGCCCGTACTGCGGTAACCGGCTCAGAAAGCGCGCTCCCAAGATCGACCGCGAAGGTCGGATGACCGAGCGCCAGCGCCGGCTCCGCCCTCCCACCCCGTCGCTGCCGCGGCTCAAGACCGGCGAGATCCCCGGGATCCGCGGCGATTCGCACCCCTACGCCACCGTGCTCCTCGTCGTGCTCGGCTTCGTCGGAAGCCTGCTCTGGCGCACCGGGCTGTTCAACGACTCGGTGGTCCAGCTGGTGATCGTCCCTCGGCCGTGGAGCCAGCAGATCTGGCGCCTGTTCACCGCGCCGTTCGTCTACAACAACACCGGCTTCGCTTTCGCCGCGCTCGGTGCCATCGCCATCTACGGCTGGCTGCTCGAGCGCCGTCACGGGATGCTCCCGGTCATCCTTCTCTTTCTCCTCGGCGGCGCGGGCGGTATGGCCCTGAGCGCGGAGGTGTTGCCCAACACCGTCGTGCTCGGCGGCAACGGCATCGCGCTCGCGCTCCTCGTTGCCTGGGCCGTGCCCGACCTCCTCACCCTGCGGCGCCGGGAGGAGATCGACGGTGACCTCATCGGTACCGCGGCGATCGCGCTGGTGGTGGCGCTGATGCCGCTGGTGGCGGTGGGAGCGAGCTGGATCGCCGACGGGACGGGCGTGGTGGCGGGCCTGCTCGTCGGCTTGCCGCTCGCGTTGGCGCGAGACCGCTGAGCCGGGCGGCCCAGGAATCCTCTCCCGGTGCCCGACCGCGCCTACACCGACGCCGAGGTCGAAGCAGCGATCGTCGCCCTCACCGACGCAGAGCGGCTTCGCGCCGCCCAGGATCTGGTCGCCCGCTCGGCGCCCGGCCTGCAACGAGCGCTCAACGAGGCGCTGTCGGAGGGCGGCTGGTTCGACACGGCACACGACCAGGCGGTCCGAGCGGCCGCAGGCGATCCCGATCCCGAGGCACGTGCCCTCAATGTGCGCACGCTCGTGGCCGAGGAGACCCGACTCGCGATGCTCGTCGGCGTCGCCATCGGCTTCGAATTGGCGCGCGAGCTCGGCGCTGCTGAGCCATCAACACAGGAGGAATGACAACCATGGACCTGCGCTTTCTCGGTCATGCCGCGTTCTCGCTCTCGGATGGCGACACGACGCTGGTGATCGACCCGTTCCTGACCGGTAACCCGAAAGCGGCAGTGGACGCGGGCGATGTGAGCGCCACTACGGTGCTCCTCACCCACGGCCACGCCGACCACTTCGGCGACACTGTCGCCATCGCCAAGCGCACCGGCGCCACCGTGGTGGCGATCACCGAGCTGGCGGGCGAGATCGGGGCTGAAGGCGTCGACGTGCGCGACCCCAACCTCGGTGGCACCACCTCCTTCGACTGGGGCTGGGTCAAGCTCGTCCCCGCCTGGCATACCTCGACCACGCCCAAGGGGACGGTCACCACGCCCGCCGGCATGCTCATCAATTTCAAGGACACGATCGTCTATCACCTCGGCGACACGAGCCTGTTCTCGGACCTTCAGCTCGTCGGCCGTCGCCACCCCATCGACCTGGCCCTCATGTGCATCGGCGGTCATTACACGATGGATCGCGTCGACGCCGTCGAGGCGGCCTCGCTGGTGGGGGCCAAGACGGTGATCCCCTGCCACTACAACACCTTCCCGGCGATCGAGACCGATGTCGAAGCATTCAAGTCCGACGTCGAAGGCGCGACCGGATCGAGCGTCGTCGTGCTCGAGCCCGGAGAGACGCATTCGACGTGACCCACGCGATCGTCCTCATCCAGGCGGAACGCTCCGCCCTCGGCACCCTCGGCGGCACCCTGGCCGACCTCGAGGGCGTGGCCGAGGCCTACTCGGTGACCGGCGACTGGGACTTCGTCGCCATCCTCCGTCTCCGCGAGCACGACGAGCTCGCGGAGGTGGTGACCGGGCGGCTCTCGCAACTCGAGGGCGTGGTCAAGACCCGGACCCTGGTGGCCTTCGAGGTGTACTCCAAGCACGACCTCGAGGCGCTGTTCTCCGTCGGGCAGTAGCGGCCGCCGGGGCCAGCGCCGCGTCGAACGCCGCCACCATCGCCTCATAGGTGTACCCGGCGACGGCGTCGCGCGCCGCCGCGCCGAGGCGCGCGCGCAGCGCGGCGTCCTCGAGGAGCCGGTCGATGGCCGCCGCGAGGGCGTCCGGGTCGCCGGCCCTGACCACGACGCCGGTCTCGCCGTCGCGCACGAGACCTCCCGCGACGGCGCCGACGGCGCTGGTGGCGATCACCGGGCGGCCCTGGTGCATCGCCTCGTTGCACACGAGCGCCCACGGCTCGCGGAAGCGGGGGGTGGGGATCGAGGGGACGACGGTGAGCTCGGCGAGGGCGTAGGCGACGGCCATCTCGGGTCGCGGCACCGGTCCGATCAGCCGCGTCCCCGGCGTGGCTCGAACGGCGGCGGCGAGCGGCCCGTCTCCGACCACCACGAGACTCGCGTCCGCGCGTACCCCTCGCCACGCGTCCAGGAGCACCGCCGTCCCCTTCTCGGGCACGAGGCGCCCGGCGAAGAGCACGCAGGGACCGGGGGGGAGCTCGTGCCGTGACCGGAAGGCATCGATCTCGGCCTCGCTCACGCTCCGCGCGAAGAGCTCGGGCTCGACCGACTGCGGGGCGACGAACACGCCTTCCGAGGTGCCTCGCGCTCGCGCCCCGGCGACGAAGCGGCGGACGTGCTCCCCGTACGCGAGCACCGCGTCGGCGTCGCGGTAGATGCGGCGCGTCACCGGGAGGGTGAGGGCGTGGGTGAGCGAGCGCGGCGCGGCCCACACCGAGGCCCAGAGGATGAACGGGCGGCCATAGAGGCGGGCGGAGGCGTAGGTGGCGGGAAGGATCGCCCCGCCCGCGAAGGGAGCGATGAGCGCGTCGTAATCGCGTCCGAGGGTGAGCGCCTCGCGCGGTCCGTGGAGGCGGCGGGCGGGAAACGGGGCCTGTTCGAGCTGGCGGTCGAGGTCGCGGAACCACGCGGGGATGTAGCGCTCGCCCGCCCCGAAGCACAGCACCTCGGTGCCGTGGCGCTCGGCGAGACGGGTGAACAACGCCGTCCGATACGGCGTCAGATAATTGGTTACCAGGGCGATCGCCATCGGGGGCCCGAGACGTTGACAGAATCGGCCGCGTCGACATGCGCGTCCTCCTGCTCCACAACCGCTACCGGGCCGAGGGCGGAGAAGAGCGGTCGGTGGAGGAGATCGCCGGGCTGCTCGCCGAGCGCGGACACGCCGTCGAGATCCTCGAGCGCTCGAGCGGTGAGCTCGGCCGCGTGCGGGCCGCCGCCTCCCTATGGCACGGCGGCCTCGAGGAGGACGCGGTGGAGCGCGCCGCCCGAGCCCTCCGGGCCGACGTGGTCCATGCCCACAATCTCCATCCTCTCTTCGGCTGGCGCGCCCTCGCCGCCGGGCGCGCGGCGGGTGCGCGCGTCGTGCTCCATCTCCACAACTTCCGCCTCTTCTGCGCCATCGGCGTCGCCTATCGCGACGGGGCCCCATGCTTTCGCTGCCGCGGGGGCTCCACGCGGCCCGGGCTTCGCTTGCGCTGCCGGGGCTCGCTCCCCGAAAGCGCCGCCTACGCGGCCGGCCTGCATCGCCAGTTTCCTGAGCTCTTGCGCCACGCCGATCGGCTCGTAACGGTCAGCGAGGCCACCCGGCGCCAGCTCGTCGAGCTCGGGGTGCCCGCCGGGCAGATCGTCTCGCTGCCGAACTTCGTCCCGGCCTCGGCGTTCGTCGAGCGCTCGCGCGCCGATCAGGGCGCGTATGCGCTCGTCGCCGGACGGCTCGTGCCCGAAAAGGGCTTCGACACGGCAGTGCTCGCCTGCCGCGCCGCCGGAGTGCCGCTCGTGGTCGCCGGCCAGGGTCCCGACGAGCAGCGCCTACGCGGGCTCGCCGAGGGTGCCGACGTGCGCTTCGCGGGCATGCTCGCGCGCGACGAGCTCGCCCGCGTCCGCGGCGATGCCGCCCTCGTGCTCGCCCCCTCGCGCTCAGACGACGCCTGTCCCTACGCCGTCGTCGAGGCCCTCGCCGCCGGCGTGCCCGTCATCGCCAGCGACCGCGGCGGCCTGCCGGAGCTCGCGGCCGCGTCGGGGGTGGAGCCGGCCGAGGACCTCGCAGCATGGACGCTCGCGGTGCAGCGAGCGTGGAGCGACCCCGCCGATCGGCTCGCGCGGGGCGACGCGGCGCTGGCGCTCGCCCGGAAGCGCTGCCATCCCGACGTCTACTACGAGCGGCTCATGAGGGTCTATCAGGGCTGAAAAGCGGCGCGCTGGCCTCATAATCGGCTCCAATGGGCAGGCGGCGGCAACTCGCCTGTCCGTCCATGATGTCGGGCGACCGGACTCGTGGAAGTCACACGATGTAAATCTCGGCCGAGAAGGTCCTCGAGCCAGGGCAATTTTATGACTAGGTTTGGGGAGCTGTACTCGGCTCTAAGACAAATGAGGTACTCATGGTTGTTCGCAGTAAATAGCAACTGACCGCGCGTTCAGATAGCCTTGCAAAGGGGTAGGCGGTAGCTCCCCGGAGCGGGTGTAGGTCCAGTTCGGGCTTAGGGTTGCCCCTTGGATCAGGGAATGAACGGCGCCTCACGCACAACATCGTCCATCGGGCCGGCACCGTGGCTGGCAGCTACTGTGCTGCTCGTTTCCGGCACGGCGATCATGGCGGCGAACTCGGGCGCCGCGATTCGTCGACCGGCGGATCTCATGCTTCTCGTCGTGCTCGCGCTCTTCGCCTACGGCGCGAGCGAGAAGTCGCTGCCGGCCTTCCAGATCGATGTCGGCCTGGTGCTCGCGTTCGCGGCGGTCATCCTCACCGGGCCCCTCGGAGCTCTGATCGTCGTGGCGATCCCCGAACTCGTTCGCGCCGTGCTGGAACGCCATGAAGTGCGCCGCATCGCGACGGTGTCCAATCTGGCCTCGTTCGCGTGGATGATTCTCGCCGCGCAGATGGTGATGCTCGCGCTCCCCAGCGCGCATACCCTCCTCGGTCGCATGGCCGTCTATGCCCCCGCGGCCACGGGGATGTGCCTCGTGAACCTCCTGGTGACGAGAGGGCTGGTCGGCGGACTTGTGGACCGGGCCCTGATCTCCGGCTGGAGGCTGGAGTTCCGAGTGCTCGCGACGTGCGTCGCGCTCGCCCCCTTCGCTGCCCTGACCGCCGCGCTCCTTCCCGAGATCGGCATCCTCGCGCTCGTCGCGGTGGCGCTCGCCGAGGCGCTCCTCGGCCTCGTCGTCCATCTCGTCACCTGGACCCCACGCGCCGGCGGCCTCTCCGTGCCCGAGGCGCGGGCGCGCTACGCGGCGGCACTCGCCTCGCGGATCCCCTTGTCACGTACTCAGCGGCGGGTTCTCCTCGGCGCCGCGCGGACGGGAACCGGGCATTCCGCGCTCCGGCTCTCGCGGCGCGAGGAGCGCGACCGGGTCGCGAAGACGTTGATCCTCGCCGGACTGTGGACGAGCAGTCCGGAGGACTGCTTCTCGCGCCTGCAGCCCGCCGAGATGGGGATCGAGAGCCGGGTTCTCCGCGTCGCCCACGGCTGGGCGGAGCTCACCGCCACGGGCACCGAGCAACTCGATCATCGCCACGCGCTCCTCCTGCTCCACAACAATCCGCGCCGTTACGACCGCGAAGTCGTGGCCGCGGCGCGCGGGCTCATCCCCGAGTCCGGCCGACAGACCCACGTGGCCAGAGTGCCCTACCGGCGCGCCCTGTCGCGCCGCATCGCCGAGCTCAAGCTCGTGGCCTAGGGGCGTTAGGCGATCCGCGCGCTCCCGGGGCTAGCCGGCGGGCGCGCCGGCGACCGGCGCCGGGGCCCCTGCGCCCGTGGCCGAGCACACCGGAGGCGGCGGCGCCGCCGTGGTCGGGGTCCCGGGCGTCGTCGGCCCGGGCGTCGTGCTCGTAGTCGTCGGCGTGCCCGAGGTGGGCGTGGTCCCCGCGGGCGGGGTCGGTCGCGCGCCGGCGGTGCATGATCCGCTCGTGGGCGTGGGAACGGGGGTCGTTGAAGTCAGGCTCGGGGTGGTGATGGTCTCGCCGCTCCCGGACGTCGAGCTGCTTGCGGTGCCACCGGTGGAGGGGAGGATCGTCGAGACCGGCGTGGTCTCCGTGCGGCCCGGGGAGGCGACGGGGACGAGGGGTGCGGTGGTCGCCGCCGTCGGAGTGCTCGCCGGCGGCGTCGTGGCGGTGGTGGTCGTCGTCGCGGGCTTCTTGGTCTCCTTCGAGATGACCGATTTCAGGGGCTGGCGGTGGGCGGCGCGATGGGTGCTGAGCGTGGACGAGCCCCCGGACGGGGTGACGATCTTCGCGGCCAGCGGACTCCCCAGGAGACGCTGGGTGTGGTGGCCGGTCTGGTCGACCTCGACCGCCCCTGCGGTGACGATGGCCGCAGCCGCGAGCCCCGCGGCCGTCTTGGTGGCCACCGCGCCGACGCCGGCCGAGATGAGCCCCGTCGCCGTGGACCCGGCCGCGACCGTCGTTCCCGCTGCCGCGGCCGCGGTCCCACCGGCCGCTACCGCCGCTCCGCCTGCCGCCACGCCGCCTCCCGCGGCCGCGGCGCCGCTACCCGCCGCCGCGGCCGAGCCCGCCGCCGCCGCCGCGCCGGTACCCGCCGCCGCGCCGGTACCCGCCGCCGCCGTCCCGCTCGCTGCCGCGGCGCCGCCGCCCGCCGCTGCCGTCCCGCCCGCCGCGGCCGCCGTCGACCCGGCGTGCGATCCGGCGCCGGCGTGCGCGCCGTGATGGAGGAGATGGGCGAAGGCGAGCTTGCGGAGCACGATGAGCGGCCCGACGGGGAGGAGGGCCGCGAGCGCCCGGTTGGTCTCCTTGAGCTGGCCGCGGAAGGTCGCGCAGCGTTCGCAGCTGCGGAGGTGGCGGCGCACCGGCGGGGTGGTGCGACGACGCAGGCCCTCGGCTACCTCGCCGAGCTCGAGGCGGACCTCGGCGCACGTGAGCTGACGCGCCTCGGCGGCCTCGGCGAGAGATACCCGCGCGCGCACGAGCAGCGACTTGACGCCGGGGATCGTCGTCTCCATCGCCTCGGCGATCTGCTCGTAGGACAGCGCCTCCATCTCGCGCAGGAGGAGCGCCGTGCGCTGGGTCTCGGGCAGGTCGCGGATGTCGCTCACGAGGAGGCGGAACTCCTCGCGCTTGTGGACCTGGTCGGCCGTCGTCTCGCCGTGGTCGGAGAGATGGACGTCCATCGAGTCGACGCCCACCGCGGAGGCGCGGCGCAGATGGTTGAGGCTGCGATTACGGGCGATCCGGTACAGCCACGGCCGTACGTTGATCGGCCGGTCGTCGGCGAGGATCGCGTTGAAGGCGGCGGCGAAGACATCCTGGAGGACATCCTCGGCATCCTCGACGGACACGAGCATGTGGCGGCAGAACGCCAGCAGCCGTGACTGGTACCGGCCCACCAGGTGCTCGAAGGCGGCATGATTCCCGCGGCGCATGAGCGCGACCAGCCGCTCGTCGGACTGCAGCCGCAGGAGCGGTGAACGCCCGTGGAGTCCGGTGACTCCGGAGTATTTGAGAGCTGAAACTTCCACGGCCGTTTTCGCAGGTCCTCCCTCGTAGGACACCGTAGCAGTGGATTAGTTGCGGTTTTGCCTACGGTCTAGCCCCCCTGCGCCTCGCCCCGTAGCATCCCGCTCCGCAGGCCCGGGTAGACAAACTGGCAAAGTCGGCGCTCTTAAAAAGCGCTG
>DASZLV010000139.1:0-3340 GCA_035552215.1 Solirubrobacteraceae bacterium | reverse complement strand
GTCATCGGCTCAGCTCCCTCACTTGGCGGTGAAGGAGGCACCCTGAGCAGAGGACCGGACGGTCCCGCCCATGGGCGGGACCGTCCGACCTCAAAGACCTACAGAACCCCCAACTGTCGGGAGCACTCGGAGTCAGCCCACTCTAGGGCCCGGGAAGAGCACCGCGCCCGGCATCCGCGCGGCCGCGAGCCTCGCTTGTGTGCCGGCGCGCTCGAGGATCAGGCGGAAGCCATGCACGTCGATTTCGCGCACGGGCCGCAAGCCAGTGAGACCCGCGAGCACGGCCGGCGGGTCCGGCAAGGGATTCAGCGCGCGTTGGTGCGCCGGACGCCCCAGCTCGACGGCGAGCCAGACGGCATCCGCGCTCGTGGTCGCCACCGGCGCGCGGCCGAGGTAGGTTCGTACCACCGGAGCGTTCAGCGGATCGGTTTGTACGACGGCGGTGGCGGGAGCAACCGAGACCATCCGCGCGATCGCCGTGCGCAGTCGGCCTGCTCGAAACGCCAGCTGCTGGCGACCCAGACTGAGGCCAGCAGGCACAAGGCCAGGTACAGCGCCAGCGGCAGCGCCCGCGCGCGCAGGAGCGCCGGCGCTGCAAGCCCGGCACAGAGCGGGAGGGCGGCGACGAGATTGCGCGCGTACACGCGATCCTCAACCCCGAGCACGGCCAACGCGAGCGGGACGCCGAGCGCCGTCACCAAAGCGCCAGGAGGATGCGCGACTCGCGGCGTCGGACCGCCAATGCCACCCCGGCGACGAGCCCGAGGGCCGCGACCACCAGGCCGGCCGCTTCGAGCCAGGTCCGCGGCACGTTCGTTCCCATCCCGAACTGGCGCATCGTCGACCCGAGCCGCGAGGGGAGTGGGATCCCAGCGATGAAGGCAGCGTCCTCGGTGCCGTTCTGATGCATGACGAGCGGGATCAGCGGGGCCACCGCGACGGCGATGGCGAGGCACGAGGCCAGCGTCGTGCGCCGCGTGTCCCTGAGCACGGCGAGCAGGATCAGCGTCTCCCCGATGACGAGGAAGGCGCCGAAGTAATGCGTCCACAGGCAGGCTATGGAGGCCGCCGCCCACGCCGCGTAGCGGCGACCCGAGGGGCGCTCGATCAGCGCCGAGAAGCCCCATACGGACAGCAACGCGGTGAGCACGAACAGGCCGTAGCTCCGTGCATCGGTCGAGAAGCTGACGAGGTTCGGGGTGACCGCGACGATCGCTCCGGCAGCCAACGCGCCCCGTACGCCTACGAACCGACGCAACGCCAGGTAGGCGACCGGAACCGCGGCGATCAGCGCGAGCGCCGAGGGGAGCCGCATCGCGGCGGCGCTGCGGGTCCCGGCAAGGCCGGTGGAGGGCTTCGCCAGCAGGTAGTACAGCGGCGGCGTCGACTCGGTGGCGCGGATCTGGTGCCAGAGCCCGCCGAGCGAGTGCTGGGCGAGGATGTCGCGCGTGTAGATCTCATCGAGCCACAGGCTCGGGTGCCCCAGGAACGGCATGCGCAGGGCGGCGGCCGCGATCGCCGTCGCGGCGAGGCTCGTCGACACCAGCCGGTGGTCGGCCTCGACCGAGTTCAGAGCGGGATATTCCCGTGCTTGCGCCGGGGGCCGGGTTCGCGCTTGGTCTGCAGCGTCTCCAGGGCGGCGATGATCTTGGGGCGAGTCTCGTGGGGAACGATCACGTCGTCGATGTAGCCCCGCTCGGCCGCCGCGTAGGGGCTGGCGAAGTGCGAGCGGTAGTCGTCGATGAGCTTCCGGCGGCGTTGGTCGGGCGTAGGCGAGGAGGCAATGTCGCGGCGGTAGATGACGTTGACCGCGCCCTCGGGTCCCATCACCGCGACCTCGGCGGTCGGCCAGGCGAAGTTGAAGTCCGCCCCCAGGTGCTTGGAGGACATGACGACGTAGGCGCCTCCGTAGGCCTTGCGGGTGATCACGGTGATCTTCGGGACCGTGGCCTCGCAGTAGGCGTAGAGGAGCTTCGAGCCGTGGGTGATGATGCCGCCCCACTCCTGAACGGTCCCGGGCAGGAACCCCGGCACATCGCAGAAGGTGATGAGAGGGATGTTGTAGGCGTCGCAGGTGCGGACGAAGCGGGCCGCCTTGATCGAGGAAGCGATGTCGAGGACGCCCGCGAGTTGGGCGGGCTGGTTGCCGACGACGCCGACGGCATAGCCGTTGAGCCGCGAGAGCCCGCACACCATGTTCTTCGCGTAGTGCTCATGCACCTCGAAGAACTCCCCATCGTCGACGGTCATGCGGATCACCTCGCGCATGTCGTAGGGCTTGTTGGGGTTGTCGGGGACGACGTGGTCGAGCTCCTCGTCCATCCGGAAGGGGTCGTCGGTGGGCGCGACCCGCGGCGGCGTCTCGAGGTTGTTCTGGGGCAAGAACGAGAGCAGATACCGGGTGTCCTCCAGGCACGCGTCCTCGTCCTCTGAGGCGAAGTGGGCGACGCCCGACTTCGAGTTGTGCGTCATGGCGCCACCGAGTTCCTCGAAGCTCGGGACTTCGCCCGTCACCGTCTTGATCACCTCGGGACCGGTGATGAACATGTGCGAGCTTTCCTTGACCATGAAGACGAAGTCGGTGATGGCGGGCGAATAGACGGCGCCGCCCGCGCACGGGCCCATGATCAGGCTGATCTGAGGGATCACCCCGGAGCAGTGGACGTTGCGGTAGAAGACATCGCCGTAGGCCCCGAGGGAGACCACGCCCTCCTGGATGCGGGCGCCACCGGAGTCGTTGATCCCGATCACGGGACAGCCGACCTTTTCGGCCAGGTCCATGATCTTGCAGATCTTCTCCGCCATGACCTCGCCGAGCGAGCCACCGATGACCGTGAAGTCCTGGCTGAAAACGCAGACGCGACGGCCGTCGATCGTGCCGTGCCCGGTCACGACCGCGTCGCCGTAGGGGCGATTCGCCTGCATGTCAAAGTCAGTCGTGCGATGCCGGACGAACACGTCCAGCTCCTGGAACGATCCGGGGTCGAGCAGCTTCGCGATCCGCTCGCGCGCCGTGTACTTGCCCTTAGCGTGTTGCTTCTCGACCGCCGCGGCACTGCCGGCGTGGATGGCCTCGTACTTCAGCGCCTCGAGCTGGGCGAGCTTCTCTACGAAGGTCTCAGGAGCGTGTTCTTGAGACTCAGGATGGACGTCAGCCATGGCTGGCCACTGTATCGACGGGGCCCCGCTGGGCCCCTTTTCCCTTACGGACGGGCGGCGCGGGCAACCAGGCCGTCGAGGAACACATCAACCCCGAAGATGAAACGGTCGTCGCCGTCACCAGCCGTCAGGTCGTCCATCAGCGACCAGATGACGGGGAAGCGCTCGGCCGGGAGCGATC
>DASZLV010000138.1:0-19130 GCA_035552215.1 Solirubrobacteraceae bacterium | reverse complement strand
TGTTGAAGCGCACCAGTCGCTGGAGGACCTCCGTCGTCTCCTGCTGGAGCTGGTCGCTGGTCATGGCAACCGTCAGCCTAGCCGCCTGCGTACGATCAGGCCGTGAGCACCGTCGAGGACGATCTCCGGCTGGCCCTGGAGCTGGCCGACCTGGCCGACTCGATCACCGTGGCGCGCTTCCGGGCCAGTGACCTCGTGGTCGACACCAAGCCGGATCTGACTCCGGTCACCGAGGCCGACCGGGACGTCGAGCAGGCGCTGCGCCGGCATCTCCAGGCAGCACGCCCGGGCGACTCGGTGCTCGGCGAGGAGTACGGCACCGCGCCGGCGGACGAGAGCACACGCCGGTGGATCCTCGACCCGATCGACGGAACCAAGAACTACGTCCGCGGGGTTCCGGTGTGGGCCACCCTGATCGCGCTCGAGCAGGACGCCCAGGTGACCGTCGGCGTGGTATCGGCGCCCGCGCTCGTCCGGCGGTGGTGGGCGGCCCGCGGACTCGGCGCGTTCATGCGCGAGGGTGTTGATACCGGCGCCCGTCCCCTGAGCGTGTCGGCCGTCGGGGAACTGGCGGCTGCCCAGCTCTCGTTCGCGGGACTCGAGGACTGGCTGGCCATCGACCGGCTCGAGGCCGTGGTCGAGCTCACGCGGCGCTCCTGGCGCACCCGGAGCTTTGGCGACTTCTGGGCCTACATGCTGGTGGCAGAGGGTGCGATGGAGGTCGCCCTTGACCCGGTGGTCTCGCTGTGGGATCTCGCCGCTCCGCAGGTCATCGTGGAGGAGGCGGGCGGACGGTTCAGCGATCTGAGCGGCGCGCGGGCGCCCGATCGGGGCGACGCGATCGCGACCAACGGGCTGGTGCACGACGCCGCGCTGGCGCTCATCGGCCGCCCCCGCGGGTAGCCAGTCAACCAATGAGCCTGCTCCACGCCGTCGCCATCTTCGGGGCCGGCATCATCGCGGGGACGATCAACACGGTGGTGGGCAGCGGCACGCTGTTCACCTTTCCCATCCTGCTCACGTTCGGCTATGCCCCGGTGGTGGCCAACGTCTCGAACACGGTGGGGCTGGTTCCGGGATCCGTGTCGGGAGCGCTCGGCTACCGCCGGGAGCTGGCCGGGCAGACCCGGCGCGGCCTGCCGCTGGCGATCGCCTCGGCGACGGGGGCGGTGGTCGGATCGGTCCTCTTGCTCACGCTCCCGGCGTCGGCGTTCAAGGCGATCGTGCCCGCCTTCATCTGCATCGCCCTGGTGGCGATCCTGCTCCAGCCGCGGCTGTCCCGGGCGGTGCGGGCACGCCGCCACGAGGGCGTCCGCGACGCGGGCACCCAGCAGGCCGGAGCGCTGGCCACCGTGGCCGTGTTCGGAAGCGGCGTCTACGGCGGCTATTTCGGGGCTGCTCAAGGGATCCTGCTACTGGCCATCCTGGGGCTCGCGCTCGACGACGAGCTGCAGCGGATCAACGCGCTCAAGGTCGTGCTGGCCGGCCTGGTGAACCTGATCGCCGGCCTGATCTTCGTGTTCGTGGCCAACGTCGCCTGGCTCCCGGCCCTGCTGATCGCGGTCGGCTCGACGGTCGGCGGCGTGATCGGCGCCCGCGGCGGCCGGCGCCTGCCCCCCTGGGCGCTCCGCGCTGTGATCATCGTGGTGGGGATCGTGGCGATCGTTCGCCTGCTCTGAGCACCATACTTCTGAGATCGAGCGCCTGTTCGGCAACGACGAACCTGAGACGGCGGCCGCTGCAGAACCGGCGGCGGCCCAGGTCCCGCTGGCCACTCGCCTGCGTCCCCGCACGCTCGAGGAGTTCGTCGGTCAGGAGCGCCTGCTCGCCCCCGGCGCCGCGCTGCGGCGGGCGATCGAGGAGGGCCGGCCGCATTCGATGATCCTGCACGGCCCGCCCGGCGCGGGCAAGACCACCCTGGCCCGGCTGGTCGCCGACGCCTCGGAGGCGGCGTTCGAGCAGGAGAGCGCGGTCCAGGCGGGACGCGCGGAGGTCCGCGCGGTGCTCCAGCGCGCCCGCGAGCGCTTGGCCGCCACGGGCAAGCCGACCGTGTTCTTCCTCGATGAGATCGACCGCTTCAACAAGGCCCAGCAGGACGCGCTCCTCCCCGCCGTCGAGGACGGCACCCTCACCCTGATCGGGGCGACGACGGAGAACCCGTACTTCGAAGTCAATTCGGCGCTCATCTCCCGCGTCCAGGTCTACGAGCTCGAGGCGCTCACGGCGGCCAACGTTCGCGTCCTCCTCGACCGCGCCGTGGCGCGCGGGGAGTGCGGCTCCGAGGTGTCCGAGGAGGCGCTCGAGTTTCTCGCCGCCCGCTCGGGTGGGGACGCGCGGACGGCCCTGAACGCGCTCGAGCTTGCGTGCGGGACCGCGGGCGGCGAGCCCGTGACCATCACCCAGGCCGAGGATGCCCTCCAGCGCCGGGCCCTGCTCTACGACCGCCAGGCCGACCAGCACTACGACACCATCTCGGCCTGGATCAAGGCCACGCGAGGGTCCGATCCCGACGCCTCGCTCTATTACCTGGCGGTGATGCTCGAGGGCGGAGAGGACCCGCGCTTCATCGTCCGGCGGATGATCGTGCTCGCCTCCGAGGACATCGGCAACGCCGACCCGGACGCGCTCGCGGTGGCTACCGCGGCCGCCCAGGCGGTGGAGCACGTGGGGCTCCCCGAGGCCCAGTTTGCTCTCGCCCAGGCGGCCATCTACCTATCGCTGGCGCCCAAGTCCGACGCCGCCAAGCGCTCGATCTCGGCCGCCCGCGGGTACATCCGCGAGCATGGGGCCGCGGCGCCGCCCCCCCACCTGCGCTCGAGCACGCGCGGCGACGGCGGGTACGACAACCCCCACGGGCGCCCCGGCCACCTCTCGCCCCAGGAGCTGCTGCCCGATCCCGCCGCCGGAGCCCGGTTCTACGAGCCTGACGAGGCCGAGGCGGAGCTCGCCCGGCGCCTCGAGGAGATCCGCCGCGCCCGCGGCCGCTGATCGCGCCTGGCCCGTGGCCGCTGATCGTGCCTGGCCATCCCCGCGCAGCGAACCTACTAGCCTGTAGTAAGTGTTGCCGGCGTTCGATCCAGGGGCGCTTCTGTCCCGCACCTATGTGCTGCCCCGCGGGCCGCGGGTGCGTTTGCGCCTGGCTCGTCCCAGCGACGGACCCGCGATCCGGGCCCTGGCCGCTGAGCACGGGATGGAGGGAGATTCCCTGCAGGTCGTGCGCTTCGATCCCCGCCGCCTGGTCATCTGTGCGATGGCCCTGGTCGGCGCCGAAGAGGTCTTCGCCGGCGTTGGCGCCATCGACCTCGAGCCCGGCGCCGAGCCCGAGCTCGTGCTCGTGGACGAGGAGCTCACGGACGGCCTCGTCGAGCTGCTCACGGCCGCTCTCGCGGGGCGGGCCGGCGCGCTCACGCGCTTCCGCGCCGCCTAGACTTACGGGCGCGTATGGAGGCGTCCACGATCGCGGCCCAGCTCGAGTCGTTCAACCCCACCACGGGCCAGCTCGTCGGCTCGGTTCCCGTTACCTCACCCGACGATGTCCAGGCGGTGGTCGATGCCGTGGCCAAGGTCCAGCCCTTCTGGGCCCAGCTCACCCTCGCCGCGCGGGGCCGCTACCTGGAGCGCACCGCGCAGGTCCTCATCGACGAGTCCGACGACATCCGCGATCTCATCTCGCGTGAGCAGGGCAAGCCGCGCAACGAGGCGTTCTCGATGGAGATCCTCCCCACCATCGATGCGCTGAGCTGGATCGCGCACGCGGGCCGGGAGATCCTCGATGACGAAAAGATCCCCATGTCCCAGCTCTTCCTGAAGACCAAGAGCTCGGCTTTCACCTACGAGCCCCTCGGCGTGATCGGGGTCATCTCCCCCTGGAACTACCCCTGGAGCATTCCCTTCGGCGAGATGGCGCTCGCCCTCATGGCGGGCAACGGCGTCGTCCTCAAGCCCGCCTCGCTCACTCCGCTCATCGGCCAGCGGATCGTGCGCGCCTTCGAACGGGCCGGTCTCCCCGAAGGCTTGGTACGGGTCGTCCACGGGCCGGGCACGGGGGCGGCGCTCGTCCGCTCAAGTGTGAGCAAGGTGTTCTTCACCGGCTCGGTTGAGGTCGGCCGCGGCGTCGGCGAGGCGTGCGCCCGCCAGCTCAAGGGTTCGGTGCTCGAGCTCGGTGGCAAGGATCCGATGATCGTCCTCCCCGACGCCAACATCGACCACGCCATCTCCGGCGCCCTGTGGGCAGGATTCGCCAATGCCGGCCAGACCTGTTCGGGCATCGAGCGCGTGTATGTGTTGCGCGAGGTGTCCGAGCGCTTCATCGCCGGCGTCGTCGCCGGGGCCCGCGACCTGCGCGTCGGCGACCCCATGCAGTGGGACACCGAGATCGGGCCGATGGTCTCCCGCCAGCAATGCCAGCTCGTCTCAGAGCTCGTGGACGATGCCGTGGCGGCGGGCGCGACGATGCGCTGCGGGGGGCCGGTCGAGTCCCCCGAATTCGAACACGGGGCCTTCTACGCCCCCACCGTGCTCACCGGCGTCACCCACGAGATGCGGATCATGCAGGAGGAGATCTTCGGGCCCGTGCTCCCGATCATGGTCGTCGACTCCGAGGACGAGGCGGTGGCCCTGGCCAACGACTCCCGCTTCGGCCTCGGGGCCTCGGTGTGGACCTCCGACCGGCCCAAGGGCGAGCGCATCGCCCGTGAGCTCGAGACCGGCATGGTGTGGATCAACGACCACATGTTCAGTCACGGTGCCTGCCAGTGCTCATGGGGCGGGGTCAAGGACTCCGGCGTCGGGCGCACCCATTCCAAGTTCGGGCTCTACGAATGCGTCAACGTCAAGCTCCGCGTCTGGGAGCCCTCCAAGGTGCGCAACCCCTGGTGGCATCCCTACGACGAGACGCTCGGCCGGGCCCTGCGCCAGGCCGCGGTGGTCCTTTACGGTCGCCCGTCGATCCGCGCCCGCGCGCTCCGCGACGGCGCCGCGCCGATGCTCAAGCTCGGCGCGCGGCTGGCCAGGGACGTGCTCGCGCGCTAGGCCGGCTGCGCGCGGGCAGCCCCGTCGGGCTGCCAGATCCGGAGCTCACCGCCCGGTATCGACACCACTCGCAGGCCATACGGACCAGCGAACGTCCATGCCTGGTAGTCGCCGCTCGACGACACGCGCAGTTCGTTACCGCCCGCGAAGCGGACGACAAGCCGTCCGTCCTCGAAGGCCGTGGCATCGACGAGATCGGCGTGCAGGAGTGACAACGCCGGCGCCAGGGCCGTCGGATCACCCTGAGGATCGAGCCTTACCTCCAGGCCGGCAACGGCCAGGGCAAGGACAAACGGCTGCTCGATCCGGAGCTCGAAAGCATCGTCGTCCTCGCCGTTGATGATGAGCACGAAGCCATAGTCGAGGCGGCATTGCGTGACCGAGCAGCGCTGGAGCGGAACCACGTACCTCGCCGGCTCTTGATACATAAATGCACACTAAACCAGCAAACGCGGTCTGGCGCCATGAATCGGGATGGGACGCTTCGAGCCTACGCCTCAGGAGGCAGGGACTCGACGAGCCGACGGAGGTTCTCGTCGTCCGGCCGAAGCGCGAGCTGATCGGTGATGAGCTTGCGGACGTCGTCTTCCCGGCCGCGGTCCACCAGGAATTTTGCCAGGGCGGTGCCTGCGTCCGCCTCACCGTTCTGGATCGCTTTCGCGTAGGCGGCCTCCGCTTCGTCCTCGTGTCCCTTCCAGTCCGCGAGGAGGTCACCGTACGGAAGCCAGGCCGCCTCGCCACGGTCGGCCGCGGCCTCGAACGCGCCCGCCGCAGCTTCGAAACGTCCCTGCTGGCGGAGCACGACTCCGAGCACGCCACCGGCACCGGGGTCCCCCGCCTCAACGCCCCGGGTGGCAGCGTCCTCGGCGGCGTCCAGTCGATCAAGGCGCATCAGCTCCCACGCCACCCCCGACCACGCACCCTCGGTTTCCAAGGCAAGTGCGGCGCGATAGGACTTGAGCGCCTCCTCGTGCTGGTCGGTGGCAGAGAGAACCGAGCCGAGCGCCATATGGGCGCGGGGCTCGTCTTCGAGCGCCTGCCTGAGCACCGACTCGGCTTCGGGAAAGCGACCGTGCTGGGCATAGAGCATCCCGAGCTCCAGCCGCCCCCGGGGGTCGCCCCGCTTGGCGAGTTCACCAAGTAAAGCGATCGCGTCGTCGGGTCGCGCGAGCTCGTAGGCGAGGAGGATGGCGAGGTTGAGCACGGCCTCGATGTCCCCGCCCGCGGCCGCGGGCGCGTAGGCGGCAGCGGCGAGCTCATAGGCGCCGCGGCTCTGGAGGATCACCCCGAGCTGGAAGGCCGCCGCGGTATTCCCCGCCTCGGCGGCGTCGCGGTAACCCGCCTCCGCCGTTTCCATGTCCCCTGACTCGTGGGCGGCAACGGCGCGGCGGAAGCTCTCCTCACTGGCTTCCACAACCGCAAGTATCTCCGAAGCCGCCTATCCGCCTCCACTACCCTTACTCCTAGATGCCGGCCCAGGCCTACAGCGGCAAGGAATGTGTCTGCCAGCTCCGCAAGGGGATCTGCGATCAGTCGTGCGTGCAGGGCATGCTTGACACCCCCTTCTATATCGCCTGCCTGCGGCTCACGGGGCGCCACTGCCTCGTGGTCGGCGGCGGCAATGTCGGTCTCGAGAAGGTCGAGGGACTGCTGGCCTGCGACGCCGACGTGACTTTGGTGGCGCCCGACGCCCACCCCGAGCTCGTGCAGCTCGCGCTCGAGGGATCCATCCGCTGGGAGCGGCGTCCGTATGAGCCCTCGGACCTCGAGGGCTGCCTGATCGCCATCGCTGCCACCAACATCACCGAGGTCAACATCCGCGTCTTCGACGACGCCGAGAAACGAGCGATGCTCGTCAACGTCGTCGACGTCCCGCCCCTGTGCAACTTCATCCTCCCGGCGATCGTCCGCAACGGCCCGCTCGCCATCGCCATCTCGACCGCGGGCGCCTCCCCCGCGCTGGCCAAGCGGATGAAGAGCGAGGTCGCCGAAGCCTTCGGCGAGCCCTACGCGCAGCTCGCGGTCCTCCTCAACGACGCTCGCGGCTGGGCCAAGGCCACGCTCCCGACCTATCAGGATCGCAAGGAGTTCTTCGAGTCGATCGTGGGCGGCCACCCCGACCCCATCGAGCTCCTGCGCGCCGGCGACGACCGGGCGGTCGTCGACCTGATCCTCGACGCGCAGCGCACCTACGCCTCCGCGTGAGCGGGAAGACGTCCGTGTCTCCCTTCAAGCCGGCTCAGCTGACGCACCTCGACAGCGGCGGCCGCGCCCGGATGGTCGACGTCGGTGAGAAGCCGGCGACCGAGCGCCGGGCCGTCGCCCGCGCCAGGGTGCGCATCGCCGCCGACACCGCCGAGGCGGTGCTCGCCGGAGACGCCCCCAAGGGGGACGTGATCGGGGTGGCACGCATCGCCGGCATCCAGGCCGCCAAGCGCACCTCCGAGCTCATCCCCCTCTGTCATCCGCTCGCCCTGTCCTTTGTCGGGGTCGAGGGCGAGGTCGACGCCGCCGCGGGCCAGGTCACCCTCACCGCCGAGGCCCACACCACGGGCCCCACCGGGGTCGAGATGGAGGCGATGACCGCCGCCGCCGTCGCCGCCCTCACCGTCTACGACATGATCAAGGGCATCGATCGCACCGCCGAGATCGTCGAGGTCACCCTGCTCGAGAAGTCGGGGGGCCGCTCGGGTCTGTGGCAGCGCGAAGCAGGGGGCGGCTAGGTCTCGCCGTCCGTGCGCGGCCAGTAGTACACCACCAGCGAACGGTTGTGCTCGCCGTCGGCGTCGAAGTCGCTGTGGAGGCAGATGTCGCTCACTTCGATGTCGCCAAGCTCTTCGATCGAATCGGCCACCCGGCGCAGGAGCGCGGGTATGTTGCCGCGATCGCGCAGGCTCCAACATCGGCTGACGGCCTATGCTGTCGCGCGCACGTGCAGACAGCGATTCTCACCATCTCGACCTCGGTTGCGGCCGGCCGCAGCGAGGACACCTCGGGCGAGCTCCTCGCTGAGCTCGCGCAGGCCGCCGGCGCCGACGTTGTCGTCACGGAGATCGTCTCCGATGACCGCGAGGCGATCGAAGCCGCGCTCCGGCGCTATGTCGACGACGGCGCCGCGCTCGTGTTCACCACCGGCGGCACCGGGCTCACGCCCGACGACGTCACGCCCGAGGCGACCCGAGCGGTGATCGAGCGCGACGCGCCGGGAATCGCCGAGGCGATGCGCGCCGAGTCGACGCGGATCAAGCCGCTGGGCATGCTCAGCCGTGGCGTGACCGGGACCGCGAAGGGAACCCTGATCATCAATTTCCCCGGCAACCCGAAAGCGATCCGCGAGCTCTTCCCGGTCATTGCCCCCACGCTTGAACACGCCGTCGCCACGCTGCGGCGCGGGCCGGGCGGCCGCGCGGCGGACAGTGGACACGCCGGCCATTGAGCTGCGAGGCGTCGCTCGCTACTTCGGCGAGCGGATCGCGCTCAGGGACATATCGCTAACCGTCCCCGTGGGCGCGACGCTCGCGGTGCTCGGCCGCAACGGCGCCGGCAAGTCGACGCTCCTGCGCGTGCTCGCGACGCTCCTGCGCCAGCACGCCGGCGAAGTGTCAATGCTCGGCGAGCCGCTCCCGCGGCGCGCCTTCGCCGTGCGCGGACGGCTCGGGCTCCTGCCCCACGAGCCGCTCCTGTACCGCGATCTCAGCGGCCGCGAGAACCTCCGCTACCACGCCCGCCTCTACGGGGTCGGGCCCGAACGCGTCGAGGAGCTGCTGCGCGGCGTGCGCATGGAGCGCCGCGCCGACGAGCCGGTACGGCTCCTCTCGCGCGGCATGGTCCAGCGCGTCGCGGTGTGCCGCGCCGTCCTCCATGACCCGGAGATCCTCCTCCTCGACGAGGCGCGGGCCAACCTCGATCCGGGCGCCAGCGAGCTCGTCGAGCCGCTGGTCGGACGACGCGCGGGCCGGACCCGCGTGATCACCAGCCACGACCCGCAGGCGGCGCTCGCCGAAGCCGACCTGGCGCTGGGCCTGCGCGACGGGCGCCCCACCTTTTCGCTCCCCGCCGACCAGGTCACAGCGGACCTGGTGCGCGAGCTCTACGCGTGAAAACCGCGCTCGCCGTCCTGCGCAAGGACCTCCTGCTCGAGCTGCGGACGTTCGAGACCGTCCCCGCGATGGCGCTGTTCTCGATCGCCATCTTCGTGATCTTCCACTTCGGACTGAACCGGCCCACGGTCGACGGCCAGCTCGGCGCCGGCGTGCTCACGGTGACGCTGCTCTTCGCGGGCATCCTCGGCGTCAACCGGCTCTTCGTGGCCGAGCGCGAGCAGGGAGGCTTCGATGCCTTCCTGCTCGCGCCCGTCGACCGCTCGGCCCTCCTGCTGGCCAAGGCGAGCGCGCTCTTCCTGTTCCTGGCCGTGCTCGAGGTCATCGCCGTCCCCGCTTTCGGCGTCCTCCTGCTCGGGCCCTCGCTCGGAGCGGTCCTGCCGTCGCTCATCATCGTCCTCGTCCTCGCCGATCTCGGGATCGCGGTGATCGGCACCCTGGTGTCCGCGCTCGCGGTCCAGACCCGCTCTCGGGACGTCATCGGCCCCCTCATCGGGCTCCCCCTTCTCATCCCTGCCCTGATCGCCACCGCGCGTGCCATCGGGCCGCTGCTGGCGCCCCAGGGACCCGCTCCGCTACCGGGGAAGTGGCTCCTCATCCTCGCTCTTTATGATTTGGTGTTCGCCCTGGTTGCTTACGCCGTCTTCGACTTTCTCTTGGAGGACTGACGTGCCCACCTACGGGAAGGGCCTTCGGGGCCTCTCCATCCTCACCCTGCTGACGATTACCGCCGCGCTGACCCTCGTGTTCTTCTACGCGCCGCTGGACGCTAACCAGGGGTTCATCCAGAAGATCTTCTACATCCACGTGCCCCTGGCCATCGTCTCCCTATGCGGGTTCGTGATCGGAGGGGTGCTCGGCGTCATGCACCTGCGTACCGGGGACCGGCGCTACGACATGCGCTCCTATGTGGCCATCCACATGTCGCTCATCTTCGGCGTCGCGGCCCTCATTTCCGGCTCGATCTGGGCCAAGGCGTCGTGGGGGCACTGGTGGGTGTGGGACGACCCGACGCTCGTCTCCTACCTGATCGTCGTGCTCATGTTCGCCACCTACACGCCGTTTCGCTTCTCGATCGAGGACCCCGAGCGCCAGGCCCGCTATGCAAGCGTGTTCGCGATCCTCGGGGGGGCCTTCGTGCCGCTGAACTTCGTCGCCGTGCGAGCGGCGCAGGGCCTGGTGCATCCCCGCGTCCTCACCGTGTCGGGCGGCAACCTGCCCGGCCCGATGCTTCTCACCTTTCTGATCTCCCTCGTCGGCGTCGCCCTCCTCTACGCCACCCTGTGGAAGTACGAGATGGCGGCCAAGAACGCTCGCATCCAGCTACGCGCGCTCCGCCGCCGTGTGCTCGGAGACGACGACATCAGCCCCCTTCAGCGCACGGCGGCACCGTCGCTATGACCACCTTTGCCCTCGCCCCCGCGCTCCCCCTCCACGCCGCTGGGAAGTACGTAGCAGCGGCCTACATTGTCTTTGTAGTGGTGATCCTCATCTATGTGATGATCATGGCCGTTCGCCTGAGCCGCACCGAGCGCGCGCTCGTCGAGCTCAACGGCGATATCGCCAAGCGCGATGCCGCCGCCGCCGATCCAGCCGAATCCGCCGCCCGCGATGACGTACGCCCCCCCGGGCTCGACCGCGAGCCCGCGCCCGCGGGACGTGGCCCCGGAGACTCGTCGCTATGAGCGAGCTTCTGTGCATCGGCGTCTCGCACAAGACGGCGCCCGTCGAGGTGCGGGAGCGGCTCGCCCTCAGCGAGGGCCGAGCCGCCGACTTCCTGCGCGACCTGCGGGGCGACACCGAGGTCCACGAGGCGGTCGGCATCTCCACCTGCAACCGCATGGAGCTCTACCTCGTCGTCGGCGACCCCGTGGAGGCCGAGAGCGCGGCCCTGACCATGCTCGCGAGCCAGTCGGGGATCCGCCCCACCGAGCTCGCGCCCGCCATCTTCACCCACCGCAACTGCGACGCCGCGCGCCACCTCTACCGCGTCACCTCGGGTCTGGACTCGATGGTCGTCGGCGAGGCCGAGGTCCAGGGCCAGGTCAAGCGAGCCTATGACAGCGCGCTCTCCGCCCACACCACCGGACCCCTCACCAACCGGATGTTCAAGGCCGCGCTCGCCACCGGCAAGCGCGTGCGCTCAGAGACGGCGATCGGCGCCGGCGCGCTGAGCTTGCCCGCGGTGGCGGCGACCCTGGCGCGTGAGCTGCTCGGCGAGCTCGCGGGCCGCGAGGTGGTGATCGTGGGCACCGGCGAGACGAGCGAGCTGACCGCTCGCGCACTGGCCGACAGCGGGGTGGCGCCGGTGTTCGTGGCCAACCGCCGCAAGGACCGCGCCCTGAGCCTGGCCAAGCGATTCGGGGGCGAGAGCATCAGCTTCGACGAGCTTCCGCGCCGGCTGCGCAGCGCCGACATCGTCGTCGCCGCCACTGCCTCGCCCCATCTCCTGCTCGAGGCCGAGGAGGTCGAAGCCATGATGCGCGGGCGTGAGGGCCGCACCCTGCTCATGGTCGACCTGGCCGTGCCGCGCGACATCGACGCCGCGTGTGCCTCGATCGACGGCGTCAGCCTCTACGACATCGATGATCTCGAAGCGGTCATCGACCGCAACCGCTCCGTCCGCCGCGCCGAAGCACGCAAGGCCGAAGGCATCGTCGAGGAGGAGATCCAGCACTTCGCGCTCTGGCTCGGGTCGCTCGAGGTCCTCCCCACCCTGGTCGCGCTCCGTGAACGGGGCCGGGCCATCGCCGAGCAGGTTTCAGCCGAGAACGCAGGCAAGTGGGAGTCGGTCTCCGAGCGCGACCTCGAGCGCATCGACGCCCTGACCCATGCCGTGGTGAGCCGCCTGCTTCACGAACCGACGCTACGCATGAAGGAGCTGCGCGGAGACCGCGTCCACGCCCGCATGCAGCTGATCCGCGAGCTCTTCGGGCTCGATGCTCCCGATGAAGGCGCCGAGGCAGGCGCCGGTAATGAAGTCGCCGAGGTGCGGGAGCTCGGGCAGCGCAGGCGGCGGCTCCCGGGCGCTTGACCGCATGATCCGGGTGGGAACGCGCGCGAGCAAGCTCGCGCTCGCCCAGGCGCGCTGGGTCGCAGACAGACTCGAGGGTGACACCGAGGTGGTGACAGTGACCGTGGCCGGGGACCGCGACGCCGGCGCCGGTGACAAGTCGCGCTGGGTATCGGAGCTCGAGCAGGCTTTGCTCGACGGGCGCGTCGACCTCGCCGTGCACTCGGCCAAGGACGTTCCCTCGGATCTCTCCCCGGGTCTCGAGCTCGTCGCCATCCCCGAGCGCGCCGACGCCCGCGATGCCATCTGCGGGGCACCGGCGCTGCGCGCGCTGGCGCCGCGAGCGCGGGTGGGGACGAGCAGCCTGCGCCGGGCGGCCCAGATCCGGGCGGTGCGTCCCGATCTCGAAGTGGTCCCGGTGCGCGGCAACGTCGACACCCGCCTGCGCAAGCTCGCCGCGGGAGAGTGCGACGCGCTCGTTCTCGCCCTCGCCGGCCTGCAGCGACTCGGCCGCGAAGAGGCGGCGGACGGCGTCCTCGACGAGCTCGTCCCGGCGGCCGGCCAGGGGGCGCTCGCGCTCGAGGCCCGCGCCGGCGAGGCCGGGGTGTCAGAAGCGCTGGGCGCGCTGCGCGACGCGGTCGCCGGTGCCTGCGTGGGCGCCGAGCGCGAGCTCGTGCGGGCCCTCGGCGCCTCCTGTAACACGCCGGTGGGCGCGCACGCCCGGGCGCTCGACGGTGGCGAGCTCGAGCTCACGGCCTGGGTCGGGTTGCCCGACGGCTCGGCGTGGCTGTGCGACGAGCTGCGCGGGAAGGCAAGCTCCGACCTAGGTCTCGTGGTGGCCGAGCGGCTGATGGCGACCGGCGCGGCCGAGCTGCTCCGGGAGGCCGAGACACAGGTGGCATGAGCGGCCGCGTTTACCTCGTCGGCGCGGGCCCCGGCGATCCCGGCCTGCTCACCGCGCGCGCGCTCGAGCTCATCGCCGCCGCCGACGTCGTGCTCTACGACCGGCTCATCCCGGACGCGGCGCTCGCCGGCGCGCGCGCCGGCGCGGAGCTCATCTACGTGGGCAAGGAGGGCGGCGGCCCGTCGATGCCCCAGGAGGAGATCGAGCGCACCCTGCTCGAGCACGCCCGCGCCGGCAAGGTGGTCATTCGCCTCAAGGGCGGTGACCCGTTCGTGTTCGGGCGCGGCGGCGAGGAGGCCGAGGTGCTCGTCGAAGCGGGGATCCCCTTCGAAATTGTCCCCGGCGTCACCGCCGGAGTGGCCGCCACCGCCTACGCGGGGATTCCCGTGACCCACCGCGACGCCGCCAGCGCCGTCGCCTTCGTCACCGGGCACGAGGATCCCGCCAAGCCCGAGTCGGCCCTCGACTGGGCGGCGCTCGCGCGCTTCCCGGGGACGCTCGTCGTCTACATGGGGGTGCGCCAG
The DNA here is from genome assembly GCA_035552215.1 of Solirubrobacteraceae bacterium. Lineage (GTDB taxonomy): Bacteria > Actinomycetota > Thermoleophilia > Solirubrobacterales > Solirubrobacteraceae > Palsa-465. Next base: position 5,558 of record DASZLV010000138.1, on the reverse strand, counting down.
CTGGGAGCGATCGCCGAGCGCCTGCTCGCGGGCGGCCGCTCACAGGATGAGCCGGCGGCAATCGTCGAGCGGGGAACCCTCCCCGACCAGCGGGTGGTGGACGGGACCCTCGCGACCATCGGATCGCGGGCCGCCGCCGAGGACGTGCGCGCTCCCGCCATCGCCGTGTTCGGGCCCGTGGCCGCGCTGCGCGATCGCTTGCAGTGGTTCGAGCGCCGCCCCCTCGCCGGAACGACCGTCGCGGTCACCCGCGCCCGGGCCCAGGCCAGCGCCCTCGCCGAACGCCTGCGGGCCCTCGGCGCCACCGTCGTCGAGGCGCCGGCCATCCGCATAGTCCCCCTCGAAGGTCCCGCCCCCGAGTTCGAGCGCTACGACCTCCTGTGCGTGACCAGTCCCAACGGCGTGCGGCTGCTCTTCGAGCGCCTGTCGGCCGCCGGTCGCGATGCCCGCTCCCTCGCGGGCACGCGGGTGGCCGCCATCGGCCCCGGCACCGCCGCAGCGCTCCGCGAGCACGGCGTGATCGCCGACATCGTCCCCGAGCGCTTCGTCGCCGAGGGACTGATCGAGGCGCTCGCCGACGTGCCGGTATCGAGCGCGCTCATCGCCCGGGCGTCGGAGGCCCGCGACGTCCTCCCCGACGCGCTGCGCGCCCGCGGGGCCTCGGTCGACGTGGTGGCGCTCTATGAGACCGTCGCTGAGGACCTGAGCGAGAGCGAGCTCACGGCGGCCCGGGCCGCGGACTACGTGACCTTCACCTCCTCTTCCACCGTCCGCTTCTTCTTCGAGGCGGTTGACGCCGAGACCCTCGCGCGGGCGCGGCTCGTGTCAATCGGGCCAGTGACGAGCACGGCGCTGCGCGAGCGCGGACTCGAGCCCGATGTCGAGGCCGCGCGTCACGACGTGGACGGCGTCATCGACGCGCTGGTGACTGACGCGACGCGAGCCGGCGAGCGGGCGCACGCATCGTGACGTTCTCGAGCGACTCGTGGACGCAGCGGGCGAAGAGCCAGAGCCTGACGCGCTCCGGATCGACTTCCAGCAGCTCGGCCATCCTGCGGGCGAGAGCATGGGGATCGGCGGCGAGCCGGTCATCGCAGTTGAGCATGTGCTGCACCGCTTCATAGGCAGGATCGCCGACGAAGGGCTTGGGGTCGATGGCCAGCCACGGCTCGCGCTCGGCGGCGAGGACGTTGCCGGCGTGAAGATCGGTGCTCAGGAGCACGCTTGGCTCGGCGCTGCCCGGTAGCTCGCGAAGCATGGCCATGCCCTCGTGAGCAAGCCCGGGATCGAGACCACGCGAATCGCGCGCGAACTCGAGCTCGAACGCGTCAGCCCAGCGATCGCACATGTCCTGCAGGGAGGCGAACGGGTGGCCCTGCGGGGGAGAGCGCTCCCACAGGCGGCGCATGAGGCGCGCGAGGACCACGTCCTGCTCGGGCTCGGGGAGCGAATGTCCGAGCGGGATCCCCGGTCGGCAGCGCTCGAGGAGCAGCGCTGCGGTGTCCTCGAACTTGCCAGTCGCCCAGCACCGCACGGCGCCGGCGCCGTCCCACAAGCGCAGGGCATCGGCTTCTTGCTCGGCCTCCCAGTGACACCACCCGACCTTGAGCACCGCCTCGACACCGGCCTGGTCGCGCACGGGCGCGACCCAGGCGCACTGGCCGCCCGGGACATAGGGCTCCCCGAGCTCAAGTCCCCACTCCGAGGCGAGGTCGTCGATAGTGCCCGGGAGGACGGCGAGCCACGCGCGGCGGGCGGGAAGGTCGTCCTCCTCGACGGCGTCGCTGAGCGCCTTCGGGATCGAGATCACTCGAGCGCTCGCAGGTATCGCTCGGCCTCGGTCTGGCCGTGGTGCTCGGCCCAGCCACCCGGGGTGGCGTCATAGGCGCGGTCGTGCATTTTCGGGTCGGCGCCGTGCTCGAGCAGGAAGCGGATCATCTCCATGTTGCCGCGCATCGCGGCCTCGTGGAGGGGTACGGTGCGGTTGCCGGCGTTGACGTCGAACCCGAGCTCGGTGATGAGCGCCACGGCACCGAGGTTGTTCTTCTCGGCGGCGCGCACGAGCTGATCGGGATGGCGGGAGATCGCCCGCTCGCGCAGGGTGGGGTCAGCGGCGAGCATCTCCACCGTCCGCGCCTCGTCTGCGCTCATCGCCGCGCACAGGAAGGTGTCGACGTCGTCGAGCCCGGCGTCGGCGCCCGCGCCGGTGAGGAGCTCGATGATCTCGGGGTACCCCCATAGCGCCGCCTCCTGGGCGGGGGTGCGGCCCTGGTAAAACGGATGTCGCGTGCCATCGCCCTCGGGGTCGACGCCGTGGGCGAGCAGGAGCCGGACCCGACCCGCGAGCCCCTGATGGGCCGCGGCGGTGAGCTGCTCTTCGAGCTCCTGCCTGGGCGCGTGGTGAGCCGGCGCCAGCCGCTGGTGCCACGCGCCGCCGTCACCGGTCCCGAGCCCGAACTCGAAGAGGAGCTCGAGCCAGCTGTCATCGGGATCCCAATGGCGGTTGTACAGCGTCTGCGCATCGTTGGGCTCAGCGCCCCGCTCGAGTAACAGTCGTGCCAGGGCCATCGCCTCCGGGTGGGCGGGCGGATCGCCCTCGCCCCCGCCGAACGCCCCGGTCAGCGCCGTAAAGGGCGGGCTCAGTCCCTCCCACAGATACCCGGCATTGGGGTCGGCGCCGTGGTCGAGGAGCAGGCGCGCGACCCCGACGGCTGAGCGCTCGGAGGCGGTGGACCCAAGCCGCGAGTAGGTCAGGTAGAGCAGGGGCTCCCACCGGTGGGGGCCACCCTGGGCCCGAGCCTGCGCGGGATCTCGGTGCAGGAGCTCGCGAGCGGCGGAGACGTCGCCGGTCGCGGCGATGGTGTGGATGCTCGCGCGGGCGAGCCACGGGTTGGCGGTGAGGAGCTCGCGCGCGCTCCTCCAGCGATCGGGATCGTCACCGCCATAGGTCAGGCACGCCAAACGCAGGAACTCGTCGGCGAGTGCCTCCTCGTCGACGAGCGTCTCGCCGATGGGCTGATCGTGCGGTGAGCGCGCGTACTCCTGCACGAGCTCCAGGTACGCCTTGAGCTTGGGCCAGCTAGGAAAGTTGAAACTGCGCGCGACGACGAGCTGAGCATCGGCGCGCGTAAACGCTGCCAGCTCAGGCGATCCCGTAACCGTCTGCCCGAGACGGGGGTGGAATTCGCGCACGACGTCAGCGGCGCCGGGATCACCGCCCCGGACGGCACGCTGAAGCCCCTTGGCGCCCTTCTTCAGCTGCTCGAGGTTGGCATTGCCGGGAAGACCACGGGGTGGCACACAGGCCTCCTAACACATTGGCCGGCGTCCGCATCTCACGGCCGGGATAGGAGACGGGCCGATATGCGCACTGCTGACACAGCTCAGGTGGGCTTCGCCCTGTCCGCGGACCGGTTGCGACCTGCGCGCCCGCCGATCATAACCCGCCTGGCAAGCTACAGGCGTGAGCGCGCCCGTCATCACCTTCCTCTCCGACTACGGCCTCGAGGACGACTTCGTCGGCGTCTGCCACGGGGTCATCGCCACCATCTGCCCGCGGGCCCGGGTGATCGACATCACCCACGGTCTCCCGCGCCACGACGTGCTCGCCGGTGCCACCGTCCTGCGCAACGTGCTCCCCTACATGCCCGCAGGAGTGCACCTGGCCGTCGTCGATCCCGACGTCGGCGCCGGCCGCCGGGCCATCGCGCTTCTCCTCGCCGACGGCCGCTACCTCGTCGGGCCTGACAACGGCCTGCTTTCGCTCGCGGCGGCCGGTGACAGCGCCATCGTCGAGGCCGCCGACATCGGCCGCTCGGCCTTCCGGCTTGCCCCGACCTCCGCGACCTTCCACGGCCGCGACATCTTCGCTCCCGTCGCCGCCCACCTCGCGGCGGGCGCCTCGCTCGCCGACGCCGGAACGCCGCTCGACCCCGCCGAGCTCGTCGAGGTCACCCTCCCGCGCCCCGAGCGCGACGGGGACGCGCTCGTCGCCCATGTGGTCTACATCGATCACTTCGGCAACGTCGAGCTCGATGTCCACCACGAGGATCTCACCGGCTCGGGCCTGAAGCTCGGCCGTCGCGTGGTGCTGGGCTCGCGGGCCGAGAGCGTCAGCGCCCAGTTCGCGCGCACCTTCGCCGATGTCGCCCCCGGGGAGCTTCTCGTCTACGAAGACGCCTACCGCACGCTCGCCGTCGCGGTGAGCGGCGGCGACGCCGCCGCCCGCCTCGGCCTCACGCCCGGCGACGAGCTGCGGATAAGGCCCGCATGACCGGCACCGGACCGCTCGGCCACCCGCGCCTGCACCTGCGGCGCACGACTTCGACCAACGAGCGGGCGCGGGCGCTCGCCGCGGGCGGCGCGCCCCACGGCACCCTCGTCACCGCGGCCGAGCAGACGGCGGGGCGGGGGCGCCAGGGCAGGACGTGGACGGCACCCCCCGGCCGCGGGCTGCTGTGCTCGGTGGTCGTCCGCGATCCGCCGAGACTGCTCCCGCTGGCGGCGGGCGCGGCGGTGGCGGACGCCGTCGACAGGGCGGTCGCGGGCTCCCGGGAGCGCCCACGCGGGGCCCAGATCAAGTGGCCCAACGACGTCCTCCTGCGCGGCGGCAAGGTCGCGGGCATCCTCGTCGAGGGGCGGCCCCAGGAGCGGTGGGCGGTCGTGGGGATCGGCCTCAACGTCGCGGTCGCGCCGTCCGACTTCCCGCCCGAGCTCGCCGGGCGTGCGGCCACCCTCGGGCTCGGGCACGAGGCCATCGAGCCCACCTTGCGAGACCTGCTGGCGCGGCTCGAACACTGGCTGGCGGCCGACGCCGAGACCCTGCTCGCCGAGATCCGCGCCCGCGACGCCCTGCTCGGCCGTCCGGTGCGCTGGGCCGGCGAGGAGGGCCGCGGCGACGGCATCGACGGCGACGGGCGCCTCGTGGTCATCACGCCCGGCGGCGGGCGGGTGGCACTGGACGCGGGCGAGGTGCATCTCCGAGGGCCCGAGGGCTCCTGAGGTGGCTGTCTCCGAGTGGTGATCCCGGAGTCCGCCGATTCTCGGGGCTCACGTATGTGGTTGTGCGGTAGTTCGAGTCGGCTTGAGAGGCGGTGGCGGGTGCTGTTGTTGACCGGGCGGGGGGGCTGGGGGGCCGGGGCGGGCCGGGGGGGCCGGCGGCGGAGCGGCGGCCCCGGCGGCGGCGGCGTCCCCCCGGCGGCGGCGGCCCGGCGGCGGCGCCGCCCCGGCGCTCCCGCGTGTCAATCTCGCCACCCACGTCACTCGCGTGTGACGCGTCACCAGAGCCGGTGGGCTTAAGCATCGCTGGGGGGCGTTTAAGCACACGGGCCTCCCGCGCCGCGCCCGAGCCCCCCACACCCCGCGCGCCGCGCGCCGGCCGCCCCCCACGCCCCGGCCCCGCGCCCCCGCCCCCTAAGCTGGGCTGACTCCGAGTGCTCCCGACAGTTGGGGGTTCTGTAGGTCTTTGAGGTCGGACGGTCCCGCCCATGGGCGGGACCGTCCGGTCCTCTGCTCAGGGTGCCTCCTTCACCGCCAAGTGAGGGAGCTGAGCCGATGAC
>DASZLV010000137.1:0-90750 GCA_035552215.1 Solirubrobacteraceae bacterium | reverse complement strand
CATCTGCTCGCAGAAGTCCACGTTCGCCATGCAGTCGTTGAAGATCGCGTGGTCGAAGATGTAGTCCGCGGCCTCGGCGCAGTTGAAGGCCAGGTCGCCGAGCGGCGGCGGCTTGACGCTGTACGCCATGTTCTGGTTCAGGCAGGAAGCGGTGCAGTGGTTGTCACCGCAGATCCCGCAGATGCGGCTGGTGATGAAGTGCGTATCACGCGGGTCGATGCCCCGCATGAAGATGTCGAAGCCTCGGAAGATCATCGACGTGCTGTAGCACTTCAGCACCGAGTGGTTGGAGAAGTCGATCTCGGTATGGATGCCGAGACTTCCCACGATCCGAGTGATCGGATCCCAGGACATCTCCTTCACCATGACCTGATTCGGCGCAGTTGTCGCCATTTAGTTCACTCCTAGTTGGCTTGAAGTCGTACGAGAACTCTCGGTACCGGCGCAGCTGATCCGGATTACCACCGCTTGACGTAGCCGGTGGTGAGCGCGCGGCCCTTCTGGCGCCACTCCGGCTCCTTGTCGTACTTGGTGTCGATGTTCTTGTGACGGAAGTACCGCACCATCGGACCGAACGCGAAGCGCTCGAAGTTGGCGGCAGCCGCGCCCCACTTGTCCTCGTCCATGAATGGCATGTACTTGTCCGGGAACCCCGGCATCGTGCAGGCCATGCAGATGCCTCCGACGTTCGGGCACCCTCCGATTCCGTTCACCCAGCCGCGGACCGGGACGTTGCACTTGACGACCGGGCCCTTGCAGCCGAGCTTGACCAGGCAGCGATGGTCCGAGCCGTACTCGGTGGCGAAGTCGCCCTGCTCGGCGAATCCGGCGCGGTTGCAGCCCTCGCGGACCGTCCGGCCGAATAGCCACTTCGGGCGCAGCGCGTTGTCGAGCTCCGGCACGGGCGCGAGGCCAGCGAGATGGAGCGCCAGGTACAGCAGCACCTCGGTCATGTTGTCCGGCTGTGCGGGACAACCCGGGATGCACACGACCGGCAAGCCGGCCTTGGACTTCCAGTTCCACCCGAGGTAGTCAGGCACGCCCATGGCTCCGGTGGCGTTGCCCTTCATCGCCGGGATGCCGCCGTACGTGGCGCAGGTCCCGATGGCGACGACGGCCGCGGCCTTGGGGGCCAAGCGGTCGAGCCACTCGTTCATGGTGATGGGCTGACCATCAGGATTGGCGGAGAAGCCCGTCCAGTGACCGTCTCCGTTGATCTCCTCGTTACCGATCGAGCCTTCCATGCACAGGACGAACGGATCGAGCTTGCCCTGCTCAGCGTCGAACCACGCCTGCGAGAACTCGTCGCCGACGGAGTAGTCGATCACCTGGTTGTGGACTACGACCTTCGGCATACCGGGGATGGCCTGGAGGATGATGTCCTCCAAACTTGGATTGGTAGCCGAGGTCATGGCCACCGAATCGCCCTCGCAGCTCAATCCAGTGGTCATCCAGAGGACGTGAGCCGTAACCGCCTCTGTCTGTCTATGACCTGCAAACGGACTTGCCATCCCGTCTCCTCTCGCTCTCAACAAATACGTGGTAGGGGGTCGCCCACGAGCTGATCCATCACCCGTCGGCCGCCGAAGCTTGTCTCGACGAGGACCATCCCGGGCGGCTCCGTCCGCACCTCTCCGATCTCGGCCGCGTCCTCACAGCCGTCCACTTTGCGCAGCGTCTCCAGAGCCAGGTCCGCGGCCTCCGGAGCAACGAAGACAACGAACTTGCCCTCGTTTGCCACATACATCGGGTCGATTCCGAGGATTTCGGACGCTCCCGCTACTGCCGGGTGGACCGGAACCTCTCCTTCCCGCACGATCATCGCCACCGAAGAGGCCCGTGCGAGTTCGTTGAGCACCGAAGCCACGCCGCCGCGAGTGGCATCCCTGAGGCAGCGCAGTTCGGGTCCAACAGCCTCGAGCAGCGCATCGACCGCCGGCCACACTGAGCGCGTGTCCGACTCGATATCGGCGTCGAGGTCAAAGAGATTGCGGGCGAGCATGATCGCCGTGCCGTGCTCGCCGATCGAGCCGGAGAGCAGGATGCGATCGCCCGGCCGCAGGGAGGAAGGCGAGAGCCGCGCGCGGGGATCGCGCTGGCCGACGCCGGTGGTGCACACGTACATGCCGTCGCAGAAGCCGCGCTCGACCACCTTGGTATCGCCGCCGACGATCTCGACGCCGGCCTCACGGGCCGTCCGCGCGATCGCCTCGACCTCGTGCTGCAGGACCTCGGCGTCAAGCCCCTCCTCGAGGATGAGCGAAAGGGTCAGCGCCACTGGGCGCACCCCCGACACGGCGAGGTCGTTGCAGGTCCCGTTCACTGCGAGCTCGCCGATCGAGCCGCCCGGGAAGCGAAGGGGCTTGACGACATAGGAGTCGGTGGTCATCGCGAGTTCGACCCCCCCGATCGACACCGCCCCGGCATCAGCCATCTCGCCGAGCGTCTCACCACCGAAGGCGGGAACGAGCACGCCCTCGATCAAGCTCTGCGTCGCCTTGCCTCCCGCGCCGTGCGACATATTGATCTTGGCGTCGCGGAACTTCGCGCGCTTACCGCGGGCCGTCTCGATGATCCCGAGGATCTTCTGCTCGCGGTCGGAGACGGCGGTTTCATCCGCCATCAGAAGCCCTCCCTCATCAGACCACTTCCCGCTCACGGGCGAAGCGGCCATAGTTGTAATACGCCGCGCACGCTCCCTCGGAGGAGACCATGCAAGTTCCGATCGGGCGTTCGGGAGTGCATGCGGTGCCAAAGACCTTGCACTCCCAGGGCTTGATAACTCCCTTGAGGACCTCGCCGCACTGGCACGCCTTGGGATCGGCGACGCGAACCCCGGGTACGCTGAAGCGCTTCTCGGCGTCGAGGTCGGCGTAGGCCTCGGAGAGCTTGAGTCCGCTGTGGGAGATGAACCCCAGTCCGCGCCACTCGAAGTGGGGGCGCAGCTCGAACACCTCGGCCATGACTTCGAGAGCGCGTTGGTTGCCCTCGTAGGGCACCACTCGCTTGTACTGGTTCTCGACCTCGCAACGTCCCTCGGCAAGCTGCCGGAGGATCATCGCGATCGCCTGGAGGATGTCGAGCGGCTCGAAGCCGGCCACGACGATCGGCTTGCCGTAGTCGGCGGGGATGAACTCGAAGGGCCGGGCGCCCACCACCGTCGAGACGTGTCCGGGGCCGACGAAGCCGTCGAGCCGGAGATCGGGTGATTCCAGGAGGGCGCGCAGCGGCGGCACGATCGTCACGTGGCTGCACATGACCGAGAAGTTCTCGACCCGGTCGGCCCGTGCCCGCTTCAGGGTCAGCGCCGTCGACGGCGCCGTGGTCTCGAAGCCGATGGCGAAGAAGACGACCTCGCGGTCAGGGTTCTGCTTGGCGATCCGCAGCGCATCGAGCGGCGAGTAGACCATCCGGATGTCCGCGCCCGCCGCCTTGGCCTCGAGCAGGCTCCCGTTGGAGCCGGGCACTCGCATCATGTCGCCGAAGCAGGTGAAGATGACGCCTTCTTCGTGGGCGAGCGCGATACCGTCGTCCACGCGACCCATGGGGATCACGCATACCGGGCATCCCGGACCGTGCACGAGCTCGACGTTGGCGGGGAGCAGATCGTCGACCCCGTACTTGTAGATCGAGTGCGTGTGGCCGCCGCAGACCTCCATGAACTTGTAGTGCCGGCCTGGCTCGACGAGGGAGAGGATCTCCCCGGCGAGAGCCTGGCCGAGGTCGGCGTCGCGGTATTCGTCTACGTATTTCATCTTGCACCAGCCTCGCTTTCGTCAGCCTGTGATCCGAGCGCCGCGATCGCCGTACCGGCGTGCACGAGAAGCCGATCGCCCGGGACCACTGGCTCGACGAGCGCCGTCTCGACCGTGTGCCGGCCCCCTTCCTCGTCCGTGCACAGCGCCAGCCCGCGGTCCGCGTCAACCCGTACCACTGTCATGGGATAGCCATCGTCTCCGCAGGTGATGCAGTGGTGCTCGTCACAGACAGGGACGGATGCACGGTCGGCGATCACTCGATCACGCTGGCCTTGAGTTCCTCTAGCTCTTGTTCGTAGTCCGCGCCCATGCGTTCGAGCAGGTCGCGGGTTGCCCGCGCTTCCTCCTCGTCGACCTGGGAGATCGCGAAGCCGACATGGATCAGGACCCAGTCGCCGGGGCCGACGCCCGCGCCATCCTCATCGAGCAAACCGATGTTGACGTTGCGTCGTACGCCGGCAACGTCGACCTTCGCGAGCCTGTTGTCCTCATCGACGATCTCGATGACCTGGCCTGGTATCGCCAAACACATAGGTTGTCGTCTCTCCTCTCGGGGGCTACCCCTGCCGGGTCAGCCGACCACACTACTACTAGGCACTGGGCGTGGAAGCCGTCTGCGGTTCTACCATGACGCCGGTCGTTCTACCAGGCACCGGGAGAGCCGTGTGGAGCCTCGGTAATGCCGGTTACGTTCCCTGGCGCAGCTGACCTCGATTACGGGCGCAACGACCTATATGTGTTGCGCTTACAGGGAATTCGGGCGCCACAGCGCTCGTGAGCGTAGACTGATCCATGCTGTGCCCGTGGACGTAAACGAGGCGACGGATTGCGCCGCTGAGGGACCTGGAGAGGTTGCGTTATTTCCACCGAAGATATAGAGGCGACGCCGCGGCGCGCATCCCCGAGGACGGGTCATCCCTACCTCGGGCGGCGCAAGCCGCTCTCGCCGTCGCTTTACACCTACCTGCTCGACGCCGACGACGACCTCGCGCACGAGTTTGATGTCCGCATGCGCCTCGCCGTGCGCCAGGTGGCGACGGCACGGGTCCTCCACGCGGAGATCGGCGCGTGCGATCTCACGCGCTGGTTCGAGACCATCGGCTCCGGCCCAGGCCTGCTCGTCCTCGACGGACTGATCGCCATCGAGGCCCGCGTCGGCGACCGAACCGCCACCGAGCTCGTGGGACCGGGCGACCTGCTCCAGCCCGCCCACCCGCTCGACGAGAACCTGCTCGAGCGCAGCGACGCCTGGCGGGCTCTGACCCCCACCCGGCTTGCGCTTCTCGACGCGGAGTTCGCCGAACGGGTACGGCCCTGGCCCCAGATCGCCAACGCCCTGCTCAAGCGCGCGGGCCGCCGCATCGCCGACCTCGACGTGCTCCGGGCGATCACTTCCCAGCCCCGGCTCGAGGTGCGCCTGGTGCTCCTCCTGTGGCACTTGGCAGCGCGGTGGGGGCGCGTCGAGCCCGCTGGCATCCGGGTATCCCTTCCCCTCACCCACCGCTTGCTTGGCCAGCTCGTCGGAGCCGAGCGCCCGTCGATCTCGCACGCGCTCGCGCGCCTGGCCCAGGCCGGCATGGTCACCGGGACCGCCGGGGACTGGCACCTTCACGGCACCGTCGAAGATCACCTCGAGGCGCTGGTGGAAAGGTGCGCCAAGCTCGGCGAGCAGACGAGACCGAACGGCCGCTCCACCCGCCCGAAGCTTGTCTCGGGTGGCTGACCGTCCGCCCCGACCGGGCTCGACGATCGGGTTCCCGCCTGCCGGCACGCGCCGGAACGCTCACCCGGTGCGGGTGATTTGGATGACCAGCGGCCTGGGTTGCGACGGTGACACGGTGTCGATGACGGCAGCCACCAACCCGAGCCTCGAGGATCTCCTGCGCGGTGCCTTTCCCGGCATCCCCCCGTTGATCATCTACAACCCCTTCTTCGCCTACGAGACCGGCGATGACTTCATGCGCGCGTGGTATGACGCCGCCGCGGGCAAGCTCGACCCCTTCATCCTCGTGGTCGAGGGCGCGGTGCCCAACGAGGAGGTCAACGGCGAAGGGCACTGGGCCGCTTTCGGCACCGACCCTGCAACCGGGCAGCCGATCACCACGTGCACGTGGATTGACCGCCTGGCGCCTAAGGCGGCGGCGGTGCTCGCCCTGGGGACATGCGCCGCTTATGGTGGGATCCCGGCGATGCGCAACAACCCGACCGGCGCCATGGGGCTGCGGGATTACCTCGGGTGGGACTGGCACTCGCGCCTGGAGCTCCCGATCGTCAACCTGCCCGGCTGCCCGGTGCAGCCCGACAACGTCACCGAAACGCTGCTCGGCCTCGTCGTCCACCTGATCGGGATGGGGCCGCCGCTCGAACTCGACGAGCAGGGACGCCCGGCCCGGATCTTCGGACGCACGGTCCACGAGAGCTGCGACCGCGTCGGCTATGCCGAGCAGGGCCGGTTCGCCGAAAGCCACGGCGAAGGCGGCTGTCTGGTCAAGCTCGGGTGCAAGGGCCCAGTGGTCAAGTGCAACGTCCCGATCCGCGGCTGGGTCAACGGAATCGGCGGCTGCCCCAACGTCGGCGGGGTGTGCATGGCCTGCACGATGCCGGGCTTCCCCGACAAGTACATGCCCTTCGCCGAGACCACGGGCCTCGTCACCCTCTACACCAATGCCGCCCGCTTCACCTACGGCCCGGTGCTCCGCTACCTCCGCGAGCGCAGCATCCGCCGCAAGTACGACGTCGAGCCCGAGTGGAGAAGGCGAACGGCAGAGCTGAGCAGCGGATATCGGCGCCGCTGGTAGGTAGACAGGCCCGAGCTGACCAGGTTTCTCTTGATGGTTTACATGGCGCGCTCTATGCCATAGTCTCCAATGACAGAGACATGGCTATAACTGTCACCCAACTCACCGCCTTCCTCGCCGTCGTCCGCGGCGGTTCTGTCACGGCGGCAGCCGATGAGCTCATCGTCACCCAGCCGTCGGTTTCGGCGGCCATCGCCGCCCTTTCGCGCGAGCTCGGCTCGGAGCTTTTCGAACGAGCCGGTCGCGGGATCCGCCCCACTGACGCGGGCACCGCATTCGCCCCTTATGCCGAGGACGTGATGGGGCTGCTCGACCAGGGACGCCGCGCCGCCCGCGAGGCCGCGGCGGTGGCAGCGAGCAAGCTGAAGATCGCCGCGGTCACGACCGCCGCCGAGTCATTCGTCCCGCCGCTCATGCGTGCCTTCGGTCAGGATCATCCGGGGCTTGAGCTCGCCCTCGATGTCGGCAATCGCCAGCGCGTGCTCGAGCGCGTCCTCTCTCATGCCGCGGATGTCGCGGTCACCGGCCGGCCGCCCGCTGACGACCGACTGGTCGCGATGCCGATCATGGACAACGAGATCGTCTGCATCACCTCGCCCGAGGACCCGCTCGTGGGCAGCGGCCCGATCAGTGCCGGCGACCTTGCCGACCGCGCCTGGCTCCTGCGCGAACCGGGCTCGGGCACGCGCACCCTCGGCGAGCAGTTCCTCACCGACCGCGACCTGAACCCCGAGACTCTGACCCTCGGCTCGAACGGAGCGATCAAGCAGGCGGCGCGGGTCGGCCTCGGCGTCTCGCTTCTCTCCCGCGCTGCCGTCCAAGCTGAGATCGAGGCCGGCCTGCTCGGCGAGCTCGAGCTCGCGGACCCGCCTCCCCCCCGCCCCTGGTTCGTCCTGCACTCGGCCGTCGGCCCGGTCAGGGCACCGGTCGCCGCCTTCGTGGCGTTCGTCCGAACCGCCGTAGCTGTGGAGTCGGCTGGCGTCGACTCCATTGGCAGATTTGCCAGGGGCAAATCTGCCGGCCGTGCGTAGGGCGAAGCCCTACCGCGTGTCCACGCGCACCCCGGGACTGCCGAGCGCGACGGCGGCCCGGGCGGTCACGAGCTGATAGAGGATCAGGACCTGGACGATGGCCAGCGATTCCGAGCGGTGGAGCTGGTGCCCGACGGCGAACACGCCGAGCCGCTCGGTGCGGAGGTGACTGGCGAAGTGCATGCGGTCCCACACCGCCTCCTCGACCGCCGCAGCTCGGTCGGGGCTGATCGATCCCGGGACGAACAGGTGGGTCTCCGAGCGCTGCTCGGCGAGGGTGATTCCCGAGCCGTCCTCGTCGACGAAGGGGGAGAGATCCGGATGGGGCAGGCTGGGGCGCATCTTGACCAGGCCGTCGAGGCGGTCCTGATCGCCGTTCTCGCCGGGCATGAACGAGACGACGATGTCGGCGAAGCGCTGCTGGGGCCGGATGTAGACCTCGGCGTCGCCCTCGCGCCGGTCGAGCTCCGCGAGCACCGCGTCGGTGGTGTAGCCGCGGCGGGTGATGTCGCGCTGGACCTTCCATTGCCGCCGGAGATCCTCGGGCGGCGCCATGTACACCCGCACGTCATACGCCTCGCGCATGGCGGCCGTGTGGAATCCGAGCATCCCCTCGACGATCGTGAACTCGGCCGGGCGCAGGTACTGCGAGGGCAGGAAGCTGCCGTCGCTGTGCCGGTAGATGGGCTTGAGGACCGGCTCGCCGGCGCGCAGGTGGGCGAGGTCCTTCTCGAGGACGTCGAGATAGTTGCCGCGGGGGTCGAGCGGGGTGATGTTGTGCTCGGCCCGCTGGCGGCGGTCGTACCGGTGGTAATCATCGGCGGCGACCCGTGTTACCTGGGCCTCCCCGATGATGCGTACGAGACCGCGCGTCAGCGTGGTCTTGCCCGAACCCGAGTCGCCGACGACTCCCAACATAATCGGACGAGGCATGACGGGCGCTCAGCTGGCTGGTTGCGGCTCGGTGGCGCGGTCCGAGCGGGAGTTGGTGGGCTCGACCACGGAGCGCACGTTACCCGCTCCGTCAACTGCCGCGCTCGGCACACCCGCGACGACGATGGCCAGACCGGGTCTCGTGCGCTCGACCCGCGGCACGACGTCGAGCACCGACTCGCGCGCGCAGAACTCGATGTCGTCGCCAAGGCCGGCCTCGACGAGCGCTTGGGCGTTGGAGCTCGCAGCCAGCACCTCGTAGGCGCTCGGATGCGCGCGCGCGACCGCCTCGGCGGCCAAAGCGGCGTCGGTGCGTTCGCCGGGAAGCGCGGCGGACAGTCGGCCGGCCACGTAGACGTCCTCGAGAGCGATCGCCCCGTAGGTGCCCGAGCACACGATCTGGACATCGGCGCTGCCGGCGAGCTCCACACGCACGGCCTCGAGGTTCATCAGGCAGGCCAGGAGCACCTGGGAGGACCGGTGGGAGGCCTCGACGATCGTCGGCGCCCCGTTGGTCGTCGCCAACACGAGCTCCTCGGCGGAGTCCTTGGCCACGTCGCCGGGCGAGTTGCCCAGGTCGAATCCCGGCGGCATCCGGCCATGCTGCTCGCCCGCGAGCAGGCGCCCCTTGGCGCGCATGCGCAGCGCTCGCTCGAGGCTGTCGACGCACAGCACTCGCCGGTAGCCCGACGCGAGCGCTTGGGTCGCCGTGGTCGTGGCACGCAGCACGTCGATGACCACGGCAACGTCAGCCGCTTTCGCCTCGGCCGGGGTAAAGGCGACATCGATCATGCCGCGCTCGCGCGCGGGGCGATCATGGACACGAATGGCATCTGTCGCTCCTCGTCGGGGGGCGTCACGGGCACAGCGATGAGCGTCGGCTGGGCGCACGCGACGGATTCACGGACGTAGGATCTTAGACAGTGAGCGACCGTCGATACATAGTGATAACTTGATGCTAAGCAGAAAAATCATTACTTGACATTTATGCTGAGCGACACTAGGTTCCCCTTGTAGAACGACAGGAAGGGTTGGAGATGAATACCGCGACGACCGAGAGCAAGGACCGGTGATGGCAGCCTCAACTGACACCAAGAAGGATCGCTGGGCCTCCGGCGTCACCCCGTACGCCGAGATGGGCTACTACGACGCCGACTACGTCCCCAAGGACACCGATGTCCTCTGCGCATTCCGCATTACCCCACAGCCCGGCGTCGACGAGATCGAGGCAGCGGCCGCGGTGGCCGGCGAGTCCTCCACGGCGACGTGGACCGTCGTCTGGACCGACCGCCTCACCGACCACAAGCACTACCAGGCCAAGGCCTATGACGTCCAGGCCGTGCCCGGCCGCGAGGGCGAGTTCATCGCCAAGATCGCCTATGACATCGACCTCTTCGAAGAGGGATCGATCGCCAACCTGACGAGCTCGATCATCGGCAACGTCTTCGGCTTCAAGGCGCTCAAGGCGCTGCGCCTCGAGGACATGCGGATCCCCACCCATTACCTCAAGACTTTCCAGGGCCCCCCGCACGGGATCGTCATGGAGCGCGAGTACCTCGACAAGTTCGGCCGACCGATTCTCGGTGCCACGGTCAAGCCCAAGCTCGGCCTCTCGGCCAAGAACTACGGGCGCGTCGTGTTCGAGGCGCTACGCGGCGGCCTCGACTTCACCAAGGACGACGAGAACATCAACTCGCAGCCCTTCATGCGCTGGCGCGACCGCTACCTCTACTCGATGGAGGGCGTCGAGCGCGCCTCCGCGACGACGGGCGAGGTCAAGGGTCATTACATGAACGTCACCGCGGCCGACATGGAGGGGATGTACGAGCGCGCCGAGTTCGCCAAGGAACTCGGGAGCATCATCATCATGATGGACCTCACGGTGGGCTATACGGCGATGCAGTCGATGTCCAAGTGGGCCCGTAAGAACGGGCTGATTCTCCACCTCCACCGCGCCGGTCACGGCACCTACACGCGCCAGAAGACGCACGGCGTCTCCTTCCGTGTGATCGCCAAGTGGGTGCGCATGCTCGGCGTCGACCACGTCCACGCCGGCACCGTCGTCGGCAAGCTCGAGGGCGATCCCCAGATGATCAGGGGCTACTACGACACCCTGCGGCTGGATCACATCGAGGAGAACCCGGACACGGGCATCTACTTCACCCAGGACTGGCTGTCCATGCCCGGCGTCATGCCGGTGGCCTCCGGCGGTATCCACGCCGGCCAGATGCACCAGCTGCTCGAGTACCTGGGCGAGGATGTCGTGCTCCAGTTCGGCGGCGGCACCATCGGTCACCCGATGGGCGTCGGCGCGGGCGCCACGGCCAACCGTGTCGCCGTCGAGGCGATCATCCAGGCCCGCAACGAGGGCAAGGACTACTTCAACGAGGGTCCCGACATTCTCGAAAAGGCGGCCAAGGGCTGCGCGGAGTTGAACGCCGCCCTCCAGGTGTGGAAGGACATCACCTTCAACTTCGAATCGACCGACACCCCCGACTACGTGGCCACGCCCACGGTCGGCTGATCAGGGAGCAGACAGACCATGCGACTCACTCAAGGAGCGTTCTCGTTCCTCCCCGACTTCACCGACGAGCAGATCCTCGCCCAGGTCGTCTACTCGCTCGAGAACGGCTGGGCGATGTCGGTCGAGCACACCGACGATCCGCATCCGCGTAACTCCTACTGGGAGATGTGGGGAGTGCCGATGTTCGACCTTCCCGTCGAGGATGCCGAACAGTTCATGCGCGAGGTTCGGGCCTGCCGGGAGGGATTCCCCAACCACTACGTGAAGGTGCTGGCCTATGACCCGAGGCGCGGACGCCAGACCACGGCGTTGAGCTTCCTCGTCAATCGTCCCGCGGAGGAGCCCGGATTCAGGCTCGATCGCCAGGACTCCCACGACCGTGTGATCCGCTACACGCTTCATCCCTACGCGACTGAGCAGCCTGAGGGCAAGCGCTACCTGAATGGCGCGACGTCCAACGGCTCCGCCGCCTCGGCGAGCGGCGAGTCCGGCGGGGATGGCGCGGGCAGCTGACGCCGCCGGGCGCGCCGTGATGCAGGAGTCAGCCGTACAGCAATCCGGCGCGCCTACCAACGGCAGCGTCGACCCCGAGCGTGAGAAGGTCGAGCAGCTCCTCCGCGACGCGGAGATCGAGACGGTACTCGGCGAGCTCGATGAGCAGCTCGTCGCGCTTACGCCCGTGAAGACGCGGATCCGTGAGATCGCGGCTCTCCTCCTCGTCGACCGCCTTCGCCGCGAGCTCGAGTTGAGCTCGAACCGGCCGACGCTGCATATGTCGTTCACCGGCAATCCCGGCACCGGCAAGACTACGGTGGCGATGAAGGTCGCCGACATCCTCCACCGGCTCGGGTACATCGACAAGAACAAGGTCGTCGCGGTCACCCGGGACGACCTCGTCGGCCAGTACGTCGGCCACACCGCTCCCAAGACCAAGGAGGTCCTCAAGCGGGCCTCCGGCGGTGTTCTCTTCATCGACGAGGCGTATTACCTGTACCGGCCCGAGAACGAGCGCGACTACGGGGTCGAGGCGATCGAGATCCTCCTCCAGGTGATGGAGAACGAGCGCGAGAACCTCGTCGTCGTCCTCGCCGGCTACAAGGACCGTATGGACAACTTCTTCAGGTCCAACCCGGGGATGAGCTCGCGCGTCGCCCACCACATCGACTTCCCCGACTACACGGTTGATGAGCTCGTCCTCATCGCCCAGATGATGGTCAAGCAGGAGCAGTACGAGCTTGGGCCCGAGGCCGAGGAGGCGCTCCGCGCCTACCTCGAACGCCGGATGCAGCAGCCGCTGTTCGCCCATGCCCGCAGCGTGCGCAACGCCATCGAACGCGCGCGTCTGCGCCACGCGAACCGGGTCTACCAGGCAACCCTTGACGGGAAGATGCCCACGCGCGAGGATCTCGTGCGCATCGAGTCCGAAGACTTCCTGAAGAGCACCGTGTTCGGTCTCGACCGGCACGACGACGATACCCCCCCACCGGACGCCCAAAGCGCTCCGGCCTGAGCAGAGGCGAGTAAATGTCACGTCCCGTCATCCTGGGCGTCGTCGGTGACTCCGCAACCGGCAAGACGACCTTCACGCGAGGCCTCGTCCGACTCCTCGGCGAGGAAAACGTCACGCACGTCTGCACCGACGATTACCACCGTTACGACCGCTCCCAGCGCGCGGAGCTCAACATCACGCCGCTGGACCCCGACTGCAACTACATGGACATCATGGCTCAGGACCTCGCCCACCTGAGCCGCGGCGACGCGATCCTCAAGCCCGTCTATCGCCACACCGACGGCACCTTCGACCCGCCCGTGTACGTCGACCCGGCGCGCTTCACGGTCGTCGAAGGCCTGCTCGGCTACTACACGCCCCAGATGCGCGATTGCTACGACGTTCGCGTCTTCCTCGGCCCCCCCGAGGAGATCCGGCGCCAGTGGAAGGTGCAGCGCGACTGTTCGCGTCGCGGCTACACCACCGATCAGGTGCTTGCCGAGCTCGACCGTCGCGAACCCGACTCCGAGGCCTTCATCCGCCCCCAGCGTCGCTTCGCCGACATCGTCGTCTCGTTCGTGCCCGGTGAGAGTGACGAAGCGGACGAGCTCGACGCGCAGCTCATCCTCGGACCCGAGCTCCCCCATCCCGACCTCTCCCCCCTCGTCACCGGCGGCCCCGACGGGATCTCCATGGTCGATCAGGGCCGTGACCGCCTCGTAGTCATCCCGGGCCGGATCGACCCCACTCAGGCCGCCGAGATCGAAGAGGCGATCTGGGAGCGGATGCACTTCGCAAGCCATCTGCGCGCCGGCCGGCTCGGTGAGTTCACCGTCGGCACCCAGCTGTGCCGTTCGGAGTCGCTCGCCCTCGTGCAGCTGCTCGTGCTCTATCACCTGGCCACCGCCACTGCGAAGATCGCCCTCGGAGGCGCGGGCGCGCGCACCGGAACCCGGCGTGACATGGCGCCCGTGCAACCAGCCCCCGTCGCGGAGGCGGCATCGTGAGCGTCGGGGTTTCAGAGACCGGCTCGTTCCCCGGAGAGTCCGGGGACGGCGCACTCGACCAGCTGTGCATCGACACCATCCGGACACTGTCAATGGACGCCGTCGAGAAGGCCAACTCCGGGCACCCGGGGCTGCCGATGGCGATGGCTCCCGTCGCCCATCTCCTGTATACGCGCGTGCTCAAGCACAACCCCGCCGATCCGAACTGGCCCGACCGCGACCGCTTCGTGCTCTCGGCGGGACATGGCTCGATGCTCCTCTACAGCATCCTTCACCTGACCGGGTATGACCTGCCGATGTCCGAACTCGAGCGCTTCCGCCAGTGGGACTCGCGCACCCCCGGGCATCCCGAGCGGATTTTCAAGGCGCACGCCGAGGGTTACGTGGACACGCCGGGAGTGGAGACCACCACCGGGCCTCTGGGCCAGGGCTTTGCCAACGGCATCGGCCTGGCCATGGCCGAGCGCTTCCTGCGGGAGCGCTACGGATCCGAGGTGATGGATCACCGGGTGTTCTCGATCTGCTCTGACGGAGACCTGATGGAAGGCGTGAGCGCCGAGGCGGCCTCGCTGGCCGGACACCTCGGACTCGGCCGCATCGTCTACCTCTACGACGACAACCACATCACCATCGACGGTTCCACGTCGCTCAGCTTCGCTTCCGAGGACGTGGAGGCGCGCTTCCGGGCCTACGGGTGGCACACCCTCTCGGTCGGCGATGTCAACGACCTCGACGAGCTCCAGGCCGCCGTCGACGCCGGGATCGCCGAGGAGGAGCGCCCGACGCTCATCCGCGTGCGCTCGATCATCGGCTACCCCGCGCCCAACAAGCAGGGCACTTCCAAGGCCCACGGATCGGCCTTGGGCGCGGACGAGGTCCGCGCCACCAAGGAGATCATGGGATGGGATCCCGACGCCCAGTTCCTTGTCCCCGACTCCGTGCGCGAGGCCTACGCCCACACCGTCGAGCGTGGCGCGCGCCTGCAGGAGGAATGGGAGACGCGATTTGCCAGCTGGCGGGGCCAGCAGCCCGACCTCGCGGCCGAATGGGATTGCGCCTGGGCCGGTAAGCCCGCGCCCGGACTCGAGGACGCGCTGCCCAAGTTCGATCCCGAAGAGACAGAGAAGCTCGCCACCCGCGCCGCTGGGGGCAAGGTGCAGGTCGCGATGGCACCGTACCTGCCGACGATGGTGGGCGGATCGGCCGACCTTGCCGGGTCGACCCTGGCGATCATGCCCGGCGAGGACCAGTTCGGACCCGGGACCACCGGGCGCACCGTGCACTGGGGCATCCGCGAGCACGCAATGGGGTCGGCGGTTAACGGCCTCGCTCTCCACGGCGGAATCGTGCGCCCCTACGGTGGCACCTTCCTCGTCTTCTCCGATTACATGCGGCCCGCCATCCGCCTCTCGGCGCTCATGGGCCTGCCCGTGGTGTGGGTGTTCACCCACGACTCGGTGGGCCTCGGCGAGGACGGACCGACCCATCAGCCGGTCGAGCACTACGCCGCTCTGCGCGCGATCCCTGGGCTGACGGTGATCCGCCCCGGAGACGCGAACGAGACCGCGCAGGCCTGGCACACGGCGCTCGAACCCGGTCGCGGTCCCGTGTGCCTGTTGCTGACCCGCCAGAACCTCCCCGTGCTTTCCCCCGACGTCGTGGGCGACGGCCCCACCAAGGGCGCCTACGTGCTCGCTGAGGCACCCGGCAACGCTCCCGACGCGATCATCGTCGCCACCGGCTCCGAGGTCGCGGTGGCGATGGCCGCTCAGCTCAAGCTCAGCGAACAGGGAGTCGCCGCCCGCGTCGTCTCAATGCCCTCGTGGGAGCTCTTCGAGGAACAGGATCAGGACTACCAGGACGACGTCCTTCGGCCCGGCGTCCCCACCGTTTCGGTCGAGGCGGGGATCTCCATGGGTTGGTCACGGTGGGCGGACGCCAGCGTTGCCATCGACCGCTTCGGCGCCTCGGCGCCGGGCGATGAGGTGATGCGGCGGCTCGGGATCAACCCGGACCACGTGGCCGCCACGGTGCTGGAAACCCTCGGGCACGACGTGCCCCAGGACGCGTAGACTCGCCGCACGATCGGTCCGAGACCCGCCACCCTCGCTTGCATGACGCTCGCGCTCGCAGGGTGCGGCACCGCGTCTCATCGGGGGACGAGTGCGGTGCCTGTGGTGAGGGCTCCGACGGTCTCGACGGCTCCGCCCAGCACCGCATCAACTCCCGCGGTCCCCCCCACCCCGGCGCGCCGACCGATCACGGTCCTCCCCGCCTCGCGACGTCGCGGATTGTTCGAGTGGGTTCCGGCGGTGCTGGTCGGCGGCCAGCCCGCCGTCTGGATCTCGCGCGTGGCCGCCTACCACGACGCGCCGTATACGGTCACGCTGATGCGACTCGATCAGCACCTGCTGACCCTGCACCTCCACGCCGGCGCATCGGAACCAGGAGGGTCGGGCTGGCGTTACGGGCCGGCGATCGGGAGAGGTGAGGAGCGGACGGTCCTCGCCGCCTTCAACAGCGCCTTTCGCGAGTCCTACGGGGCCGGCGGCTTCGAAGCCTACGGGAGCGTCGGTTGGGCCCTGCGCAGGGGCAAGGCCTCGGTGGTCATCTACCGCGACGGGACCGCCGACATCGGCCGCTGGAGGCAGGGAGTCCCGGCGCCTGGGCGCCCGGTGGCAGCGGTCAGGCAGAACCTCGGGCTCCTGATCGACCAGGGACGGTTGCCGGGCAGCGTCGACACGTGCATCAAGCGATGCTGGGGCGATCCCCTGCACGAGCAGCCCATCGTCGCGCGCTCGGGCCTGGGGATCACCGCCGACGGAACCCTCGTATGGGCCGCGGGCCACAACCTCTCGGTGCGCGCCCTGGCCGAGGCGCTGCTCGCCAAGGGCGCGGTCCGGGCGATGGAGCTCGACATCAATCCCGCCTGGGTCGCGGGCTTCGTCTATCCCCACCCGACCGCAGCGAGCGCCGCCGCGCCGATCCCGCTCATCCCCGGCCAGACCCCGATCTCCGGACCGTACCTGCATCCCTACTTCCGGGATTTCTTCACCGTGGCAACGCGGGGCGCTCGATGAGAGCGGGCCTGGCCGCGGCGGTGATCGTGGCGGTCCTCGCCTGTGCCGCCTCCGCCGCTACGGCAGCGTCCGCCACCGTCACCCTGACCGCAGCCCCGAGCACGGTGCAGAGCGGTCGACCGGTCACCCTGTCAGGTCAGGTCACGCCCGCCGCGGCAAGGAGCGTGGTGTCGCTGTTCGCGAGCCCGTACCCGTATCCGGTCGCCAAGCTGCTCGGCACGACGACGACCGCCCCCAGCGGCTCATTCTCCTTCCGCGTCGTCCCGGACCGCAACGTCCACTACCGCGTGGTGCTGGCGGGCACGGCGCTCGCCGCCCTCGCCTCCGTCGCCGTCGCGGGGAAGATCGTCACCAAGGTCAGAGCGCTCCCACTGGGCCGCGCCGAGGTCAAGCTCCTCGTCTTCCACCCCAAGGATCTTCAGTGGGGAGGCGCCCGGGTGACGTGGTCGTTCGCGAGTGGCTCTCACACCAGGTTCGATCCCGTCCCCGCGACCCGCACGATCCGGTTGAGCCCGTACGTGGCGGAAGTGCGGACCACGGTGGGCCTCCCCGCGGGACGGTTCCGGTGGCGCGCGTGCTTCCACGCACCAGCCGACCGCGCCCTCTACAACCCGCGCCGCGCGCCCGGCTGCACCGGATGGGGAGATAACGGGAGCGGATCCCTGCCCGCCGGCTTTCCCGGGCCGGGAGCGGTCGCGCGCGGTGCCTCCTATTTGGCCACCCGGGGCGGCCGTACCGCCTTCGCCGTCGTCGACACCGAGGGTCGCATGTCGGGGCTGCACATCCATTGGACGTTCCCCACCGCGAGTGTGGTCAAGGCGATGCTCCTCGTCGCCTATCTGCGCCGCCTCGACGCCATGGGCCGGCGCACGGTGGATCCGGGCAGCAACTCGTTCCTGTATCCGATGATCCACATCTCCGACAACAATGCCGCCACCAAGACGTGGTCGATCGTCGGCGACTCCGGCCTGTATGCGATCGCCAAAGCAGCCGGGATGACCGACTTCTCGGTGTCGGGCTTCTGGCTGACGGCGCGGCTCAGCCCCGCCGACCAGGCCCATTACTTCTTCGAGATGGACTCACTGATCCCGCGTGAGTTCGTCGGCTACGCCCGCTTCCTCCTCTCCACCATCGAGCCCTCGCAGAGCTGGGGCATTCCCGTGATCGCCCGCCCGCTCGGTTACCAGACCTACTTCAAGGACGGCTCGGAGCCGACGAACTTGGGGCAGCTCGTTCACCAGGTCGACCGGCTCGAGGGCCACGGACGGACCTTCTCGATCGCCGTGATGACCGATGGTGACCCCACCATGCAGTACGGCATCGACACCATCCAGGGCGTCGCGGCCGCGCTCCTCGGGTAGACGCCCGCCGAAACCGCAGGCTTCTTCACCAACTTTTACCCGCACACGCCATCATCTCTGTATGCCGCGCGTACTTGTTGTCGATGACGAACCTGCCGTCAGGCGGGCACTCGAGCGTGCTCTGAGGCTCGAGAGCTACGACGTGTCCCTCGCCGCCGATGGCGAAGAGGCGCTCGACTCGCTCGCGACCTCGCCCGCCGACGCGGTCATCCTCGACGTGGCCATGCCCCGCCTCGACGGTCTCGAGGTCTGCCGCCGGCTGCGCCAGGCCGGGGATCGAACGCCCGTCCTCATGCTCACCGCGCGCGACGCCATCGACGATCGCGTCGCCGGACTCGATGTCGGCGCCGATGACTATCTGGTCAAGCCCTTCGCCCTGCGCGAGCTCCAAGCCCGCCTGCGGGCACTCTTGCGCCGTTCCGGCGACGGCCATGAGGGCGAGGTCCTGCGCTACGCCGACCTGTGCCTCGATCCAGTCGCACACGAGGTGCACCGGGGCGAGCGGAAGATCGAGCTCTCGCGCACCGAGTTCCTCCTCCTCGAGCTCTTCATGCAGCATCCCCGGCAGGTGCTCACGCGCACGACGATCTTCGAGCGGGTGTGGGGATACGACTTCGGTCCTACCTCGAATGCGCTCGGCGTGTACATGGGCTACCTGCGCCGCAAGACCGAGGAGGGGGGCGAGGCGCGGCTGCTCCACACGGTGCGCGGCGTCGGATACGTGCTGAGGGACTGAGGCGGCGGTGCCGCTTCGCCGTCGACTTGCCTTCGTCGCCGCCGCCGCTGTCGGGGTGGCGATCGTGCTCGTGTCCATCGCAGCCTATATGGTGGTCAAGGCCCAGCTACGAGGGCAGGTGGATGATGCGCTCCGGGCCCAGGCGGCCCTCGTCCAGCAGCACTACCCGCATTCGTTAGGGAGCTACGACGTGCCCGCGCTCCCGGCCAACGCGGGCGGGCCGGCACCCTATGCCGAGATCGTGGCTTCAAGCGGAGCCGCGTCACCTGCACCGGGAAACGCCCCCCTGCCCGTCACTTCAACGGTGGTGGCGGTTGCTCAGGGTCATGCCCACACCTACCTCTCCGACATATCGGTCGGGAGCACCCACCTGCGCGCCATCACCATTCCCGTGGGGGCCGAGATCGTCGTGCGCGGTCAGCTCTCCACCGGCGCGGTCGAGCTCGCCCGTCCCCTGAGCCAGGTCGACAGCGTTCTCGCCAACCTTCGCCTCATCCTCCTCCTCCTGTGCGCCGCCGGCATCGCTCTCGCCGCCATGCTCGGTCGGCTCGCCGCCAGCCGCGTCCTCTCGCCTCTGGCCGAGGTCGCCCAAGCCGCGGAGCACATCTCAGAGACCGAGGACCTGACCACGCGGATCCACGTGCGCGAGGATGACGAGGTCGGCCAGCTCGCCACCCGCTTCAACGCGATGCTCGACCGGCTCGAGAGCTCGAGGGAGGCGCTCGACGAGTCGGTTCGCGCCCAGCGACAGCTCGTCGCCGACGCCTCACACGAGCTGCGCACGCCGGTCACCAGCCTGCGCACCAACGTCGAGGTCCTGCTCGAAGGAGGCGCCCTGTCCGACGAGGATCGCGAGCGGCTGCTCAGCGACATGGTCGAGCAGAGCGAGGAGCTGAGCGCCCTGGTGGGCGACCTCATCGAGCTCGCGCGCGGCGATCAGCCGATCGAGGCCGCTGACGACGTACGCCTCGACGGGATCGTCGAGGAGGCCGTCGACCGCGCGCGCCGCAACGCGCCTTCGGTTACCTTCGAGACCCACATCGACCCCGTCGTCGTCGACGGCGTTCCCGAACGGCTGCTGCGAGCCGTCAACAATCTCCTCGACAACGCGGCCCGCCACACCCACGCCGGCACGAGTGTCGAGGTCCACGTCGATGCGAACGGCGTCCGCGTCCGCGACCATGGCGACGGCGTCGATCCCCAGGACCTCCCGCACGTCTTCGATCGCTTCTACCGCGGCGTCAACTCCCGCGGGCGTCAGGGCTCAGGCCTCGGCCTGGCCATCGTCCGCCAGGTCGCCGAGCAGCATGGTGGCTCGGTTACGGTGGCGAACGCGCCCGATGGTGGGGCGGTGTTCGAGATCCACCTGCCGATGGAGTCGGCACACGCGGACAACGCGGATTCCCTCGGCGGCTTTGCCTCGGGCAAATCCGCCGACCGCCCGAAGGCCGGCAAGGCCAGCCTGTTCTAAGCCCGCGGCGGGCGCGCCACGCGCGCCTGACGGGCGCGAACCCAGCGGCCGCGCAGGAGCCAGAACAGCAGCGCGAAGACGATGGCGTCGCCGATGAGCGCGGTTTCACGCGGCCAGGCGGTGGGCATGCTCTGGACGAGGAGGTACTCGACGCCGACCGTGGGGATTGCGGCCAGGAGGGTTGTGTGCGAGCGGAAGCCGGCGAAATGCTCTCGAGCAGTGACCTCGATTACTCCGAGGCCGCAGAGGATGATGCCACCTATGAGCGCCGGTCCGCCGCCGTTCAGATACCCGACGATGACGGCGACGAGACCGCAGAAGATCGCGGTCTCGGATACGGGAACCCCACCGAAAGGGCTCGGCGGACGCTCGCCGCGCCGATCGAGACGGCTCTCCCGCTGGCGCTCCTCGCGCGCGCGCACCTCGTGCGCGGTGCGTTGCGCGCGCCGGGGCGAAGCGATCGCACGGGGCGCCGCCGTGGTGCGCCGGCGCTTACGGGAGCGGCGCTTGGAACGTTGCCCTGCCATAAAGCAGCGCGGATTGTGGCAGGAAGTGGAATCGGCTGGCGCCGAGTCCATTGCGCATTTGCGTGGCGGCAAATGCGCGAAGCGAGCGCAGGCGCCACTAGAGTCCCGCCCATGAGCGCGCAGAAGCCGCTCGAGCTGATCCTGGCAAGGAACCTCCTCTCGAGCCTGTCCACACCGGCGTTCCTGGCCGGCGAGGACTCGTCATTGCTCTTCTACAACGAGGCCGCCGGTGTGCTCATCGGCCGACGCTTCGAGGAGACGGGAGCGATGACGGCCTCGGAGTGGACGCGCTCCTTCGGGCCGTTCGGCGACGACGGCGAGCCCCTCAACCTCGAGGAGACACCGCTCACCCTCGCGCTTCGCCACGGGCGCCCGCACCACGCCCAGCTGCGTATCAAGGTGGCAACGGGCGGCCAGCAGGACATCGAGGCGAGCGCCATCCCCATCGTGGGGAGCGCCGGCTCGAGCGGCGCCATCGTCATCTTCTGGCCGGTGACGTGGCAGGAGGCGCCGGCGAAGTGAAGATCAAGGTCTGGGGAGCCCGCGGGTCGATCCCGGCGCCGGGGCCGGAGACGATGCGCTACGGCGGTAATACCTCCTGTGTGGAGGTGACGCTCGACGACGGCACCACTCTGATCCTCGACGCCGGCACTGGGATCCGCAACCTCGGTCTCGTGCTCCCACGCGTCGAACGGCCGGTCCACATCCTCCTCACCCACCTCCATCTCGACCACATCCAGGGGCTGATGTTCTTCGCCCCCGCGTTCCGGCCGGAGTCTGAGATCTTCATCTGGGGACCGGCCTCCCCCGAAGCCTCGCTGCGCGACCGCATCGCGCGCTACATCTCCGCGCCCCTGGCCCCGGTCGAGGTGCGCGAGCTGCCCTCGCTGGTGTTCCGCGACGCGGAGCCCACGGAGTGGAGCATCGGCTCAGCGCGCGTCGTCGCCCAGGCAGTCACCCACCGCGGTCCCACCCTCGGCTACCGGATCGACGAGGGCGACACCACGCTCACCTACATCCCCGATCACGAGCCCGGTCTCGGTGCCTCGCTCGCCGACCTCGAGGACGACTGGATCTCCGGCTTCGAGCTTGCCGACGGCGCCTCCCTGCTCATCCACGACTGCCAGTACACCGACGAGGAATACACCGCCCACGTGGGCTGGGGTCACTCCCCGATGTCCGACGCGCTCATCTTCGCCCACCGCACCCACGCCAAGCGCCTGCTCCTCTTTCACCACGATCCCCTCCACTCCGACGATTTCCTCGACACCCTGAATGCGCAGGTCACCGATCGCTGGCACGAGCTCGGCGGCAGCCAGGGAGGCGTCGAGCTCGCGGCCGAACGGGTCGAGATCCCGCTCGGCTCCGGGGGAGCGGTCGCCGCCAAGGCGCCCGCCTGAGCGCTGCTCACGCCGGCCGCGAGCCAACAGCGTGCGGCGAGCACACGAGCCGCGGGAAGAAGTTCACGAACGCTACCGAGCGCTTCTGGGTCACTTAGGTTCGTCGCGGGCGGGCAGATAGGGTTCTTTGTCGATGGGGTGACCACCTTGGATCTGGCGTCCGCGCTCGAGCTCGGCGTTCAGCTCCGCTCCGAGGAGGATGGCGACGTTGGTGATCCAGAGCCAGACGAGGAAGACGACCACGCCTCCGAGGGCCCCGTAGGTCTTGTTGTAGGAAGCGAAGCTTGCTACGTACAAGGCGAACGCGGCCGAGGCGAGGATCCAAAGCAAGATCGCCAGGACGCTGCCGGGGCTGACCCAGCGAATGCCTGGCTGGCGGACGTTCGGTCCGGCGTAGTAGAGAACCGCGAGGATCACCGCGACGATCAGCAGCAGGATCGGCCATTTAACGATGTCGAAGATGGTGACGAAGCTGCTCCCGAGGCCGAGGACATGGGCTGCCTGGGTGGCGAGGCCGCCGGTGAACACTACGGCCACAGCGCTGACGGTGAGCAAGAGGACGGTTGTCAGCGTCACCGCGAGGCGAATCGGGAGAGTCTTCCAGATCGGCCGTCCTTCTTCGATGTCCCACACGACATTGGATGCGCGCATGAACGCGGACACATAGCCTGACGCGGACCACAGCGCGGCCGCTAGTCCGACGATGAACAGCACGCCAGCGGTTCCCTTCCCGGTTTGAACGTTCTGGATCGCGCTGGTGAAGATCTGTTTGGCCGGGCCCGGCGCGACCTTGCCGAGGTTGTCGATCAGCGGCCGAGTCACTGAATGGCCGATCAGGCCGAGGATTGACACGATGACGATGATCATCGGAAAGATCGCCAACACGCCGTAGTAGGTCAGCGCGGCGGCGAGATCGCCGACGTTGTCGGCCTTGTACTCCTTCAGTGTCCGCTTGAGGACGCCGCGCCATGCCGAGCGGGGAAGATCGGTCGGCTGATCCGGTTTGGCGTGATCGGCGGCTTGACCGTTGGATGAAACGCGGGCGTTGGTCATGTTCTTGGAGCTACCGTTGGGCCGGCCATCGACGCTGACGTCGCCTGAGAACGTCCTCCACCTGCCGTTGCCGCACTCAGGGCACGGTGGCATGTGCTGCGTCGGGCCGACCGACAGCTTGTAGTTACAGCGGGTGCAGCTGTAGGTGCCGCTTGAGACATCGCTTCCGACCGGAACGGGTTCAGCCATCGGGCCCTCCTCGGGGATTGGTGTCAGCGCTGGTAGCGGTCATCGGTTCTCCTCAGTTCGCGGCCGATCTTCTCGCCCCGCGGTCGATCAACCCATGACCGCGAAGGTCGCATATCTCCGTCGCCGGCGGCATCAACTCCTACTTCTCGAGACACTCGGGCATCCCGTACATCCGGGACGATGAGCCACCCCTACCCGGCAAACGGCAATGCTGAACCGGCACGGTTTCCGCGCCAACCGGCTGCGCCGGTCCGCCCGCGGCAGTGCGGTGGTTCGTCTGCACCGAGGACCTCGCGACCCCAGCAGGCGTCCAGCGCCGACGCGTCAAGCTTGAGACGAGACTCGTCGAGTTCGCGGCTGGGCATCACCCGTTCCTCTCACGCCCCAACGAATTCGCGCAAAGCCTCGTCGCCACGATCGATCACAACTAGTCGCAACACCGTCGGCTCTGGTTCGTCGCAGGCGCGAGGCTGCGTTGCATGGAAAGCGGCGCTCGACCAGAATGCGCATGGGCGCTGTTGCCACGACACCTCAAGCGGAAGGATCTACTGATGAGCGGGGATGAAAAGAGCTTCAAAGGGCAGTGCTTCTGCGGCGCTGTGACGATCGAAGTCACGGGCGATCCTGAAGGCGCTGGCTACTGCCATTGTGTCGCCTGTAGGAGCTGGTCCGCCGGGCCGGTCAACGCATTCACGCTCTGGCAGCCCGGGGCGGTTAGGGTGACCGCGGGAGAAGACCAAATCGGCGAGTACCACAACAACGAGCGCAGCTACCGGCAGTGGTGCAAGGTCTGCGGCGGCCATCTCCTAACGCGTCACCCGCAGTGGGATTTGGTCGACGTCTATGCGGCGATGATTCCTGAATTTCCGTTTGCACCCGGGGTACACGTCAACTATGAGTCGACCGTCCTGCCCATGAAGGATGGCCTCCCCAAGCTCAAGGGCTTCCCCGCAGAGTTGGGCGGGTCCGGCGAGATGATCGCCGAGTAGCAGCGCGGTGCCCGCCGTGCTTCGCGATCCTTTCGTCGTTCTCGGATACGCGCGTTCAGCCCATCTGACTAATCCCACCTCCGCCGCCCGGCCCTGAGCGCTCGCAGCTCCGCCACCCCGTCGGACTCCTCTCTCGGCGGCCGGGCGCTTTGCGCTCCTGGGAGCAGGCGGACCGGGAGCTCGTGCTCGTTGACCCCCCCCGCGCCGTCGGGGGTCACACGGACGATGCGGGCTCCTCGGTGGGAGGTGACGCACTCGGCGAGCTGGGTGCCGTGGAAGAGCATCGCGGCGCCGTCGTCGGCGGCGTAGCCGGGGGGAAGGGCGCCGGTGGCGACGGCGGACCGGAAGGTGGGCAGGCGTTCGACCTCTCCGTCGAGATGGACGGAGAGGCTGCCGGGGATGAAGCCCAGGCCGGCAACGGCCTCAGGGGCGCCGCCGCTCATGCTGACCCCGCCTTCAAACCAGCACATGGCACCGGCACTCAGGCCCGCGAGCACGATCCCGCGCTCCCATGCCGTGCGCATAGCGCCGTCGATGCCGTGCTCGCGCCAGATCGCCAGCATGTTGCGCATCGAGCCGCCGCCCACATAGATAGCGTCCTGGTCGAGCAGGCGTTCGATCGGGTCGATGCGGTCGCGGCCGAGGTGGAAGAGGGAGATCGTCGCCGTCTCGCACGGCCACCCCCCGAAGCGCTCGTAGAAACGCGTCACCTGCTCGCGCGGATCGCCGCTGGCCGTGGGGATGAAGCAGATCTTGGGGCAGGGCTTCTCGGTCAGCGTGAGCACGAACCGGTCGAGAGCCGGGGCGCGCTCGTACATCGTGAAGCCCCCGCCCCCCATGGCCAGAACTCGACGTGGATCACCGGAGCTAGGCATCACTGACGAGGATGCCGCAACGTGGTGGACAGTGCTTCAGAGTCGCACACGCAGGGCCGTCACGCGGCGATTGCCTCTCCCTCTCGAAGCGAAAGCGAGGTGGCGCCCAGGTAGCGCACGGCCAACTCTCGCTCGACGATCTCGCCTTCGGGTTCCCGGCTCACGTGCACGGCGCTCGCGCAGGGGCGCGAGCTCACGACCTCGGCAAGTTCCTTGCCGACGAAGTGCAGGGCGGCACCGTCGGCGGCGCCGTAGCCCGGCACCATGCCGGCGGCGATCGCTTCATGGAAGGCCGAGCGCCGCTCCGCCTCCTCCTCGTAGTGCACGGCGTTGCTCCAAGGGAGGAAGCCGAGACCTTCGATGCAGCGCGCCGGGCCTTCGTGGAACGCGCTCACCGAGTCCGCGAACCAGCACAGCGAGCCTGCGGAACCGCCGCAGAGGACGACACCGGCCTCCCACGCTTCGCGCAGCGCACTGTCGATCCCGTGCGCCCGCCAGGTGCCGAGCAGCGACACCAGGCTGCCGCCGCCCACGTAGATGAGGTCCTGGGCGAGAAGATGAGCGCGGGGATCGCCGACCCCGGTCTCGCGCCGGAACAGGGAGATGTGCGACGGCTCGCAGCGCGAGGCGGGGAAAGCCCGGTAGAACCGCACGACGTAGTGATCGGCATCGCCACTCGCCGTGGGAAGGAAGCAGACGCGGGGGCGCTCCACGCCGGTGAGGGCGAGCACGTGGTCATCGAGCAGGGTATTTCCCCACTCCATCGAGAAGCCGCCTCCGCCAAAGGCCACGATCTGAGGGGGACGTGCGCTCATTGCGGGAAAAAGTAGCCCCGCTGCGGTGGCCGGTCATTGGCCCGATGGCCAAAGTTGAGATTGTGTTGGTTACCGGACGAGGTACGGGGCGGCACGCCGGAACACCTCGCGGGTGAGGATGGCCAGCGTTCCCGGCTCTGGCCGCCCGGCGGGTGAACCTCGAGCTGGACCGGCGCGAGGTGGGCGGCGATCCGCGGCGCGACCTGGCGCCACGGCACCGTTCCCGCGCCCGGGGGAAGATGGAGGTCGAGACGTATGGGCTCGATGCCACCGCGTGCCGGGGCCTGCGGTGGGCCCCGAGGTTGTCGTGCACGTGAAAGAGGATCACCGCGTCGAGCACCGGTTCGACAAGCTCGAGGATGTCGCAACGGGCGAGCTCGGCGGCAATGTGCGCGTGGCCGATGTCAAGGCACATCCCGGCGAAGTCGATGTCGAGCCGGCGCACCAGGCACGCGATCGCGCTGGGGTCGTGGCACACGCGCTCGACCCCGGGATAGACCGGAGCGAGGTTTTCGATCGCCAGCCGCACGCCCAGAGCCGCGGCGCGCGGCAGCGCGCGGCGCAGCGACAGCTCTTCGTCGCGCAACCGGTCGCGCACCGCCGCGTCGCCGATGGGGATCCGCGCCCCGTGATAGACGACGAACTTCGATCCGGCAACGCTCGCGTAGGTGAGGGCACCGTCGAGCTGGCGGTCGTGCTCGTGCTGTCATTTCGGGTGAGACCGGAATCGTTACATCAGCCATGGCCCGATGGCCTACCTTGATGTCTCTCTCCCGTGGGGGTCGGCAGCGACACGGCTGCCGGCCCGCCCGAGTCCTACCCGGGATGTGAGGCGTCCGCGAACTCGCGGAACAGCCCGGTGACGACGAAGGCCGTCTGCTCGCCGATGTCGACGGCGTTGTCGCCGATGCGCTCGAGGCAGCGGGCCACGAGGATCATGTGCATAGCCCATTCGCGTGTCTCGATGTCGTCGCCGATGGCCAGTGCTCGGTTGAAGATGTCCACGTTGAGCTGGTTGATCTCGGCGTCCTGGCGGAGCAGGTCGTACGCGAGGTCGGCGTTGCGCTCGGCGAAGGACTGCTTGGCCTGCGAGACCAGCGAGCGGGCGAGGTGCCCCATCCGCTCAATGGCATCAAGCAGATCCTTGTCCTTCGGGGCCTCGTAGCCAGAGAGCGGGATGAGCTTGGCGATGTTGACGCATTGGTCGCCCATCCGCTCGGCGTGGCGGATGACGTGAAGAAGCGCCGCCACGATGCGCAGGTCGGTTGCCACCGGGGTCTGGAGCGCAAGGAGCGAGAGGATCCCCTGGTGGACCTCGAGATAGCGTCCATCGATGCGGTCATCGTCGGCGACGACCATGCCGGCGAGCTCGACGTCCTGATAGCTGACCGCCTCGAGCGCGCGGTCGAGGGCCTGCATCACCATGTCCAGCGCCTCGAGAGTCTGGCGCTCGAGCGCCTTGAGCGCTTCGCGATAGTTGCTCCGTGTCTCCTGCATCAGCCGAACTTCCCAGGGAATTCGGAACTTGCCTGTCCCATCATCCCGCCCATTACCCGAATTTCCAAGGGAATTTGGAATGTGTGCGTCCCATCATGCCCCGCGATCATCCGAATTTCCCAGTGACATAGCGCTCGGTGCGCTCGTCCTTCGGGGTGGTGAAGAGCTCGGAGGTCGGGGCGTGCTCGATGACCTCGCCGTCGAGCATGAACACGGTGGAGTCCGCCACCCGCGCTGCCTGCTGCATGTTGTGAGTGACGATGACGATCGTGTAGCGCTCCTTGAGCTCGTCGATGAGCTCCTCGACCTTGAGGGTGGCGATCGGGTCAAGCGCCGAGCACGGCTCATCCATGAGGATGACCTCGGGCTCGACGGCGATGGTGCGAGCGATGCACAGCCGCTGCTGCTGGCCGCCGGAGAGGCCGATGCCCGGCCGGTCGAGGCGGTTCTTGACCTCGCCCCACAGGCCGACGGCGCGGAGTGACTTGTGCACCCGCTCGCGCATGTTCTCCCCGCGCACGCCGGTGAGCCGCATGCCGGCGGCGACGTTATCGAAGATCGACATCGTCGGGAACGGGTTGGGCTTCTGGAAGACCATACCGATGAGCCGGCGTACCGACGTGATGTCCACCTCGGGGGCATAGACGTTGAGATCGTCGAGCTTGACGCTGCCTTCGGCGCGGGCGCCCGGAATCTCCTCGTGCATGCGGTTGATGCATCTGATCACCGTCGACTTGCCACTGCCCGACGGTCCGATGATCGCCGTAACCTGGCCGGTGGGGAAGGTGAGGCTGACGTCCTTGATCACGTGCATTTTCCCGTAGTAGGCGTTGAGCCCCTCGAGGACGACGTTGTGACCTGCTTCCTTGGGCTTGGGCTCGCCGAGGGCGGATATGTCGGGCGCTTCCTCTTGGGTGGCCGAGCCCTGCTCGGCCGGATCAGGTAGTGACACTGCGGTCGGGTCCTTGCTCTCGGTGTCGGGGGGCATCATGCCAGGCGGCTCCTGCGCTGCGCGGCTCGCGCGATCAGATTGAGGATGAGGATCATCGCCACCAGTGTGAGGGCTGCGCCCCACGCCCGGGCGACGATGGCATTGCGGGGCGAGGTGATGTCGCTGAAGATCTGGGTCGGCAGCGTGTTCATCTGCTGCGAGAGGCCGAACGTTAGCCCGTTGGCCGTGCCCAAGGTGAAGATCAGCGGCGCGGTCTCCCCCGCGCTGCGAGCAATCGCGAGCAGCGATCCGGTAAGCAGGCCCGGAGCCGCGGTCGGGATCACGATCCGCGTGACCACGCGCCACCGTGGAGCCCCGAGCGCCAGCGCCGCCTCGCGCAGGCTCGAGGGGACGAGGTTGAGCACGACTTCGGCCGAGCGCGCAACGATCGGGAACATGAGCAGGGACAGGGCCACCGACCCCTTCCAAGCGGTGAAGTTGCCGCCGACGTGGGCGACGACGAGGACGATGTAGATAAACAGCCCGAAGACGATCGAGGGGACGCCCGTCATCACATCGACGAAGTAGCGGACGACGTTGGCGAACAAGGACTTCTTGCCGTACTCGACCAGGTACAGGGCTACGGTGATGCCCAGGGGAACCGCGATCAGGGTGGCCAGTGCGACGACTTCGAGCGTGCCGAGGATCGCGCTGCGGACACCCCCTGGGTAGCCGAGGAAATTGCCGTTGGGGTCGGTGGTGAAGAACTGACCGCTCCATTGCCCGATGCCCTTGTAGACCAGGTAGTAGATGATGAGGACGAGGGGCAAGAGCGCGACGCCGGTGGCGGCGGCGAGCAGTCCGCGCATGAACTTGTCCTTGCGCCGGCGCCCGGCGCTGATCCGGGTCAGCTCGGTCATACCCCCATCGCCGCCTCGACTTCGGGCTCGTCGCTGGCGCCGCTGCCCCCATGACCCCGGAACATCGTGCGCTCGCCGCGCAGCACGTAGCCGCGGGCGAACCCGTTCACGAGCAAGGTGAGAACGAAAAGGACAAGTCCGCAGGCGAGCAGCGCCGAGCGGTAGATCGGGATGTTCGACTCGTTGCCGAACTCGTTGGCGATCACCGCGGCGAGCGAGTAGCCCTGACCGAAGAGGAAGTGAGGGATCGCCGGGTCATCTCCGATGACGAGGAGAACGGCGATCGTCTCGCCCAGCGCTCGCCCGAGGCCGAGCATGGCACCGCCGGTGATGCCCGGGCGCGAGTAGGGAAGGACGGCCATCTTGATCATCTCCCAGCGCGTTGCGCCCAGGGCGAGCGCAGCCTCCTTGTGCTCGGCGGGCACGGTCGAGATGACCTCGCGGGAGATCGCCGAGACGATGGGCAGGATCATGATCGCCAGGATCAGTCCGGCGATGAAGATGCTCGGCCCCGCGACGGTGCCGGCGACGTAGGGGATGAAGGAGAAGGTGTCGGCGAACCACTGCTCGGCGGGCTTGAGCTTGGGGATCAGGAACAGATAGCCCCAGAGCCCGTAGACGACGGAGGGAACCGCCGCCAGCAGATCGACGAGGATGGTGAGCGCTCCCCGCGCGCGCCGCGGGCATAGCTCGGTGAGGTACAGCGCCGTCGCCACCGCCACGGGTACCCCGATGATCAATGCGATGGCCGAGGTGACCACCGTGCCGAAAACCATGGCCGCAGCGCCGAAGATGAGGCGGGACGGCAGCCAGCGATTGTGGAAGACGAACCCGAAGACCCCGAAACGGTTGAAGGCAGGAGTCGACTCTCCGATCAGCCGGATGAAGAAGTAGGCGATGAGGACGAGGACGAGAACGGCGACGCCGGCCAGCCCCCACTTGAGGATCCGGTCAGGAAGGCGGGACAGCGGCGACCGCTCGAGAACCGAGCGGCCGCCGCCGATGACGGGAGTGTGCGCTTCCACCTGGTGCCTAGAGCGGCGCTCCATTGCAGGTGAGCGTGGCCAGCTGCGCCTTGTCCTTGGCGATGAGGGTGGCGGGCAGGGGCGCGTAGGGGAGCTGGTTCGAGCTCGGGCCGAGCTCGGACTCCCCGGTGGTCAGGGCGTAATTGAGGAAGTCGTGAACGCCCTTGGCCGCAGACGAGCTCACGCCCGCCTTGCACAGATCCTTGTAGGCCATGATGAAGGTCTGCGAGACGATCGGATAGGCCGCCGGATTCGGCGAGTTGATCGCCACGAGGCCCAGATTCGGCGGCACCTTCAGTCCTACCGCTGCGGCCGACGTGTTCTGGATCGTCGGCAGGATGAACTTGCCCGCCTTGTTCTCGACCGCCGCGTAAGTGAAGGCGTTCTGGATGGCGTACGCCTGCTCGACGTAGCCGATGGAGCCGCTGGTCTGCTTGACGGCGGCGGCGACGCCGGCGTTCTTGGCGGCTCCGACCTCACCGCTGGGCCACGGCACGAGCTTGCCGGCGCCGATCTTCTTCGCGAAGCTCGGGTTGTAGACGGCGACGAATGCCGTGAGTCCCGCCGTCGTGCCCGAGGAGTCGGAGCGGTGGACGACGGTGATGGTGCTGGCCGGGAGCTTGGTCCCCGGGTTCAGCGCGGCGATCTCCGGGCTGTTCCACTTCGTGACCGCTTCGTCGAGGATGTCTCCGATCACCCTGCCGCTGAGCTTCAGTCCAGTCTTCACGCCGGGAAGGTTGTAGGACACGGTGATCGCGCCGAACGACATCGGAAACTGGACTGGCGTGCCCTTCTTCTTGAGGACGGCGATGTCCGCGGCGGCGAACGGCGGATCACTGCCCGCGAAGTCGACGGTGCCCGACTCGAGGTCGGCGACCCCCGTCCCTGAACCCACCGGACTGTAGTTGACGGTCAGCCCCTGGGACTTGAGGTTCGAGCCCCACTGCGTGTAGATCGGGGCGGCGAGCGTCGACCCGGCGCCGTTGATGGTGGCCGAGGTGACTTTCGTAGTGCTCTTGGTAGAAGACGAGGTCGTGCTGCTGCTCGACCCGCACGCGGCGAGTCCGACAGCGGCGGCGGCGGTCGCTACGACCGCGCTGATGCGACGTCTGGACACAGATGCTCCTTCACGTTGATGATGACGGCAGTGTCGGCGGAACCTGGCGCCGGCGTGTTACGCAGTTGTGAACGTGCTTGTTAGCGTTCGGCGGTGAGCCGGTAGCCGAAGCCGAAGTGCGTATGGATGAAGCGCCACTCAGGCAGGGCCTGCTCGAGCTTCACCCGCAGCTTCCTGACGTATACGTCGACCGAGCGGTCCCCTGGCCGCATGTCGCGTCCCCACACGAGGCGGAACAACTCCTCCCGGGCCATGATCCCATTGGCTCGGCGCGCGAGCTCCGTCAACAGGCGAAACTCCCGGATTGACAGCATGAGTGTGCGTCCGGCAGCGATCGCGAGGTTGTCCTCGGGAACGATCTCGAGCGGTCCGATGACGAGGACCTCCCGACGGACCTGGGCGGCGGCCGGGCCGGTCGGCTCCATCCCGGACCCTGCCTCGGCGCCGGGGTCCGAAGGGCCGGCGGAATGGAGCTGGGCAGCGGTGGACATGTTACGTCCATGTTGCTCCCCCGGCCGCCGCTCCGGGGTTACGGAGTTGTGATCTGCCTGTGAAGAACTTGTGATCCGGCGCTAGCCGAGCGTGAGCTCGGGGTGCGAGGTGAGATCTTCTTGAGGCGCGGCCGCGGGCTCAGATCCACCCTCGAGCTCGGGAGCAAACCGGTACCCGACGCCGAAGTGCGTGTGGATGTAGCTGAATTCCGGCGAGGCCTGTCGAAGCTTCTGGCGTAGCTTGCGCACGAACACGTCCACCGAGCGATCCCCGTGGGCCATGGCGTAGCCCCACACGCGCTCGTAGATCTCCTCGCGACGAAGGACCCTGTCCGACTGAGCGAGGAGGTGGAGGATCTCGAACTCGCGGGCGGTGAGCTCGAGGCTCGCGCCGCGCGCGTAGGCCTGGTAGAGGTCGGGGCGGACGGTGATCTCGCCGGCCATGAGGGCGCCCTCCAGCTCGGGCATCTCGTTGCGCCGGTG
Organism: Solirubrobacteraceae bacterium; assembly: GCA_035552215.1. Taxonomy (GTDB): domain Bacteria; phylum Actinomycetota; class Thermoleophilia; order Solirubrobacterales; family Solirubrobacteraceae; genus Palsa-465. The sequence goes on along the minus strand of DASZLV010000137.1, from coordinate 58,250 downwards.
GCGGCGGATGGCAGCCTCGACGACGCAGATGAGCTCCTCGGCATGACACGGCTTGGTCATCCATGCGTCGGCGCCCAAGCGAAGGCCCCGGACGCGCTGGCCCACCGAGGACGGGCCGGTGCAGACGACGATGGCCAAACCGGGCAGGCGCGCGCACACGCGCTCGAGGTACTCCCAGCCACCGTGCCCGAGCACTGAGATATCGAGCACCAGGGCATTCAGGCGCATCGCCACCAGTGCCTCCGCGGTTACCGCCGTCGCCAGCGACCGATGCTCCCAACCCAGGGAATCGAGGCGGTTGGACAGCACCTGGAGGAATCCGGGATCCCGATCGATCACCGCGAGACGAAGGCGACTGCTCGCCCGTTGCGGAGCAGCTTGCGCGTTCGCGGTCGAGTCGCTGGCCTCGGCCGGCATGGGGAGGAATGTAGTGGATCGAAACGGACTTTGTTGTCCGAGAGGGGGTGCGATCACAGGTTGTTTACATGCAAAGAGCGGGGATTCTCGCTTGGGCTCCGGTGCCCGGCGGTCTCATGTCAGCGAGTTCGACCGCCGGGCGCGCGGCACGGAGCCCAGGGGACGGTAGGGCGCCCTGGAGACGGCCGCGTGAGCCTGCCGTGACCGAGGTGTGGCCATCCGGTGACCCGACTGCGGCGACGGCGCCGCCCCGGCTGGTAACGGCCTCTTCACAGGCGCCGCGGCCGCCGGGCGTTACGGTCCCGAGCGCGATGCCCGCAACCACCACCGTCGCCGAGCGCGGGGCGCGCCCGCGGGCGCTGCGATCTCGAAACCTCGAGATCTGCCCGACCGAGCGCCGCGTGCTCGCGGACGGCCGCCCGCTCGCCATCACCATGCGGGAGTTCGAAACGCTGCTCGCACTTGCGGAGCGGCGCAACGAGGTCGTCCCGCGCGCCGAGCTCTACGCGCTCATCTGGGGCGGGACGATGAGCTACCGCGATCGCTCGGTCGACGTCTTCGTCCAGCGCGTGCGCAAGAAGCTCCGCCAAGCCGCGCCCGATTGGACATACATCCATACCCATTTCGGGGTCGGCTACCGGCTCGCGCCCGAGCGTCGGCGCGAGCCGGTCGCGCGACGGCTAGCGCCGCGATTCATAAATTCGCACGGGGATCGTCCTCACGAGGCCTCGTCGCCCGGTGCGCGACCTCGATCTCAGCCGGCAGTGCCCGCGTGAAATCTGGGCTTGGGGGAGCTTGCGCAACGGCGCTGAGCGCTGCGGTACTCCTCGCCGCCTGCGCCTCGACCCGGAGACCGCCGCCGGCGTCCGGGCTTCCGCGGGCGCTGGTGGCCGAGGCTCGCCCGATCGGACGAGGCCCGGGGTTCCAGCCCCCCGCCCCGCGTTCGGTGCTCGGCCCGTGCCGCCCCCGGCTGGGGGCGCGGGTCGGCGTCCATGTCGAGCTGTTCGCCGCCAACCGAGTGGTGCTCGTGCCCGCGGGCATAGGCACGCGCGCACCCCGTCGCTTCTCGGCGGGGCGGATCGCCCGTGCGCGCTGCTACGGAGACTTGGTGACGCTCGAGCCAACCGGGGTCGCGCTCGTACGTCCGGGAGCGCGCATGCTCCTCTCCGACCTCTTCCGCGCTTGGCGCCAGCCGCTGTCCGCGTCGCGTCTGGCCACCTTCTCGGCGCCTGGGGCCACGCGGGTAGTGGCTTTCGTCGACGGCCGGCGATGGCGCCGCTCGCCCGGCACCGTGCCCCTGACGCGCCACTCTGAGATCGTGCTCGAGGTTGGGCCGCACGTCCCGCCGCACTCGTCCTACACGTTCCCCTCAGGGACATGAGAATTTGATCGTGGGCGGCGCGCTCGTCGGGGTTGAGCGCTATGTTCCCCGCCAAGTGTCTCCTCGGGCTGGACGCGCTGGTGTGCTGGGAAGGCTTGCGTCGTTCGCGCTCATGCCGGCAGGGGCGCTCGCGGTTCACCAGTTGCGCTACCTGCTCGCCTTCCACGGCAGCGCCGGGATCGCACTCGAGCGACAGGGTCACTCGTATCTGCATTCCCTGGCGCCATGGATGATGCTGAGCCTCGCGGTGGGGTTCGGTGCGTTCATGCGGGCGTTCGGGCGCGCCCTCGGCGGCCGCTGCTCACTGCCCCGCTACGCCGTCTCTTTTTCCGCCCTGTGGCTGACCTGCTCGGTGTCTCTGGTCGCGATCTATGTGGCGCAGGAGCTCCTCGAGGGCTTGCTTGCCAGCGGCCACCCGCCCGGGCTTCTCGGAGTGTTCGGCTCCGGGGGCTGGTGGTCGATCCCCGCTGCCCTCGGCATCGGGCTGGTCCTCGCGGCCAGCTTCCACGGAGCGCAATGGGTCATCCACGAGGTCGCGCGGCGGCGGGCGGCCCCTCTCGTACCGGCCGCGGCGAGGCCGACGGCCAGGCTGGGGAGCGCCGCGACCCTCCCGATCCCCCGCCTTGCCCCCGTGGCAGGCGGCTGGTCGGATCGCGGCCCGCCCCGCTGAGCGCGCGGGCACGTCCACAGCACGCCTGCGCCTTCCGCGCCCGAGCCGCGAGCTGTTCGATCGTGCCCGCTGACCGCAGGCCGTGCGACGGTCTGTCTGACTTGACCATCAACTGAGGAGAGCAAGGAACTTGAACGGCAAATCCCGCACCCGCCGCCGGTCGCTCGTCACGCTCGTCGTCGCGGTCCTAGCGCTGCTCATGCCTGCGCTCGCGTCGGCGCATGCGACGGTCAGCCCCGCCGTGTCGGTCGCCGGCAAGCTGCAGCTCTACAGCCTGGCGGTGCCGACCGAGAAGAGCGGGCTGACCACGAAGACGGTGGTGATGACGGTGCCATCGGGGTTCGGGATCGACTCGCTCGTGCCGCCACCGGCGGGCTGGAGCCAGTCACTGCAGCAGTCCGGCTCGGGCGAGGGAGCGGTGATCACCAAGGTGACGTGGACGGGAGGGAGGACTCCGAGCGGCGAGGACTCCCTGTTTCAGTTCCTGGCGCAGGGAGCATCGCCGAGGACGTACACGTTCAACGTGCAGCAGAAGTACTCGGACGGTTCAATCGTCAACTGGTCGGGCCAGGAGTCCTCGGCCTCCCCGGCGCCCACCATCGAGGTCAAGGACTCACTCAGCGGGGGCAGCGGAGTGTCGGTGCTGAGCATCGTCGCGCTCATCGTGGGAGCGCTCGGCCTCCTCGCCGGCCTCTTCGCGCTCGCCACCGGCGGCGGCGGTAAAGGGCGGGCTCTCGCGTGAGAGGTGGGGGGCGAATCGTCGCGGCGCTCGCGGCGGTCGCGGCGCTGCTCGCGTTGCCAAGCTCGGCGTCGGCGCACGCCTATCTGGTCAAGGCGGTACCCGTGGCCAGCGGCGTTCTCGAGGCTCCCCCCCACACGGTCGAGCTCACCTTCGATGAGGCGGTCGAGCCGCGCTTCGCCATCATCTCGGTCACCAACGCCGCAGGCCGACAGGAAACCAGCGGTCCCGTACGCCGCTCGCCCGCGAATCCGGACACGCTGATCGTGCCGCTGCGCCCGAATCCGCCCCAGGGGTGGTACCTGGTCTATTGGCGGGCGATCTCGATCGACGGCCACCCGGTACAGGGGGCGTTCACCTATGCCGTGGGTCCGAACCCCGGGCCCGCGCCCCAGTTCCCGGTCCCGAACATCTCGGCGACGGCGACGTCGACGAACTTGGTGATCGCGCGCTGGGTGATGTTCTTGTCGGTGATGACGGCGATCGGCCTGTTCGTGCTCCGGGCGCTCATCGCCCGTCCGGCCGTCGCGCGCACGCCCGCGAAGATCCGGCGTGCCCTATCGATCGCCTTGGTGCTCGCCTCGGTACTCGGTCTGCTCGCCATTCCGGCCTACCTGGACTTCGCGATCGCCAACGATTCCCTGCGCTCGGTGTTCGACGTGGGCGAGCTCGTGCCGTTGTTCGCAGTCACGGCCTTCGGCCGCAGCTATGTCGACATGACGCTGTGCTTCGCGCTGTTCTCCCTCGCCGCGTGGATCTCCCTGTGGGTTGACCGTCCCGATCGCGAGCGCCGCTCGATCGCCGAGCTCCTGGCGACGGGGGGAGCGCTGCTCGCCGCCGCCGCCGTGCTCATCGTCCCTGGCGCGGCAGGGCATGCAGCGCAAGCGTCGCCACGGGGATTGGCGCTGGCCTTCGACTGGCTTCACCTCCTCGCCGGTTCGCTGTGGCTCGGGGGACTGGTCGGCCTGCTCGTGTTCTGGGCGAGCCTTCCCGCCGGGAACCGAGTCGGCGGGCTGGCTGTGCTCGTGCCTCGGTTCTCAAACGTCGCGTTCGTGTCCGTGCTGGTGCTGCTCGGGGCGGGGATCGGCTCGACGGTCATCCATCTCCCCGCCGTCAACGCCCTCTGGGACACCGGTTACGGCGTCGCCATCCTCGTCAAGATCGGCCTCCTCTACACGGCCGTGTGGGTTGCCCGAGTCAATCTTCTGCGCGTCAAGCCCCGACTCGTGGCCGCGCGCGAGCACCCGGAACTCGGTGAGCAAGCCGCGCATCTGCTGCGCAGGCTCGTGAGCGCCGAGGTCGTAGTCCTCACCGGCGCCGTGTTCACCGCGGCAATTCTCTCGAGCCTCGCCCCGCCGCCGCCGTCGTTCGCGCTGCAGAACTCCGCGCTCGCCCAGGTCGGACCGGGACGTGTCGCCAGGACCGTCACTCGCGCCGGGTACGTGCTCCAGGTCCTCGTCTCACCCAACCGCGCGGCGGGGCCCGACTCCTTCGCCCTGCGTATCACCAAAGGCGGCCAGCCGGTGCGTGGGGCGAGCGTGACCTTGACCTTCAACCACACGGAGATGCAGATGCCACAGCAGGAATATCAGCTCACCGAGACCCGGCCCGGCGTCTATTCGCGCTCCGCCCCGGCGCTCGTGATGGTCGGCAAATGGGCACTCGCGTTCCAGGTCGCCCCCAAGGGCGGGCCGACCTTTACCGCCCTGATCCTCGACCAGGCGAACGGATGATCGCCCCGCGCGCAGCGCTCATCGGAGTGGTGTTCGCGGTGGCGGGCTGTGGCAGCTCGGGAGGCACCGTCACCGCACCGTACATCGCTCCCGCCAAGACGTTCACCCTGGCGAACTTCCAGCCGGCGGGCCCCGTCGTCGCGCATCGCCCCACGGCAATCTCGTTCACCGTCCAGCAACCGAGCGGAAAGCCCCTGACGCGATACCGGACCGGTCCGGGACCGCATACCGGCGTACACCTGATCCTTGTCCGCGACGACCTCGCCTACATCATCCACCAGCATCCGCCGGTCGGTCCGAACGGACAGTTCCGCCAGACCGTGACCTTCCCGGCGCCCGGCCCCTACAAGGTCCTCGTCGACCTGTATCCGAACATCCCCGGGGGACAGCCGAACTTCCAGCTCTCCCAGACGATCAACGTCGCGGGCGCCTATCACCGCCAGCCGCTCCCCCCGTTCAAGCCCGACGTCTCCATCGACGGCTACCACGTCGACATGCACGGCCGGCCGGCCCTCCACGCCATCCAGGCGCAGTTCGTGCACGTCGCCGTGACTGATGCGCACGGACGCAAGGTCACCTTCGTTCCCTGGTTCGGCGCGCTCGCGCACGCAATCTTCTTCCACCAGGGATCCCTTGACTACTTTCACACGCACATCTGCGCACCGAACGCCCCGAACTGCGGGAGCCTCCCCGGCGTGAGCGCCACCCGGGTCACCGGGAGGTCAACGGCACCGGGGAAGCTGACGGTCGGCGTGCTGCTGCCGGTACCCGGCACCTGGCGACTGTTCCTGCAGATGAAGCTCGGTGGACGAATCGTCACCGCCCCTTACACGCTGCACGTGGGATCATGAGACCCGCGGGGATCGGGCTTCGCCTGCTGGCGGCGACGGTCGCACTCGCCGCCGGGGTGGCTGCCCTCGTGGTAGCGATCGTGCTCCTGCGAAGCGTCCTGGGCTGATGAGCGTCCTGCCCGCGCGGGGGCGGCCGGTCAGCCGCCGACCGACTTGATGGCCGCCTGGAGCTGAGACCAGCTCGGCACGCCCTGGATCGGCTGCGCTGTGCCCTTCGGGCCCTTGACCACGAGCGACGGCGTGTTGGTCAGGTTGAGCTGAGTGGCGGCGGTGGAATCCGACTTGACCTGGGCGACGAGGTTGGGGTTGTTGCGGTCCGACAGCCACTTGCTGTAGTTCAGGCCCGGAACCTGCTTCGCCAGTCCGTCGAGATAGCTCTCGTCGACATAGGTGCTGCCCTCGGCGCCCTGCTCGGCGTAGAAGAGCTCGATGTAGTACCAGGCCTTCCCCTGTAGACCCGCGGCCAGGGCGGCGGCCTGCTGGGTCGGGAACATCTGGGGCGTCGCTCCGTTACCGGTCGCCGTGTCGAGCGAGCGGTAGACGAGCGAGGCCCTGCCGGGCTTGACGTAGGTGTTGATGAGCTGATCGAGGACGCCGGTTCCCGCGCTCCCCGACGAGGTCTGAGAGGTCGTGGGCAGGGTCAAAGCGTCGCACGCCGCGCACTCGAGATCGCCGTACTCGGTGACCTGGACGGGAGCGGTGGGGGTGCCCAGCGTGTTGTTCGCGGGCTCGGGAATGCCCCCGATCAGGCTGCTGACGCGCGTGATGTTGGTCTTGGCCGCCGCGCTCGTGGGCTTGACCGGGGCGGCCGCGCTACCGCCGCCCGAGCTGATGATGATCGCGGCGATGATCACCACCACGGCGACCAGGGCCACTCCGCCCAGACGCATGAGGCGCTGCTTGCGCTGCTCGGCCTCGGCGAGCTTGCGCTCGAACTCGATCCGCTTGGCGCGGGCCTGTGCCTTCTGTTCCGCTCTACTGGCCATCGGCGCTTAGGGTAGCTGAGGCCGCCGCCTTGGCAGGCGGTTCGGTCGCACCTCTGGACGACCGGGGGGCGGGCGGCGCGGAGAGATAGAGGGCAATGGCGCTGATGAGGAGGATGGTGAGGAACACCGCGCTGGTGGCGCACTCTTCGCACACCGCATGGATCGAGAAGAGCTCGCGGTAGGTCAGATAGGCGCTGAAGCCGAAGCCGATGAACGTCAGTCCGAGCGTCGCCAGGCGGCTCTCCTCGCGGTCGCGCACGAGCAGCGAGCCGAGGATGAAGACGTAGCCGATCAGGCCGATGAGCGCGACGGGCACGCCGTCGAGTCGCGACCACTGCGAGGTTTGCACCTTGATGCACGACTGTCCGGCCGTACACGCCGGCTTGGTCCCCGAGTAATGGACGTAAGTGAGGTAGGCGGCGAGTGCGATACCCAGAACTGTGAGCCCGATCATCGCGCGGCGCAGCACGGCCACGTTCATGCCGGTGTTGTACACGATCTCGATAAGAGTTCGGTCAGAGCGAAGGTTCGCTCGAGGCCCACGGCCAGTGCTCGAGGGTGTCGAGGAACTGCTCGCGTACCTCGGCGATCCGCTCATCGAGCTCGCCCACCGTCCAGTCCTCGGTGGGGATCGGCGGCAGCACGGCGACATCCACCGTTCCCGGTCGGATGAGCACGGACCCGCGCCACATCACATCCCCGGCGTTGCGCACGACGATGGGAACGATCGGCACCCCGGCCTGCATGGCGAGGTGAAAGGCACCCTTCTTGAAGCGCCCGAGTCGGCGCGTGGCGCTCCTCGTCCCTTCCGGGGCGATGGCGATGGACACCCCCGAGCGAAGCTTTTCCACCGCCGGGTCGAGCGCGGCGCGGGCCTGGGCACTGTTGGCACGGTCGACGTAGGCGATGTCGACGACGTAGCCGATGAGTGCGAAGCGGGGATCGTGGCTCAGCTCCTTCTTGGCCACGCCAGTGAGGTCGCGGCGGATGAGCGAGCCCAGCACGGCCACGTCGAGCGAGCTCTGGTGATTGAAGATGAACACGGCGGGGCGGTGCGACCACAAGTGCTCGGTGCCGGTCACGCTGAGTTCGACCCCGGCGAGCGCCAGCGCGAGGTCGGGACCGATCGAGGTCGCCACATTCGCGGCCTGGCGACGGCTCCGGTTGAGCACCCCCACAGCGATCCCCACTCCGCCCGCGGCACCGAGCCCGGCCAGGGCCGCGCCGGTGCGGATGGCCGAGCGCACACCGGGACGACCGCGGCTCGAGAAGCGCGATACCGGCCAGTCGTGCTCGCGGGCGGCGCGCTCGAGCCCCGAGGCCGGGTTGAGCGGGCGGGGAATGCCCACCGCCTCGAGGAAGAACACGTCCTCGTCGCCGTTGGCATAGCCGTAGGAGCGCGGGAGGCTGATCCGGCGCCGGCGCGCGAACTGCTTCACCGCCTGGGCCTTGTTGGGGCCCCAGAGGATGTCCCCGGCGAAAAAGCCGCTGAAGTTCCCCTGGACGACCTCGACCTCGGTGCACAGCACGTGGTCGACTCCGAGATCCTCGGCCACCGGGGCAGCCTGATACCGCGTGGCCGAGGTCGCCAGCGCCACCGTGTGCCCGGCGCGCTGATGGGCTCGGATGAGCTCCCGGGCCTCGGGGTAGACCATCCCGGCGATGCGGTGATGGAACAGGCGAGCGAAGGTGTCGCTCACCTCGGCCTCCGAGCGTCCCGCCCAGTTCGAGATGGCTACCTCCATGAGCTTGTTGACGTCGGTTCCGAGGATGGTCATCTCGGTGGCGGCGAGCAGCGTGCGCACAAGCTCGCCCACTCCGAACTCCCGCCGGCGCACCCGGTCCTCGTAGAAGGCGGCGGCTGAGTAGCCGGCGATCAGGGTCCCGTCGAAGTCGAAGAAGGCGCCCACCTTCGGCCCTTGGGGGCCGGCTTCGATCTCGGCCAGCAGCTCGTCGAGGGTCATGGCACTAAATGTCGCGTATCCGCTGCAGGCGCGCGACGAGCGTGCGCATCTCGGCGGCGAAGGCGGCCCGGCGGGAGGCGAGCTCGTCGCCGCCGGGCTCGACCAGGCGACGGTTGGCGGCGAGGCGGAGCGCGGTCCCGAAGAGCTCGCGGGAGATCGACTCGGTGCTGTGGATCCGCTGCTGGAGGCGGTACTGGTGCGCGATGCCGAGGCATTCGGTGAGGAAGTCCTTCTCGACGATGGGCTCGCTGGGGTCGCGCTCGGCCAGGCCCTGGGCCACGATCAGGTACGCCTCGAGGAACGAGGAGAGCAGGAGCGGAGCGAGGCGCAGCCGCGTCTCTCTCACCGCCCTGAAGGCAGCGCCTGGGTCCCCTACGCGCTGCTCCCAGTCAGGGTCGAGGATCGCCAGCTCGGCTCGTAGCTCCTGCTCGAACTCCTGCGTGGGCGCGAAGAAGAACTCGAACTTGAGGAGGTCACGGATGCGCAGGGCCTCGCGCCACCCCGCCTCGACCGGATCCCGTGGCTGCTTCTCGTCCACGTGCACGAGCACGAGCTCGGCGATGGCGCGGTTGAGGAAGAAATGGAGGATCGAGTTGCGGTAGAACGCCGCCTCGATGTGGCGTTCCGGGGACACCGACCACACCGGCTCGGTACCGCCCGTGTAGGCGCGGGCGACGCCGTGACGGCTGAGGGCGTCGAGGGCGGCCCGCACCCCTTCGGGCTGGGCGATCTCGAGGTCACCGAGCATGGGCAGGCTACGAATCCGCACGTGCTCGAGCAGGGGATCGAGGGTGGCGCGCACCTCATCCAAGGTGAGCGCGCGATCATCTCCGCCGAGGAGGGCCAGGGCCACCAGCGCCGTCTCGGTGATCGGCGTGACTCGGTTGATCCGGTGGGAGACCTCGATGGCGATGCGCTCGACCGCATGCTCGCGGTCCTCGTCCCCGAGCACCTCGCGCAAGGACAGCGGCTCCCCGAAGCCGACCCGGACCTTCCCGAACCCGCGCCCCTGCGCTCGGGCATAGCCGACGAGCCAGCCGAGGCTCTCCGGGGCCTTCTGGGCCCCGTGCTCCTCGGCGGCCATGGCACCGACCTCGTAGAGCTGGTCGTAGACGATCGAGGTGGGAATGAGCACGACGTCGTCGATCCCGCCCGCCCGGTACGCCTGCACCAGGTAGTTGAGCAGCCCGTAGCGCGGCGGGCGAAGCTTTCCCGTCCGCGTTCGTCCGCCCTCCATGTACCACTCGAGGTTGAAGCGCTTGCGCACGAGGTAGCCGATGTATTCGCGCAGGACGAGCTTGTAGACCGGGTCGTCGCGGGTGCTGCGGCGGATGAAGACGACGCCGCTGCGGCGCGCCACCGGTCCGATCGGCCAGAACGACACGTTGAGGCCTCCGAGCACGTGATTGGGGGCGAACCCCTCCTGATGGAGCGCCGACCGCAGCACCACCGGGTCGAGATAGGACCGATGACTGGGGAGGAAGACGAGCGGCTTGTCCGCACTCAGCCGCCGCAGCTCCTCCACGGCGACGGGATCGACCTCGACCTCATAGGCGCGGCTCATCCACCGTCCGAACTGCTCCCACGCGTCGATCGCCAGCCGGCTGTGGCTCGCCACCATCTCGCGCAGGTAGGCGGACGCCTCGGCGGCGACCTCGTTCTGCGGGCGGCCGAGCTCGGCGGCCAGGGCGGCCACGAGCCCGTTGAAGCGAGCGCTCGCCTCGATCTCCTCGGCCACGAGCCGAGGGACCTTGTACTGCATCCCCAGCACCGAGCGCTCGGCCCGCTCGAGGGCGAGGCGGGCCTGGCGGGCCACGAAGGCGGAGAACCCCTCCTCGCTGTCACCCATCTCGAAGCGGGCCCGCAGCTCGCTCACCCGCGCCGGCTCTCCCGCCACCACCCGGCAGCGGTCGGGCTCCTGGCGGAGGATCCGCGCCTGCACCCGGGCTCCCGGATGGCGCGGATCGGTCAGCGAAAGCAGATCGGAGATCCGCACCTCGCGCACGCCGTCGCGCTCGCGCGGGAGCCAGGCGACGCGCACCGGGACGAGCCAGGGATCGCCGGGCTCCTCGGCCAGGCCGTCCCCGATCTCATCCTCCTGGATCGTGTCGATCCGCGCCCCGTCGGCCCGGGCCCGGCCCAGCCAGGAGTCAAGTACCGCGCGCTCGGGTGCGGTGCTGGCAAAGGCGAGTACGACCGCCTCGGAGCCGGCCGGCGCCGGCCACGCCGCGTCGGGTCTCTCGATTCCCTGGTCGGCTACGGTCGTCCCGGTCAATTGGCGGCCAGCTCCGTGGTCGGCCGGGTCCGGAAGAGCCCGCGGAAGGCATCCTCGGGCGTGCGGCCCTCGTGCACGACGCCGAACACTTCACGGGCGATCGGCATCTCCACCCTGTGGCGTTCGGCCAGCTCCATGACCACGCGCGAGGTCTTGATCCCCTCAGCGACCATGTTCATGTCGGCGACGATCGCATCGACGGAGCGGCCGCGCGCAAGTTCCTCGCCGACGCGGCGGTTACGGCTCAACGGGCTGATGCACGTGGCCAGCAGGTCCCCCATCCCGGCCAGACCCGCGAACGTGTGGCGCTTGCCACCCATGGCCACCCCCAGGCGGGTCATCTCGGCCAGGCTGCGGGAGATCACGAGCGCGCGGGTGTTGTCTCCCGTCCCGAGCCCCGAGGCCATCCCGGCGGATATGGCGAACACGTTCTTGAGCGCGCCGGCGATCTCGACGCCGAGGACGTCGGTGCTGGAGTAGACGCGGAACAGGGTGCGGCGGAAGATGTCCTGGAGCGGGCGGGCGATGTGAGCGTCGGGCATGGCGATGACCGCGGCCGCGGCATAGCCGCCGAGCACCTCCTTGGCCAGGTTGGGGCCGGCGAGCACCCCGGCGGGATGACCGGGGAGGATCTCGTCGACCACCTCGGTCATGCGCAGCTGGGTGTCGAGCTCGAGCCCCTTGGTCAGGCTGACCACGGGGATCCACGGCCGGACGTGCGGAGCGGCGCGCTCGAGTACGTCGCGGAAGCCGTGCGAGGGTACGGCCATGACGAGTACGTCGGCCTGCGAGACCGCCTCCTCGAGCGAGCTCGTGGCACGCAGATTCTCGTCCAGCCGCTCGTCCCCGAGGTAGGCGCTGTTGGTGTGATCGCGCTCGATCTCCTCGGCCACCTCCGGGTTCCGGGTCCACAGGATCGTCGGGGCGTTGCGTGCTGTGATCGAGGCGACCGTGGTGCCCCACGATCCCCCGCCCACCACGGCCACGCGCTCCTGTCTGGACTTGGGTGACATCGCGTCCTCAGCTCATCTGTCCCCGGGAAATCGCCAGGCACGATTCACATCTCGGCCATGGCGGGTTCCACGGGTATCCGGCGACGTCCTTGCCACACAGCGCCGTATCCGGATCCTCCTCGGTGACCAGGTGGCAGAGCTCCTCGAACCCTTCCTCGTTCTTGCCGGGGACGTTGATGCAGCCAGGATGAACGTTCGGCCATCTGACGGGCGCCGCGGCGCAGAGCATGGACGCGAGGATAACCCGACTTCGAAGCCGACGAGCGGAAACCCGTCAACCCTTTGCGAGTTCGACGAAGTAGTCAAGCGCCGCGGGATTGGCCAGCGACTCACGGCTTGCCGCCTGCTCGGCCGGCGTCCCCATGAGGATCCGCTTGACCGGAACCTCGAGGACCTTGCCCGACAGCGTCCGCGGCACCTCGGCGATGCGCCTGATCTCGTCGGGCACGTGGCGCGGCGAGCAGTCCTCGCGGATCCGCCGCTTGATCTGGGCGGCGACCTCGTCGGTCAGCTCGTCGCCCTCACGCATGACCACGAACAGCGGCATCCACCCGTCCGTCCCCTGCTTGGCGATGTCGACCACGAGCGCATCGACCACCTCGGGCACCGCGAGCACCGCGCGGTAGATCTCGCTCGTCCCCATCCTCACCCCGCCCCGGTTGATGGTGGAGTCCGAGCGCCCGTAGATGACCGCGGTGCCGCGGTCGGTGATCATGATCCAGTCGCCGTGGCGCCACACCCCCGGGTAGGTCTCGAAGTAGCTCTCGCGGTAGCGCGACCCGTCGTCATCGTCCCAGAAGCCAATGGGCATCGAAGGCATGGGCTCGGTGATCACGAGCTCCCCCACCTCGTTCTCGAGCGCGTGACCCTCGGGGTCCCAGGCCTCGACGGCCGCGCTCAGGGCGCGCCCCTGAAGCTCGCCGAGGTAGACCGGCAAGGTGGGCACGCCGCCCACGAAGGCCGTGCACACGTCGGTTCCCCCCGAGGTCGAGAACAGCCAGGTCTCAGCGCCGAGCTCGTCGTAGACCCAGCGGAAGCCTTCCGGTGACAGCGGGGAACCGGTCGAGCCGACACTGCGCAGGGCGCCCAGGTCCCTTCCCCGCGCCGGCTCGATGCAGGCCTTCATGCATCCCGCAATGAACGCGGCGCTGGTGCCGAAGCAGGTCGTCCGCGTGCGCTCGGCGAGATCCCACAGGGTGTTGAGGTCGGGATAGCCCGGGTTGCCGTCGAAGAGGACCACGGAGGCCTCGGTGAGCAGGACGCCGACGAGGAAGTTCCACATCATCCATCCCGTCGTGGTGAACCAGAACACGCGGTCACCGGCCTGGGCGTCGAGATGGAGAGAGAGCTTCTTGAGGTGCTCGACGAGGATCCCCCCCTGGCTGTGGACGATCGGCTTCGGCAGGCCCGTGGTGCCCGAGCTGTAGAGAACCCAGAGGGGGTGGTCGAAGGCAAGGGCCGCGAAGCTCAGCTCGCCCTCGCCGGCGAAGCAGTCCTCCCATCCCGACCCGTCCAGGTATCCGAGGGTCACCACGCGCTCGAGTGATGGGATCTCCGCGGCGATGTCGCGAACGATCGCGCGCCGGTCGTAGTCCTTGCCGCCGTACCGATAGCCGTCGATGGCGAGGAGGATCTTGGGCTCGATCTGGGCGAAGCGATCGATCACGCTCCGCGTGCCGAACTCGGGCGCCGCCGAGGACCACACGGCGCCGATACTCGCGCACGCGAGGAAGGCGGCGACGGTCTCGGGGATGTTGGGCAGGTAGGCCGCCACCCGATCGCCCTTGGTCACCCCCAGCTCGCGAAGCCCGCTCGCGATCCGCGCCGTCTCGCTGCGCAACTCGCCCCACGTCCAGTCCCCGGGAGCGCGTACCTCGGAGGCGTGCGTGATCGCGATCGCGTCATCGTTCTTGCCGCGGAACACGTGCTCGGCGAAGCTCACCTGGGCGCCGGGGAACCACTCGGCGCCCGGCATCTCCCGGCTTGCGATCACACGCTCCGGCGGCACCTCGAAGCGAACTTCGAAGAACTCACAGATCGAGGACCAGAACCCCTCGAGGTCATCCACCGACCAGCGCCACAGCTCGTCGTAGGAGTCGAAGTGCAGGCCCCGGGCTTGCTCGAGCCAGCGCTGGTAGCGGGTGAGCGTCGCACGTTCGATCTGTTCCTGAGATGGCTCCCACAGGAGCTCGGGGGTGTCCATGGTGTTCAGTATTGCCGAGGGAACCGGCGCCGTGCGGGTGCACTAGGCTCTCGGTCATGCCCTCCTACTCAATCAAGAACCTCAAGCAGGTCGAAGACTCAGCCGCAGATCGCGAGGGATTCGAGGCGCGGTTCGGCCGCAAGCATCTCGACTCTGATCATCTCGGCGTCAGCTACTTCCACTACGCGCCCGGTTTCCGCGCTCCCTTCGGCCACAGCCACAAGGAGCAGGAGGAGGCCTACGTCGTCGTCCGCGGCTCGGGCCGCATCAAGCTCGACGACGAGGTCATCGACCTCCAGCAATGGGACGCCATCCGCGTCGCACCCGAGGTCGTCCGCGGCTTCGAGGGCGGTCCCGAGGGCCTCGAGATCGTCGCCGTCGGCGCCGACCGCCCTGAAGGCGGCGACGGCGTAATGGTCAAGGACTTCTGGCCGGAGTAGGGCGCCGCCAGCACAGCGGCCGCGGATGCAAGGACATTCGCCGGCACTAAACGCGAGTGCTCACCACAAAGCGCGCGGGCCGGCGAATGTCCCGGCGCCCGGCATTCGACGGTGGGCCGGAAAGGCGGCCCGTGTCGAAGCCGGTCACCGGGATGCGGGGAGGGGGTCTCCCGCGCGCGGCGAGGCGCACTTCGCCGCAGTCGAGCCACATCCGGGAGGCCACGGCAGACGCACACGGGCGCGGGGATGCCCTGGTTGCACCGGCCGCGGCCTCCGATCAGGACGGCGTCTCGACATGACGCGAGCGTAGGGAGGAGGCCGTCAGCTCACCGTAAGCTCGTGGCGTCCGCGCGCTGATCTCAGGTGGCGCGCAACGCTTCGGTGGGGCTCAACCGCGCGGCCTTGGCCGCCGGATAGAGTCCGGCCACAGCGCCGATGACCAGGCCGGCGGCGGGTGCCGCGATGAGCGCGTAGACGGGGACGACCCAGGGCTCGTTCTGGGCGACGGAGTAGACCCAGGTGGCGACCGCCCCGAACAGGAGCCCGGCGACTCCTCCCAGGGCGGCGAGGAGCGCCGACTCGGCGAGAAACTGGGTGCTGATGTGGCGGCGGGTCGCGCCGAGCGCGCGCCGCAGGCCGATCTCGCCTCGGCGCTCGAGGACGGAGATGACCATGATGTTGGCGATCCCGATCGCCCCGACGAGGAGCGCCACCGCGCCGAGGCCGAGCAGGAGGGTGGTGAACTGTCCCTTGGCCGCCGCGCGGGCCTCGAGGACGTTGGAGGGCTGGCTCACATTTACGCCGCTGGCGTTCTGGGGATCGGCGGTGGCGGCGAGGAGGGTGCTCACGGACTTGACGTCGTTGACGTTGGCTCGCACATAGATCTCCGACGGACTGGGCTGGACCTGGAAGAGGCGCTCGGCCGCCGGCAGGCCGATGAACACGTCGTTATCGAGGGTGGTGTCGAGGGTCATCGAGTTGAGAACGCCGATCACCGTGAACCAGGTGCCGCCCACGAAGAGCTGGATGTGACCGGTGACCTTCTCGATCTGGAGACCAGCCGCCGCCGCCGCGCCGAGCACCACCGTTGGCTCGTTCGCCGAGGCGGTGTTGAAGAACTGCCCCGAAGCGACGCTGCTGTTCATGGCCTTGACCAGTCCCGGGTCGGTCGCCGCGACGCCGATGCCGCCCGTCTGGGTCGAGGGGACAAACGGCGTCCGGAACACGTTCGCGTTGGGTACCGTGTACACCGCCGCGACCTGGTTGATGTTGGCCATGTGATGGATCATCGGGATCGCCGTGTTCGGGAGTACCTCGTTGGCCCCGAAGAAGGTCGTGCCCGGCGTCACCGTGAGCAGGTTCGTCCCCAGGCGGTCGATGGTGCTCAGCAGATTGGCCTGACTCGACGCCGACACGCCGACGACGGCGACCATGGCACCGATCCCGATGGCGATCCCAAGGGCGGACAACATCGCCCGCAGCCGACGCGTCCCGAGCCCCTGCAAGGCAACCCCGAAGAGCTCATGGGGAGCGAGCCTGGCCACGTCCCGATCGCCTCGGCGCCGGCGTGGAAGCCCGGGCCCTTTCAGCGCCGCGACGCTCACTGCCGGTCGTCTCCCACGATCTCGCCGTCGCGCATCTGCAGGCGCCGGGAGAAGGTCTCCGCGACGTGCTCGTCATGGGTGATGAGCGCCAGCGTCGCTCCCTCGTCGGCAAGCTCGTGGAGGAGCTCGAGCACCGCTTGCCCTGACTTCGAATCGAGGTTGCCCGTCGGCTCGTCGGCAAGGATGATCGTCGGGTGCTTGGCGATGGCGCGGGCGATGGCCACCCGCTGCTTCTCGCCCCCCGACAGCTGCTGCGGGCGGTGGGTGATTCGCTGGCCGAGACCGACGCGCTCGAGCGCATCCTTGGCCGCCTCACGGCGCTCTCGCAGGGGCGCGCCCGTGTAGAGCATTCCGTTGGCGACGTTGTCGAGCGCGCTCATCGAGTCCTGCAGGTGGAAGCCCTGGAAGACGAAGCCGATCTCGAAGGCACGCAGACCGGCGAGGCTGCTGTCCGATGCCTTCACCACGTC
Source organism: Solirubrobacteraceae bacterium (assembly GCA_035552215.1). GTDB lineage: Bacteria > Actinomycetota > Thermoleophilia > Solirubrobacterales > Solirubrobacteraceae > Palsa-465. The sequence continues at coordinate 41,504 of DASZLV010000137.1, read as the reverse complement.
GCGCCCGGCGACGCGGACCTCGCCCGTGGTCGGCCGCTCGAGCGTGCCGAGGATAGTCAGCATCGTCGTCTTGCCCGAGCCCGACGGCCCCACCACGGCGACCTGGTCGCCCCTGAGGATGTCCACGCTGACCCGGCGCAGCGCGTGCACCCCCCCGGGATATTCCTTGCCCACCTCGCGAAGCTCGAGGGCGACGTCGCCTGCCTCGCTCGCGGTCATCCTTGCGAGTCGGTCACCTGCATGCCGTCCTGAACCTGAGGACCCGAGATCTGCACGTAACCGGCGGCGAACAGGCCAGGGGTGACGGGGATGAGCTTGTGGGGAGCCGCCGCCTCTTGGACCGCGTAGCCGCCGCCCTGGGTCGCGAGGAGCGCGGTGACCGGGACCGAGAGGACGTGATTGGCGACCTGCTGCGCGAAGTTGACGCTGACTGCGGCCTGATCGAGTCCTCGTGTGTTGGCGTGCTTGTCGAGCGAGATCGTCACGGGGATCGTCGCCGACGGCGCGCTCGTCGACGGAGATGAGCTGCTCGACCCGCTGCTCGTGGCGGTGGCAACGGGGCTCACGGCGGTGATCCTGCCGTTCACCGTGCTCCCGTCCGGGAGCTGGACCGTGACCGGCTCACGCAGCTTCGCCTCGCTCTGCTTGGTGGCATCGAGGTCGACGGTGACGACGAGATTGGTGGAGGTCGTGCTGAGGATCGCCGTCGCGCCCGACGAACCGCCCGATCCGCTCCCACTGCCCGTGGAGGCGGGGGAGGCGCCGCCACCGCTCGAGGTGGCACCGCCCGCCGAGGCGGACCCGCCGCCACCGCTCGAGGTGGCACCGCCCGCCGAGGCCGACCCGCCGCTTCCGCCACCGCTCTTCGCGGTCGTCGAGCCCGCCGCGCCGGACGGTGATTTCGAGCTCTTGGCCGCCGCCTTGAGCTCAGCCTGGAGCAGTTTGTTCTGGGTGCGCAGAAGCTGGATGATCGCTTCCAGGCTGCTTCCCGACGGCGCCGGGGTGCCCGACATGGGAGTCGTGGTCGTCGGGGTGGTTGTCGTCGGGCTCGGTGTCGTGGTCCCCGGCGTGGTCGGGGTCGTGACCGCTGGCGTCGTCGCCACCGCGCTCGACGTGGTGAGACCGACAAACTCGGCGTGCGGCTGCCCGATCGGTTGATAGCTCGCGTTGGTGGGGGTGGAGGTGGGGTTGGAGTTCGAGGCCCCGGTGGCGCTCGCGCCGGATCCCGTGCCCGAGCCGGATCCCGCGCTCCCGCCGGTCGAGCCCAGGTTGGTGTCCACGGTGTTGATGAGCTGTGGGCCGGGGAGGAAGACGATCTGACCGAGGGAGATCGTTCCCGTCTCGGTCTGTCCGATCGATCCCTGGAAGCGCTCGACGGCGGCGGTGGTGGCGGCCTGCCAGGTCCGATCGACGGTGATCGCGTTGCCGGAGTCGAAGCCCATGGCCTTCAGGTCGGCGTTGAGCTCCTGGATGTCGCGGCCGTTGCCATCGCCCGAGGTCAGGCTGCGGAAGGCGGGATAGGAGCCGTTGAAGAGGATCACCGGGTAGCCGTCCACCTGATACAGCGTTCCCCCCGCCGTTACCACCTGTCCGACCTTCGGAAGGTAGGTGACGGTGCCGCTCAGGCGGTTGAACACCGTCTGAGCGTTCGCGTAGCCGAGCGTGCCCGACTCGGTGTCGGTCTGGACGAGGTTGCGGCGCTGCACCGTGGTCGCGCCCGTGGAGGCGGGGGCGGATGCCTGGCCCTTGCTGGCAGCGGGCGCGCCCGCGCTGACGATGACGCCGATCGCCGCCGCCACTACGACGATCGCTCCTCCCGCCGCAGCGGCTCGGCGTCGCGGGCCGCCGCCGGCGGCGAGCCGCTCGGTGATGGTTTGCCTGGTCACGGTGTCAGGAGTGGTAGGCGATCGCGGGTTGCAGCACGGTTACAGCCCTACGCGCCGGGGCCGCCGACGCTCGGCCCGGTCCCGCCGGGGCCGCCCGGCCCCCCTCCGGGACGGGCGGGGAGGGTGCTCGAGCACGCGCTGAAGGCGGTCTTGAAGGCCGGGCTGTTGCGCTCACTCGAGGGAATCGAACGGAAGATCCCAAAGCCGCCCGCACCGTTACTCGTGGGGTCCGGGATGTTGACGTTGTGCGCGCGCATGCACTGGGCGAACTTCACGGCGGCCTGCTGGAACTGCTGGCGCTGCGCCGGGGTGATGTTGGCGAAGCCGAAGGCCTTGCTGATCTCCGTTTTGCACGCCGCGCTCGCGGTCTTGCCGGCCGGAGTGGTAAGGAGCTGGCGCAAGCCACCGCCACCGGCACCCCCGCCGCCACCGACGCCCCCGGGCGCACCGCCGTTGGCCGAGGGATCGGGGACGTTCAGCCCGTGAGCACGCAGGCATTGGGCGGCCTTCAGCCGTGCCTGATACCGCGAGTTCGCCGACGAGGTGCTCGTCCCCGCCGAGGCGGCGGGGCTCGCCGCGGCGCTACTCCCGGACGATCCGCAGGCGGACAGCCCCAGGGCGAGCGAGCCGGCCAGAGCGCAGGCGGCGAAGGCGCGACGGCCGTGCAGGACGACGGGAGTGAGAGTGGACTGCATCAGGGGGCTCCTCCGGAAACGGGGCGGGACGAGCCAACTTGTACTGACGGGGATGTCAGCTTGCCGTAAGCGCTGAGGGAACACTCACGTTCCCAACACTGGGCGCGGCAGGTAGCTCGACGATGACGTCGAGTCCACCGCTCTGCGGCGCTTGGACCCGCAGACGGCCACCGTGGGCGGCGACCACCGAGCTCACGATCGAGAGCCCAAGCCCGAACCCGTCGCCCCCGCGACCGATCCGCCGGAAGGGCTCGGTGAGCGTCGCCGCCGCCGCTGGATCGATCGCTTCGCCGCTGTTGCGGACGCGCACGACGGCGCGTCCGCCCCCGGTTTCTGTGGCGACGGAGAGGAAGCCGCCCGGCCGGTTGTAGCGGATCCCGTTATCGATCAGGTTGGCGATGAGGCGCTCGAGCAACCGGGCATCGCCCCGCGCCTGGGCGGGCTCGAGGCGGGGACGCACCTCGACGTCCGCCTCCTCCGCGCGCGCCCGCAGATCGGTCAGGCAGTCGCCCGCGAGCTCGGCGAGATCGGCCGGCTCGCCGCGGCTCGCCGAAGCCTCGCTGCGCGCCAGTGTGAGCAGCCCCTCGATCAGACGTTCGCAGCGGTCGATGGTCTCGCGCACCGCCTCCCCCATCCCCCGCAGGTCCTCGGTTCCCGCTGACGGGTCGGCGAGCGCCACGTCCACCTCCGTGCGCATGATGGCCAGCGGGGTCCGGAGCTCGTGCGAGGCGTTGGCGACGAAGTGGCGCTGGCTCGCGAAGGCCGAATCGAGCCGGGCGAGCATTCCGTCGAAGGTGTCGGCGAGCTCCTTGAGCTCGTCGGCCGGCCCCTCGAGGTCGATGCGCTCGCCGAGATTGTGTCCCGAGACACGGCGCGCCGTCGCGGTGATGTCGCGCAGCGGGCGCAGTGCCCGACCCGCCAACCACCACCCGGCCCCAACCGAGACGAGGGTCATGGCGCCCAGCGCGAGCACATACTCGAGCACGAGGCGGTGCAGAGCGTTACTGACGAACTGAGCGTGCTCGGCGCGGAAGAGCCGGCGCAAGGTCGAGTTGGGCGCGAAGGGTCCCTGGAGCGGCGCGGGAGTCCCGGGCACGAGATGCCGGTAGGTCTTGCCGAAGTCCTGCGGCCCGCTGATGTTGTGGCGCACCAACGCGTACCCGATGGTCAGGAGGACCGCCCCCGTGACCAGGAAGACGATGCCGTAGGTGGCGGTGAGTCGAAAGCGGATGGTCCGCGTCGGCCCCGCCGTCCCCACCCTGCGCAGGAGCTGCCAGGAGCGGGCGGCGGTCCGGCGGATGGCCGGCGGCCTGAGCATCACGCCATCCGGTAGCCGACCCCGATCACCGTCTCGAGGATGGCTGGTTCGCCCAGCTTGCGGCGAAGGGTCATGATGGTCATCCGCACAACGTTGGTGAACGGGTCGATGTGCTCGTCCCACACGCGCTCGAGCAGCTCCTCGGCCGATACGGTGGCCCCGGCGGCCGCCATCAGCGCCTCGAGCACGGCGAACTCCTTGCGCGCGAGCTCGACCGCCCGGCCCTGCCGGGTGACGGCGCGCCGCGCGGGGTCGAGCTCGATGTCCCCGTGGTGGAGGACGGGCGGGCGGCTGGGACCGGCGCGACGGGCGAGAGCGTGGATGCGAGCCACGAGCTCGGCGAAGCGGAACGGCTTGGGCAGGTAGTCGTCGGCCCCGAGCGACAACCCGTCGACGAGATCCTCGAGCGCCCCCGCGGCGGTGAGCATGAGGATCCCGGTTTCGGGACGCTCGCCGCGGACGGTCTTGCACACCACGTCGCCGTGCACGCCCGGCAGATCTCGGTCGAGCACGAGCACGTCATAGCGGACCACGCGAGACTTGGTCAGCGCCTCCGATCCATCGGGTGCCACATCGACGGCCATCCCCTGCTGGCGCAGCCCGCGCGCGATGGCATCGGCGAGCCGTCGTTCATCCTCGGCCAGCAACACGCGCATGAGATCAGCATGACGCCCCGCGCGTAAGGACTACATAAGAGCCAGCTTCGTGGTACAAATACGCCCCGTTTCAGCGTTACATCAAACAACGTCACAACGTCTAACGACATGTCCCGTCCGCCACAGTCACTGAGCGATCGCAGCATGGCCCTCGGCCTGCGCGCCCTGAACCGCTTCGCGGGCTCATCGGTCGTCGACCGCTTCGGCCTCCGCGACCAGGCGCAACGGTTCCTCTACGGCGCGTCCAAGACCACCGTGCGCACCGCCGCCGGCGCGGGCCGGACGTTCGCCGCCGCCCAGAAGCTGGCGAGTCCGGCCCGGCAGCCGACGATGCCGCCCACCGGCCTCTTCGACCTCACCCCGAGCGACGAGCAGCGGATGCTCAGTGAGTCGGTGCGCGACTTCGCCCTCGCCCGTCTGCGCCCCGCCGCGCTCGAGGCCGACGCCGAGTGCCAGGCGCCGCCCGAGCTCCTGACCCAGAGCGATGATCTCGGACTGACGATGATCGGGGTCCCCGAGGAGCTCGGAGGCGCCGTGAGCGAGCGCTCCGCGGTCACCGCCGTGCTCATGAGCGAGGCGCTCGCGCACGGGGACATGGGCCTCGCCGTCGCCTGCCTCGCCCCCGCCGCCGTGAGCACCGCGCTCAGCCTGTGGGGTGACGAGGACCAGCAGGCGACCTACCTCCCCGAGTTCGTCGGCGAGCAGATACCCGCGGCCTCGCTCGCGGTGCTCGAGCCCCGGGTCCTCTTCAACCCCTTCAAGCTCGAGACCCGGGCGCGGCGGGCCAACGGCGGGTATGTCCTCAGCGGGGTCAAGTCGCTCGTCCCCCGCGCCGCCGACGGCGAGCTCTTCATCGTCGCCGCCATGCTCGAGGGGCACGGCCCCGCGCTCTTCATCGTCGAGCGCGCGGGCTCGCCGTCGTCGGCGGGCGGGATCTCCGTCGAGCCCGAGCCGGCCATGGGCATCCGCGCCGCCTCGACGGGGAGGCTGACCTTCGATGAGGTCGAGCTGCCCGCGGGCGCCCTCATCGCCGACGGCCGCGCCGAGGTCTATTCCGAGTGCATCCAGCTCGGCCGCATCGCCTGGAGCGCCCTCGCGGTGGGGACCGGCCAGGCCGTGCTCGACTACGTGATCCCCTACGTCAAGGAGCGCACCGCGTTCGGCGAGCCGATCGCTAACCGCCAGGCCGTCGCCTTTGCCGTCTCCAACATCGCGATCGAGCTCGACGGTCTGCGGCTCGCGACCTACCGCGCCGCCAGCCGCGCCGATCAGGGCAAGAGCTTCGCTCGCGAGGCGGCGCTCGCGCGCAGGCTGGCGAGCGAGCACGGCATGTCGATCGGCTCCGATGGCGTTCAGCTTCTCGGCGGGCACGGCTACGTCAAGGAGCACCCGGTCGAGCGCTGGTACCGCGACCTCCGCGCGGTGGGCGTGATGGAGGGAGCCCTGCTCGTATGATCAACCTCGAGGTCCCCAAGAAGTTCGCCACCCTCGTCAGCCAGGCGCACCAGATGGCCGCCGAGGTCATGCGCCCGAACTCGCGAAAGTATGACCTCGCCGAGCACTCCTACCCCAAGGAGCTCGACATGCTCGCGGCACTGATCAAGGGTATGAACGAGAGCGGCGCGCTCGGTGGCGCGGGCGCCACGGGCGCGACCCGAAGCAGTTCGGGGAATGGCGCCTCCCCCCAGCGCGCCGGCACCCGCAACGGCTCGAACCTCGCCAACGTGCTGAGCATCGCCGAGGTGTGCTGGGGCGATGTCGGCCTGCTCCTGACCATGCCCGGCCAGGGCCTCGGCAACGCCGCCATCGCCGCGGTGGCCAACGAAGAACAGCTGCGGCGCTTCGGCGGCAAATGGGCGGCGATGGCCATCACCGAGCCCGAGGCCGGCTCGGACTCGGCGGCTATCCGCACCACCGCGAGGCTCGATGGCGACGAGTACGTCCTCAACGGCGAGAAGATCTTCGTCACCTCGGGCGACCGCGCCGAGCTCATCGTGGTCTGGGCCTCCCTGGACCGCGATCAGGGACGCGCGGCGATCAAGTCCTTCGTGGTCGAGCGCGACAACCCGGGCCTGAAGCTCGACCGCCTCGAGCACAAGCTCGGCATCCGCTCATCCGACACCGCCAACTTCGTCCTCTCAGATTGCCGGGTGCCCAAGGAGAACTTGCTCGGGAGTCCCGAGATCGAGCCCAAGCAGGGCTTCGCGGGCGTCATGCAGACGTTCGATAACACTCGTCCGCTGGTGGCGGCCATGGCCCTCGGCGTCGCCCGGGCGTGCCTCGAGGAGACGCGCTCGCGGCTCAAGGACGCCGGGATGGCGATCGAGTACGACGCACCGCCGAACGCTCAGAGCGCCGCCGCCGCCGAGTTCCTGGCCATGGAGGCCGACTACGAGGCCGCGCGCCTGCTCACCCTCCAGGCCGCCTGGATGGCCGACAACGGGAAGCCCAACTCGCTCCAAGCCTCGATGGCCAAAGCCAAGGCCGGGCGCACGGGCACCGACATCGCGCTGCGGTGCGTGGCCCTGTGCGGGAGCGTCGGCTACGGCGAGGGCGAGCTCCTCGAGAAGTGGGCGCGGGACGCCAAGATCCTCGACATCTTCGAGGGAACCCAGCAGATCCAGCTCCTCGTCGTCGCGCGTCTGCTGTTGGGCAAGAGCTCGAGCGAGCTCAAATAGCGGCTGCGGCGCCCCGCCCGAGGGCCAGCCAGACCCGGGCCATGGTCTGCGTCTCGCTGAGCGGCGCGAGGTCATCTTCGCTCACCCGGAGCACGCGGTGGCCTGTCGCCTCCACCAGCGACTGCTTATAGGCGTCGAGGTCACGCCGGAACGGCGTCGAGTGCCAGCGCGAGCCGTCCACCTCGATCACCACCTTCTCGACTCCGAAGAGGATGTCGACCTCCACCCATCCGGGGGTGCCGGGCACGTGGACGTTGGTCTCGAAGCTGGGAGCCCGGTGGCGGCGCAGGAGCTCGGCCATGTCGTCCTCGAGACCGGATCGCGTGGGCTTCGCCCCATCGGCGATTTCGGCCCGGACGCGCCCGATGCCGCGACACCGGGGACCCGCGCGGTCGATCTCCGCCCGGAGGCCGGCAATGTCGACGAGCTCCCGGGCGAGCGCCTCGTGCACCACCCGCCTGAACGCGCGTGGTGAGTACATCGCTCCGGCGAGGTCGATGACCGTGCGCGCCGGCGTGGTGACCGGCATGCCCAGGTGGAGGGCGGTGGCGAGGGCGGGAAGCTCGCCGACGGCGTGGGGCCGGATCCCCGGCCGCGGCCTGGTTCTGCGCGGCACGGTGACGTCGACCGGAGTCGTTCGTCCCGTCCAGCACTCCCACAGCGCGGCCGCCGCGAAGTGGCTGAGCACGGCGTCACCGCCGAGCGCGAGGACGGCGGCGAGGAACACGCCCTCGCGTGACAGCTCGGGCCGCCCGACGACGTAAACGCCACGATGGATGCGGTAAAGGCGTCCGAGCGCCAGGCGCCGGGCGATCGCGGCGTCCGAGAAGCCGAGCGCGCGGAGTTGTTCGTAGGTGACGAGCCCGTGCTGCCGAGCCGCCAGCGCTTGCAGGTAACGCTCTTTCCGGATAGCGGAGGGTTCGTTACGTGCAACGCTCACGCGACCGATGGTCGCGCCGGCCGCCGTGACGAATCAAGACGTGGGGGTGACGACAGAGCTACGGCTTGGCGCCGGAGGCGATGCACGCCCTGGCGGCGTTCACGCCGAACGCCCGCGCGCTTCCTGAAGCGCCCGAGGGGTCGCGTGCGTACTGCTCGAGTTGCTTGGCGGGTATGCGCTCAGCCTTGCCGAGCACGCAGTTCCGGAACGCCGCCGAGGTCGATGCGAGACCGCGCCGGATCGGAGCGAGGAACAGCGGCCTGAGGGCACCGATGACGCCGGGAGAGGCAAGACACTGCGATGCGAGCCCCACCCCCACCTGCCGGGCTTGAGACTGGGCGGCGGCCAGGTTCTGGGTGGCGTAGGCGGAGATCAGCTGCGCCAGCTGAGTGGGCGTCGTGGCGTTGGCTTTCGCGACGATGCAGTTCTTGACCACCGGGGGCAGAGTCCGGGCGGAGCTGTTCAGGAACGCCTTGGCGATCAGCCCATGGATCAGTGAGATGCCCTGGCCCTGCTTGATGCACGTCACGATCAGGCGGAAGGCGAGCTGCTTGGTCGCCGGGGCGGGGTTAGCTCCCGCATGGGCGAGATCGCGGAGCTGGGCGATCGGCAGCCCCTGGCTCTGCTTGCCGACGCAGCCGCTCAGGTCCTGCGGGGCGTTACTCGCGCGCAGCTGAGAGGAGATGTCGGAGGCGAGCTTGGTCTTCTCGGCGCTCGAAGAGCCAGACCCGCCACAGCCGGCTAACCCCGCCACGACCACGATGAGTGCGAGCGCAGCCCAGCCCCGTCGCATGCCCCTCCGAACGCCCATACGTAAAGGCAACCATAACGTGCGCTGTCGCAGGCCGCCGCCTCCCTAACCGAGCGCCGCCGCCGCGTCGCGCAGCACGTCCCACGCCAGGCCGACGCTGTCCTCGGTCGTGCTCATCTGCCCGATCGCGAGCCGGAGCACGTAGCGCCCATTGAGCACGGCGTGGGAGATGAAGATCTCCCCCGCGGCGTTGACGCGCTCGAGGAGCTCCCGGTTGCGCTCGTCGGGCCCCTCGAGCCGGAAGCACACGACGGAGAACCGTCGTGGCGCGCACAGCTCCCAGCCCGGCTCGCGTGCGACCCACCCCTCGAAGTGCTCGGCCAGGCGCACGCCCGAGCGGACGTGCGCCTGCAGCCCGCTACGGCCGTGGCAGCGCAGCACCGCCCACAGCTTGAGCGCGCGAAAACGGCGCCCGAGGGCGGGGCCGTACTCGCTCAGGCTGAGAGCGTCCTCGGCGTCCGGTGTGCGCAGGTACTCGGGAACGAGGCTGAAGGCGGCGCGGAAGTCCGCCGGGCGGCTCGTCCACAGCAGCGAGCAGTCCATGGGCGTGAGCATCCACTTGTGAGCGTTGACCACCACCGAGTCGGCGCGCTCGACGCCCTCGAAGGCCCACCGGTGCTCTGGGCACACCATGGCCGTGCCCGCGTAGGCGGCGTCCACATGCAGCCAGGCGCCGGTCCCGGCGCACGCATCGGCGATGGCGCTGACGGGATCGACCGAGGTCGTCGCCGTGGTTCCCACGGTGGCGACGACGGCCGCCGCCTTGGTGAGGTCCCCGAGCTCGTCGGGCCGCATGCGGAACTCGTCGTCGCAGGGAACCTTGCGCAGCTCCATGCCGAGCATGCGCGCCGCCTTCTCAGCCGACGCGTGGGCCTGCTCCGAGCACACGACGAGCTCGCGCCCGCTCGCCTCGCGCGCGGCGATGATCGCCGCCAGGGTCGAGGTCGAGGCGGTGTCCTCGATGTGGCCGTGCCAACCGGTGGGGAGACCGAGGAGCTGCGCCGTCCAATCGAGCACCACGCCTTCGAGCTCGGTCGCGGCCGGCGCGGTCCGCCACAGGATGGCCACCGAGTTCAGCGTCGCCGCGAGCAGCTCGGCGAGGATCGCCGGCTCGGATGAGCTGGTGGCGAAGTAGCCGAAGAAGCGGGGGTGCTGCCAGTGGGTGACGCCGGGAAGGAGGATCTCCTCGAGGTCGGCGAGCACCTCGGAGAACGGCTCGGGCTCATCGGGCGCCACGGTCGGCAGCGCGTCGCGAATCGCTCCCGGCCTGACCTGCGCGAGCACGGGCAGATCACTGACGCGCTCGAGGTAGCTCGCGGCCCACTCGAGGGCGGCGGGCCCGTCATCGCGCAGCACACCCATGTCAGAAGGCGAAGTCGTAGTGCACGCCGGTGAGCTCCGCGGAGACATCCCACAGCCGGATCGCCGTCCCCGTGTCATAGGCGTGGGCACCGGCCGTCGTCACGCGCGGGTAGCCGCGGATCCCGCGCCACGCGCCGGGGCCTACGAAGGTGCCGCCGGGAAGGTCGGGGACGGTCGCCGCGTAGAGCGTGGGGAGCGCCCCCATGTCCGCGCTCTGGGCGATCACCCGGTTGGCCAGCGCCATGCCCCAGCGCTCGGCGGCGACCTCCGGACCCGCGGTCTGGAGGTTGGTGGCGGCGTAGCCCGGATGGGCGGCCATGCTCTCGAGGTCCGTCCCCGCCGCACTGGCGCGGTGCTGGAGCTCGAAGGCGAAGAGCAGGTTGGCGAGCTTGGACTGGCCGTAGGCGCGCCAGCGCTGGTAGCGCCGCTCGCCCTGCAGGTCATCGAAGTTGATCCGCCCGATGCCGTGGACGACGCTGCTCAGGGTGACGACGCGCGGATTCGGGGCGGCCAGCAGCCGCGGGAGGAGCAGCCCGGTGAGTGCGAAGTGCCCGAGGTGGTTGGTCCCGAGCTGCGACTCGAAGCCGTCGGCCGTGGTGCGGCGCGGGGGCGCCATCACGCCGGCGTTGTTGATCAGGAGATCGACGCGGTCGTGGGATTCCGCGACCCGGGCGGCGAAGTCCCGGACCGAACCGAGATCGGCCAGGTCGAGCTGCTCGACCTCGGCCCGCGCGTCCGCCACCGCGGAGCGGATCCTCGCCAGCGCCTGCTCGCCTTTGGCGGTATTCCGGCACGCGATGACCACGCTGGCGTGGGCGCGGGCGAGCTCGCGCGCGGTGACGAGGCCAAGACCGCTGTTGGCACCGGTGACCACGGCGAGGCGACCCGTCTGGTCTGGGATCTCCTGCGCGGTCCAGTTCTGTGGCATGGGCAGTCTCCTAGAGCGTTGTCCGCCTGGCAACAGAGGCAGAATAGGCGTGCTCGCGGAAACGCAGGACGGGATCGTCGGAGAGCTCGATTCCCTCGGTCACGCGCACGGGATCGAAGACGAGCACGTCGCCTTCAGTCTCGCGCTCGGTCTCGAGCCCGGTGAGCTCGAGTGTGCCGCCGATGACCGTGGGCCGCTCCTTGGGCCACACCGAGGTGGGGTCGTCGACGGGGTCGCCGGGTTCGGCGAGCTGGAGCTCGAGCGTGAAGCGCACCGGCCCGCGCGCGAGCCTCTCACGGATGTCGTGCTGGAGATAGTCGCGGCCGCGCCGGCGCGCCTGCCACGGGGCGAGCGGCGGCTCCGTCAGGTGGGGAACGAGCGTGTAGCGCACGTAGCGCGACGACCCGTCGCCGTCGAGCCAGCGGTAGGCATGGACGGCGTAATAGGGGATGGCGGCGTAGCTCGCCGGTGGCAGAAGGGCGCGCGAGTTGGCGGGAAGACCGCCGATGGCCACAGGGTTGCGGACCAGGAAGCGCGCGAACTTCAGCGGCATCGACACGCTCGGCGCGCTCGCGCGCATGAGCTCGACGAACGCCTCGGGCGTCCGCGCGGGGAAGCGGGGAGCCGACTGGGCGACAATGTCGGTGCGCGATCCGTCGGGCAGGTAGAACTTGACGGCGAGCCCGCGTACATCGGGGAGGTAGTCGGGAGCGTCCGGGTCGCCGCTGGCGTTGGAGACCCGCGCGGTGACCGTGACCGGCTCGCCCCGCATGTGGGCGGCGCGGGTCAGTCGCGCACCGGCCGGGGTCGCGGTGAACGTCCCGGTCACCAGCGTTCCCTTGGCGTGCAGGGCCCGGTGGTCGGGGTGGCGCCCGAACACCTCGTTGGCCGCGTCGATCGCCTCTTCGGGGGTGATGCTCATGCGGGTACCTGCCGAAAAACGATTCCGGCGCGCTGCAGCCGCTCGAGCAGGGGCTGTCCCATCGCTGCCGCGGTGGTGAGCTGACCGCTCGTCTGCGGGAGCTCGTCGTGGACCAAGCACAGCGCCGATTCGGCGAGCATCTTCGCCGTCTCGGTGTACCCGGGGTCGCCGCCGCTCACCTCGCTGACCACCTTCTGGCCGGCGCCCTCGCCGACGAAGCGCACCCGGAACCAAGAGTGCTCGCGCTCCTCGGCCGATGGCCCCGCACCCGAGCTCTTGAGCGAGAGCAGGAGCCGGCGCGCGGGCGGGAGCTGGGCGAGCGCTATGGCCGCGCCGGCGCCGCCGACGAGCCCGGCGAGCGTCGTCAGCCGCTTCTGGACCAAGTAATGGCCATAGCCGAAGTCGGGGCCGTAACGAGGCAGCGCCCGCGCCGAGCGCAGGACGATCTGGGGGTCGATGGTGGGCAACGGCATCACCCAACCCCCGGCGTCGGCGTCGCGATGGGGCCTGCCCGCGATCCCCTTGATCCGCCGGTCTGTGGGGCGGGGCTCGCGGCGGCGGCGCTCAAGCGCATTACGGGCGGCGTGTCGGGCGCGGGCGAACCCGTTGATCGCCGACTGGTAAGTGCCGCCCGAGAAAGACGCGTGGGCTCTGACGAACCCGTTCACGCGCAGGGGCACGTCCTCGGGCAGGTGCTGGACGGTGAAGAACGCCCCGAGGTCGTGGGGGATCGAGTCAAATCCGCAGCAGTGGATGAGCCTCGCCCCGGTGCGCTGGGCCTGCTCGTGGTAGCGCAGCCACATCAGGTCGACGAACTCCGGCTCGCCCGTGAGGTCGACGTAGCCGGTCCCCGCCGCGGCGCACGCGGCCACGAGCGGCTCGCCGTAGAGGATGTAGGGCCCCACGGTGCTGATCACCACCTGCGCCGATTCGGCCACCGCGCGCATGGAGGCGGGATCCTCGACGTCGGCGTGGACGAGGGGGACGTCGCGGTCGGCCTCGCCGAGCCGCGCCCGCACCGCCTCGAGCTTCGCCCGGTTACGCCCGGCGAGGGCGATCCGGGTGCCCGCGGGGGCATGGGCTGCAAGGTACTCGGCGGTCAGCCCGCCGGTGAACCCGGTGGCGCCGAAGAGGACGATGTCGTGCTCGCGGCTTGTCACGAGGCTTGGTTCAGCTTCTGCGCGAGCGCGAGCGCGTCCTCGGGCGCGACCCCGGCCCGCGCCGCCAGCCAGCACGCCACCGGCGCGGCCCGCCGCTCGGAGGCGTGCGCCGCGTCGCCGGCGAGGGCGAGCAGCATCTCGAGCTCCGCCGGCGTGGGCGGCTCCGTGCCGAGCTGCTCGGCGTAGGCTGAGAGCCAGTGCTCTGCGTTCATTTCCAAGCGATCCTTACAACCCGAACGTCTTCGCGATGATGTCGCGCTGAATCTCGCTCGTGCCGCCGTAGATCGTCGCCGGGAGCGCGACGCGGACGTGGTGCTGCATGTCGTACTCGTTGGCGTATCCGTATCCGCCCATCATCTGCATGCCCTCGAGCGCCATGCGCTTGGCGGTCTCGGTGGCCTTGAGCTTGGCCATCGACGCCTCGCGCGGGAGCAGGCGCTGGGGGTCGGCTTCGGTCTTGGCGGCAACGTCGTAGACGAGGAGGCGGGCGGTCTCGATCTCGGTGGCCAGGTCGGCGAGGCGGTGCCGGAGGGTCTGGAAGGTCCCGATCGGGCGGCCGAACTGCTTGCGTTCCTTGACATAGGACAGCGCGTCGTCAAACGCGCGCTCGGCGACCCCGAGGAGTTGAGCGGCGATGATCAGGCGCTCGTGGTTGAGTCCGGCCATGAGCTGCATCCATGCGCGGTCCTGCTCGCCCAGCAGCCGCTCGGCGGGAACGTGGCAGTTGGTGAAGAAGACGTCGTTGACCTCGCGGCCGCCCATGGTGTCGATGCCGCGGATCTCGATGCCGTCGGCAGCGGCGGGCACGGAGATCATCGAGAGCCCGTCGTGCTTGCTCTCCCCGCGCTGGGTCCGGCACACGAGAAGGATGTGCTCGGCCTTGTGGGCTCCCGTGATCCATGTCTTCTGCCCGTTGATCACGTAGTCGCCGTTGACGCGCTCGGCCCGGCAGCTGAGGCTCCCGACGTCCGAGCCGGAGTCGGGCTCGGACATGGCGATGGCCTCGACGGCGCCGGCGGCGATGCCCCCGAGCAGCTCCTGCTTCTGCTCCTCGGTCCCGAAACGCTGGTACGCCCCCGCGCAGATCATGCTCACGGTGTAGAAGCCCATGGGGATCATCCCGCGGGCGAACTCCTCGCACAGCAGGCACATGTCGACGGCGCCGCCGCCCGAGCCCCCGTACTCCTCGGGGATCGACGCGCCGAGCCACCCGAGCGCGGCGATCCGCTCGTAGAGCTCCTGGTTGTGAGGGTCCTCGCCGTGGTCGGTGAGGGCGTCGCGCTGCTCGCGGGTCCCGCATTCGCGCTTGGCGAAGTCGCGGATCGCCTCCACGAAGGCGCGCTGCTCGTCGGTCAGGGTCTCGTCGATCATCGAGTGCCGGGGTACGATACCCAGACCGTCCGTAGGCGTTCTCATGACCTCGACGCTGTTCCCATCAGAGCAGGAGGCCCGGTCGCTGATCGTCGGTCCCGAGTCGGTCGCGTGGCGCTCGGTCAGCGACACCCGTCTCTACGCGATCCTGCTCTATCCGCTCCTCCTCCAGGTCGCCCACCCCACCGTGGGCGCCGGCGTGCGCGACTTCTCGGACTTCGACGAGCGTCCGTGGAACCGGCTCATGCGCACGATCGACTACGTGAACCTGCTCGTCTACGGCGGCCCCGAGGCCATCGAGGTGGGCCGCCGGCTGCGCGGTCTGCACAAGGGCTTCCGCGGCACCCGCGAGGACGGCGAGCGGTACTACGCGCTCGAGCCCGGAGCATACGCGTGGGTGCACGCCACCCTGATCCACGCCTACGTAGCGGGCAACGCCCACTTCACGCGCCCTCTGAAGCCTGGCGAGCGCGAGCAGTTCTACCGCGAATACCGCGGACTCGGGCGCCTCCTCGGCGTCCGCGAGGTCGACCTGCCACCGGACTGGGAGGGCTTCCGCGCCTACTTCGACGCGGTGATCGAGCACGACCTCGTGCGTACCGGCTCGGTCGATCGCGTCCTCGAGTCGGTTCGCGGTCCCGTTCCCTCCCCCCTTCCCGTGCCCGGCGCGCTGTGGCGGGCGATCCGCATCCCCGCCCGCCGCGCCCTGCTCCTCTCCGGGCTCGGCCTCCTCCCCGCCAGCCTCCGCGAGCGCTTCGGCGTGAGCTGGTCACTGCGCGAAGAAGCCGAGTTCCGCTCCCTGACCGCCGCTTCCCGCGCCCTCTCGCCCCTGATGCCCGCCAAGCTCCGCGTCACCGGCCCCGAGCAGCTCCGCTGGCGCCGCCGGGCCATCGCGAGCGGGCCGCTGGCGCCGTAGTCAGGCACACTTCGGCTCCACCCATGGCGCCCCGCATCCGCACCGCCGACCCGACGCAGGACGCTGGCGCCATCGCGGCGATCTACCACGAATTCGTGCGCGATACCGCGATCACCTTCGAAACCGTGGCGCCTACCGCCGACGAGTTCGCCGCCCGCATCGAGCGCATCCGGACCACCCATCCGTGGCTCGTGGCCGAAGACGCCGGAGGAGACGGCCGCGTGGTCGGATTCGCCTACGGGTGCCCGCACCGGGACCGGGCCGCCTACCGCTGGGCCGCCGATGTGAGCATCTACATCGAGCCCGCCGTCCACCGGCGCGGAATCGGACGCGCCCTCTACGCCGAGCTCTTCGACCGTCTGCGCGACCAGCGTCTGCTCATCGCCTGCGCGGGCATCACCCTGCCCAACGACGCCAGCGTGGCGCTTCACGAGTCCTTCGGCTTCGACTCCGTCGGCGTCTACCGGCAGATCGGCTACAAGTCGGGCGCCTGGCGCGACGTCGGCTGGTGGCAGCTCGAGCTCTCCCGCTCCGACCGCGATCCCCCGCCCGAGCCCACACCCCCCATCCCCTAACCGTGCGCGCCCTCGTCCAGCGCGTCAGCCGCGCGTCGGTGTCGGTCGCCGACGAGGAAATCGCCGCCATCGGCCCCGGGCTGCTCGTTCTGGTGGGAATAACCACCGGCGACACCGAACAAGACGCCGACCGGCTCGCCGACAAGGTGCGCGCGCTGCGGATCTTCCCCGACGCCGAGGGCCGGATGAACGAGCCCCTGGGGGAGCGCGAGGTGCTGTGCGTGAGCCAGTTCACCCTGTACGGCGACGTCCGCCGCGGCAACCGCCCGAGCTACCTTGCCGCCGCGCCCCCCGACCAGGCCGAGCCCCTGTACGAGCACTTCGCCGCGCGGCTGAACGCAAAACGGGGCGTGTTCGGGGCCCACATGACCGTGGAGCTCGTCAACGACGGTCCCGTCACCCTCCTGCTGGAGATCCCATGAGGCGTCAATACGTGAAGCTCTGCGACCTCCGCGACTTCGACGATCCCGAGCTCCTGGCCGCCGTGAGCTCAATCCTCCCCGAGCGGGACGCCCAGACCCACATCGAGCGCAAGGTGTGGGAGTTCGCGATGCTGGCGATGTTCCTCGAGGAAGCGCACCAGCTCACAGAAGACACGCACGCTCTCTCGGTGGGGGCGGGCGACGAGCGGATCGCCTTCTGGCTGGCCAACCGCATCGGGCGAGTGGTGGCCACCGACGTCTACGGGGAGGGCGCGTTCTCGGGCAACGAGGCGGACCCGTCGATGCTCGAGGACCCGCGCGCTCACGCCCCGTTTCTCTACCGCGAGGATCACCTCGAGGTCCTGTGGATGGACGCGCGCGAGCTCAAGTTCCCCAGCGAGAGCTTCGACGTCGTCTTCACCCTGTCCTCGATCGAGCATTTCGGATCGCCGGCCGACATCGCCCGGAGCGCGAGGGAGATCGGGCGGGTGCTGAAGCCGGGCGGTCACGCGATCGTGGTCACCGAGTGCTTCGTCCGCCACCACCCCCTCGACACCGCGGCCGCCGAGGTCGCGAAGCGAATCGTCACTCTGAACCGACGGATGCCGGGCGCCCAGCCCGGCCGGCGCGTGGCCCTCGCCGACGTGTTCACCCGGCGCGAGCTCGCGCGGCACATCGTCGGCCCCTCGGGGTTGCGCCTGATGCAGCCGCTGGACACGACGATCTCCCCGCAGTCCTGGGACAACCTGACATTGTGCGCGCCCGACGGACGCCTGCTTCCGAAAACGGGCGAGAAGTACCCGAGCGTGCTCATGCAGCTCAGGCGCTCGGTCTTCACCTCGGTCTGCCTGATCCTGGAGAAGCCGCCCGCACCGCGATAATCCTCTCGATGCTCAGCTACCGCTACCTGTTCTCGCAGCTCGTCCGCCGCGAGCTGCGCCAGAAGTACAAGGGCTCGGCCCTCGGGGTGCTGTGGTACCTGGTCAACCCGCTGGTCCTCATGGGTGCCTACACGCTGATGTTCGGCTTCGTTCTCAACGTCCAGGGCGCCTCGCGCCCCCATCCGTACCCGATCTTCCTGATGATCGGGATTGTCGTATGGACCTTCTTCGCCCAGGCGCTCCTCTCGGCCGCACCCTCGCTGATCGAGCAGGGCGGTCTCGTGCGCAAGGCGCGCTTCCCGCGCGAGGTAATCCCCGGCTCGGCCGTCATGGTCCAGTTCATCACCTTCCTCGCGCTGCTCGTGATCCTCACCCCGATCGCGCTGGCGCTGTGCGGCTCGCTGAGCCCCGCCCTGCTCCTGCTCCCGGTGCTCGTCGTGCTCCTGTTCGCGTTCACCCTCGGGTGCGCGCTCGTCATCGCCGTCCTCCACGCCTACTTCCGCGACATCGCACCGATCATCGCCGCCGCCCTGCTCCCCTGGTTCTTCATCACCCCCATCTTCTTCGTGGCCAACGAGCTGCCGCCCGTTCACAGCCATCCCTTCCTGGGCACCCTGCTCGACTGGGTCAATCCGATCGCCCCCTTCATGCTGGCGATCCGCTCGGTGCTCTTCTACGGGCGCGCCCCGGGGCTCGGACAGGTCATCTACACGGTGGTCGCCGCCGCGGTCGTGCTCACCCTCGGGCGCGCGGTCTTCGCCCGCATGCAGGGCGAGCTGGCGGTCATCGTATGAACCTGCGCCCGGGCGAGATCGTCCTGCGCGAGGCCACGCGCTCGTTTTCCATCCGCGCCGACCAGGCCCGGACCTTCAAGGGCCTACTTCTCGGATCGCGCGCCGACGGACCGCCGCCCGTTCCGGCGCTCCGGGGTGTCTCCCTCCACATCGAGCCGGGCGAGACGGTGGGGATGGTGGGACGCAACGGCGCCGGCAAGACCTCCACCTTGCGCGTGCTCGCGGGGATCGTGCCCCTCCAGTCCGGCGAGGCGGCCTCGGGGGGGAGGATGGTCTCGCTCCTGGAGCTCGGCTCGGGCTTCAGCCGCGACTTCTCGGGCCGGGAGAACATCTATCTGCAGGGCGCCCTCTACGGCTTCACCAAGCCCCAGATCGACGAGCGGATCGAGCGCATCATCGCCTTCTCTGAGCTCGATCACTTCATCGAGGTTGCGGTCAAGACGTACTCGGCGGGCATGTTCCTGCGCCTCGGCTTCTCGATCGCCGCCTTCCTCGACGCGGATGTGCTCCTCATCGACGAGATCCTCGCCGTCGGCGACGAGGGCTTCCAACGCAAATGCCTGCGCCGGATCTCCGAGCAGATCGCGAGCGGAACCACCGTGGTCCTGGTCTCCCACGACGCGCGCGCGATCGAGCGCGTATGCGAGCGCGTGGTCGTGCTCGACGGCGGCCAGCTGGTCTTCGACGGCCCCACCGCCGAAGGCCTGCTCCACTACCACCGCCTGATGGGCACCGAGCACGGCGGCGGCGAGTCGGTGCGCTCGGGAGCGCCGCGCGCGATCGAGGTCGTCGACGTCGAGCTCCGCGACGGCGCCGGCCGCGTCAGCACGGTGTTCCGCACCGGGTCGCCGCTGCACATCGCCGTGGAATTGCGCTCCCGCGCCCCCGTCGCGCACTCCGAGCTCGCGCTCGAGATCCGCGCAGGGGACGGAAGCCGAGTTTTCGCGACGTCAACGCCCACGGAGTTGACAGCGAAAGCGACCACCAAGCTCGTCTTCGAGATCCCCGCGCTCGCGCTCCTGGGCGGCGACTACGACGTCGCCCTGGCGGCGGGAGAGCGAGGCGTTGACCCGGGCCTCGACCGCACCGTCGGCTTCTCGGTCGCGGCGGAGGCGGGCGCTCAGGGGATCGTCGATCTGCGCGGCAGCTGGCGGAGCCTCGAGCCCGTGCGGGTGGCGCCGTGACCGACCCTGAGCACGCACTCGACCAGGCGCGCGCCGCCGCCGCGACGGGGCGCGCCGAGGGGGCCTACACCGAGGGGCAGGGCGGCCCACCGGGCGAGGGCACGGCCCCCACCACGCTCGAGAATCTCTTCGAGTGGGCGATGATCGATCCCGACCTGCGGGAGGTCCGCTCGACGCGCCGTCTCGGGTTCCCCGTGACCATGCTCAAGCTCGGGCTCGTTCGCCTGCTCAACCAGTATCACGCCGAGCTCATCTCGCAGCAGACGCGCTTCAACGTCCACGTCCTCGGTCACGTTCGCCGGCTCGAGACGCGGATCGAAGAGCTCGAGCGCCAAGTGCGCGAGCACGAATGAGGATCCACCAGCTCCTGTCTGGCGCCGGGCCTCACGACGCCATCACCAGTGAGGCGGTGAGCTTTCGCGCCCGCTTTCACGAGTGGGGCTGGGATGGCAAGGACTATGCAGCACACGTCGCGCCGGGACTGAACGGGCACATCCGGATGCTCAAGCGCTTCAAGCCCAAGCCCGACGACGTCCTTCTCATCCACCACTCCGCCGGGGCGCCCCGGCTGCGCGAGCTGCTGGCCCTCCCCAACCGCAAGCTCATGCTCTACCACAACGTCACCCCCGCCCCGTGGTTCTGGGAGCACGCCCCCAACGTGGCCGTGCAGTGCGCCGTCGGGCGCGAGCAGCTCCCGGCCCTGGTGCGAAGCGTCCAACTCGCGGCCGCCGATTCGGCCTTCAACGCCGCCGAGCTCGAGGCGCTCGGCGCCGCTCGCACCGCCGTGATCCCCCTGCTCGTCGACTACACCCGCCTCGGCCCGCCCCGAGCCGAGTCCACCACACCCCCGGGGCCGCCGACCGTCCTCTTCGTGGGACGGCTCTCCCCCCACAAGCACCAGGACCAGGTGATCAGGGCGTTCTCGCTCTACCGCCGCCACCGGGCTCCCGATGCGCGGCTCGTCCTCGTCGGTGACCCCATCTCCTCGCGCTACCTCGCCTTCCTGCGCAACCTGGCCGACGCGCTCGCCCCCGGGGCGGTGTCGATCGAGAGCGGTCTCTCCAACGAGGAGCTCGGGGAGCGCTACCGGGCCGCTCACGTCTTCCTGTGCCTGTCCGCCCACGAGGGCTTCTGCATCCCGGTGCTCGAGGCGCTCTCGCAAGGGGTGCCGGTGATCGCCCGGCCGGCGGGGGCGATCCCGGAGACCACCGGCGACGCGGCGATCCTCGTGGACGATCCCGACCTCGCGGTCATCGCCGAGCTCGTCCACCTCGCCGTCACCGACGCCGAGCTCCGCGCCGAGCTGCGCCGCCGCGGCCGGGCGCGCCTCGCGCTTCACTCGCCCGATCGCATCGCTCAACGCCTGCGCGAGGCGGTCGAGGCCGCTAGCCGAGGGTGATGTTCGTCAGGTCGTAGATGAGCGGCCGCCTGGCCACAGCGGGCACATGGGGATTCGGCTGCATCTTCCAGACCTCGAACTGCGGATTGCTGAGCACCGGCCCCCCGACCACGTACTTCTGCGGCGGCGGCTGATTGCGCATGGCGATCACATATTCGGCCTTGTAGCCCACCGGCGGGTGGGGAAAGATCCCGACGAGCGGAAACGGAGCGGCCAGCGGGTGATCCACGAACATGTACGACGCCCACAGCTGCCAACCGCTCGGATAGATGTCGATGAGCACGCTCGAGCCGCGAGGGAGCTCGCGATTCCAGGCGGGCAGCTGCAGGACGTACTTGTTGGCCTGCGGATAGGTGACCCCGATCTCACGCCCCGCGCCGATGGGGATGACGACGAGCGCGGCCACGATCCCGGCCACTCCCACCGCGGCGGCGCGCCAGGCTCTCGAGCTCGCGAACCAGGCCAGCCCTGCCAGGGCGAGCATGAGCACATAGGGACCGAGGAAGGCGAGATCCTTGAAGAAGAAGAGCTGGCCGTCGAAGCGCTCCCGGAAGTAAACGCCGATGAGGGCGGTGAGCACCACCATCGCCCCCAGGGGCCAGCGCACCTCGGGCCGCAGCCGAGCGAGCCCTACCGCTGCCAGCAGGCACACCACCCCGAGGCCGAAAAAATCGACAAGCGCCGGTCCGGGCATTCCCACGAACTCGGGGAAAGGCAAGAAGGGCAGGGCCGACCCGGACCATCCCACGAGGCTCCCCCACGGCGCCACCACCTGCAGCGCGGTGACCGTCTTCTCGACGAAGCCTCGGCCGAGCACGAAGATCACCGGCACGGCGACCGCCACGATGGGGATCCACAGCAGCGAGCGCCGTCCCGGTCGCGGGAGCTCGAGCCCTGAGAGCCACCGCACCGGCCGGTGCTCGGCGCGCCGGCGACGCCATAGCACCACGGCGCACACGATGAGGAAGACGGCGGGGAAGGGGATGACGAGCGGATAAGCGAGCAGGCACAGGACCGTGAAGAGGACGAAGAGGATCGCGCCACGGCGGTCGGGCGCGTTCAGGTAGCGCCAGCCGAAGAGGAGCATGAAGGGGAGCGTGAACTGGCCCCAGAGCTCGTTGTAGTACGGGTGCATGTCCACGTACATGGCGATCCGGTCGACGGGGACCACGAAGAGGACAAGCAAGGCCAGCCACAGGGACGTGCGCAACACGTAGCGGGCAAAGAGAAAGAAGCCGATCGCCGCGAGCGCGAGGATCAGGGCCGCCACCGTCGGGAAGGTCTGGATGGGATCCTGGCCCGCGAGCGTGGAAATCCCGGCGAGGGCATAGTAGATCGGGTACTTCGAGCGCCACTCCAGGGGGATGCTGGGGATCGGCAGGTCAGATCGCGTCGCCGTGGGGGGCGCGTGCTCGAGGAGCACGGCGGTGCCGACGGCGAGGATGGCGTCGCCGTTCTGGCCGGGGACGGTGGCATATCCGGAGCGGAAGATCGGGATCAGGGAGATGAGGGCCACGACGGCGGCAAGCATGATCGGCAGCGCGATGCGCGCGATCCACGCCGTTCGCGGCGCGGCCGTGGCCTCGCCCCCCTCAGGAGCCGCGCCCCGGGCGCTCAGCACCCGCAGCGTCGCGAGCGCCGCCACCCCGATGACCGCGGCCAGCGACACCGCGAGGGGCACGTGCAGGAGCCCGAGCGCCGCGAGCGCGAGGCTCGAGACCGTCGCCCCGATCGGGAGCACGAGCAGGGCCCGGTGCTCGCTCAGCTCACCGCGAACGAGCGCGCAGGCGGCCGGATAGCCGCACAGGGCAAAGAAGGCGACGCCCACCACGGCGGTGCGCAGGACGGTGGGCACGGCGGCAACGCCGACGACACCGGCGTTGAGGGCGAGGACGAGCGCGATCGCAGACGCGACCACGACCGCCAGCCCGGCAAGCAGCCGCGGGTCGGCGGCTCCCAGCCGCGCCAGCGGCGATTCGGGGGGCCCGGCTAGGGCGGAGCGGTCTGGTCCGGACTGCGCCTGCGGTGCGCCTCGCTCGCCACCCGAGTGAGGAAGATCGGGTTCCCCAACAGGTACCGTCGCCACATCCGCTGAGGCTCGATCGCTAGTCGGAAGATCCATTCAAAGCCATTGTCCGCCAACCACCGCGGGGCGCGCGGCATGTGGCCGGAGACGTAATCGAACAACGCGCCGACGGTCCATACGACAGCACCGTCGAGACGGTCAGCGTACCGATCGACCCACAGCTCCTGCTTCGGCGTGCCCATGCCCACGAGGACGATCGACGGGCCGTAGGCGTTGATGTCCTCGATCACCCGCTCGTTGTGGGGCGAATCGAGCTCGAAGAACCCGTGATGGGCGCCGACCACGTCGAGCCGCGGGTACCAGCGCCGCAGCCGCGCCGCAGCCTCGCGCGCCACCGGCGGCTCGGAGCCGAGGAGATAGAGCGGCAGGCCCGAGAGCTCGCACAGGGTCGCCAAACCCCAGATCCAATCCGCGCCCGTCATCCGGTGCGGGATCGGATGATTGAGGAAGCGGGCCGCCAGCCTCACCCCGTAGCCGTCGCAGTACACGATGTCGGCGCGGCGCAGCGCATCCCCCAGGCCCGCGGTGGTCCGCGACTGGTTGACCACGTGGGCGTTGACGTACATGACCCGGCGGGTCCGGCCCTCGGAGGCCCAGCCAGAGATCGTGCGCAGAAGCTCGGCGGGCTGCGCGAGATCGATGGGGATGTCGAAGATGGGCGAGGACGGACGATCCAGAAGGCCGGAACCGCTGCCGTTGCCTCCCTCCGCGATGAGGGCATGGTTTGCGGGCATTGCGCGGGTGATCCTACCGCCGCCGCACGAGCCCCGGCGGCACAATGCACACCGTGTCCGTGTCCCCGCCGATCGTGGCCATTGACGCCCGCGACGCCTTCGCACCCGAGCTGCGGGGGTGGGGCCGTTACGAGCTCGAGCTCGTACGCGCGCTACGCGACGGGGCCGGCGACGGCCTCGAGCTCCTGGTCCTCGAGCGCGGCGGCCTCGGGCCCGAGCTCCTCTTCGAGCAGGTCAAGCTGCCCTGGCGCCTGCTGCGGACGCGGGCCGCCGTGGTCCACGCCCTCAACTGCTGGCTTCCGCTCGTCCGCCCCTGCCCGGGCGTGGTCACCATCCAGGATCTGGCCTTCGAGGACTGGCCCGGAGACTTCCACCCGGTCACGGGGCGCAAGTACCGCACCCTCGTCCCGCTCGCCGCCCGCTCCGCCCAGCGCATCATCTGCCCCTCGGAGTTCACCCGCGACGACGTCTGCACCCGCTACGGGGTCGCGGCGGCGAAGGTCCGGGTCATCCCCCTGGCGCCCGCGCTCGCGCCCGGGGAGCTCACGCCCCCGCCTGGCCCCTACCTGCTCGGGATCGGCGACCTCCGGGCCAAGAAGAACTTCGGGGCGCTCGTCAGCGCCGTCGTGGCCCTGCGGCGTGAGCACGGCATCCCCCACCGGCTCATCCTCGCCGGGGTCGACGCGGGCTCGGGTCCCGAGCTGCGCCGCCTCGCCGGCGAGCACCCGCTCGAGCTCACCGGCTACGTGAGCGACGACCGGCTCGACGCGCTCATCCGCGGTGCCGAGATGCTCGTGCACCCCAGCCTCTACGAGGGATTCGGGCTCGTGCTCCTCGAGGCCATGGCCCGGGGCACGCCCGTGGTCGCGGCCCGCGCCACCGCCCTACCCGAGACCGGCGGCGACGCGGCCGCGTACTTCGACGGCGGGAGCGAGGATCTCCGCGGCGTCCTCGCTTCACTCCTCGCCGATCCCGACGCACGAGCCGACCTGGCGCGCCGCGGCCGCGAACGAGCCTCCCTCTTCTCGTGGCAGCGGACGGCGGGTGAGACGGCGTCGGTGTACCGCGAACTGTCCCGCGGCTAGCATGTGGCCGCTGATGACTGCCTCTGCCACCGAGGCGGCCCTCGAGGCTGACTGGTTGGGTATCTGTCGCCGCGCCGAGGCCGCCGCTCGCCATGCGCTGCACAGCTTCCCCTTCGGCGACCGGGCGCGCCCCACCGGTCGCGGTGAAGGCGGTGACATCGCGCTCGTCATCGACCGCGCCGCCGAGGACGCAATCCTCGCCGAACTCGAGCTCACCGGCCTACCCCTCACCGTGGTCTCGGAGGAGCGCGGCCAGGTCGAGCTCGCGGGCGGCGGGCCGGTTCACGTGATCGTCGACCCCATCGACGGCTCGCGCAACGCCAAGCGCGGCCTCCCCGGGTGGTGCGTCTCGATCGCCGTGGGCGACGGGCCCCTGCTCGGGAACATCCGCTGGGCCTACGTCGGCGACGGCGACCGGGGCGAGGAATGGTGGGCCCGCGCGGGCGAGGGGGCGTTTCACGGCGGTGCGCCGATGCCCGAGCTCGATCCCACCGGCCCGCTCGAGATGGTGGGCCTCGAGTTCATCCGCCCGAGGCTTGTCGCCGACGCCGCCGAGGCGCTGGCGGCCAGCGGCATCGAGCGGCTGCGCGCGCTCGGCTCGATCGCTCTGACCCTGTGTTACGTGGCCTGTGGGCGGCTCGACGGGATGCTCGCCCTCGGCGGGTGCCGCTCGGTGGACATCGCCGCCGGCCAGCTCATCCTGCGCGAGGTCGGCGGCGTGCTCGCCTTCCCCGACGGCGACGAGGACGTCGACCAGGCTTCGCTCTCGCTCGACTGGCGCTCGCGCGTGTTCGCCGCCGCCGGGCCGGCCGGGCTCGAGCGCCTCTGCTCCGTAGCTTGACCGAGACGGACATCCTCCTCATCAGCACGGACCGGGCCGCCGAGGTCCGGTACTCGCTGCCGGCGGCCCTCGATCAGCCCGGCGCGCGCGTCATCGTGATCGACAACGCCTGCACCGACGAGACCGCCCAGCTCGCCGCCGACGCCGGCGCCCGGGTGCTCCGGCTCGAGGAGCGGCTGAGCTGGTGCGCCGCCAACAACGCCGCCATCGCCGCCACCGACGCCGACGAGGTACTCCTCCTCAACGCCGACTGCTTCCTCGCTCCCGATTTCCTCGCCCGCATGCGCCCGCGACTATGGGAGCCGGAGATCGGCGCGGTGGCGCCCAAGCTGGTCCGCGCCGCAGGCCCGGACCGGTCGCTCGAGGAGATCGACACCGCCGGCCTGATCCTCGACCGTCGTCGCAAGAACAACCTCATCGGCCACGGCGCTCCCGCGCAGCGCTACAGCGTGCCCGGGCTGTGCTTCGGGGCCGATGGCGCCGCCGCCCTGTTCCGGCGCGAGGTGCTCCGCGACTGCTCCATCGACGGGCACCCGCTCGACGAGGACTTCGAGAAGTACGCCTCCGATGTCGACCTCGCGTGGCGGGCGCAGCTCCTGGGCTGGCGCTGCGCCTACGAACCGAGCGCCATCGCGCTGCATATCCGCACCTACAGCCCGTCGACACGCGCGCGGGTGAGCGCCGCCGAGCGCCGCATGCAGTTCCGCAACCGCTACCTGATGATGATCAAGAACGAGACCCGGCCGGGGCTGCTCCGCGACGGGGCGTTCATCGCCGCCTATGAGGTGCTCGCCCTCGGGCACGTGCTCCTGCGCGAGCGCGAGCTCCTCGGCGGCTACCGAGAGGCCGCCCGGCTCGCCCGGCGGGCGTGGGCACAGCGGCGCCAGGTCCAGGCCCGGCGGCGCGTGGCGACTCCTCCGTTCGGGCTACAGCCGGCGCCCTAGGCGCGTCAGAACTCGTTCAGTGCTTGCCGCAACGCTGCCTCGGTACCGGCGTTGGGTTGGGCGGCTGCCGATGCGGCGAGATCGGCCACGTGTCGGAGTCGGCTGAGCAGCTGATCGGCGGTTGTGGGGATCTCCGCGGGCGCGAGCGCCGCTAGGGCGTTGACGGCGGCTGGGGCGGCCGCCAACACCGCCCGGGCGCTCCTGCGCTGACTGATGTCGGCGAGCGCGTGACTCCACCTGGCGCGATCGGCAACGTAGCGCTTTATCCACCGGGTCCCGGCGCTGCTGAGCTCCAAGAGCACCGGCTGCCCAGCGGATGCTATCGCCGCCTGTGTCACGGTATACGGCTTCAACGCTCGGAAGCGAAGCACGGTCACGCCGGATACGGTCCTGCGCAGTATGGCGAGGAATCCTGGCGGGGCCGGTTCCTGCAGGGCGCCCCCCGGCACGACGACGTCGAGCTCCTGGATTCTCGCGCCCACGGGCATCGCTCCCAGGCTCTGTCCGTAGAACTCCACGGCAGCAGCTTCATAGGCGGGGTTTACGACCACCTCGCGCGCGAGGTCCGGTCGCCCGAGCGCGCGAGACACCGCGCGCCAGTCCGTGCGCTGGAGCGCGGGCGTGCGCTCCACCTTCGCCGTGACGCCGATCCCCGCGGCGAGGACCGCGGCCAAGGCCGCGAGCGCCAGGAGCTGTGGTCTCGCGAGCGCGAGACCACCACCGAAGGCGATCGCCACGGGAATCCACGCCGCGATCACGTTCCGGTCAAAGAAGTAATCGAACGGAGTCGCCGCTAGCGCCAGCGGAATGCCGATGGCCAGGCCCCCGACGATCGCCGCGACCCGTAATCCGCGGCTCCCGCGCGCGTGCCGGCTCGCGAGCACGAGCGCGAGCCCAAGCAGTACCCCGACGGTGCCGAGCGTCGCCCAGTGGCCGCCCGGAGGCGCGGCGTTGGTATCGATCAAGCTCGCGTTCGCACTCACAAGCTCCCGCAGCACGTGTCCCACCCGTCCACCGATCGGGATCCCACCGATCCACGCGGTCCGCCCGTTGCCCTCCTGGGCATGAGCGAGCGGCAGGAGTGCCAGTCCCACAAGGACGACGGGGACGAACGCGAAAGCGACGTCCCGTCGGCGCCCGGGCAGCAGCCACACGAGCGCCAACAACTCCGAAACGACGATGAACACACCGAAGTAATGCGTCAGCAGCACCAGGCAGCACACGACAGACCATGCCGCCAACGACCGGCGCGAGGGCCGGTGCCACGCACGCACGCACAACCAGAACGACACCGACCCGAGCAGCATGAGCAGCGCATACGCACGCGCCTCCTGCGAATACCAGATGAGCATCGGATTCACCGCCACCACGGCCGCGGCGATCACCCCCGCCCGCGCCGAGATCGCCGCACGCGCCGAAGCCCACGTGAACCAGATGGTCGCCACCCCGGCCACCGCCGACAGCGATCGAAGGCCAACCTCGCTGACCCCGCCCACCCGCGTCCAAATCCACGCGAGCACGTAGTACAACGGCGGCGTCGCCTCTTGCTTGTCCACAATCGTGAAGACGTGCCAGAACGAGCGCTTGAGCACCACCGTGGTGGCAACCTCGTCATACCAGAAGCTCTGAGCACCGAGCCCCCAGAGCCGAAGGGCGGCTCCCAGGACCAGCACGGCCACGAGCGCCATCGTGTCAACGCCGGCTCCAGACAACCAGCGGCGCGACGGGACGGCAGGCTGCGCGAGGCTCGTCACCGCGGTGAGACTAGCGTCCGGCCGCTCCCGAGCTACACCCGGGTCTGGGGTGTCTCACACCCTGCGACCGGCGTCCCCCCGGTGGCGGCGGCGCCTGGCCCCACGCCACATGGTGGGCGCCGCGGCGGCGTCCTGGTACACCTGCCAGGTCGCCTCGGCGGCCTCGCCCCAGGTCCACGGCGGCGGCGCCGGTGCCGGGCGCTCGGCGGCCTCGGCGCAGGCGATGAGCGCCTCGAGATCGTCGACCTCGACGAAGGTGGCGCGGCCGTCGAGCACCTCGCGCAGGGCGGGGACGTTGCAGGCGACGACGGGCGCGCCGCAGGCGAGCGCCTCGACGGGCGGCAGGCCGAAGCCCTCGTCGTCGCTCGGGAACACGAGCGCGTGGGCGCCCGTGTAGATCGCCGCCAGCTCGTCGTCGCTCACCCCGCCCGTGAGGGTGACGTCGGGAAGCTCCCTGGCCCAGCGCCCGGTGTGGCCGGCGAGCACCAGCGGCATCGATCTCGGAGTGCGGGCGAGCGCGGCCACGCGCTTGCGCGGATCGGGAACCTTGAGCCCGCCCACCCAGAGCAGGTACTCCTCCGGGAGGCGGTAGCGCTTGCGCACCGCCTCTACCTCTTCCTCGGAGCGCGGGTGGAAGCTGGGGTCCGCCGCTTCGGCGATCACCACCAGGCGGTCGCCGGGCATCTCCAGGTGGTTGACCGCGTCTTCGGCCACCGCGCGCGTGGGCACGATCACCCGCACCGCGCGCTGGACGGCCAGGTAACGCAGCCGGAAACGCAGCCCGGAGCGCAGATATTCACCGCGGCGCTTGAGGGGGATGAGATCGTGGAGGGTGACGACCATGGGCACCGGCGAGCGCAGCAGGGCGCCGTCGATCCACGGTGCGTGAAAGACATCGAAGCGGCGCGGGTCGTGGGACTCGACGACGTCCCCGTGCCCGTTCTCGCGTAGCGCCTCGAGCAGGCAGCGGGCATACCGCCCGACACCGCGGGTGTCGGCCGCGGGACGGCTATCGAAGGCCACCCTCACGGCGCGATGAGCGCCTCGACGCGGTCCACGTAGTCCTCGACGAAGAAGCGCCGGGCGCTCTCGCGCGCCGCCGCGCCCATCTCGGCCCTGCGCACGATCACCTCGAGCACGGCGCGGGCAAGGAGGTCGGGGCGCCCCGGGGGCACGAGACGCCCGGTGACGCCGTCCTCCACCACCTCGGGCAGCCCGTCGACCCGGCTCGCCACCACCGGAGTGCCCACGGCCATCGCCTCGGAGAGCACGGTCCCGAACGGCTCAACCCGCGAGGGGAGCACGAGGACGTCGAGGTGACGCATGAGCCCGGGCGCGTTCGAGCTCCAGGGATGGAGCTCTACGTCGGCCGCCCCCCGGAGGGCACGCACATACTCGGGGTCGGCGCCGTAAGGGTCGTCGCCGACCATGACGATTCGCGCTCCCGGCGCGCCGGCGCGGATGGCCGGGGCCGCGTGCACGAGATCCAGGGGCCCCTTGCGCGGCTCGAAGCGCCCGATGAACCCGACCACGGGCCCATTGCCGGT
Organism: Solirubrobacteraceae bacterium; assembly: GCA_035552215.1. Classification (GTDB taxonomy): domain Bacteria; phylum Actinomycetota; class Thermoleophilia; order Solirubrobacterales; family Solirubrobacteraceae; genus Palsa-465. The sequence goes on along the minus strand of DASZLV010000137.1, from coordinate 11,615 downwards.
CGGCCACGGCGCGGTGGCGACGGGCGGATCGGGGTCGACGGGCCCGTACACGACGTGGGCCGCCAGCCCATGCAGCCGTGCCGCCACCGCCCCCGAGGCGGCGAGCACGACGTCGGCGCGACGCCAGAACGGCGGCACCCGCTCGACCATGTCGTGGACGTGGAGCACGCGCTTGGGCCCGCGGGGCAGGGCGGGCAGGAGCCGACCGCATACGGCGCCGTTCAGATACACCACGCTCGCGTCGCGCGCCAGGTTCCGCGCATGACGCCAGGAGCGCGCAGCCCGCGCGCCGCTGCGGGGCACGAGGCCGCCCAGGGGGAGCGAGTGCCACGCGTAGCCGGCCTCGACGGCCGCGTCGCGCAGCGGCCCCGCACCCGGCGTGGTGAGCGCGATCGACCACCCGCGCCGCTTCAGACCGGCAAGCAGCCGCAGGAGACAGGTCTCCGCGCCGCCCGGGTGGTCGACCGGTGCGACCGCGATCAGCCGGCGAGACATTGTCAAGCCGACGATAGACCCTCCCGATCCCCAAGTGTCGGGCGGTCTAGATTCCGTCGCCTTGAAGGACTACTTCGAAGATCTCTGGGAGGGGCTCCCCGACGACCTCGAGCCGCCCGACCTGGCCCTCCGGCGCGACTTCCTGCTGGGGTCGAAGATCGCTCCCGGCGGGCGGGCGCTCGACCTCGGGTCCGGTGCGGGGGAATTCACGGCGCTCCTCGCTGAGGCCGGGGCGCAGGTGGTCGGCGCCGACGTCGCCGAGGCGGCCCTCGCTCGCGCCCGGGCCGCGCACCCCGGTCTCACCTTCACCCTCGTGCCGCTCGAGGGACCGCTCCCCTTCGAGGACAACAGCTTCGAGGTCGTGTGGGCAAGCGAGGTGATCGAGCACGTCGCCGACACCGCGCGCTGGCTCTCGGAGGTGCGGCGGGTGCTCGTCCCCGGCGGCCGTCTTCTCCTCACCACCCCCGCCCACGGGCGTGTGGCCATGGCCTTGCGCGGCATCGAGCGCTACTCCGAGCCGGTCGGCGATCACCTGCACCTGTACACGCGCCGCTCGCTGCGAGACCTCCTCGACGATTTCGGGTTCTCGGAGATCGAGGTGCGAAGCGCCGGGGCCGTGCCGCCGCTGCGCCGGCTGCTCCTTGCCCGCGCCGTACGCTGAGTCGCGTGAGAGTGCTCATCGACACGACCTACGCGCGGCGGGCGCCCCTGTCGGGGACCGGCGTTTACATCGAGCGCCTGTGCTCAGCGCTGGCCGCCCTCGATGGCGTCGAGGTGATTCTGGCCTGCAACCTCCGCCGCCGCGCCCCCGGCGGCGGCGGGTGGGGAAGCGCCCTCAATCTCCTCGCCGACGAGCGCTGGACCCAGATCGAGCTTCCGCGACGAGCGCGCGCCGCCGGGGCCGATGTCATCCATCACCCCCTCCCCGCCTACGCCCACGCCTCCCCGCTGCCGCAGGCTGTGACCGTGCACGACCTCGCCTTCGAGCTGTTCCCGGGTGAGTTCGACCCCGCCTTCCGGCGCGTCGCCCGGGTGACCCACCGCGCCGCCGCGCTCCGCGCCGGTGCGGTCATCTCCGTCAGCCACGCCACCGCGGGTGACGTGCAAGCCCGCTGGGGCGTGCGCTCCGAGCGGATCGTCGTCGCGCCCCATGGCCCCGGTCAGGATCTCCGCGCGGCCGCGGCGCCACAAGCGGCCCTGCCGGCGGGCTACTTCCTCTACGTCGGCGACGACGAGCCCCGCAAGAACCTCCGCGGCCTGCTCGCGGCCTACAGGCTCTACCGCGAGAGCCAGCTGGCACCCCTTGATCTCGTGCTCGCCGGGTCCGCGAGCGCCCCCGATCCGGGGATCCGGGTCGAGCACCGCCCGGACGCCGCCCGCCTCGCCGCCCTCTACGCGGGCGCGGCCGCCCTCGTGCACTGCGCTGCGCACGAGGGGTTCGGAATGACCCTGGTCGAGGCGATGGCGGCGGGAGCGCCGGTGCTCGCTGCGCCGGCGCCCGCCGTGCTCGAGGTATGCGGCGATGCCGCCCGCTACGCCGACCCGAGCGATTCGCGCTCGTTCGCCGCGGCGATGGCCGAAATCGCCGCCGACGCGGCCCTGCGGCGCGAGCTGTCCGAGCGCGGTCGCCGGCGCGCCGCGGTATTTTCGTGGACTGACTCAGCGCGCATCCATCTGGGCGCATACTCTCTCGCCCTGAAATGAAGATCGCGATCCTCGGCACCCGGGGCATCCCCGCCTCCTATTCCGGCTTCGAGACCGCCGTTGAACAGCTCGCCTCGCGGCTCACGGCGCGCGGCCATGAGGTCATCGTCTACTGCCGCCCTCACGTCGTCGACCGGCGGCTGCGCACCTACAAGGGCGCCCGCCTCGTGCACCTGCGCACGGTCCAGAACAAGTACCTCGATACCTTCGTGCACACCTGCTTGTCGGCCGTCCACGCCGCGCGCGTGACCAAGCCCGACGCGGCCCTGTTCTTCATCGGCGGCAATTCGCCGCTGTGCCTGATCACACGCTGGGCCTCGATTCCCACTGTGATCAACGTTGACGGGCTCGACTCCGACCGGCGCAAGTGGCCGACGATGGCCAAGACCTACCTGCGCTTCGCCGAGCGCACGGCGCCGCGATGGGCCGACCAGGCGATCACCGATTCGCACACGGTGGCCGATATCTTCGAGGCCCGCTATGGCGAGCGCATCGGAGTGGTCCCCTATGGGGTCGAGGATCCGGGCCACAGCGGAACCGAGATGCTCGAGCGCCTCGGGCTCGAGCCCCGGCGCTACATCCTCTTCGTCGGGCGCCTCGAGCCCGAGAACAACCCCCACCTCCTCGTCGAGGCCTTCGCCCGCATTCCCGCCGAGCAGGCCCGCGGGATGAAGCTCGTCGTCGTCGGCGGCGCCCCCTATGCCTCGGACTACATCCGCCAGGTGATGCGCGCGGCCGATCCCCGCGTCGTCTTCCCCGGCTACGTATTCGGCCGCGGCTATTGGGAGCTCCAGCGCCACGCGTACCTGTTCTGCGCGCCCACCGAGGTCGGGGGCACGCATCCGGTGATCCTCGAAGCGCTCGCGGCCGGCAACTGCGTGCTCGTCAACGACCACAAGCCCAACGCCGAGACCGTGGGGGACGCGGGCGTGTACTTCTCGGGCCGGTCCGGAGTCCCCGACCTCACCGTCCAGCTCGCCCGCCTGCTCGAGCACCCGGAGATCGTCGCCGCCTACCGCGACCTCGCCCGCGAGCGCGCCCGGGGCTACTCGTGGGAGACCGTCACCGACGAGTACGAGAAGCTCCTGACCGGCGTTTGCGTGGCACGCGGTCCGGGTTCGCTGCCGCCCGAGCTCGTCGACTGCGAGCCCGTCGCGGTGGCGTCCTAGCTAGATCCCGAACCCGGGGTGGCCGCCGTGCCCCGCGAGGCTGTCGACGGGCACGATCTCGCTTCCGAGCGGGAGCAGCGAGATGGGGATGAGCTTGAAGTTGGCGAGCCCCAGAGGGATCCCGATGATGGTCAGGCACAGCGCGATGCCCGTGATCAGGTGCGCGAGGGCCAGCCACCAGCCGCACAGGAGGATCCACAGGATGTTCCCGATGTCCGTCGCCACCCCGGCGTCTGGTCGCCTGATGATCGTCCTTCCGAACGGCCACAAAGCGAAGGCGGCGATGCGCAGCGAGGCGATCCCAAAGGGGATGGTGATGATCAAGACGAAGCAGATGAGCGCCGCGAACACGTAGAGGAGCGCGATCCAGAAGCCCGCGAGGACCAGCCAGATGATGTTGAGGGCGATGCGCATGGCGCTCAGACGATCCTAGGCGAGCCCGTCGAAGCGGCCGGCGATGACGAAGTCCTTCTCGGTCAGGCCGCCCGCCGAGTGGTTGGTCAGCGAGAGCCTGACCTTGTTCCAGCCGTGGAGAAGGATGTCGGGGTGATGGTTGGCGTCCTCGGCGACCTCGGCGACGCGGTTGACGAAGACCATCGCCCCCACGAAGTCGTCAAACTTCCACTCGCGGACGATCTCATCGCCCTCGCGCTTCCAGTCGCCGGCGGCCAGGCGCTCGGCGATCTCGTCGTCTGTCAGCAGCTGTGTCATATCGTTCTCCTTGAGATGCGCATCGTCAGCCTCGTCCCCTCCGCGACCGAGATGCTCTTCGCGCTCGGGCTCGGCCCCGAGGTTATCGCCGTCACCCATGAGTGTGACTACCCGCCCGAGGCCGGTGAGCTGCCCAAGGTGACCCGCGATGTTCTCCCCTCGGGTCTCAGCGCCGCCGAGATCGACGCGACGGTACGCGAGCTCACGCTGGCCGGCGAGCCGATCTACAAGCTCGACGCCGACGCGCTCGCCGACCTGCGCCCCGATCTCATTGTGACCCAGGCGCTGTGCGCGGTGTGCGCGGTGTCCTACGACGATGTCCTCGCCGTCGCCGAGGAGATCGACGGCCATCCCCAGGTGATCGCGCTCGATCCGCATACCGTGGGCGAGGTGCTCGGCGACGCGCGCACGCTGGCCCAGGCCACCGAGCGCAAAGACGCCGCCGTCAAGCTCATCGGCGACGCCTCAGCGCGCATCGACCGGGTCAGGCTTGCCGTCCGCGGCGCGCCGCGTCCGCGGGTCGCGGCGCTCGAGTGGCTCGACCCGCCGTTCTCCGCCGGTCACTGGACCCCACAGCTCATCGAGTACGCGGGCGGCGAGGACGTCCTCGGGTTCGCCGGCGAGCACTCCGAGCAGCGCACATGGGAAGAGATCGCGGCCGCATCCCCGGACATCGTCATCGTCATGCCATGTGGGTACGACGCCGAGATCGCCTACCGGGAGGCCGAGATGCACCGTGACGAGCTCGCGGCGCTGGGTGCGGGCGAGGTGGTGGCCGTCAACGCGTCGGCCTACTTTTCGCGTCCCGGCCCGCGGATCGTCGACGGCCTCGAGCTGCTCGCGAGCATCCTGCACCCCGACCGTGTGCCCGAAGCGCCCGGCGAGGCGCTGACGGTCGAGCTCTGAGCGCCCGCACCGTCCTCCTGCTGCACTCCTCGAGCGGCCGTTACGGCGCGGACCGCCAGCTCGGGCTGATCGCGGCAGGGCTCGACCGTGCCCGCTACACCCCCCTCGTCGTCCTTCCCGATGAGGGCGAGCTCGTCACCGACCTGCGCGAGGCGGGCGTCGAGGTGTTGGTGCGACCGATCGCGGTGGCACGCCGCGCCCTGGTCACGCCCCGCGGGCTGGCGGCGATCGCGGGGGCCGCGGCTCGAGATGCGGCCGCGCTGCGCAAGCTCGCCCTCGCACGCGACATTGCCCTCATCCACTCCAATACCTCGGTCATCCTCAGCGGGGCCGCGGCGGCCGCAGCGGCCCGCATTCCCCACCTCTGGCACGTGCGCGAGATCTACACGGGCTCGGATTTCGAACGGGCATGGCCGGCCTTGAGGACGATGATGCTCTCCGCGACCGCGCTCCCGTGCGTCTCGCGCGCGACAGCCGAGCAATTCGGATCCTCTTCACGCGCCCGGGTGGTGCCCGACGGGCTCGCCATCGAGCCCCACCGCGCACCGCGCGCGGCCGCCCGCGCTGCTCTCGGGCTGCCCGAGAACGCGCCGGTGATCGCCATCCTCGGGCGCATTTCCGGGTGGAAGGGCCAGGACGTCCTCGTGCGCGCGCTCGCGGAGCCCGAGCTCGCGCGTCGTGGCGCGCTCGCGCTCATCGCCGGCGCGGCGTGGCCGGGCGCCGAGGAACGCGCGGTAGCGGTGCGCGTGCTCGCGCGCTCGCTCGGCGTCGATCATCGCGTCCGCTTCGTCGGCTTTCGCGACGACGTCGAGAACGTCTACGGGGCCGCGGACGTCGTCGCCGTGCCCTCGACCGCCCCCGACCCGCTGCCGGGCGCCGCGATCGAAGCGGCGGCCGCTGGGTGCGCGGTGGTGGCGAGCGCCCACGGCGGTCTCCCGGAGATCATTCGCGACGGCCGGACCGGGTGGCTCGTGACTCCCGGCGATCCTTCGGCCCTGGCCCGTGCGGCGGCCTCGCTCCTCGACGACCCGGGCGCCCGCGAGCGCCTGGGAGCAGCGGCGGCCGCGGACGTCCACGACCGCTTCGCCCCCGGCCGCCTGCTCGCGGCCGTGCACGGGCTCTACGACGAGGTGCTCGCGAAGGCCGGTTAGTGCCGTGATTCATAAATTCGCACGCAGTGCGAATTTCCGACTCACGCCACTAGAGGGTGATGCCGTGCGGCGTCAGCCCCGTCTGGCCGGCGACGGCGATCGCCCCCGCCACGCTCGCGACCGCGACCAGGGCGCATACCCCCAGCGCGACCCATTTCTGGCCGCGCCGCTCGCCCACGCGCACGATCGCAGCACCACATATGAGGCCCCCGGCCAAACCGCCGAGGTGGCCGCCGATGGAGATGTTCGAGACGGTTAGCGAGAACACGACGTTGAGCACCAGGGTGATCCCGAGGCCGCTGCTCCAGATCGGAATCTTCCGGTCGTAGGCCACCGCGATCATCGCTCCCAGCACTCCGAAGGCCGCGCCCGAGGCGCCCACCGTGGGGATGTCCGGCGAGAAGAGCAGCGCACCGAACGAGCCCGCTAGCAGCGAGACGAAGTACACGACGGCGAAGTTCAGTCTTCCGATGGTCGGCTCGAGCATCCGCCCGAGAAAGAACAGGAAGATCATGTTGAAGAGGATGTGCTGGAAGCTCAGGTGCAGGAACCCCGAGGTCAGCAGCCGGTAGTACTCGTGCCTGCCCGCGATGTCCGGGCCGTCGAGCCACCCCTTGGTGAGCAGCGTCCCGCTCAGGCCGCTGCCGGTCAGCGACCCTCCGCTCGAGCCCTGGGCCAGGTAGGCGATCACGTTGACGGCGATCAGGGTGAAGGTGACGACGGGCTCCGAGGAGCGCTGGATCGATCGCGCATTCCTCACCTTCGTCTTCTTCCGTGAGCATTCCGGGCACCGCATCCCCACCGAGGTGGGCGTCATGCAGTCGGGACAGATGGGTCGACCGCAAGAGGAGCACGACACGCCCGTCTCACGAGAAGGGTGGCGGTAGCAGACGGGCACGGTCGACTGAAGCTATCAACAGCGGCGCCCGTCACCGGGCAGCTAACGGCCCGCTCGCGCGACGCTAACGATCCGGAAGGACCCGCCGTGTCTCCTCGGCGATGTCCTGGATGGTGCGCTCGGCCAGCTCGCGCAGGCTCCCCGACCGTGCCGTGCGCGCCCGGTGCCGCGCGCGCACGCGCAGGAGCACGAGCGCCGTGCCCGCCGTCGTCCCCACGACGGCCGCGGCGACGGGTCGGACCCAGTTGCGCGGGTCGCGCATGGCCCCGAGCTCCCACGCCTCGAGCTCGTCCTGGGCGAGCTCCGTCAGGTTGACGAGGGTGAGCTCGAGCCGCTGCACGAGATCGGCAGGCGGCTCGACGGGAGAGAGGGCCTCGCGCACGAGCGCCTCGAACTCGGCGGCATTGCTCGTCACGCCTGGCTCTCCTCGGGAGTCGCGACGATTCCTTCCAGCTGGCGAATGGCCCGGTGCAGGAGGACCTTGGTGGCGCCGTCGGTCCGCCCGAGAGCGCGGGCGATCTCGCGGTTGTCCATCCCCAGAGCGAAGCGCATGATCAGCGCCTCGCGGCGGTCATCGGGGAGCTGCGCCACGCCGGCGAGGATCGCCTGCAGCTCCTCCCGCCCCTCGACCAGGGATTCGGTGGTGTGGATCGAGGAGATCACGCCCGCGTCCTCGATCGCCGATTCGGGTTTGCGCGAACGGTCGCGATAGAAGTTGGCCGCCAGGTTGTGGGCGATGCGGATGAGCCACGGTCGCAGCGGCCGGCCGCCCGACTCGCGCAGGGCCCGCTCGAAGTGGCGATAGGCCTGGAGGAACGTCTGCTCGGTGAGATCCTCGGCGTCGTGGTGGTTCCCCACCCGGTAGTACGAGTACGAGTAGACGTCGCGTAGATGGGCTCGGTAAAGCTCGGTGAAGCGAGCGTCGAGCTCGGCCTTGGTGTTGGCGTTGGTGTTTGTTCCGTCGCTGTCGCCCACATTGTGGAGCGTACCTTCGCTCAGGCGGCGCGGACGGGACGGGAACGAGGTGCCGCCGACGGCGCCGTCACCATCGCGGTCCACTGCTCGGGATCGATCCGCCCCTCCACGAGAGCGGCGAGGCCGTCAAGGGCAGGGGTCGCGAGGCCACCGTCGCGCGCGGCGCTCGCGAGCATGGGCACCGAGTCGACTGCCTCGGCGGCATGCCCGAGCGCCGGTGCGATCTCCGCGGCGGGCATCCCTTGGGCGAGGAGCTCTCCGGCCCGGCGGTTGCGCGAGCCGGTGGAGATCACGGTGGCGACGAGGTCGCCCACGCCTGCCAGACCTTCGAAGGTCTCGGGTCGACCGCCCCGGAGCCGCGCGAGCGCTCCGACCTCGCCGAACACCTTGCCGGCCGCGGCACCGGCGACGTTGGGTCCGGCCCCCGACGCCGCGGCGGCGGCGAGGGCGGCGGCGTTCTTGGCGCAGCCGGCGAGCTCGACGCCGGTGACATCCGAGGTGCGGGTGACGTCGAGCCCGGCAGCGCCGAGCGATTCGGCGAGCTGGCGCGAGAACGCCGAATCGACGGAGGCGATGACGATCGAGGCCCCGTGCAAGAGCACCTCGGCGGCGTGGGCCGGGCCGCCGATGACACCGACCGCGCGAGCGCGCACGCGCTCGGCGGCGAAGGCCGAAGGAAGGGTCCCGAGCGGTGGAACGAGACCTTTGGAGAGCACGAGCACACCGGCGCGCTGCGGGATACGCTCGCCGTAGGCAGCGAGTACCGCAGGCAGCGAGCGGGCGGGGACGGCGAGGCACACGAGGTCATGTCCGCCGAGTTCGAGGTCGGTGGCGCGCACCACGCGGACGGAGTCCGGGAGCCGCACGCCGGGCAGGTAGGCGGCGTTCTTGCGAGTGGCAGCGAGCTCGGCGGCCTGTTCGCGGGTACGACAGCCGAGGTCGACCTCGAGGCCCGCGCGGGACAGGCAGACCGCGAGGCTGGTGCCCCACGATCCGGCGCCGATGACCGCGGCGCGGCGCACCGAGGGCAGTCCACCGAGCCATTCCCACTGGAGCATCACGCACGGCCAGATGCGCTCGGTGACCGCGCTCGCGAGCGCCGGCGATGGCTCGTCCACCAGCGGGAAGCGCAGCGGGCGGCCCGCGCGAAGTCGGACCTTGTGGGGCCGGATCCGCCAGCCCCGCCGCACCGCCTCGGTGCCGATGATGGCCATGGGGACGACGGGCGCGCCGGTCTCGAGGGCCAGGCGGCCGACCCCGCGCCGGGGCTTGCCAAGTGAGCCTGGCCTGATGCGCGTACCTTCGGGAAACATCAAGACGATGTCCCCGCGAGCGAGAATCGCCTTGGCGGTCTCGATCATGTCCACGTCGCCGCTGCCGCGCCTGACGGGAAAGGCGCCGAGCGAGCTGAGGATCCAGGACTGCCAGCGGTGGCGGAAGAGTTCTGACTTGGCCACGTAGTACATCGGCCGCCTGGCCATCGTCCCGATCACGAACGGGTCGAGGAAGCTGCGGTGGTTCGAGGCGATGATCACCGCGCCCTCGGAGGGGATGTGCTCGCGCCCGATCCGGTTGTATCGGAAGTAAATATGGAAGAACGGCTGCAGGAAAGCGCGGACGATCCAGTACACGAGCGGGTTGACACCCCGCTCCCGGGCCCGGCGGTGCACCGAATCGTGATCCATCGCACAATGGCGTACCCGTTCGCGCCTCGCCCGTTACAGTTGCTGATCGCGACCATGGCGATCGACCGGACACGAACGCTCCGAGGAGCCGTATGCGGCGCGGTGGCGGCCGCCGTGTGGGCCGTCCAGCAGCCGGTCGACAAGGTTGTCTTCGGGAGCCGATTCGACGACATCGAGTTACTCGGGCGCGCCCTCGTGGACGACGACAATTGGTACCTCGCCGGCCTGTTCCTCCACGTCCAGAACGGAGCCGTCTTCGGCGCCGTGTACGCCAACGTTGCCCCTCTGCTCCCGCTCCCGCCCGTGGCCCGAGGGCCCGCCGTGGCACTGCTCGAGAACGCCCTGAGCTGGCCCCTGGGAAGGCTGTCGGACCGCCTGCACCCAGCGCGCTCGAACCTGCCGAAGCTCACGGGAAACCGTCGCGCGCTCGCCCAGGCCACCTGGCGGCACCTGCTCTTCGGCGTCGTCCTCGGCGAGCTCGAGCGCCGCCTCAACGCCGAGCCCGAACCCGCGCCACCCGCCTATCAGGCCGAGTTCTCGAGCAACGGTCACGGATCGCTCGCCCACGCAGTGTCGGTCGAGCCGGCGTCCTGACCGATTAGCTCGCGCGTCCTCATCACCGGCGCCTCGGGATTCGCGGGCGGCCACCTGGCCGTCGCCTGCGCCGCCGCCGGCGACGAGATCGTGGGCCTGTCGCGCACCGGCGAGGTGACCGCCGGCGAGGGGCGAGCAGTCGACCTGCGAGACCTCGACGCCACGCGCGACGCTGTCCGCGAGGCCCGGCCCGAGGTCGTCTACCACCTGGCGGCGCTCAGTTCCGTCGGCCGGTCCTGGCAGCACCCGGCGCAGACGGTGACCGAGAACACGTCGACCTCGGTCAACGTCCTCGAGGCCGTACGCAACGACGCGCCCGACGCCCGCCTGGTGTGGGTGAGCTCGTGCGAGGTCTACGCCGCCGAGCAGGCGCTCCCCATCACCGAGGACGGCGAGCTCGGCCCCGCAACCCCCTATGCGGTCTCGAAGACCTCCGGCGATCTGCTCGCCCGCGTCTACGCCGAGGCCCACGGACTCTCGATCGTCCGCGTCCGGCCCTTCAACCACGCGGGCCCAGGACAGCTACCGATCTTCGTCCTCTCCTCGCTCGCCCGCCAGGCCGCCCAGGCGCGCCGCTCGAAGGCCGAGTCCATCCGCATCGTCACCGGCAATCCCGACACCCGCCGAGACTTCACCGACGTCCGCGACGTCGTTCACGCCTACCGACTCCTCGCCGAGCGCGGAGGTCCCGGGGTCTACAACGTGAGCACGGGAACCTCGGTCTCGACCACCGATCACATCAGCATCCTCGCCGAGCTCATCGCCCCCACCCGGATCGAGCACGTCATCGACCCCTCGCTCGTCCGCGCCCACGAGGTCATGGACCGCCGTGGATCACACGAGCGCCTGACCGCCGACACCGACTGGCAGCCCGAGATCCCCCTGCGCCAGACCATGGCCGACACCGTCGCCTGGTGGGAAGACCACCTCGAGGAGCCCTAAACTCGGCGCCCGAGCTCGGTCCGCCCGCCTAGCTCAATTGGCAGAGCACTTCACTTGTAATGAAGAGGTTTTCGGTTCGACTCCGAAGGCGGGCTCTCTGTAGTACCTGGAAATTGAGTGGTTCTGAAGGTTGATTCCGCCTCTGGTCTGAAGACGTGTCCCGAATATGTCCCGAGGTGCGGGTACTCTTCGTGACATGAGTTCGCCTGGATCACTGCCTCCTTCAGGGCACGTGTTCCGCGTTGAGCGGGCGCGCGGTCCGGCGTGGTACGCGAAGTACCGGCTGCCCGACGGGCGGCAGGTCCAGAAGAAGATCGGGCCGGCGTGGTCGGGGCGGGGGCGGCCGCCGGCGGGATGGTTCACGAAGCGCCTGGCGGAGGAGTGG
>DASZLV010000136.1:0-17388 GCA_035552215.1 Solirubrobacteraceae bacterium | reverse complement strand
CCACCGGGGAGGACAATCTCGCAGAGCTGCGCCTGGATGTTCAGAGTCGAACCGGGCGGGCAGATCTCGAGCACCGGCGGTACCCCGCTCGTTCCCGCGCAAGGATTCGAGACAGATTGAGTGACCTTGGCTTCGCCGACGGTGACGTCCAACAGACCATTCAGGTGCACTTCGAGCACCGTCTCGGTGAGCGAGTTCGCCGTCTCGACCTTCTGATTTACGGCGATGAACGACCCGCCACCAAGATCGATGATCGTCGGCTGACCGGGCTGCACGGGATTGTTCACCCCGTTCACGCTGATCAAGTTCAGGGTCGAGCTGCTCTGCGGCGCGATCTCGCCGTTGACACACGCATAGGAGGCCGTCGCCTGAACCGGCCCGACGATGACGATGTTCCCGTTCGGCGAGGGGATGGTAACCCCGTCGACGGCCGCGACCGCGGTCGCGCCCGGGGCCGTCGCGCCGGTGGTCGAGAACACCGAGAAGGTGAACGCACCCGCCGGACCGGCCACCACGGGCGCACTACCGGTGGTCGGCACTGAAACCGTGCTGGCGCCCGCGGTATCAGTAACGCACGGCGTGGTGCCCGGGTTCGCGATCGTCGGCTCGGTGACGAGTGAATTCAAGAGCGTGACCCGGGCGGTGCTGGCACGACAACCGAATGGCGTCGTAGTAGCAGCGGTTGCGGAGCCTGCGAAGGCGAGCAGACATACCCCCGCGCCCAGAATCGCCGTCAGGCGACGACCACGTCCTTGCATGAATGGGCGAAAAAACATCTGAAGCGACCCTCCAGGGTTCGAGAATAGGTTGACGCAGACAGCCGGCCCCTGCCGTGCCAGCAGGTTAGTACCCGTTTTCTCGGTCCCGAAACCACAGTGACTATGGATTTCAGTAGATTTTCCTCCAGAAAACTGCTTATCGTGGGTATAGGCTTAGATCCCCGCCGCGCGCTCTGCTTCGGCGTGCGCGGCGAGTTCGAGGCGGTCGTCGAGGGGGGCGAGCGGCTCCGAGCGTCCGAGTGCGGTCGTGATCAGCCAGTCGGCGAACCACGCGTTCTTGGGGAGCAGGGGACCATGCATGTAAGTGCCGATGACGTTGCCCTCGCGCGAGCCCTCGCGCTCGTCGCGTCCATTGTTCCCGTGCCCGCGCAGGACCCTGCCGAGGGGCGGCGATCCTCCGAGATGGGTGCGGCCACCGTGGTTCTCGAAGCCGGCGAGAACCCGCCGTGCCCCGGGCTCGAGCTCGACCTCGATCGCGATGTTGCCGATCAGGCGGGGCCCCTCGTCGCGCGCCGTGTGCAGGTCGAGCAATCCCACCCCGGGGAGCGTTTCCTCGCCCAGCTCGTACGAGTGACCGAGGAGCTGGTAGCCGCCGCACACGGCGAGGATCACCGCCCCGCGGGCGGCGGCCGTGTGGAGCGCGTCGCGCTTGTCCTGGAGGTCGAAGGCCACGAGGCGCTGATCGCGGTCCTGCCCGCCTCCGATGTAGAAGAGATCGGCGGCGTCGGGATCGACGGCGTCGCCGAGGCTGGTCGCGTGCACCGAGAAGCCGAGCCCTCGCCACGCACAGCGGCGCTCGAGCATGAGCAGGTTGCCGCGGTCGGCGTAGATGTTCATGAGGTCGGGATAGAGCGCGCACACGCGCAGCCCGTTGGGAGCGCCCTCAGGCAGCGAGCATCACCACCTCGCTGCCGACGTAGTCGGCGGTCGCGGGGACGTGGGCGCGGAGTAGAGGGTGAAAGCCTGCCAGGCAGCCTTCGCGCTCGAGCTCGGCGGCGCCGACGCGATCGAGGGCGATCCGGTTCTCCTCAACCGCGTGGGCGCCGTTGGGAGCGACGATCTCGCGCCGGCGCTCGATCACGAAGACGTCGTCCTCCTCGCGCACGGCGATTGGCCGGCTCGCGTAGACGATGCCGTCGAGCTCGCGGATGTCCGGGAGCGGCGCCGGTGCCCCCGCGGTCACCTCGTAGGGGTCGACGTCGTCGGTCAGCGCCGCGGCGAGCACCCCTCCCGCCATCAGGCACGCCCGCGCGCAGCGCAAAAACGACGCGCGCTCCCGCACCCCTCCGAGGAGCTGGATCGCCTGCATGGGGACGAGGCAGAGAGCGAACCGCCGGTCGAGAGCGAAGGACCTGGCGTCCGCGACCACGGTGGTCAGCGTCGTTCCCGCGGCGCGAGCGCCGAGTGCGGCGAGGAGCTCGCGGTCGCGGTCCAGGGCGCTGACGTCGTGGCCGAGCCGGGCGAGGTCCACGGACACGCGCCCCGTCCCGGCGCCGACCTCGAGGATGGGACCCGGGTGCTCGCGCGCGAGCGCCCGCCACAGCGGCAGGTCCTCGCGGTAGCCGCCGCATTCGAGGTCGTGCCAGATCACCTCGGTCGCCGTCATCCCTCACCGGCCCGCCAGAACGGTGGCGCACTCCCGCGCGCCGCGAGTTCGTCGCGCAGCTCGAGCAGCGCCGTGTAGGTCGGCAGCGCGAAGACATGGCCGCCGGGCGTGTCGGCGAGCGCCTCGTTGAGCGCCTCGGGCAGGCCGGGGACGACGTGCAGCCGTTCGGTGGGCACTCCCGCGTACTTCAGGCGTAGCGCGAGCTCCGCCGCCCGCGTCCCCGCGCACGTCACGCGCCGCACCCGGCCGGCGAGGAGCTCGAAGTCGGCGTCCCACACCCAGGAGATGTCGCGGCCGTCCGCGATCCGGTCGTTGAGGATCGCCAGCACGTCGAGCTCTGACTCCTCGAGGGTCAGCGTGCGCAGGATCTCGTTCGCGCCGGCGGGGTTCTTGACGAGGAGGATCGACAGCTCGTTGGGGCCGATGCGGATGGTCTCGGCCCGCCCGAAGGCAGCGGTCACCGCCTCGAGACCGGCGACGATCTCGCCGAGGGGGATCTCGAGGGCGAGGCAGAGCGCGCTGGCGCCGAGCGCGTTGTAGACGTTGTAGAGCCCCGGGAGGGGGAGCTCGACCTGCGCCGATCCGGCCGGAGTGTGCAGGGTGAAGGTCGCGCTGCGGGTACCGTGGAGGCGGATGTCCTCCGCGCGCACGGCCGGGGCGGGTCGCTCCTGACCGCAGCTCGGGCAGTGGTAGCGACCGAGGTGCCCGAGGTAGATGGACTCGTAGACATAGGCTGCGCCGCAGCGGCGACAGTGCTTGGAGTCCGACGCGTGCTGCATTTCGGGCACCGCCATCGCGTTGTCCTCGACGCCGAAGTAGATGACACCGGCATGCTCGCGGCCCAGGTCGGCGATGAGCGGGTCGTCGGCGTTGAGCACGAGCCGGGCGCCGGCGGCAGAGCTCGTGAGGACGCTCGCCCACCGGTCAGCGATGGTGTCGAGCTCGCCGTAGCGATCGAGCTGATCGCGGAACAGGTTCGCGAGGAGGATCGCGCGTGGACCGAGCTGCTCGGTCATCGCCGCCAGCCAGAACTCGTCGACCTCGAAGAGCCCGAGCTCGCCGTCGATGCGACCGCCTGCGCGCGTGGCCGCGAGCAGGGTGGAGGCAACTCCGCCGGCCATGTTCGCCCCCGCGCGGTTGTGGACGATGGTCACCCCGGCGCGTTCGAGCACCGACGCGATCATCGCCGTGGTCGTCGTCTTGCCGTTGGTGGCCGAGACGATCACGCTTCCGCGGGGAAGGCGTGCGGCAAGCTCGGAGATCGCCTCGGGCTCGAGGCGGATGAGGACCTTGCCGGGCAGACTCGTGCCGCCGCCACGGCCCGCCCGCCGCGCCAGCGCGCCGACGGCGCGAGCGGCCACGAGCTTGGGTCCGAGGGCGGTCATGGTGCCAACTCCCTTGGCACGATGACACGCACGGCACGGGGGAGCGCGCGAACGGTGACGGGGAGCTCGGCGATCGGATCCCCGTCGGCGTACAGGGTGAACGGCCGATCGGCGCTCACCCGGACCTCGCGAGCGCGCCGCACCGACACCTCAGGGGCCCGCACATGGCGACCCTTGAACACGGTGGGGAGGAGGCGCAGGAAGCGAAACTTGGGCATGTCGGCGATGGTGAGGACATCGAGGAGGCCGTCGTCGAGCGAGGCATCGGGGGCGATATACATACCGCCGCCGTAGGCCTTCGAGTTGGCGATGACGACGCTGTACCCGACGATCGACTCGGTCGCCTCGCCGTCGAGGCCGAGAGAGAAGCGGGCAGGACGCCATCCGGCGAGCCCGCGCAGGGCGCTGTACACGTACACCAGGGTGCCGCGCACGAAACGCGTCTCGTTGGCGATCCGGTTGCACTCGGAGTCAAAGCCGCAGCTGGCAATGGCCACGAATGTCCTGCCGCCCACCTCGCCGAGGTCGAGCGCCCGCTCCACGCCGGTGGCGAGGACCGCGCACGCGGCCACGGGCTCGAGCGGGATACCGAGGACCCGGGCGAAGTCGTTGCCGCGCCCGCCGGGGAGCACCGCCAGCACACCGTCGGTATTCCGGACCGCGTCGGCCACCGCTCCCACGAGACCGTCGCCGCCGAAGGCGACGGCGATCTCCCCGCCCGCCGCCGCGGCCCGTGCGAGCTCCCGGGCATGGTCGAGGCTGCGCGTGCACTCGGCACGGTGCGGGACGCCGGCAGCCGCGAGCGCCGCCTCGACGCCGGGCAGGGACCGGCCCGCGCGTCCTCCTCCCGCCGAGGGATTCACGATCAGGGACAGCTTCCGCGCCTCCGCCATGGCGCGTCAGCCGGCGAGCACGAGCGCCGCCAGGTCCTCGGCGATGGCGACGGGGGCAGGTTCCTCGGCGGCTTGCGCCTCGGCTCTGGTCGTCACGCCCGTGAGAACGATGGCGCCGTCGATCCCGGCGGCCGCGGCCCCGGCGAGATCGGCGTCGAGCCGGTCGCCGACGGCCAGGGCGCGGCCGGGCCCGAGGCGGTCGAGCGCGGTGAGGAAGACCTGGGGATCGGGCTTGCCGACGATCTCCGCGGTGCGCGCGGTGGCGTACTCGAGCGCGGCGAGGATCGCTCCCGTGCCCGGCCACGGGCCATCGGGCATGGGAAAGGTGCGATCGCGCCCGGCGCCGATGAACTGCGCCCCGGCGAGGATGGCCTGAACCGCCGCGCGCAGCTCGCGGAAGTGCAGGTCGTCGTGACCGGCGGCGACGACCACCTCGGCCCGGGGCGCGAGGTCGGTGCCGTTGACGATGCGCAGCCCGGCGTCCTCGACATGGCGGAACACCGCCTCGGAGCCGATCACGTAGGCGGTGCCCCCACGCGGGCGGGACTCGGCGAGCACGTGCTGGATGGCGCTGCCCACGGTGACCACTTCGTCCAGCGAGGCGCGGATGCCGAGCGACCACAGCTTGCGTACGTAGTCCTCACCCGAGCGCTGGGCGTCGTTGGTGATGAAGGCGATGTGCTTCTCAGCCGAGCGGAGCTCGGCCACCGCTTCGGGCGCTGATCTGGTGGTCTCCTCACCCACCCACACGCATCCGTCGAGGTCGAGGAGGACGTGGTCGTAGCCGGCGAGGAGAGGGGAGAGGGGCATCAGAACAGCGTCGTCTGATCGCTCGGCACCGGCGGCTCGAGGCACTCCGGGCCGTCGTAGCGGGCATCGTTGACCGCCGCCGACACGGCACGGAGCGCCGTGCGCTCGGAAGCGAGCGGCGCCAGGAGCGCGTCGAGCTCGGCCCTGGGCGTCGCAGGATCGAGCCACGCTCCCTCGGCGCCCGAGGGGAGGATCACGGGCATACGGTCATGCAGCGGGGCGACCGCGGTGTTGGCGGGCGCGGTGAGGATCGTGCACGAGCGCAGCGTGGCGCCGCCGGGGGCATGCCAGATCGACCACAGCCCCGCGAACGCGAACGTCGGCTGATCGGCGCAGGAGATGTGGAACGGCTGCTTGCGAGCGCGCCCCGCGGGCGCACTTGGCGTGGGCCGCCACTCGTAGAAGCCGTCGGCGAGGATCAGGCAACGGTAGCGTTCGTATGCTCGCCGGAAGGCGGGGCGCTCGGCAACCGTCTCAGAGCGCGCGTTGATCATCTTCAGGCCGATGTCCGGGCGCTCGGCCCATGAGGGCACCAACCCCCAGTGCAACAGCTCGCCCCGCGGTGCCCCCTCGCGATCAACGGTGACCGCGAGGACGTCGTCAGCGGGAGCGACGTTGTAGCGCCGGCGGATCTCGATCGACTCACCGACGGGGAAGCGGGCGCGAACGTCGGCGGGCGTGGGGGTGGCGAGGGAGTACCGGCCGCACACGAT
The DNA here is from genome assembly GCA_035552215.1 of Solirubrobacteraceae bacterium. Taxonomy (GTDB): domain Bacteria; phylum Actinomycetota; class Thermoleophilia; order Solirubrobacterales; family Solirubrobacteraceae; genus Palsa-465. The sequence goes on along the minus strand of DASZLV010000136.1, from coordinate 11,202 downwards.
CAGATCGGGGAGCGCCTCAGCGGGCGCGCGCGGCGGTCTGCTCGGCACGCTCGGCCTGCGCCTTGCGCTGGCGGCGCCGACCCAGGTAGGCGAGCACGCCGAGTACCGCGACGACGAGAACGAAGCCGTAGAAGATCGACAGCTGCCACGAGGCCCCGCCGAAGGGCAGGGAAATGAGCTCGATGATCCCGAACCCGAGGGCGAGGAGCCCGACGATGAGGAGGATGACGAGCATGACCCCGCGCACGCGCATGAGCGTTCCCGCGCTTGCGGGGGGCGCGATCAACCCCATGAACTTGAGTCCGAGCAGCTGCCGCCCGGTGGGGGCCTCGACCCCGAGGCGCTCCGCAGCCTTCTTGAGGTCGTCGGCGCGACGCTCGGCCAGGGCCAGCGAGGCGTCGGCCATGCGCCGGAGCTGGAGCCTCTCCTGCGGGCGCGAGGCGGCGAGGGCGCGCTGGAAGTGAGCGCGGGCGGCCTTGGCGTCATATCGCTCGGCGGCGCGGGCGCCGAGGATCGCCTGAGCGGCGGCCTTGAACCTCGTCTCCGCCTCGAGTTCCTCGTCGCTGCGGCTCTCGAGCTTCTCCATCGCGGCCAGCTGGCTGCGCTGCTCCACTCGCATCGTTCGCTGCTGCTTGGCCATCGCGAGGTGGAGTCTAGTAGCTACCGGGGTGGTTCAGGGGGTTATCTGCGGCAAGCGGTGAACAAAGGTTCACGCGCTCGAGCCCGACTAAAGCGCGCCGATCGAGCAGCCGATGGGAGGGGGTGTCCAACAGGCTCACTCAGTCGCGGTGGCGCCCAGCGACGATCTTGGCCCTCCTCGCCCTGCTCCTCCTCGGGTCGGCGGCGCGGGCCTCCGCCGCCACCACCGGCCAGGTTCGCTCTGACGCGGAGTGGATCCTCGCTGCGCAGCTGCCCGACGGAGCGATCGCCAATTACGTCGACCGCAAGGCGATCTGGCCGTATCTGGGCAACTACGCCGCGGTCGGACTGGCCCGCGCGGCGCAGATCACTCACGACCGCCGCTACTCGGACGCGGCCTGGAGCTGGCTGCGCTGGTATCAGGCGCACCAGGACTCAAGCGGCTTCGTAACCGATTATCAGGTCACCGCGGGGGTAGAGACTTCGACCGGTGCGATGGATTCCACCGATGCCTACGCGGGGACCTTCCTGTTCGCCGCCCGTGCCACCTGGCAGGCCACTCACGACCGCGCCCAGCTCCGCGGTCTCGCCCCCGGCATCGCCGCCGCGGTCAGCGCCATCGAGGCGACTCAGGACTCCGACGGGCTCACGTGGGCGAAGCCGACCTGGCACGTGAAGTATCTGATGGACGAATCGGAGGCCTACGCCGGCCTGCAGGCCGCCACCGGATTGGCGAGCACGCTCGGCCAGCCCGTCCTGGAGGCTTCGGCGGCCACCGCGGCCGCGCGACTTCGGAGCGGCACCGCCCACCTGTGGAACCCGGACCTCGGCGCCTACAACTGGGCCCTGCACGCGGACGGCGTGAGCCAGCCCACGAACTGGTCGGTCCTCTATCCGGATGCCCTCGAGCAGGCATGGCCGGTGGCCTTCGGTCTCGTGAGCGGCGCGCGCGCCCAGTCTCTGATGGGCCACTTCGCGGCGGCGCAGCCCAACTGGGACCTCCCAACCGCGGTCGCGAGCTTCGGATCGGGACCCTCGCCCGTCGGCTACTGGGCCGTCCCGGCCTGGGCCTTCGCCCGGATCGGGAATCTCGCCGTGGCGCAAGCGGCTCTCGGAAGCATCCGCACGAGCGCCCTCGCGGTCGGCCGCGCATGGCCGTTCACGCCGTCGGACGCAGGCCAGCTCCTCGCCCTCGCCGACGTGGGCAGCGCCGGTGCGGCCTGGCTGAGCTGAGCTGAGCGACCAGCGGACCGGCGGCCTTGCGCCGTTCCGCGCCGGTGTGAGACGATGAGGCAGGGCAACGCGTCCAGGAAGTGAGCGATCACGCAGGGTGTCTTCTCGCCGGGAGCGCCGCGCCGGCAGGTACGCGCCGGAGCCGTCGTCCTGCTCGCGATTCTCGCCCTCCTCATCGGAGCGACCACTCCCTCGGCGGGAGTGCGCACCGACGCCGAGTGGATTCTCTCCGCCCAACTCCCCGACGGGGCGATAACAACCGGCTCCGGGCGCACCGCCATATGGCCGTATCTGGGCAACTACGCGGCGATGGGACTCGCGCGCGCCGCCCAGCTCACCGGCACCACCGCGTACGCCGATGCTGCCTGGAAGTGGCTGGCCTGGTACCAAGCCCACCAGGATGCGAGCGGCTTCGTCACCGATTACACCGTCGGGGGCGATGGCGAGGTGTCGACCGGTGCCATGGATTCGACCGATGCCTACGCGGGCACGTTCCTGATCGCGGCCCGCGCGGCGTGGCTTGCCACCCACGATCGAGGCGCACTGCGGACGCTCGGCGCGGGGATCGCCGCCGCGGTCAAAGCCATCGAGGCGACGCAGACCAGCGACGGCCTCACCTGGGCCAAGCCCGGCTTCCACATCAAGTATCTGCTCGATCAGGCCGAGGCCTACGCCGGCCTGCGCGCCGCCGCGACCCTGGCGGGCGCGACGGGCGCGGGAGCTCTGTCGCAGCGGGCCATGCTCGACGCCGCGCGCATGCGCAACGGGGTCGCGGGGCTGTGGAACCCCGCGGTAGGCGCCTACAGCTGGGCGCGTGGCGAGAACGGCGCGGCCACCCCCGCGCAGTGGAGTGTGCTCTATCCCGACGCGGTGGCGCAGGCTTGGTCGGTGGCGTTCGGACTGGCCCGCGGCGCCCGCGCCGCGCGGCTCATGCGCCACTTCGCCGCTGCCCAGCCCCAGTGGGACGAGCCGACGGCCCGCGGGCGCTTCCGTCCCGCCCCGCAGCGCGTCGGCTACTGGCCCGTCGTGGGCTGGGCCTTCGCCGCGGTCGGAAACGGGGGGCTCGGCACCGCGGCGTCGGCGAAGATCGAGGCGGCCGCCGAGAAGGTCGGGCGGGACTGGCCGTTCACCACCGCCGACGCGGGTGAGCTCATCCTCCTCGGCGACGCCAACGACCGGCTCGGTCCGATTCTCCGCCCCGTGGGCAGCCACTGATCCTCGGTAGGACGATCAGGCGGCCAGGCGCCCGAGTGATCTCACCAACCACATCGCCTCCACGGCGTCGCGGGCGCTGGCCCACGGCGCGGGCGTGTCCGGCATCCCGGCGTACTCGCCGGTGAACACGCGGATCGCCCGGATTCCCGCGCCCGCGGCGCCGGCGACATCCTTCTCAGGTCGATCACCGATGAACATGGCTTGCTCGGCGTCGACGCCGAGCGCGGCCAGCGCGCGCTCGAAAGGCGCCGGATTGGGCTTGCGCATACCCCGCCCGAGGGCATCGGAGAGCACGATCACGTCAAAGGCCTCCTCGAGGCCGAGCGCCCTGAGCTTGGCGCGCTGGATGGCGACGTCCCCATCGCTGACGAGGGCGACCGCCAGTTCATCTCGGAGCCGCTCCAGGGCGGCCCGAACCCCCGGATAGGGAGCCAGCGAGCGCGGCGCGTGAGCGCGGAACGCTTCGATCAGGGGTGCGAGCGGGGTGTCAGGTGCCCCGATCCGGGCCAGCGCGCGATCGATGATCAACCCGCGGTCCGAGCCCTCGGCGCAGATCGAGACCAGGGTGGCCTCGAGCGCCCCGGGGTCGAGACCCAGCCCGGCGCCCGCCTCGGATACCGATCGCCACGCCCCTCGCAGCCACTCCGCCTGGGGGTAGAGGGTGTCGTCGAGATCGAAGAGAACAGCGCGGATCAGCATGGCGGCGCGCATACGGTGAAATCCGGCTCCTCGAAGCGCAGGAGGTTGGTCACCGCGGGGTCGGTGAGCGTCGCCGCGATGCGCTCGGCGGTGTGACCGTCACCGTAGGGGCAGGCGATGGCCCAGACGCGCGCCTGCTCGGCGGCCGAGGCGAGGCGAATGGCCGCGTCGACGGTGCAGTCGACGTCCAAGCCCGTGAGTACCGCCGCTCCCGCCTTCACGCCCTCCCACCGGGGCGTCGAGCGCCGGAGCACCACGGTGGGGATGCCGAGCCACGAAGCCTCCTCCTGCAGCCCGCCCGAGTCCGTAACCACAACCTGGCTGCGCGACATGAGCGCGAGCATCTCCTCGTAGGGGAGCGGCTCGGTAAGGCGCAGTCCCTGCTCGCCCTCGAGGGTCGCGAGCGCGCCCGCTTCGAGGAGTCGCGAGCGCGTCCGCGGGTGCACGGGAAAGGTCACGGGAGCAAGGCGGTTCGCGAGGGTGCGGAGGATCTCCACCAGTTGGGCCAGGCGCGCCGGGTCGTCGACGTTGGTGGGACGGTGGGCGGTGAGGACGACACCGCGGCGTTCACGCGGAGGGCACGCCTCGACCCCGGCTTGCCGCAGGACATCGATGACGGGATTGCCGACGACCTTGACCCGCTCTCGAGGGACCCCCTCTTGCTCCAGGAAGCGCGCCGCGAGCGAGGTGGGGGCCAGGTGCAGGGACGCGAGCGCGGCCGCGGTCCTGCGGTTGACTTCCTCCATCGAGGTGGGGTTGAACGATCGCAGTCCGGCCTCGATGTGCGCCACCGGCACCGCATGCCGGCGCGCCGCCAGGCAGAACACGGGAACGGTGTAGGTGTCACCGAGGAGGAGAACGAGCGAGGGCGCGGCCGCGTCAATCTCCGCGAGCGCCGAGGTCATCATCGCGCCGAGGCGCGTGGCTTCGTCACCCTCGAGCTTCCAGGTGACATCGATGTGGAGCCCCAGCTCCTCGTAGAAGACGTTGGTGAGGCTGCGGTCATAGTGCTGGCCGGTCGCCACGGTCATCACCTCGAGCCCTGCTTTCGCGCGCAGCGCCTGCACCACGGGAGCGAGCTTGACGATCTCGGGCCGGGTGCCCATGGGGACGAGGATCTTCATCCCTCGAACACCTCCTCGAAGTAGCGGACCATCCTCACGCCCTCTCGGTAGCGAAGGCCCTCGGGCTGGATGGGCAGGCCCAGGAGCCCGCGCAGGTACTGCCCGACGAGATCGGCCCCCGCGGCCAGAGAGAGGGGAAGGCCCCCGGAGAAACGCGGGTTGACCTCCACGAAGGACACGGCCCCGTCGGCGGCGAGGAAGCCCTGGACGTTGGCCGGGCCCCTCAGGCCGATCGCCGAGAGCAGCGAACGCACACCGTCGAGGACGGCTTCGCTGACGAACGTCGCCCCCCGGGTGGAGATCCCCGCTTTGGTTTCCAGGCGCCAGCGCGGGACCGCGCCGGCCAGCGTGCCGTCTCGGCCCACCAGGCAGTCGACGGTGAACTCGCGACCGCACAGGCGCGTCTGCACGATCGGTTCGGGGACCCGGCGGAGCGCCCACTCGAGCTCGTCGCGGAGATCGACGGCGTACACGTCCCGCGAGCCCCGGCCGAACCTCGGCTTGACGATCCATGGGCCCGGCACGTCGTCGGCGCCGCCGAGGGCGGTGGCAGGAGCGGAGATCCCCGCCCGGCGCATAGCCACCGCGAAGCTCCACTTGTCGATGCACGTCTCGACCACGCCGGGGGCGGGAAGCCACGTGCGAAGGCCCGCCGCGGCCAGATCCCGGTGACCGCGAGACAGCGCCTGCATCTCTTCGGCCACCGTGCTCACGAGCACCCCCGCGCCCGTCTGCACGGCGAGACGGCATACGCGATCGACGAAGGTCGGGTCCGTGCACAGCGGCAGGGTGCTGGATGAGGAAGCGAGCCTCAGTCCCGCCGCCATGTCGTCGGCATCGGCGGCGATGACGCGGACTCCCCGCGCCACCAGGCAGCGGATCACCGCGACGCCGGCGGCCCCGCCCGCCCCCGTGACGATGGCGGCGACCTCGGGCTCATACTCGCTCGACGCCTGGACCGCGCTCATCGCCGGTGCTCCGAACGACTGAGCCGGCGCCAGCCGCCGGCGGCCATGACCGCCAGGGCACTTCGGGTCGGTGCTGGCGAGGCGGCGGCCGTCCCGGCGTCCCCCGGCTCGAGGAGGTCACAGAGTCGAGCGGCGGCTTCGGTCACGTGACCGTTGTGGGCGGGATGTGAGGGGGGCCAGACCAATCGGCGCTCGGGCGTCGGCGCCGGCCGCGGGCGCGCCGGGCGCTCTCCGAGCGGGCGCACCTGGAGTCGGCACTGGGCCCACAGCCGAAGCTCGAAGAGCTCGCGGCGATGGCTGGGCTCCCACTGATGGCGCCCCACCGCCTCGGCGATCGCGTCGAGCACCGTGGCTTCGGTCTCGCGCTGCGTCGCTTCCAGCAGCAGCTCAGCGACCGGCGAGAGGCCCTGCTGAGTGACCACGGCCACCGCCGCACACCTCGTCGTCCGATCCTGAGCTCCGAGCGCGGCCCGGGCGCGCCCAAGGAAGTGGGCCCGGCGCCGCCGGACCGCCAGCACCCGCCAAACCACGCCCCCGGTCAGGAGGGCCACCCCAACCCCGAGCATGACCGTGTCGACGGTCATGCTGGGAGATGCGCCGCCGGAATGCCGTCGGCCATGGGGCGCCGATCCGGAAGCACGAGGTAGAGGAAGAGGACATAGCCGCCGAGCACGTAGCCGAAGGTGAACATCCCCGCCACCCAGTCGTGGAAGAGGACGAGAACGGATCGCCCGGCAACGAGGCCGACGGCCAGGACCGCGGCCATGCGCAGGACGTTCCCGACGGCGATCACCGCGAGGGCGATGGCCAGCGCCATCAAGCGCCGCGACGGCGTCCCGGCGCGTGACACCGCTGCGATACAGGTGATCGCCAGCAGCGCCGAGAGTGATGAGCAGGCGGGGGTGAGAGCGGCCAGGAGATATCCGTGCCGGGCGGGCTCGACGTCGATGTAGGTCCCGAGCACCACGTGCGTGCCGTGGGCACCGCAGAGCGACAGCAACCCTGCCACAGCATGGCTCTCGAGGACCCGGGCCGGCTGCTGGAGCAGGAAGAACCCGGCGATCGAGGCCGCGAGGATGGCCAGGCTGCGCGGGAGCGCATAGCGAGCGGAATCGGTCACGGTGAGACCAGTCGGGCGGCCGAGCGCTCGGTCTTGACCCAGGCATAGTGGCGTCCGAAGACTCCGTCGAGCCACGCTTTCGTGCACAGCGCGATGGAGACGAAGAACAGGGGCAGGAAGAAGACGAGCATGCGCGCATCCCGGCGATCGCTGCGGGCGATCAGGAGTGCTCCGCTCAGCTCGAACAGCGGGCCGATGAAGAGCAGCGTCCAGAGCACGAAGCCGTGGAAGGGATCGCTGGCCGCCCCGAGGCCGGCGGCCCAGGTCAGCAACAGGAGCAGCCCAGCGCCTGAGAGCACCGGCAGGTGAAAGACGAACAGGAACATGGTCGTCTCGAGCTTCTCGAGCCGGGACAGGAACGGGGTGCGCCAGACGGCCGCTCGGTAGTCGCGGCAGACCTGCTGATGCCCGCGGGCCCAGCGATAGCGCTGGCGCCAGTAGCGGCCCAGTGTCGTCACCGCCTGCTCCTCGTCGATGGCGGTGACGTCGTAGCGCACGCGCTGGCCAGAAAGGACGAGGCGGAGCGTCACGTCGGTGTCCTCGGTGACGCTTTGCTGGTTCCAGCCGCCGAGCTCACGGAGGCTCGAGGTGCGCACGGCGCAGTTGGCACCTCCGTAGGCGGGCATGCGGACCAAGCCCTGGCGCCCGTATTCGTTGACCAGGTAGCCGGCGAGATAGTCGATCGCCACGAGCTTGGCGAGGAGGATGTCGCGCTCGTTGCGGATCACGCAGCGACCCTGGACCGCCCCGACCGACGGATCGTCGAAATGGCGCACGAGCCGCCAGACGACATCGGGCCGGGGCTTGTGGTCACCGTCGAAGACGATCGTCACCTCGCCGGTGAGCGTCGCCATGGCCGCGTTGAGGGCGGCGGATTTGCCTGAGATCTCCCCCCGGCCCCTGTGCAGGCATGTCAGGCGAGGCTCGTCGCGCTGGAGCGCTGCGAGCAGCTCGCCGGTGCGATCGGTCGACGCGTCGTTGACGATCACCACCTGCAGGAGCTCCGGCGGGTACTCGAGGGCCAGGAGGCTCCTGACCAGGCCCTCGATGACCAGCTCCTCGTTCTTGCATGCCACGAGGACCGAGACCGCCGGTCGATAAGGCGTGGGCACGACCGGCGCCAAGAGGTCCGCCGGTGCCGAGCGCAGCGCCGCCACGGTGAACGAGAGGTGGCGAACGAAGAAGACGATGAAGATCGTCTCCAGGGCCACGCCGATCACCGTCGTCAGTTCGGCGATGCCGAGCACGCCGGCGGCGGTGATGAGCCCCCCGAGCACGACCGGGGCCAGCCACGGCGACGAGCGGCTCCCAGGACGGCTGGCAACCCCCGCCCGGTGGAGCGGCTCCAATGCGCCGCCAAGGGCCCGAGCCTCAAATGAGGCCGGGCCCTTGGCGCCCCAGATCCTTGCGGGTCGCAGGGTCTCCGCCTATCCCACCGCGTGAGCCACCGCGAGCATCACCGGATCGGCGGGCTCGATGATGGCGGCGTCGGCGAACAGGTCCCAGGTGAAGCGCTCGGCCACGAATCCCTCCGCATAGTGCAGGCGCGCTTGGAACCCTCTCCAGCGCGCCTGCGCCTCCACTGCCTCGAGATCCACGAGCCGGTTCTTCTCGACCTGCGACTCGTGGGCGCGTATGGCGTCGAGCTTCTTTTCGACGAACCCCTCAACATCGACGAACAGGGATGGCACGAAGCCCAGCGATGTCGGTGCCTCGTAGGTGACGAGCCGCGTCGCCCGCCGAGCCGCCGCGAGACTGCTCGCCGCCGTGGCGCGGTGATCCTGGTGGGAGTCGTGGGCAGCGTGCGTGTAGATCACGTCAGCCCCGACCTCCTGGATCACCGCTTCGATGAGCTCGACAGCATCGCGTCCCTCGGGCACCGCTCCATCCTGGAAGGGTCCCCAGTACAGCCGGGCCCCCAGGACCCGAGCCGCCTCCTCCTGCTCGGACACGCGGGAGATGGCCGCCTGGGGACCATGTTCCCCAGGCGTCATCACCAGCAGGGCGATCCCATCGCCCCTCGCCGCGTGTACGGCCAGCGTGGCACCGCACCCGAGCTCGACATCGTCGGGATGTGCACCTATTGCCAGGACATTCATCGTTCTCAGCCGTCCCTTCCGCCGTCAGCTCGTGATGGCGGGGGTATCATCCGCGTCCGGCCGGCGCCGCTGGATGCGGAGGAGGACGGCGCCGAGGACGGCGGTGGTCCCGATGATGCCGATCGGCGCGAACGGGATCGTCACGTCGGGTCCTGCCTCGCCGCACCGCGACTGGGCGATGATCACGTCGCCCGAGCCGAGCTCGGGCCCCAGCTTCAGGTGGATGGCGTTCACGGTCAGGCTGTAGTCGCCCGGCCCGCCGGTGGGAATCTGCTCGTTGAGGATCAGGGTCACGACCCCGGGAACGTTGATCGTGGTGTTCGGTGCCGGGTTCACGTCCAGGGCCTGCCCGAGGAAAGTGGCCCCGGCGATCGTCGAGGACCCCGATGAGCTGTTCGGACCGACGCTGCACCTGCTGCTCACCGCTGTGGCGCTCAGCACCGCCGGCGTACCCGCCAGCGCCCCTACGTTGGCCACACTGGCCGAACTCGACGAACCGCCGCTGGCTCCGAGGGTGCCCTGGGTGCTCACATTCAAGATCCCGGTCCTGAGCAGAGCGCACGTCGTCGCGGGCACGCACACGCTCGCCAGCGAGTCCGTGAATGGTCCTCCTCCTCCGGCGGGCAGGGTTACCGTCGGGATCGGGCCCGACGTCACGTTCAGGAGTCCGAGCGGCGTCACGTTCACGGACTCGCCAAAGGCACCGCCCTTGACGCTGGTGACGTCCGCAGAGGCCGGGCTCGCCGCCACGCAGAGCGCTCCGGCGGCTAGCACCACCACCGCGGCTATCCGTGGTCTGCGAAACCGCAGCACCACGCTACGAGATGTCCTGCCAATCATGCGTACCTCGCTCCCTCTGCCGGTATGTCAAAGAGTGGATTTAGTCGATCAGGCGTGCCGGCAGCCGCGCCCTGGTCGGACGGTGGGAACCGTCGAGGGGAAGCCCCCTGCTGCTGCCAGCAAGCTAATCCTCGGTTGGGAGGCGCACAATCCGCTCTTTTCCAGGGGTTCTGTGACGAGAAGCTACGCGCCCATGAGTAGAAATCCACACTGTTTCCGCGACCCCGTTCGACGTGCTGACAGCCCAACTTGTCGAGCATTTGCCGAACGGGTAAGGTTTTCGCAGCGATTGGAGGGATGGGCAGGTTTCACCAGGCCCACTGGATAACTTGTTCCATCGCTCAGGGGTTCGGCAAGGGGGCATAAGTGACGGCGATACTGGTGGCCGGGGCAGATCCGCTCGCTCGCATGGGAGTGCGATTCCTGCTCGAGCAACAACGCAGCTTCGAGGTGGTGGCAGAGCTTGCCGACGTCGAGGACGTCGTCGAGTTCACGGGTACGCAGGATGTGCGAGTGGCGGTCCTGATGACCGTATTCGCGCCTTCGGTGGCGGCTCGGGTGCGCGCGTCGGCGCCCGGAGTCTCGGTCATCGTGGTGGGGACGGCGGCCTCGCCCGTGGAGGTTCGCGACGCCCTTCGCGCGGGGGCCTCGGGCTATGTCCTGCGCAAGAACGCGAGCGTGGAGATCGTCCCCGCCGTCCGCGCCGCGGCGCTGGGCGGACGGTACGTCAGCCCCTCCCTGGGCGCCACCCTGCTGGGCGCCCACGACGGCAGCGATCGCGGGCGCCGGCTGACCGAGCGCCAGTGCGACATCCTGCGACTCCTCGCCCTCGGGCACACGAACGTCGAGATCTCGCGCATCCTCGTCATCAGCACACGGACGGTGGAGAACCACCGAGCGCATCTCCAGCAGCGGCTCGGTCTGACCACGAGAGCCGAGCTCGTCCGCGAGGCGGGTCAACGCCACCTCCTCGAACCCGATCTCAGCTCGGAGGCGGTGTAGGGGGGTGCGCGGCAGGGGGCGCGGGTCCCGGCTGCGAGCGGCGGGGCGCGGGCGGCGGTGCATGCGGGCGGCGGAGGGGCGGCCCCGGCGCGCGGCGCGGGTGCTGGGCGGCAAGACCGAGGGCGGCGACCTCGGTGGGCGAGCGGTCCGTGACGTCGATGACGTTGACGTCGGCAAGCTTGCGCATCCACGTGAGCTGGCGGCGGGCGTAGTTGCGCGTACGCCGCTTCATCGCCTCGACGTCCCCGGCCAGGAGCTCGTTG
>DASZLV010000135.1:0-19320 GCA_035552215.1 Solirubrobacteraceae bacterium | reverse complement strand
GTTGACGCGGTTCAGATCGAAGAAGAAGGCCTGGATCATGTTCTTCGCCACCTGGCTCGTGACCAGGTCGACGAAGTAGCGGCCCTCGATCTCGCTCGCGGTGTCGAAGTCGACCTGGGCCCCTTCCACCGCCGCGGCCATTATGTGGTGCGGCGCCGGATAGTTGGCCCCCTTGATCTGCTTGCGCAGGTTGGCCGGGAAGGCGGGCAGGTTCTGGGCCAGGGCCGGAGTGCTGGGAGTCCCGCCGGGGATCTTGTAGCCCTTCACGTCCCACGGCTGCGTGGCCTCGGGGTTGGCGGCGATCCACGCCTTGGCGGCGGGAATCAGGTCTTCCCGGGTGGCGACGACCTCATCGACGATGCCCAGTTCCTTGGCCTGCTGCGGGCGCACCCGCTGGCCCTGAAGAAGGAGCTGGAGCAGGGCGTTGGCGATGCCGAGCATGCGCACGCTGCGGGTCACGCCGCCGGCGCCGGGGAGGAGGCCGAGCTGGACCTCGGGGAACCCGAGCTGGATCTTCGCGTCATCGACGATCACGCGGTGGTGGGTGGCCAGAGCGATCTCGAGGCCTCCGCCCAGGGCGGCGCCATTGATCGCCGCCACCACGGGCTTGCCCAGTGTCTCGAGACGGCGCAGGAGCGCCTTGCCATCGCGCACCCAGCGGGCGATCTCCTCGGACTGCTCGGGGGTCGCGGCGCGCAGGTCGTTGAGATCGCCGCCGGCGAAGAAGGTCTTCTTGGCCGAGGTGATGATCACCCCGGTGATGTCGTCCTTCTCCGCTTCGAGCCGGTCCACCGTCGCCTTCATCGACTCGGCGTAGGCGGCGTTCATGGTGTTGGCCGACTGGTTGGGGTCGTCGAGGGTGAGGACGACTACGCCGTCATCGTCCCGATCCCAGCGGATCGTGCTGTTGTCACTCATTGTTCTGGTCTCCTTGAAGGCGGGGGCGCGAGTTAGACGCGCTCGACGACGGTTGCGATGCCCATGCCGCCACCGACGCAGAGCGTCGCGAGGCCATAGCGCTTGTCCTGGCGCTCGAGCTCGTCGATCAGGGTGCCGAGGATCATCGCGCCGGTCGCTCCGAGGGGATGACCCATGGCGATGGCGCCGCCGTTGACGTTGACCTTGTCGATATCGAGGTCCATATCCTTGACGAAGCGCAGGACCACGGCCGCGAACGCCTCGTTCATCTCCACGAGGTCGATGTCGTCGATGCTCAGACCCGCCTTGGCCAGCGCCTTGCGGCTCGCGGGCGCGGGCGCGGTGAGCATGATCGTCGGGTCGGCGCCCGAGACCGCGGTGGCGAGGATCCGCGCGCGCGGGGTGAGCCCGAGCTCGTTGCCGATCTGCTCGTTGCCGACCACCACCAGCGAGGCGCCGTCGACGATGCCCGAGGAGTTCCCGGGCGTGTGTACGTGCTCGATGCGCTCGATCCAGTGGTACTTCTGGAGGGCGACGGCGTCGAAGCCGCCCATCTCGCCCATGACCTGGAAGGAGGGCTTGAGCTTCCCCAAGGTGTCCACCGTGGTGCCCGGGCGGATGAACTCGTCGCTGTCGAGGACGACGTGCTCGTTGATGTCCCGGACGGGGATCACGGACTTCGCGAAGCGGCCCTCGGTCTGGGCGGTGGCGGCGCGCTCCTGCGAACGGGCGGCGTAGGCGTCGACGTCGTCGCGGCTGAACCCCTCGACGGTGGCGATAAGGTCGGCGCTCACGCCCTGGGGGACGAAGGCGGTGTCGTAGTTGGTCTCGGGGTCGAGCGCCCAGGCGCCGCCGTCCGAGCCCATGGGCACACGCGACATCGACTCAACGCCGCCCGCCCACACGAGGTCCTCCCAGCCCGAGGCGACCTTCTGGGCGGCCATGTTCACGGCCTCGAGGCCGGAGGCGCAGAAGCGATTGAGCTGCACGCCCGCGACGGTGTCCGGCAGCCCCGCCTTGATCGCCGCCGTCTTGGCGATGTCCATGCCCTGATCGCCGATCGGCGTGACCACGCCGAGGACGACGTCGTCGACCCGCGCGGGGTCGAGCCCGCCGTGCCGGCTGAGCATCTCATGCATCAGTCCCACCACCAGATCGACTGGCTTGGTGGCGTGGAGCGACCCGTTCACCTTCCCCTTGCCGCGGGGAGTGCGGATCGCGTCGAATACCAGCGCTTCGGATGACATTTCTTACGCTCCTGAATTTCGATTCACTAATTGAAGATTACGCATGTGGAGCGGCCTTGCGCGTGGGGACGGGCGCGGCCGTGCCGTCACGCCGCGCGTGGCGCCCGTGATCGATAGCCTCTGCGCCGATGGCCGCTCCCGAGAGACCCACCGTCGAAGTCCCCAGCGACCAGGCGCCCTCCTACCAGCTCGAGCTCGAGGACATCACCGTCGGGGACGGCGAGGAGGCCGCTTCGGGCCATCTCGTCGAGGTCCACTACGTCGGCGTCTCGTGGAAGAACGGCAAGGAGTTCGACGCCTCCTGGAATCGCGGCAGCACCTTCAAGTTCGCCCTCGGCAAGGGCCAGGTCATCTCCGGCTGGGATCAGGGCGTCGCCGGCATGAAGGTCGGCGGACGTCGCCGCATCACCATCCCGCCCAACCTCGCCTACGGCAAGCGCGGCGCCGGCGGCGTCATCGGCCCCGACGAGACGCTGGTGTTCGTCGTGGACCTGGTCGGGGTTTCGTAGGGCGCAGGCGGGGGGGGCGGGGCGGGGCGGGGCGGCGGGGGGCGGCACGCGTCGCGGGCGATCTGCGGCGCTTTAGTCCGGAGGGGCCGGACCAATGTGACTCAGTTCGGTGCGGCGCGCGCCGCGGCGCGCCGCGGCGGGGCGTGGCACGTCGTCGCCGGCGATCTGCGGCGCTTTCGTCCGGAGGGGCCGGACCAATGTGACTCAGTTCGATGCGGCGCGCGCCCCGCCCGCCCCGCCCCTCCCCCGCCCGCCGCGCGCCCCGCCCCGCGCGCCCCCGCCCCGCCCCGCCCCGTCCCGCCCCGTCCCGCCCCGCCCCGTCCCGCAACTAGTACGTACATTCTGATATTCTGACTCTCCCCCCATGCCCGCCGTCGACCGCTCGAGCCCCCTTCCTCTCTGGGCCCAGGTCCTCGCAGACCTGACGGAGCGGCTCGCCGCCGAGGAGTTCGACGAGCGCTTTCCCACCGACCACGAGCTCGTCGAGACCTACGGCGTCTCGCGGCAGACGGTGCGCGAGGCGGTCCGCCGGCTGGCCGATGAGGGGGTGCTGGCGCGCGAACGGGGGCGGGGCACCCGGGTGCGGGCGCTCGAGTTCGAGCACACACCGGGCACGCTGGAGGGACTCTTCCATCAGGTCGAGGCGCAGGGAGCGAAGCAGACGAGCGTGGTGCGCGTCCGCGAGCAGACGACCGATTCCGAGATCGCCGGCCGGCTCGAGTTGCCGGCGGGGGCGCAGCTCGTGCACATCGAGCGCCTGCGTCTCGCCGACGGCGCGCCCCTGGCGCTTGACCGCAGCTGGCTTCCCGCGCGCGTCGCGCGCGCCCTGCTCGATGCTCCGCTGACCCGTGCCGGGCTCTACGACGAGCTCGCGCGCCTGTGTGGCGTGACCATCGTCGGGGGTAACGAGCGTGTGCGCCCCGTCGTGCCCACGGCGAGCGAGCGGCGGGCGCTGAAGCTTCCCCAGGGCGTCGCCGGGTTCGCCATCGAGCGGCTCGTCCGCTCCGAGCGCGAACCCGTGGAATGGCGCCAGAGCCTCGTGCGCGGCGATCGCTACAGCCTGGTCGTCGAGCTCTCCCCGCGTCGCGCCCGCCAGCCGTCGCTGCCCTGGGCCTACGAGTCCCCGGCGTGAGCGGCGCGGTGGCTCGGCGTTGATGCGGCAGCGCGTCTCCCACCAGCCCAACGTCCCCGGAAAGGGCATCATCGCGAGCTACAGCTTGCGCTTCTGGGCGCTGGTGGTGGCGATCGGGGTGGCCGCGGGCCTGGGGGCGGCGATCCTCACCCTCCTCCTCGACCTGGTGCAGGCCGAGTCGTGGTCGTATCACTCGGGGAGCTTCCTCTCGGCGGTGACCCACGCCGGCCCCGACCGGCACATCGTCGTCCTCCTTGCTGCGGGGGCGCTCGCGGCCGTCGCTGGCCTGCTCATCAAGCGGGTGCCCGGCTCGGGCGCGGGAGAGATCTCCGACGGCCTGTGGCTGAGCGGCGGCCGGCTCGCGTTCTGGCGCAGCCAGGCCCGCGGGGTCCTCTCGATCGTCATCGTGGGGATGGGGGCGTCGCTGGGCCGCGAGGCGGCGCCCCAGCTCACCGGCGCCGCCGTGGCCAGCGCCCTGTCCCAGTGGGCCAAGGTCCCCGCCTGGCAGCGCCGGCTTCTGGTCGCGTGCGGGGCGGGGGCGGGGATGGCCGCGATCTACAACGTGCCCCTCGGCGGCGCCCTGTTCGCCGTCGAGGTCCTCCTCGGCACCCTGACCCTCCCGGTGGTGGCGCCCGCCGTCGCCATGACCGCGATTGCCACCGCGGTGGCGTGGATCGTCGTTCCCACGGTGCCCACCTACCACGTCACCAGCTTCCGGGTGACCGGCTCCCAGGTGGTGTGGGCGGTGCTCGTCGGACCGCTCGCGGGGCTGCTCGCCGTCGGGTGGGTCCACGCCATCGCCGCCGTCAACCGCCTGAAGCCTCGAGGCTCCGGCCGGGTGGTCGCACCGATCGTGGTCTTCGCCGCTCTCGGCGCCCTCTCCATCGCCTACCCCCAGCTCCTGGGCAACGGCAAGGATGTCGTGCAGCGAGTGTTCGATAACCATCTCGCCCTCGCGGTCATCGCCGCGCTCCTCGTGCTCAAGCCCCTGGCCACCGCCGCATGCCTGGGCACCGGGGCCCCCGGCGGGCTCTTCACCCCCACCCTGACTCTGGGCGTCCTCTTCGGCGCCCTGCTCGGGCACGGCTGGGCGGCGCTGTGGCCCGGCGCCGCGCCCGGGAGCTACGCGGTCATCGGTGGGGCCGCCGTGCTCGCCGCTTCGATGCAGGGGCCGCTCACCGCCGTCGTCCTCACGCTCGAGCTGACCCACCACGCCGACGCGCTCATGGTTCCCGTCCTCATAGCCGTGGCCGAGGCGACCATCATCGCGCGCCTCTTCGGAGCGCCGTCGATCTATTCCGCCCGGCTCACCATCGAGGACGGCCATTCCGCCCCCGCCCATGCCGTCGGGCCCCTCCAACCCGAGGCTCCACGCGGAGCGGGGCCCTAACTCAACTTAATCAGTTGAGTATCGCTCCGGCACGGTATCCTGCCAGAACGCTGCTCCGCCGCCCTCGACACCGGAGGACCCCGCCATGCACCCCACCTCCCGCCTCGCACGATGATCTTCCGGCAGATCACCCACAACGATCTCGGCTGCGCCTCTTACCTGATCGGGGACGAGAACGAAGGCGTCGCCGCGGTGGTCGATCCGCGCTTCGAGACCAACGTCTACCTGATGCTCGCCCGCTACATCGGCGTGAGGATCGAGCACATCCTCGAGACGCACACGCACGCCGACCACGTTTCCGGGCACGGCCGTCTCGCCGCCGCCACCGGAGCGACGATCCACATCCATCGTGACGCAGAGCCCGACTACGAGCACGAGCCCTTCGACGACGGCTGGGAACTCGAGCTCGGCGCCCTCACGGTTCGGGCCATGCACACCCCCGGTCACCGTCCCGAGCACAGCGCCTTCGTCCTCACCGACACCGCCCGCAGTTCGGAGCCGTGGGCGGTACTGAGCGGCGACACCCTGTTCGTGGGGGACGTCGCCCGTCCGGATCTGGCGATCGAGAAGTCCGAGGGCGCTCGAGGGATCTTCCACGCTCTCCACGACCGGCTCCTCAGCCTCCCCGACTACTGCGAGCTGTGGCCGGCGCACTTGGGGGGCTCGATGTGCGGTGGTCCCGGCATGGACCTGAAGATCTCTTCGACAGTCGGATTTGAGCGCGCCCACAACGAGATGCTCCAGATCGCCGATCAAGACGAGTTCGTGCGTAAGTCGCTCGACAAGCTCGGGCCCCAGCCTCCGAACTTCGAGGTGATCGTCGAGCTCAACAAGGGCCCCCTGCTCACCCACGGTGTCGATCTCCTTCCCCTCGCCCCGCGCCAGGTCGAGCTCAAGCGCGCGGGTGGCGCCCTGCTCGTCGACGTGCGCACCGACGTGCAATTCGACGATTTCCACATCCCCGGCTCGGTGTGCATCCCGCTCACGCGAGCCGGGTTCGGCTCGAAGCTCGCGTGGCTCGCCGATCGCGACCAGGAGATCGTGCTCATCGGGCGAGACGACGAGGATGCCCAGCGCGCCGCCATCCCCGCCATCGCGGTGGGGATCCGCAACCTGGCCGGGTACGCCCACGGCGGGCTCACGAGCTGGCGTCTGGAGAAGCGGCCCGTCGATCTCATCGAGCGCGAATCCGTGGAGCAGCTCTACGACCGCCTCCAGGCGGACACGAGCCTCCAGATCCTCGACGTGCGCGACGAGAACGAGTGGGACGCAGGCCATATCCCGGGGTCGCTGTTGAAGTGCTGGCACGACATCGCTGAGCTGCCCGCCGGCCTCGATCCGGAAAAGCCGGTGGCGGTTATCTGCGGCTCGGGCCAACGGGCCGCCACGGGCGGGAGCCTCGTCCAGCGCTTCGGCGCGAAGCGGGTCTTCCACATCGTCGACGGCGGGGTCCCCAGGTGGCGAGAGCTCGGTTATCCCATCGAGCGCACCGAGTCGACCGAGGCGACCACCGCGGCGGCCTAGGGCTCGCCCGGCGCTTATGTAGCTCATACACCGATCCGAGGCGGTTCTAACGCAGGGGCTTCATTGTGGCGCGCCAGAGCGCCCGTGAACCCTCGCCTTCTCCCCTCGGCCACGGTGGCCCGCTCAGTGCTGCGAACCCAGAGCGACAGCCGCCTCACCGACCTCGCACGGGCGGGCTCAGAGCCCGCCTTCGAGGCGATCGTGGCACGGTACCGGCGGTCGCTCGTGCGCTACTGCGCCCGGATCGTGGGCGAGGGGGACGCCGAGGAGGCCGTGCAGGAGGCCCTGCTCAAGGCTCACGCCGCGCTCGCAGCCGGAGATCCCGTCCGCCAGCTGGCGCCATGGCTGCACGTCGTCGCCCACAACACGGCGCTGAGCCACCTGCGCGCGCGCTCGTCGCGACCCCAGGCTGCCGACTCCGACTACGAGCTGTGCGCGACCGTGGACAGCTCCACCGAGTACCGACAGGAGCTCGGCGACGTCCTCGACGCGGTGCGCTCGCTCCCCGATCGGCAGCGCGACGCCATCGTCATGCGTGAGCTCGAGGGTCGTAGCTACGACGAGATCGCCGCCCACCTGGGCTCGACCCATGGCGCCGTGCGCCAGCTCCTGCACCGCGCGCGAACCTCGGTGCGCGAGCGCGTCGCGGCACTGCTGCCGCTCGAGCCGCTCGCGCGCTCGGCCCTCACCGGGGCCGGAGGCTCCGACGCCGCGGCCGGCGCCGGACTGTCGGGAGCGTGCGTGCTCGGGGCCAAGGCTTGCGCCGCCCTGCTCGTCCCCGCGACGGTGGCGCTCGTCGCCTCGGGTCCCGCCAGCCGACTCAAGACGAGCAGGGTGAAGACGGCTACCCCGGCTGGGGCGACGGCCCGGGCGACGACGTACCCGCACCACGCCGCCCGCGCAGCCGTGGCGCCGTTGCCGGCTACCACTCGCGTCGCGAGGATCCCCTCCACCACGCGTCCGGTCTCGGTCTCGTACTCAGCCTCCCACGGCGCGCGCACGCTGACGGCAGATCCGCGGGGCGGGGCGACCATCACGACCTCGACGTCGAGCCAGGGTGAGAACGCCGCCGGTCCCTCGTCGTCGCCCGCCGCCCCCACGCGACCCGTGCCCGGCAGCGAGCACACGCCCTCGACAGCCACCCCGGTGCCCGCGGCGCCCGCCCCGCCGTCCCCGGCGGCGATGAGCGAGCCGTCTTCGCCGCGGCCCGGTGCCCCGCAGGGCGCCCAGCCCATGCACGCCGCCGCGGTCGCTACGCCGGTTCGATGAGCTCGATCGCTCCGAATCCTTCGAGCGGTCCGTCGACGAAGAAGATCTCCATCGTGATGTCGGGCTCGACGTGGGCCTGCGAGAGGAAGGCGACGACGTTGCGGCCGGTGAGCTCCTCGATGGTTTCGGTGAAGCGCTTGGTCATGACGCGCTGGAAGTCGTGGCGCATGGCGACGACGCGGTCGGGTTCGCCGCTGTCCATGATCGTCTGCTCGAGCGCGGTGAAGCCGCTACCGCGCATGACCACCACGATCAGGTCGTCGAGCGCGTAGGTCTTGGCCTTCATCGGACCACGGCCGTAGTGATCGCGGAGGATGGCCACGATCCGGTTGGAGATCGCGGCCAGCAGCTTCCCGCCCCCCAGGGTTACCTGCCCGGCCTCAACTGAAGATCTTTCCATCTTTACTCCCCGGGTCCGTCGGGGCCAGCAAAGCCCCGGGCGTCCATCGGCGTTATCTCGGCCTGGCCGGCGGGGGGTTCGCTCCCGAGGACCGTGTCGTTACTTCAGGCTAGCGCGGAGGTGCTGGGTGGTCAATGCGACGGGATCGACCGCGTCAGCCTCCGAACGCCTTGAGCAGGGCGGCACCATTGGGCGAGCCAAGGCCCGTGCATGCGTCGTACCCCGGGCCGGCCTGGTAGGAGCCATTGTTGCCCTGGGTGATGTCGCGAAACGCGCTCTGGGTGGTCGCGGCGTAGAGCTGGGGCTGGAGGAAGCCGGCGGGCTTGCCGAGCCCCTGATTGATCAGGGCGGTGAGGCCGGCCCACAGTGGCGCCACCGCGCTGGTGCCGCCGATCGTCTGCTCGGCGCCATCGACGCGGATGGTGTAGCCGGTCGCCGGATCGGCATCGCCGCTGACGTCGGGGACACCGCGTCCAGTTTTGCCCGTGTCCACGTTGTTCGGGACACGGGCGGCTGCCTGGTAGCTCGGCACGGGGAACTCGATGCTCACACCCCCGCCGCCCGCGCCGCCGCCGGCACCGCCGTTCCATACCGTCTCGCTCGTGACGGCTCCGCTTTGGACCTGGAGCGAGGTGCCCCCGCACGCGAGGACGTGGGGGGCTGAGGCGGGAAAGTCGACGTGCTGCTTGCCGTCGGTGACGCCGTCGGTCGATCCGTTGTCGCCCGAGGCGGCGGTCACGGTGACCCCGAGCGCCGCTGCCTCGATAAACGTCTGCTCCATCTGGTTGCGTGCCTGCTGGGTCCAGGAATCCTCGGGTCCGCCCCAGCTGATCGACACGATTGCCGGCTTGTTGGTCGTGTCGTGGACGGCGGTGGAGACGGCGTCGAGGAAGCCCTGGTCCGAGGTGTTGGAGAAGTAGACGACGAGCTTCGCCCCGGTGGCGACGGCGGCAATGACCTCGATGTCGAGCATGACCTCGCCGTCGGCGTTCTGGTCGGTGCCGGGCGAGTTGCTGCCGCCGTCGACGCCGACCGCGGTTACCGTCGGGGCCGGGAGCCCGAGGCCCGAGAAATAGGTCGTGAGGTCTGCCTCGTTGAATCCACCGCCAAGCTCGATGATCGCCACCGTCTGCCCCGCGCCGGTCACCCCGGACGGGAACCCGTAGGCCTGGGCGACCTGGACGGGGGTATACGAGGTCGCCTGTGCCCGCGCCGCGTGGAAGCGAACATGCGCGCGTGCCTGCGGCCGGCCGTCGATTCCGAACACCCCGGTGATGACCCCGGCCAGCGAAGCGGGGACGGTGAGCGGGCCCTGCCGACCGCGGTAGACGCCCTTGGTCGGGTGCTGGAAGGTGCCGACGACCTGCGCGCCGAAGGCGCGCGCCACCGCATCGAGAGGCCCGCGCAGGACCATGCTGCGGCGGGCCAGGTCCACCTCTGCCACCTCGAGCCCGTACTCCTTGGCAAAGGCGCGGACGGCGTCGACGTCCTCCGGGCGCGCCCCGTGTGCGCCGGCCAGTTCCTCGCGAGAGAGGATGCGGCGCTCGTTGGGCGGACGCCTGGCTTCCTCGTCGACCCAATCAAGCGGCGTGGCGGCCCGCAGGTAGATGGTGACCTCGACCGTACTCTGGGGCTTCGGGTCACCGACCCGGGGGTGCGCGGCAACCGGCTCGCGCTCGCTGCCGGGAATCGGTACGCGCTCTGCGGATCCGTCGCCTTCAGTTGCCATGAGAAGCCTCCTGGGAGTGGGCTCGAACGGTGGATGACTCCACCGCAGTCCGTACCCGTTGGCACCGTGCGGGCAAACTTGCCGCCGTCAGGCGGCTTCAGTGGGGCCTTGGCCATCCGCGATGATGTCCGTGCACATCTCGACGCACGCGTCGCAGATCGCCACCGCGGGGGTGGGGCCGCAGATCATCGTCTCGACCTCTGAGTACGCCTTACCGCAGAACGAGCACCGGAGACTGGCACTATCGATCCTCCCGGCTGCCGTGTTGTCTCCCATTCCGGGACATATTAACCCTCGTGCGTCCGTGCACGACCGCGGCCACCGCTGGGATCAGCGGAGGATGCGGTGCTCCTCGGGCTCCGCATCGAGCGCGAAGGAGCCGTGTTTGGGCTCGCCCGCGGGCTCATAGGTGAGGGCGAGGACACCGGCGGCAGTCGTCGCGCTGTCCACGAGGCGCAGGGCGCCGGCCAGGCCTGGATCCTCGAACAGCCGCCTTCCCGAGCCCAGGAAGACGGGGAAGACGAGCAGGCGATATTCGTCGACGAGGTCGTGGGCGATCAGGGCCTGCGCGAGCTGTCCGCTGCCGTGAACCTGAAGCTCGCGGCCGGATTGCGCCTTGAGGTCGGCAATCTCCTCGAAGGCCCGTGAGCCGATAACCGTCGAGTGCTCCCATTTCGGCGACTGCAGCGTCGTCGAGACGACGTACTTGGGGAGCTTGTTGAGGGCGGCGGCGATGGGATTGTCGTCGGGCACACGCGGCCAGTGGCCCGCGAAGATCTCGTAGGTCTTGCGGCCGAGCAGGAAGGCGTCGGCCTCGGTAAACCAGCGGATGATCGTCGCGCCCATGTCGTCGTCTGCGTAGGGCACGAGCCAGCCGCCATGTGCGAACTCTCCGCTGCGGTCCTCGTCAGGTCCGCCGGGGGCCTGGACGACTCCGTCGAGCGTCAGGAAGGTCGTCACCGTCAGTCGCATCGCCATCTCCTCGATCGGATTTCGTACCCATGGGACTTCCCCTCGCCTCGGAAATCATCGGTCGTCGAGATAGGACTTTGCCCTACCGTAAGCCAATGAACACTCAACATGTAACCGCCAACCTGAACACGGCGAAGGACGTCGCTCCCGAGTACGGCATGGGCGAGATGGGCGAAGCCCGCTTCATCCGCAGTGCCCTCGGAGCCGAACGGATCGGTTTGAGCCATTACCGCATGAACCCGGGTCGTCGCGTCGGCTTCGGTCACCGCCACACGGAATCGGAGGAGATCTACGTCGTCCTGGCTGGGTCGGGGCGCTTCAAGGTCGAGGACGAGATCTTCGCCGTCGCCGTCAAGGATGTCATCTATTGCCCGCCCGCGGCGATGCGCGAATGGGAGGCCGGCCCTGACGGTCTCGAGCTCATGGCGTTCGGCGGCCACGCCGAGAACGAGTCGGAGATGCGGCCCGGATGGTGGACGGACTGAGCTACGAGAACGAGGTGAGGAAGGCGCGTTGGGCTGCGCGTCCTTGGGTGAGCTCCCGTTCGCTGATGCCGATCTCTTGAACGAGGTGGTGGCGGACTTTGAGGATCGCGGTGACGGGTCCGGCGGGGCGAGGTACCAATCGTTGAGGCCGATGCGGAATTCCTTTCCGGCCCTGAGCTTGCTCAAGGTCCCGGCGATCACGCTTGTCGTGCCCGTATGACCGGTGCTGTCAGCGCACGCCGTGACCCCTGGGCCTACGACCTCGGTGCACGAGAACGACGTCGCTACCGACTGCCCGACCGCGTAGGTGCCACCACCGGATCGGCGGCCGGCAGGTCCGGCTCATCGTGTGCGATGACAACAGCCCGTCGCCCACCGCCTGCGCGCGACGTGCACGGCATCGCCCAGATCGGCAACGCTCGCTTCATCGCCGACGACTACACCGCTCCCAACTCCTTCCCGCTCGTCGGGTTCGTGACCGCTTCGGGCGCGGTGGTGAAGCTCTTGGCGGCCCGGGGCTGCAAACGCGTTGCGCCGCTCGTCCTGATTGGGAAAGCGCCGGCGACAACGCCAACCGCTACCTTCACCTCCGCCCAGCTTGCCAAGGCCTCGAGCGAGAGCAGTGATTGCATCGCCGCGATCGTCTTCTCGGCCGATGCGGTCAAGCTCTTAGAGGAGGCCAAGGGACAGGGCATCCACGAGAAGTTCGCTTTCGGTCAGTCCTCCCTCCAGCGGGCGCTCGTCACCCAATTGGGAGGGGCCGCCGACGCGCCCGCACGCTACCACCGGATCGACGCCGCCTCGATCTGCGCGACCATGAAGACGCTGGGGAATGTCCAGCTCGGGGTCACGGCCTGATCTCCTTCACCCACGCCGGCGGGCTCCCGGGAGCGCCGCGCGTGGTCAACACGCAGGTGTTCTACAGCGACGTCAAACACGGCGTGCTCGTCGACCTGGGGGAGAAGCCGCATTCGCTGCTGTAGGGATGTGATCGCTCGACGGGCAAGCCGGCCAGCGTGCATGCAGCGGCCGTTAGAGTGGAGCGGTAAGCCGAGACAATGTATGACAATCGATAAGCGAAGTCTCACCCCCGAGGAACGTGACTGGGCCGCCGACGATCGCGACGCGGCGGCTGAGAAGCGTGACAGTGCGGCCGAGCGGCGCGAAGTGGCTAGCGTTGAGAGCGGCGCAACCGTTCGCAGGCGCGAAACGGCAGCCGATGATCGTGACACCGCGGCGGACGAGCGCGACACCGCAGCTGACGAACGCGGTGACGCAGCGGAAAAGCGCGATACCGCTGCCGACCATCGCGATAGCAAGGCCGATGAGCGCGACCGAGCGGCCGACGAGCGCGAGAGCGCTGCTCACACCGGGGATAAGAGCGACGGATTGACCGAGGAACACTCCGACGCGGAGCGGCGCCGCGAGACCGCCGCCGACGCACGCGAGACCGCCGCCGGAGAGCGTGAAGACGCACAGCTGATACGCGACGGCGCGGACGAACGGCGCGAGACCGCGACGGAGGAACGGGACACGGTGACCGAACGGCGCGATCGGGTAACCGGCGAGCGGGGCCACGAGGATCTCGCTTCGCTACGTGAGCACGAGGCGGCAGTGCGCGACCGCGAAGGGGCGGCCCGAGACAGAAGCCATGGTTCGCAGGACCGTCGCCGGGCCGCGCAGGATCGGCGACAGGCCGCTCGCGAGCACGCGCAGGCGGACGTCGACACTCTGACCGGGGGGCTTCGGCGCGAACCAGGGATGCTTGACCTGAGGCGCGCGGTTGACGAGGCGCGCTCGGATGGGCGCCTCACTCTCGCCTTCGTCGATGTCGACGGTCTAAAGAGGGTGAATGACGGGCAAGGCCACGCCGCCGGCGATCAGCTCCTCCGCGACGTCGGGGCGGTGCTGAGAAGTCAGATGCGGTCGACGGACCTTGTCGTTCGGTACGGGGGTGACGAGTTTCTC
The DNA here is from genome assembly GCA_035552215.1 of Solirubrobacteraceae bacterium. Taxonomy (GTDB): domain Bacteria; phylum Actinomycetota; class Thermoleophilia; order Solirubrobacterales; family Solirubrobacteraceae; genus Palsa-465. The sequence continues at coordinate 5,777 of DASZLV010000135.1, read as the reverse complement.
TGTGCTCTTCCAGGTCTCGACCTGGAAACCGCGCGCCGGTGGTTCGACGAGGTATCGACCCACCTGACCCGGAGATGCCCCGAGGCCTCGGTCAGCGTCGGCTTGGCGACGCTCGAGAACAACGACACGGTAGACCAGCTCACCGAGCGTGCCGACGCGGCCCTCTATGCCGGCCGGCGGCAGATACGAGAGTAGGCAACCGAGCGCGCTATTATCGGGTTGCGGCTCAAGCGCGCCAAAGGGAGCGGGCTGACATCCGTGCAGGGCGCGAAAGGCAACGGCCGTAGCAACGGCCACGAGAGGTTGGGGGTCGCGGTGGCTGCTCGAAGATCAAGCGATCGTGATGGGGCCAGCACGCCAGCGATCAAGGCGGATCAGACGCTCACCGACCGTGATCAGACGCGCGCGGACACGGACCAGACGGCATCTGACACCGATCAGACCGCGGCCGAGGGCGATCAGGCCGCGGCCGATCGTGATCAGGCCGCGGCTGAGTCCGATCAGGCGGCCAGCGACCGCAACCTTGCAGCCGGCAGCGACCCGACGGTCCATGGCTTGACGCGCGACCTTCGAGAGCGGAGCGCGCAGCAGCGTCAGCACGGCGCTGAACAACGTAGCGACGTGGCGGGTGATCGAGAGCGGGCCGCGCAAGCCCGCGATCTGGGGGCGTTGGCGCGCGATCGGGCAGCGGAGCTAAATGATCGCGTGGGCTTCGTGTCGGAGGATCGCAAGCGTGCGGCTGATGATCGCGTAGCGGCGGCCGAGGGTCGAGCCCGCGGCTTCGTGGATCGAGAGGACGCGGAGCATGATCGCGAGCAGGCGGCTCGTGATCGATCCCGTGGGCGGGAAGACCACGACGCGCTGATGGCCCGGCTGACGATCGTTGAGACAGAAGAGCGTGCCGCACGCGCACGAGCCGAGGACGCGCTGCGCGAGAGCGAGGAGCGCTATCGGCTCCTGGCGCAGAACTCGAGCGACGTAATCATGCGAGTGTCCTCCGATGCAATCGTGGGCTACGTCTCACCCGCCAGTCGCCCGGTGTTCGGGTACGAGCCGGAAGAGATCGTCGGCCGTTCCTACTCATGGGGCATTCATCCGGAGAACCGGGTAGCGGTTCGCAACGCCGTGGCGGCGTTCATGGCTGGGTCTGGACGCACCGCTACCTACGAGTACCGGGCTCAGCGCCGGGACGGTAGTTACGTGTGGGTGGAATCGAGGCTACGAAGGCTGGGTAGCCCGACAGCCGGAGGAGCAGACGAGTTTCAGAGCGCGACACGTGACATCACCGAGCGCAAGGACGCAGACGCCGAGACTGCCCGTGCCCAGCAGGCTGCCGAGCGTGCCAACCGGGCCAAGAGCGAGTTCGTCTCGCGGATGAGTCACGAGCTGCGCACGCCGCTGAATGCGATCATTGGCTTCGGCCAGGTACTCGACCTCCAGCGGCTCAGCACGCGCCAACACGAGGAGGTCGAGCATATTCTCAAGGCCGGCAAGCACCTGCTCGCGCTGATCAACGACGTGCTTGACATTTCCCGCATCGAAGCCGGGGGGGTCGAGCCGTTCCTGGAACCGGCGCTTGCCACCGAGGCGGTACGCGAAGCGCTGTTGCTCGTTGCGCCGATCGCGGCCGAGCGACACATTGAAATCAATGCCGACATGCGACCCGGCGACGATCGTCACCTGCACGCAGATCGACGGCTCCTCGCGCAGGTGCTGCTCAACCTGCTCTCAAACGCCATCAAGTACAACCGCGAAGGCGGTCGGATCGACGTGTCCCTGGTAACGACCGAGAGCGGGCGGATTCAGATGCTGGTCGCCGACACCGGACCGGGCATCGCCCCGGAACAGCTCACCCGCCTGTTCGAGCCGTTTGACCGCCTTGGTGCCGAATACACCGATACCCAGGGCAGCGGACTTGGCTTGGCGCTGTCGAAGGCGCTGATCGAGGCGATGGGCGGCTCGATCGCCGTCGAGTCCACGCTCGGGCGCGGTAGCACCTTCATCATCGAGCTCGACGCTGCGCAGGCGCCGGATGGCGCTGCCCACCTGGCCCGGCTCAATGTGCCGCCACCTGTGACCGGTAATGAGCTTGGTCTCGGCCAGCGTCGGATCCTCTACATCGAGGACAACCTCGCCAACCTCATGCTCGTGGAACGGATCCTCGACCATCAAGCAGCGCGTGTCGAGCTGATTCCCGCGATGCAAGGCAGGCTCGGCCTCGAGCTGGCCCGGGACCACCACCTGGACCTCATCCTGCTGGACGTGCATCTCCCGGACCTGCCCGGCATAGAGGTGCTCCGTCGGCTCAGGGCACAAGAGGACACGCGCGAAATCCCCGTGGTGGTGCTCAGTGCGGATGCGAGCGTGAACCAGATCAAGGCTCTGCGTGATGCGGGCGCGTGCGACTACCTGACCAAACCGCTCGACGTGCGCCGGTTCCTCGAAGTCCTCGCCACCAACCTCAAGGCGCCAGATCACCCGCATGTTCCCGACCCTCACGCGCGGATCATGATCGTCGACGATGTGCAAGGGAACGTGGTGCTGCTCGAGACTCTCCTCTCCGCCTGGGGATACGACAATCTCGTATGCACGACCGATTCCTCGACCGCGTTGCGGCTCTGCCTCGAGCGCGAGCCCGACCTCCTCCTGCTCGATCTGCAGATGCCCTCCCCAGATGGCTACGAGGTCATGAAGGCACTCGGAGAGACAGACGTCCCCATCCTCGTACTCACCGCCAACCTGAGCGAGAGCGCGCAAGCGCGGGCACGCGACCTGGGCGCCAACGACTTCGCCGGCAAACCATTCGACCACGACGAGCTACACCGGCAGATAACCCGCCTGCTGTAAAGGCGACGAGCGACGAGTAGGGTGGCTGACCACCATGACCGGCGTTGCCAACAGGTTCACCTGCTTCGGGGGCGGTTGCGTGGTCCTCGTGGACGGAGCGGGACCGGCGGGGACGCCGGAGGAGGCAATGACTGCGGCCACCGGCCAGTTGCTCGCGTGGCACGCCCAGTTCTCCCGCTTCACGGCTGACAGCGAGCTGGCGAGGCTCAACGCCGATCCTCGGGAGCGGCTGCCGGTAAGTCCGATCATGGCTCGGTTCCTAGCCGCTGTCCTCGACGCGGCCACCCTGACCGGTGGCCTGGTCGACGCCACCATGCTCGACGCGATCGAGGAGGCCGGCTACAAACAGGACCGTCTACGGGCGTCGCTGGCGCTGCCGCTCGCGCTCGCGCTCGCCCCGCCACGCGAGTGCGGCGGCCCCGCTCCCGGCGAGCTTTGGCGCGAGCTCATCGTCGATCTCGAGGCGGGCGAGGTGACCCGCCCACCCGGTTTGCGCGTCGACGGCGGCGGTATCGTCAAGGGCCTGTGCGCCGACCTTCTCGGGGAGATGCTCGAGGACCATGACGGCTACCTGGTCGACTGCGAAGGGGATCTGCGGATCGGCGGCACGGCCGGCCTCGAGCGCGTATTCGAGGTCACGGCGCCGTTCAATGGCAGCGTGCTCCATGAGTTTGCCGTGAGCGATGGGGGCATCGCCATGAGCAGCATTACGAAGCGAAGCTGGCTCGACCGGGGGAGGCCGGCGCATCATCTCCTCGATCCGGCGACCGGCCGGCCTGCTTACACCGGGGTCGTCCAGGTCACGGCGTTGGCGCCGAGTGCGCTCGAGGGGGAGGCCCGGGCCAAGGCGGCGCTCCTGAGCGGACCTGAGGGGGCCCCTGCATGGTTGCCCCACGGCGGGGTGATCGTCTTCGACGATCTCTCGCACGCGGTCATCGAGCCGCCGGGTTAGACGGCTCGCTCGCCGGGAAGTGCCGGCATCGCCTATCGTGCGCGCATGCACCGAGGATGGTGGATGCGAGGGCTCCTGCGATGCGGCCTCGCGACGGTCGTTAGTGCGATGGCGCTCGTTGCCGGCGTGGCGGTGGCGTCGCGCCCGGTCGCGTACTGCGAAGCGCTCCCGGTCGTCAACGTTCCCCGGCAGGGTTGGGGCTTCCATGGTGGACAGCCGATCACGGGCGCTGCGGGAAGCTACACGCGCGGCCACGGCACCATCAACCTGGTGGCACGAACGACCACGGGGATCATCTGCCAGGTTGATCGCGTTGGCAACGCGCCGGACCGCCAGATCATCCTGTCGGTCGGCCACCATCTCGTCTACGCCTCCCATCACGCGGTGATGTTCAACGTGCCCGGGAACATCATGACCATCGACGTGCGGGTCATGAGCACGACCGATCCCATGTGTCCCCTCGGCACCCGTGGCCGGGCAACGATCTTCGCCAGCTACAACAACGTCCACCAGGACAGCGTCCAGGTTTCCTTCCCCGCCGCGTGTAAGGACCACCGGCACCGGTACACGGGCCCAGCCGTCGTGACCAACGTCCCCCCGAACTGATCCGCGGCGCGGGCTTGCGGAGACGCCGAGGATGTGCATCGCCGCCGTCGCGCTCAGCCCTGCTTGATCAGCTGCAGGTCGACCGACAGCGTCACGTCCCAGGCGAGCGCCTGCGAGCCGTCGGGGAGCTGGGTCTGCCAGTTCAGGCCGAACTCGCGCCGGTCGACGGTCGTCTCGAGCTCGAATGCCACGCGCTCGTTGCCGAAGGCGTCGGGGCCGCTTGCGTAGGTGCCGGTTGCCCGCACCGGCTTGGTCACGCCGCGTATCGTCAGCTCGCCGTCGACTTCGGCGCTGTCGTCCTCGGCGCGCCGGATCTCGGTCGAGCGGAAGGTGATCGAGGGGTTTGCCTCGACATCGAATAAGTCCGACGACAGAAGGTGGTCCTTGAAGTGCTCCTCGTCGATGTGGATCGAGCTCGCATCGGCGGTGCCCTGGAGCACGCCGTCGGACAGCTGCGCGTCGATCTTCTCGAACGTCGAGCGGAAGGTGGCGAGCTTGTTGTATCGGACGCCGAAGCCGATCGTCGAGTGAAGGGGATCGAGGGCGTAGGTGCCCGCCGGGATCTGCTCGATGGTGGTGCTCATCCGGAGGGGAGCCTTCCCTTCGCCTCCGGGAATCGCGCCGAGCTGTCGCATCTGCGAGAGGACGTCGACGACCGCCCAGGTCTCAGCGATTCGCCCCCCCGCGAAGCGTAAGATGAAGATCTCGCTGTACGTAACTGATTTGCCCGTTGGCGGGAGGCCCATGTACTCCCCCTGGTGGGTACCGGTGACCGTGTTCCTGCCGACCACCTTGTCCCCCTCCGCGATCAAATCCTCGACGGTGACGTGAAGGTCGGGGTAGGCCCGATGGAGCCTCGCGATCACCTCTTTGAGTTTTTGCGCTCCCGTTGCGTCAATCGGCAATGGCGTGCGGATCATCGCGTCCGGCTCGACGAGCTCGTCGATCGTCTTCGCGACGATCTCCGTATCGCCGGTGCTCAGGGCGTCACAGAAGCTTGTGTACGCCGCTTTGTTGCTCGTTGCCTGGGGTGTTGACATTTGGCTTCTCCTTGGGTTGCCCCACAAGACGAGACAGCAGCCTCGGACGTGACACCTCTGCGCGCGCGAGGACGGCAACGGAGCGTGCGGGTGGCCCATCGCTGGGCTCGCCTAGCCAGGCTGAGAAACAGCCTCGACCCCGGGCATGACCCCCGAGGGCTCGACGCGGAGCAGCCGTGCCGACCGACGTGGCAGCCACCAGTTCCAGCGGCCCAGGAGGGCGACCAGCGCTGGCGCGAGGATTCCGCGGATGAGCGTGGCGTCCAGCAGGATGCCGCCGCCCAAGGCGGTCGCGAACATCTTGGCCTCGGTCCCGGGGCCGGCGCTCATGG
>DASZLV010000134.1:0-6680 GCA_035552215.1 Solirubrobacteraceae bacterium | reverse complement strand
CACCTGGGTGATCTCCTCGGGCGCCGCTCCGAGCTCGCGCAGGAGGATCTGCCACCCGGTGGCGATCGAGGCCTTGGCGAACTGGAGCTCGCGCACGTCGCGTTGGGAAAGGTAGACCGAGGTCTCGGGATCCTTTCCACGCCAGTGGAGGACGAAGACGCGCTCCTTGCCGATGGTGGTGAGCCGGGTGGCGAGGGCGGGGTGCAGGGCGGCGGCGTCCTCGTCGGGGATGAAGCGCCCCGAGCGGTCGAGGAGACCCGCCTGGACGAGCTCGGAGACCGCGTCCACGAGACCCGAGCCGCACATCCCGACCGCTTCGACATCGCCGATGACTTCCAACTCGAGCGCATCGCCGTCGATCTTCAGCCCTTCGATGGCGCCGTCGGCGGCGCGCATCCCGCACTTGATCTGGGCCGCCTCGAAGGCGGGGCCGGCGGGCGCCGCAGTCGCGAGTACGCGCTCGCTCGATCCCAAGGCGATCTCGCTGTTCGTGCCCACGTCGATGAAGAGCCGCAGGCGCCGGTCGCGGGTCAGCCCGGTGGCGAGCATGCCCGCGACGATGTCGCCGCCCACGTAGGCGCCCAGGGACGGGAATACGAAGGCGGGCGCCCGAGGGTGGACCTCGACGCCGAAGTCGGCGGCGCGCACGGGCGGGAGCTCGTGGCTGGCGACCACGAAGGGCGCCATCGACAGGGGCTCGGGGTCGACGCCGAGCGCGAGCTGCATCATCGTCACGTTCCCGCATACGGTGATCTCGTAGACCTCGCGCGGATCGATGCCCGCCTCGGTGCACACCTCTGCGGTGAGCTCGGCGACGGTCTCGTGGGCCCGCTCGCTGAGCGCGGCGAGCGCGTGGTCGTCCATCATCGTCGCTGAGATCCGGGTGATGACGTCGGCCCCGTAGGGCTGCTGGCGGTTGAGCATGGAGCGCACGGCCACGGGCTGGCCGCTGTCGAGGTCGAGGAGGGTAGCGACCACCGTGGTGGTGCCCAGGTCGAAGGCGATGGCGAAGCGCCGCGCCGTGGTGTCGCCGGGCTCGACGTCGATCAGCTCCTCGTCGCACACCACGGCGGTGACGTCGAAGCCCGAGGCGCGCAGCGTCCCGCCGAGTGAGCGCAGCACCTCGATCGAGGTGTGGGGCTCGAGATCATCGACTCCGTCGAGCACGCGCTGGAGGTCCGAGCGCTGGTCCTCGAGGGTGGGCTCGGCGAGGACCAGGTGGCGCTTCTGCACCGCCGGGCGGAGGATGACGTGGCGGCCGACACCGGCGAGCGCCGCCTTGGGCCGGGTCTGGAGCGGCGGCACCTCGACGACGAGATCGGTACGGGCGCTCGCGCGGCAGGCGAGCCGCCATCCGTCTCGGAGCTCGTCGGCGGTGAACGCCCTCGGGTCGATCGGGCCCACGGGGACATCGCCGGAGATGACCCGGACCTTGCATTTCTTGCACGTTCCGTGCCCGCCGCACGTCGAGTCGATGGCGATCCCGTTCCAGCTCGCCGCGTCGAACACCGGCGTCCCGCTGGGGACGCGGACCTCGAGGTGCGCGTGCGCGCCGCCGTCGGGGAGGAAGCGCAGACGCACGCGTTGGCGGCCGTCGTCGGGGGCGGGGTCGGACTCCCGACCGCGGTCGTGGCGCTTCGGGGAAGGTGCGCTCACGCGGCCTCGGCCGCCGCCTTGCGGGCGCGGTGGGCGGCGATCCAGCTCGATCCCCAGGGATCGTGGCCGAGGAGGAGATCGGCGGCGCGAACGCTGTTCACGCACACGCCGGCGGTCGACATGATCGCGCTCGTCAGCCCGGCCGCCATCGCCATGGGCAGGAAGCTCGCGTTGAGGACGTGGCGCTCGGGGAGGCCGAAGGACACGTTGGAGGCCCCGAGGCACATGTTCACGCCGAGCTCGTCGCGGATCAGGCTGATGGTGGCGAGCGTGGTCCTCACCGCCTCGGTGTCGGCGCCGACGGTCATGGCCAGGGGGTCGATGATCACGTCCTCGGGGGCGATCCCGTAGTCGCCCGCGGCGCTGACGATCTTGCGCGCGCACTCCAGGCGCTTCTCCGGCGTCTCGGGAATGCCCGTCTCGTCATTGGCGAGCCCGATGACGGCGGCGCCGTGGCGGGCGACGATGGGGAGGATCTCTTCGAGCCGCTCGTCCTCGGCCGTGACCGAGTTGACCAGGGCGCGACCCTCGTAGACCGAGAGCCCGGCCTCGAGCGCCTCGATCACCGAGGAGTCGATGCAGATGGGAACCTCGACGGCGTCCTGGGCGGTGCGGAGCATGCCCTTGAGGAGCTCGGGCTCGTCCACCAGGGGGATGCCGGCGTTGACGTCGAGCATGTCCGCCCCCGCCTGCACCTGGGCCACCGCGTCGGCGGCCACCTGCGAGAGGTCGCCGCCGCGCAGCTGCTCGGCGAACACCTTGCGGCCCGTCGGGTTGATGCGCTCGCCGATGATGCAGAACGGCTGGCTTGAACCGATCGTGACGGTGCTAGACCGCGACCGGAGCACTGTATCCATTGCTTTCCCTTTCGGCTCGGGGCGGGATGCCCAGGCGTGTGCAGAGCTTGGCGATGCCGGCGTCCTTGCGGAAGGAGATGAAATGCAGGCCCGCGACCCCGGGCTGGGCCAGGGCGTGACAGGCGAGCTCGTAGGCGATCTCGAAGCACTCGGCCTCGGGGTCGGCGGCGTGCTCGACGCGGGCCACGGTCTCCGGGGGGACGTCGATCCCCGGCACCCGGGTGGCGACGAAGCGCATACCCGCGACCGAATGCAGGATGCAGACCGAGGGGATGAGCGCGAGGCGCCGGCTCAGGCCGGTGTCATGGGCAGCACGCATGAAGCGTTCGAGGAGCTCGGGGCGGTAGCAGATCTGCAGCTGGAGGAAGCGGGCGCCCGCGAGCGCCTTCATCGCCGCGCGGCGCACCCGGTACTCGTAGGGCGGCGCGCCGGGATTCTCGACGGCGCCGCTGAAGTAGCGCGGGGCGGGGGAGAGGGGGCGCCCGGACAGGTAGGTACCGCGCGCGAGCACGCGGGTGAGAGCGATGAGCTGCGGCGCGTCGAGATCGAAGACCCGCCGCGCCTCGGGCTCGTCTCCGGCGGTCACGTCGTCTCCGGTCAGGCAGCAGATGTTCTCGATCCCGTGCATGGCCGCGCCGACCAGATCCGCCTCCAGAGCGAGGCGGTTGCGGTCGCGGCACGCGAGCTGCATGACGGGCTCGACGCCTGCCTGGAGCAGGCCGATGGCCACTGCCAGGGGCGAGCAGTGGGCGTGGGCGGAGGGATTGTCGGTGGCGTTGAAGGCGTCCACGAAGGGCCGCATGGGCGCCAGCTGGCGCATGATCTCCGCGTGGCCGCCGCCGTCGATTACCGGCAGCTCGGCGGTGACGACGAACTCCCGCGCCGCGAGCTTGTGCTCAAGGGTTGACATCCGCATCCGCCCAGCCCGGCGGGGAACGGCGGTCGCGACCGGTGACCAGGTTGATCCACGCCGAGGTGCCCTTGAGGCGGTTGTCGACCGGCGGGCGCAGGTGCTCGATGTGGTCTTGCCACACCGGCAGGCGCGCGGAGCGCTCGACCGCCTTGAGCCACACGCACCGCATCTCGGGCTTGACCTCGCAGCGCCCGTTCGCGCGCACGCCACCGCACGGCCCGTTGCGCAGAGTCTTCGGGCAGTTCATCGGGCAGGTGAGGCCCGTGGAGTGCAGGACGCACTGTCCGCACATCTGACATCCCCACACCGGTCCCTTGACCGCGTGCTCGGCGCGAGCGGCCATCGCGCCACGGGTCATTTCTCGACCCCTCGAGTTCGCCGCCAGGCGAACTCGCCAGCGACGACGAAGTCGTCGCCGTTCACGCGGGCACCCTGTCGCGCTTCAGCTGGATCAGCTCCTTGGCCTTCTTGACCGCCGAGGAGGCGTCGGCCGAGTAGCCGTCGGCCCCGACCGCGTCGGCGTACTCCTGGGTGACGGGCGCGCCGCCGACCATGACGATGACCTTCTCGCGCAGGCCCGCCTTGGTGAGCGCGTTGATGTTCGCCTTGAACATGGGCATGGTCGTGGTCAGGAAGGCGGAGAACCCGACCACGTCGGGGTTGTGCATCTCGATCTGCTCGACGAACTTCTCGGGCGGTACGTTGACGCCGAGGTCGATGACGGTGAAGCCAGCGCCCTCGAGCATGATGTTGCAGAGGTTCTTGCCGATGTCGTGGACGTCGCCCTTGACCGTGCCCATGAGGAAGGTGCCCACCTGCTGGGTGTCGGTTTCTGCGAGCAGGGGGCGGAGGATGTCGAGCGCCGCCTGCATGGCGCGCGCGGCGATGAGCATCTCGGGCACGAAGTAGTCGCCCCGCTCGAAGCGGGCGCCGACCTCCTCGAGCGAGGGGATGAGCCCGTCGTAGAGCATCCGCTCGGGCTCGAGGTCGTCGGCCAGTCCCTGGTTGACGCCGTCGACCACGGCCGGGGCGTTACCCACCAGCGTCTCGTCGTAGAGAAGTTGCAGGATCTCCTCGTGTGTCATGCGGCCCGCTCTCCTTCCTCGCGGTGTCCCAGGCGCCGGCTCAGCGTCCGCGCCTCGTCGGTCAGGATCGGTTGCAGCTCGCAGATCCGCGGCGGGGTCATGCGCAGCGTCGGACCCGTGATGCTGAGGGCGGCGACCACCTCGCCGCTCGCTCCCCGTACCGGCGCGGCCATCGCGGCCAGGCCGGGCTCGAGCTCGTCGACGGCGGTGGCGAAGCCCTGCTCGCGCACGACGTCGAGCTCGGCGCGCAGGCGCTCGGGATCGGTGATCGTGGCCGGTGCGAGGCGCGGGAGCGGCTCGGTCGCGATCGCCGCCCGACCGAAGGCCATGAACACCTTGCCGACCGCCGTGCAGTGGTAGTCGACGGCGCGCCCGAGCCACTGCCCGGTCCCGAGGAAATGGCGGCTGTCGACCTGGGCGACGTGCTCGACCCCGTGTCCGGCGGGCACGGCGAGGTTGATGGTCTCGCCGCTCGCCTCGGCCAGGGCATCGAGCGAGGGGCGCGCGAGCTCGACCATGCTGCGCTCGAGCATGCTGCGCTCGGCCACCCGAAGGATCGCCGGCCCGGGCCGCAGGCGCCCGCGCTCGCCGTCCTGCTCGATCAGGCCACGCCGCTCGAGCGCGCTCACGAGCCGGGAGGCGGTGCTCTTGGGGATACCGCTGGCGGACGCGAGCTCGGTCAGGGCCACCGGCTCCTCGCTCTCGAGGACGCGGACCAGGAGATCGGCGCCGCGGTCGACGGCGGTCGTCCCGTGGGCGGGCCGATCGCGCACCGCAGAAACTTGGAACTCTTGTTCCACAGCGGATATATTAGGCGCCACGGCGCTCCGGTCAAGGGGCCGTCGGTCACGCGAGAGGAGAGAAGCCCTTGTTCGTCAACGCCATGCCGCGCTATGAGATCCTCAGCGAGGACGCGATCGAGGTCCTCGACCGGGGCTGGCGGCGGATCGTCTCCGAGCTGGGGATCGAGTTCCTCCTCCCCGAGGCCGTCGAGCTCCTGCGCGCCGCCGGACAGACGGTCGAGGGGGAGAACCGCGTGCGCTTGGACCCCGACTTCATCCTCGAGCAGGTGGCCAAGGCACCGCGCGAGTTCGAGCTCCAGGCCCGTAATCCCGAGCGCAGCGCCCACATCGGCGGCGACCACATGGTCTTCGCGCCCGTCTACGGGTGCCCCTTCATCCGCGAGGGCGACGTCCGCCGCGACGCCAAGATGGCCGACTTCGAGAACCTGGTCCGCCTCTCGCAGGCCTTCCCCGAGCTCGACTCGCCGGGGGGCACGATCTGCGAGCCCGAGGACCGGCCGCTCGATTCGCGCCACCTCGACATGGTCTACGCGCTCCAGACGCTCTCCGACAAGCCCTACATGGGCTCGGTCACCTCGGGACCCAACGCCGCCGACACCATCCGCATGGGCGAGATCCTCTTCGGCGGCCGCGAGGCGCTCGAGCGTGCCCCGGTCTCGATCTCGCTGATCAACGTCAATTCGCCGCTGCGCTACGACGACCGCATGCTCGCCGCCATGTTCGAGTACGTCAAGGCCGGCCAGGCGGTGGTCATCACCCCCTTCCTGCTCATGGGCGCGATGTCGCCCGTCTCCCTGCCCGCCACCCTTGTCCAGCAGATGGCCGAGGGGCTCGCCGGGATCGCGCTCGCCCAGCTCATCCGCCCCGGCGCGCCGGTCGTCTTCGGGTCCTTCCTCTCGAACACCGACATGCAGTCGGGCTCGCCCTCGTTCGGTACACCCGAATCGGGAATCGGCGTCCTGTGCACGGGGCAGATCGCCCGTCACTTCGGGTTGCCCTGGCGCGGGGGCGGCGCGCTCAACGCCTCCCAGACCGTCGACGCCCAGGCCGCTTACGAGTCGCTGATGACCTTCCTGCCCACCTTCCTGGCGGGCGCCAACTTCGTCATGCACTCAGCGGGCTGGCTCGAGGGCGGCCTCGTCTCCTGCTACGAGAAGTTCATCGTCGACATCGAGCTCCTGCGCGAGCTCAGGCACGAGTTCACCCCGCTCGAGATCGACGAGGCGAGCCTCGCCTTCGACGCCCACCTCGAGGTCGGCGCCGGCGGCCACTTCCTGGGCGCCGCCCACACCCTCGAGCGCTTCCGCGAGTGCTTCTACCGCCCGCTGCTCTCCTCGACGGAGAACTTCGACCGCTGGACCAAGAA
>DASZLV010000133.1:0-6677 GCA_035552215.1 Solirubrobacteraceae bacterium | reverse complement strand
GAGATCTTCCTCGTGCCGCTCGCGCCCAAGGGCGGCGCCGCTCGTTACGAAGCGGTGTTCGCGTAGCGGCGTGATGGCGGGACCCATTCGAGGCCGAGGTAGACCTCACCATCCCGCGCGAGTTGGAAGCCGAGGCGCTCGTAGAGCCGGCGGGCGCGGTTGTCACGCTCGACCCTGAGGCTCACGAGCCGGCCGACGGCCGCGCCTTCTTCGAGCAGGCCCTCGAGGATCTGGGTGCCGACGCCGCGGTCGCGGAACTCGGGCAGGAGGGCGATCTCGATCACGTGGATGGCATCGGCGTCTCGGTCGACGCAGAGCCGGCCCGCCGGGCGACCGGCGACGATGATGACGTCGAACGAGGCGCGGGGGTAGTCGGCTCCGTAGCTGCGCCGCTGAGCGGCAAACTGCATGCGTAGGAAAGCCCCCTTGGCCCGCTCGTCCCAGCCCGTGGCCGCGAGCTCAACTTGGCGCGTGCTCGCGTAAAGGCCGAAGAGGAAGCACTCGTCGGCGACGGTGGCGGGCCGCAGGGCCACGCACTCTCGGTCGTTCGCTACTCCGTGCGGCGGGTGGATGACCGCCATCGCGCGCTATCCGCGCGGCGGGAAGATGCCCGCCATCGCGATGCAGATGGTGAGCGGGAGATAGGGCATGAGGTTGTTGTGCCCCTGGCCGCGTCCGGCCGTGGCTACGGCATTGCCGTCCATCACCGCGGGTGAGGGGGGAACGGCGGGGTCGTACAGGCTGGTGCTTTCGGTCACCGTGACGACGTTGTTGGCGGGCGAGGACAGGGGAGCTTCGTGGAAGCGGCTGGCGAAGCCGCGCAGGACGTGGGTGTGGGCGGGGGTTTGCCCGGTGGTGAGGGTGACCGTGACCGCGCCACCGACCTCGCCTTCGACCCGGTCGGAGAGCCCGGGACCCTGGCCGAAGTGCATGGGGAGGCTTCCCTGGAGGTTCGGCAGCCCGAAGGTGACTCGGCCGTCGCCGCCGTAGGTGGTTCCCAGGAGCGAGAACAGTGCGGTGTTCTGCGAGATCGCAACCAGCTGACCATTGCACACCGCCCATCCCATGGGGGCAAAGTTGTAGGGAAAGATCCGGAGCTCGGCGAGATATGGGTCGCTCATGGTCGCCCTTTCAGCCTTGAGGGGGGTAGACGCCGCCGAGGGAGATGATGAAGGCCACGCACTGGTAGGGCTGGAGGTTGGTGTGCGGCCCGCTGCCGCCCGTGGGGCGTACGGAGGCGGGCGCGAGCGAGACATCGGGCGCATTCGCGGCGTACATGGGTACGCCGCCGGCGAGGAGGTTTCCACCCGGGCCCGGCGTCGTGCCAGGGTTGGGACTGGCCTGCACCGTGTGGGGATGGCCGGGCAGCTCAGGCGTGGTGAGGGTTACGTTCTCCACGCCCCCGCGCGCGCCGGGGACGTAGCTGCCACCGCCACTCAGCTGGCCCTGATGCACGGGCACCCGGGCCCGGAGCTCGGGGAGGGCGAACGTCGTCTGGCCGTCGCCCCCGTAGGTCGTCCCGATCAGGGTGAAGAGGGTCTCGTAGTCGGAGATCAGCATTGTCTGCCCGTTGCAGAACGCCCAGCCCACGGGCGCGAAGCTGCCGGCGAACATCCTGATCTCGCCTACGTAGGTCTCGGCCACGGCGAACTCCTTTAGGGACGACTGGGGTAGACGCCGATCAGGGCGATGCACGCGCTCAGCACCAGGTAGGGCTGGCGGTTCTCGTGCGCGCCGCCGCCGCCGACCGTGGTAAACGAGCCGGTCCCCATCGCCGGGTTGCTCGCAGCACTGGGACCGTAGGGCGTGGCGCCGCTGGCCGTGGCGAGGAAGTTATTGGTGGGCATGGTAGTGCTGGCGCTCGCCGGCGTCCCCGCAAGCGCGTGAGTGTGGGCGGCCATCTCGGCTGCGGTGAGGGTGTGCGTCTCTTCGCCGCCGGCGGCGCCGAGCGTGAAGGCGCCGCCGACGTGGGCCGGCACCCGGCCCCGGAGGTCGGGGAGGGCGAACGTCGTCTGGCCGTTGCCGCCGTAGGTCGTCCCGATCAGGGAGAACAACGGCTGGTTCTGGCTGATCGCCATGAGCTGTCCGTTGCACAGCGCCCACCCCTTCGGGGCGAAGGGAAAGCCGAAGATCTTTATCTCACCGATGAACGGCGTTGCCACGGTGACCGCCTCTCCTACCTCGTCGCTGCACTGCGAGTCCTACCTCGCCCACGCTCGAGCCTCACTCCGCGCCCTGACGCGCTGACCGGCTGACCGTGACGATAGGGCCAATCGCCCGGTGTGTCCAAGTCGTGGTTGGCCTTACTGATCATGCCGGCGCGTTGCCGAACGAGGTCGAGCACGTGCCGTCGATGAAGTCATTGGGACCGCCGGTGTCGCTCCCGGCGGCTGTCTGGTCGCCGGCGGCGGGGCCCGCCAGCGTGTTGTGGGCCTCGAGGAAGGCCTCGACCTGGCCGCCGCTGTCGTTCGATGGACCGGTGTAGCCCTGGAGGATGAGGGGCGACGGTGAGGCGGACCCGATCAGGAATCCGGTGGCGTCGAAGCCGAAGTCGTCGCCGACGCCCGTGGCGGTGAAGGTGTTGAGCGTGGGGTTGACGCACAGCGAGCCCGGGGTGGACTCTTCGACGTAGATGGCGTCCAACGACGTCGTCGAGCTGCCCATGGTGACGATGTTGCTCGTGAGGGTGAGGTCGAGGGAGCCGCCGCCCTCGCCGTTCTGGCTGAGAATGCCGTACGACTTCTGCACCCCGGTGACGGTGTTGCTCACGACGTCGACCGTGAGCGAGCCCGTTCCGGTCTCCCACGTATCTATCCCCTCGCCGTTGCTCGCGCCGGTGACGGTGTTGCCGTTGATGTAGCCCCCGATCGTGCCGGTGACGCCGTTGGTCGCGGGGGTGGCGTTGAGCTCGGGGTAGAACACTTCGAGCCCGCTGAAGTTCGAGCCTGTGACCTTGTTACCGAGGATGTTGAACTGCCCGCTCGAGCTGCCGTAGCCGGTGAGCCTGAGCCCGAACGTCTCGTTGGCGATGGTGGTGTAGGCCAAGGTGAAGGTCGACACGTTCTCCCCGAGCACGCCCGCCTCGCTCGCGGTGCCCGCCTTGGCGATGTTCATGTCGGTGAAGCTCATCGGCCCGACCGGGTCGGGCGCGGTGGTCAGCGAGGCCTCCGGGGTACCGATCTCGATCGCGGCGTTATCGGTGATCGCAGCGTTGCCGGTGGCGAAGATCGTCCCGCCCGAGCCGTCGCCGCCGAGGGCGGTGCTGCCATCACCGGTCACGGTCACGCCGCCGGCGGTGCCGGTGCCGGACACGAGGATGCCGTGCAGCGGTCCGGCGGTAGATGTGCCCGCCGAGATCGACTTGAAGGTCAGGCCCAGGGCGCCGATGGTGGTGTTCTCGACGTCGAGCGCCGTCACCGAGGTGGTGGCGAGGGTATTGCTCGATCCGGTCACCGTCACCGTGCCCCCGCCCGTGGCCACGAAGGCGGGGATGGTGCCGGTGGTGGCTGTGATCCCGCCGCTGACGTTGATGGTGGCGCCGGTGTTGCTCGTCAGGTCGGTGGCGCCCGTGATCGGGCCGGTCTGATTGACCGTCCCTCCGCTCCGGCCCGAGACGGCGAGCGCGTCGATCGCGCCGCTGGTGGCGTTCTCGCTGATCGTCGCGGCGTCGTTGACGGTGCCCCCATTGCCCCCGGCGATGGCGAAGCCGTCCCCGGTCGTGTTCGTGATCTGGACCGAGCTGGCGATGGTGGCGCTGTTGACGGCGCCGCCGATCCCGGCCCCCGATGTCCCGCTCACGGTCACGCCCGCGACCGTGACGCCCTCGGCCAGGGTGATGCCGGCGCCGCCAGAGTTGGTGATCTCGGGGTTCGACCCGCCCGCGGTGACGAGCGTCTGAGCGCCGACCACGAGCCCGGCGGACTGTCCGACGAGGGTCTGGGTTGACTTCAGCACGATGCCACCGACGTATGTGGTGGCGCTCCCGTAGAGGAACACGTAGTCGCCGGCGCCACTCGCGGGGTTGACGGAGGCGAGCGTGTTGAAGGGCGAGGTGGAGGTCCCGTTCCCGTTCGTGCCCAGGCCGTCGTTGACGTACCAGACCTTGCCCGCGACGGTGATGTCCGCCGTGCCGGTAGCCGTGCCGGAGCCGTCCGTGACCGTGAAGGGGAACGAGTCGGGTCCGGTGTACCCGACGGGCGGGTGATACGTGAAGGTGCCGCTCGAGTTGACGGTCACCGTGCCGCCATGAGCGGTGGAGATCGGGTTGCCGCTCGTGACGACGGTGAGCGTGAGGCCGCCGGGAGCGGTCGCGCCCGAGTCCGTTATGAGGTTTCCGGAGGTGTTCGTCGAAGGCTGCGAGGGCGTCGTCCCGACGCCGAAGGTGGTGTTCCCGACCGCGCCGCTGTAGCTCGGGGTGGAGGCGATCGTGGGCGCTGCCAGCACGGTGATCGCGACGCTCGAAGTCGTGGTCTCGGGCTTGCCGATGTTGGCCGTATTGCCGAGGTCGTTGACCGTGGCGGCCAGGGAATCGGAGCCGGAGTAGCTCGCGCTTGGGGTATAGCTCAGCCCGTTGAGGGCGGCGTTGACGTCGGTCACCGAGCCGGTGAGAGTCATCGAGCCCGAGCCGTTGGAGCCGCTACCGAACGTCAGGCCGGTCGTGCCCGAGAGCGTCAGCGTGCCGTGCGAGACGGAGAGGGTGAGCTGCACCGGGCCGCTGCCGCCGTCGCCGTCGCCGACGGTGATGGCGTTGGTGCTTGCGCTCGAGAAGACGAGCGAGCTCGGGTTCTGGCCCACGCTCTGCGCTCCCGGGACGGCCACCGTCGGCGGTTGGTTTACGCTCAGAACGCTGACGGTGTTGTCGGTCTCGTTGCTCACGAGCATCTTCATGCCGTTGGGGGTAACGGCGACGGCGTCGGGCGTGGCGCCGACGTGGACCGGGCTTCCGACCACGGCGTGGCTCGTCGTGTCGATCACGCTGAGGTTATTGCTGCCCGAGTTGGACACGAACACCTCGCCCAGCGACGCAGGCGCGGCCGCGAGGCCGTAGGGCGCGGTGCCCACCGTCGGGGTGGCGGTCACGGTCGGAGGGGTGTTCGAGAGGTCGAGCACGCTGACGCTGTTCGAACCCGGGTTGGCGACATAGCCGATCGAGCCCGCGAGGGCGATGTACGCAGGCCATGTGCCCACGGTCACGCTAACGGTCGGATTGGTGCCCGTGAGGTCGACCTCGTCCGTGCGGCCGTTGCGGACGTCGTCGACGTAGAGCGTTGAGCCGATCGCGACCATGCCGCTCGGCGCCGCTGCGCCCTTGGTTCCGGCCGGGAGCGAGATCGGCGGTCCGGTTGTGCCCGTGCCCGGGTTGACGACGCTGATCGTGCCGCTGAGGAGGTTCGCTACATAGACCGACCCGCCGACCTCGAGGACGCCGTCGGGATCGATACCGACCGCGACCGTGTGCGCGATCGAGTTATCCGCGGTGCTGACGATCGTCAGCGAATTGGCCCGGAAGTTCGCCACGTAGAGCCGTGAGCCGTCCTGACTGAGGGCCAGCGCCGCCGGGAACTGTCCGACAGGGATCGGTGACCCGACGACCGCCGGCGGGTTGAGCGTCAAGCCGATCGCGGAGACGGTGTTCGAATTCGCGTTCGCGACGTACCCCGTCGTGTTGGTGGCCGCGATTCCCGTGGGCAGCTTGCCGACCGATACCGTCGTCCCCGCGGCCACGATCAAGCTGCGCGACGACACCAGATGGGTATGCCGACTCCTGTCGCGAGAACGCTTGCTCGAAGTGGGGAGCGGCGCGACGCTCGGCGGCAGCGCCCCGATCGAGAAGCGCGACCGATTGTGGGTTCGGGCGTGGTGGGTCCGCGCGTGGTGGGTCCGCGCGTGGTGAGGACGCGCGCGGTGGGTCCGCGCGTCTGTGCGGGTGTGGTGCGTCCGCGCGCGGGTACGGGTGTGGTGCGTCCGCGGCGCCGCGAACGCGGCCTGACCGAGGAGCACGAGCGCAAGCAAGCACGCGGCGACCAATCCCGTCAGCGCGGGCCGCGGGCCGCGAGAGCGCGCCGTCCGGGCGCGGGATAGGTATCTCATCGCAGACTTAGAAGATCGCGGAACCCGGCCCGATACCGTCGGTTCCAATGTTCGGGGCTCCGCCTGTCAACTCCGCCAGGGTGCCAAGATGATGCACAGCAGGAGGCTCATACTCTCGCCTTACCTTGACCCCCGTGAACAGTTGACCGGTTTTGCAAGTAACGTGGGTCACATCGCCAGCGCTACTCGCGTCCCCTTCCCAATACCCTTCCCCTCTCATTTCAGCGACGATACACCTTGCAATGGTTGCGCGCCAAGTAATTGGTCACACGCATAACCGGGTCGGTGTCTACGGTCTGCAGATCCGGGGGCTCGAGCGGGCGAGCGCCTGGATGCAGCCCGCTGCCGCGAGCGCGCAGAACCTCGCCGTCGAGGTCTGCTCCATCCCGCGGTCCCAAGTCAGCAAGTCGACGCTCGAGTCAGATCTCGCTGACATCGCCCTCCTCGGTGGTGGCCGCCTCCGGATGCGCCGGGGTGAGGACAAGGCGCGGTTCTCGTTCCCGGCGCCGCCCCCGGAGGCGGACGTACTCCACCCGTATCTGGCCCCGGCCGCCGCGCTCGCTCAGCTGTGGGCCGGGAACGAGGCC
>DASZLV010000132.1:0-2898 GCA_035552215.1 Solirubrobacteraceae bacterium | reverse complement strand
CTCTCCCAGCGGCGCATGGTGTCGAGGCTGACGCCGAGCGCGGTGGCGGCGGCGCCGATCTTGACGAGATCGTCGAGTGGGTGTTGCTGGGTTGTCATGATGCCCTCGCGGCGCGCGAGGTCAGGTCTGTGCTCGGCCCGCGGTCGGCCGTGCCTCGGGCCCGGAGCGGGTGAAGTCTCAAGAGGATCTCCATGATCCTCCTGATCGCTCCCGGGTTCAACGGGAGAACCGATTGAGCGCGAGCACGCAGCGATGCACGAGGGGCGCCGCTCTGGTCTCCCCGCGCCGGATCCCTTCGGCGATCGCCAGCCCGACGAGCGCGTCGATCAGGTAATGCTCGCCCAGGTAGACGACCGAGAAGGTGGCGAGTCCGACATAGAGCCAGCCGACGGTGCCGTAGATGGGGCTGACCTCGGACAGGCCCATGGCGGTGATCGCCGCCGAGGCGACGTGGTCGGAGGGCATCGACGCCCAGGGGTTCCCCTCCGACTGGTCCTCCGTCTGGCGTGGCTTGCCGGTTAGGTCATTGAGGACGTGGCGGCGCACGCGCTCGACCTGGCCTCCCATCATCCCCGCCTGCTCGGAGGCCCACCACGGCGGCGCGGTGGGGATCAGGTAGTAGAACGGAGTGGTCAGGTGGTACGCCGCCGCCAGCCTGCCGGCGGCTCTCGGCACGTACTCCTCGTGGCGGAGGAGGAGCCAGCCGAGCACGAGGTGGGGCACGAACCACGAAGCGTAGGCGAGCGTCACCGCGCGATCGAGCGCGGTCACGCGGGGCGGGTCTCGCAACGCGCGCTGAAGGCGCAGCGTGAGCGGCGCCCCGAGGCCGATCACGCTGTCGATGCGCACCGGGTAGCGGACGCGCAGGCGCCGGCGGAGCTTCTCAGATTCGTTGTAGGGCAGCGTCCAAGTGACGGTAAAGGCCCACATGTAGACGGCGCCCACGGCGGCGTAGCGCCACGGCCGGCGCGGCGTCGCGGCCGCCATGGCCAAGGGGGCGGCGGAGATCACCGCGAGGGTGACGGGGGGCGGGAGGCGGAGCCTGCGCCGTGCCGCCACCAGCCCGAGGGCGGGCGCCAAAGCCGCGAGCAGCACCCACTGCGGGCGCGTGGGCCAGGGGCGGCCATGCACCGCGCGCGCCGACAGGACCCGCGACATCAGGCGCACGGTCACGGGCTTGCGCCCCGGTCCACGCTGGCGATGCCGGGGCGATCGGCGGAAGGGCGGGTTGCGAAGGGTGGCGAGCACCATGCCTCGCTACCCGGCTTCTATGGCCGGTACTCGCGCAGCTCCGCGAGGGTTCGGCCGCTGATCACCGAGTCGGGACGCTCGGCGGCGATGTCCGAGCCGGGCCGCGCCTCATCGTCGCGCCGCTTGACCAGCAGCCACTGCGCCTTCGCTCCCGGCTTTGTGCGCTGGAGGGCGAAGCCCCCGCGGAGCTTCTCGCCGTGGAGGACGAAGACGGCGTGGCCGCGGACCAGCGCCTCGGGCCACGAGACCCGTCCGCCCTGCTCGTAGGCGCCGCGATCCCACACGATCACGGCGCCGTCGCCGTGCCTGCCCTCGAAGGTGTTGTGCTCGAGCTCGTGGTCGGCGACCTCGAGGGCGAAGCGCTTGACCGCCGGATCGAGCGACGGCCCCTTGGGGACGGCCCACGAGCGCATCACTCCATCGACCTCGAGGCGCAGGTCGAAGTGGTGGGCGGTGGCCCAGTGCTCCTGGACGACGAACTCCCCGGCACTGACCCCGCGGATCGCGAACTGCTCATGGCCCTCGGGCTTGACCCGCTCGAGCTCGATTGCGGCGGGGGCTCCCGCGCGCAGAAAGGCCTCGAGGGCGGCGACCGCCTGCTCCGGTCCCTCGGCGTGCACCTGGACGCTGGTGTCCTCCCCCGCGCGCACCCAGCCCGTCACCCCGAGCTCGCGCGCCCGGGTCACGGTCGCGGAGAGCAAGGCAGCGTCCCGGGCGTCAGCGCGCACGACGGCGCGAATGGCCCTGGCTCCGGCCATGCCCCGCCGGTTATCGCCGGCGCGACCAGGGAGTCACGGGCCACCCGTCGAATCCGGTGAGCGCGGCGTCTGCGGGCCTGAACCCGTGCGCGGCGGCTGCGTCGCCGTTGGCGCGGATGAGGACCGCGTGGCAGGCCAGTGCGGGGCGGATCCGCTTCTCGATCGGTTCGAAGCGGAGATCGCTCGGCCCGCGCATGAAGACGTCGCGTACCCGAACGCTCACGGGGAGGCACTCTAGCGGGAAGGCCCAGCAGCCCGTGGTCGACGGGAGCGATACGCCGGCCGCATCTTCGAAAGGAGGCTCCGTGTCCGTTGACCCCAAGCACACCGCCGTCGTCTTGATCGAGTATCAGAACGATTTCACCTCCGAGGGAGGCGCTCTCCACGGCGCCGTCGAGGACGTGATGGATAAGACCGGGATGCTCGAGAACACTCGCGCTCTCGTCGACGCGGCGCGCGCGGCGGGGGCCACCGTCGTCCACGCGCCCATCACCTTCGCGCCCGGCTATGGCGAGTTCTCCGAGCACCCCTACGGGATCCTCAAGGGCGTTGTCGACTCCACCGCCTTCGTCCAGGGTCAGTGGGGCGCCGAGATCGTCGATTCCCTCTCGCCCCAGCCCGGCGACCTGGTCGTCGAGGGCAAGCGCGGGCTCCACACCTTCGCCACCACCAACCTCGACTTCATCCTCCGCGCGCGGGGGATCACCACGATCACGCTCTCGGACTGCGTCGCGACGACCTCGACCGGGGAGCACGACAACGCCATCCGCTTCGACTACCCGATGTTCTCTGAGGTGATGACCTCCGAGCAGTTCACCAACGAACTACAGGGGGCCACGGTGGCGTCGGGCTGACGTGCCGCCGGTGTCGCCTGGGGAACTTGGTCGGG
>DASZLV010000131.1:0-28102 GCA_035552215.1 Solirubrobacteraceae bacterium | reverse complement strand
TCCATGTCCCCGGTGCCCGAGATGTTCGCTCGGCTGGTCCAGCCGGTGCCGGCGCCGAGGGTGTCCCCGAACCCGGAGTCGGTGTAGAACCCGACGGCGAGCTCGTTCGCGGCGGTGGTCGCGGGGGTCGCCGTGGAGGCTACGGTGGCGCCCGACGCGCCCGTGGTTCCCGACGCGTGGGAGGTTTGATCGAGCACGGTCGCGTCAGCGACGGTCGAGAGGCCTGAGTACTCCAGGGCGACCACTCCGACATCGGCCTTGGCGGTCGGCTTGGCGGTGATCACCGGTCGGGTGCCCCCGCCCGCGCTCACCGGCGCTGTCCACACGCTCATCTCGGTGTTGTCGGAGGCCTTGAAGTGCAGGAGCTCGGTGAACGTGTCCCCCGCGGAATCGGTCACGCTCCCCATCGTTGACCCCGCGCTGTTCCACACCCCCGTCTCCACCACCAGCCGATCCCCGGACACCACCGCCGAGGAAGGCGTCACCGCCAAACTCGTCACCCCACCCGCATGCGCCGAAACCTGCTGCACAAAAGCCGGAGCCGGCGCCGCCGCCCCGGCGCTGACCACGAGCGCGCCGCCAACCATTGCCGCGACCGCGACAACGCTGATGAGCGCCTTCGTGCGCACGGCACGGGCGTGCGGTCGGGTGGGCCCCACAGCCGAACTACGGCTGGGGCCCCCCGGAACTAACGCCGGCGGGCCAAACCTTCGCCGCCGGTGAGCCAGTCCCACGCCCGGCGTAGCCGGGCCTCGAGCAGGCTCTCGGGCTGGTCACTCGGCGGCCGATCGGGACGCGGCTCCTGGAGCTCGTCGCGGTCGACCGAAAGCAACACACCGTGCTCGCGGATCTCCGCGATCTCGTCGACGTCGGCGTAGAGATGGCGGCCGGGGAGCGGGTGGGTGTGGATGATGAGGCCCTCGAAGATCCCGCCGAACTCCATCACGTGCTCGACGACCCCGACGCCGTGCCCTTTGGCGTCATACACCGGGGTGCCGTCTCTGAGCGCGAGATAGGCGATCGGCGCCCCGAGCTCCTCTGGTGACGATGGGCCGTGCCTCCTCACCAGGTTCTCAATAGGCCATCGCACCGCCGGCTGAAGGGCGGGGACTCGATCACGCCGGACGGCGGCCTATCTACCGGCAGGGATGCCGCGCACACGGGCTCACCTCAACGTGCTCACCATCGTCGATCACGCGCTCAACTACGCCCTGGCGCTGGTCCTCCTCGTCGTCGCGGCGATCGTCCTCTGGCACACGGCGTACGAGCTCGCGACGAGCCGTCAGCCTTTCCTTACGGCAACGACGACCGCCATGAACGGAGTCCTCTTCACGATCATCGTCCTCGAGGTCTTCCGCACGGTGGTCGAGCACCTGAAGCACGGCGGTGTTCAGCTCCAGCCCTTCCTGATCATCGGAACGATCAGTGCCGTTCGCTCGATCCTCGCGGTGGCCGGCATTCGCGAGGACCTGTGACCGGGACCGCTGCGGGACGTGAGCTCGTAGTGTTGTCGTGCCAGCCTCTTCCCTCGCCACCCGCGTGGCGCTGATCGCCGGGCTGGGCGCGCTCGCCGTGTCGCCGGCGGGCTGCGGCTCGGGGCACCGGCGCGCGGTGGCGCCGAAGGCGCGCGCGGTGGCGCCAGCGCGGGTGGTCTCCGTGAGAGCTCCCCGCGTGCGTCCCGGCCCCGAGGCGCTGGTCACGGCCGAGAGCGCGAACCGGCTCGTGCTCGTCGGCCTGCGCCGCGGGCGCGTCATCCGCAGCGTGCCCGTTCCCGCGGATACCGAATACGTGGCCGCCACCCAGCGCGTGGTGGTGGCGGTAAGCGCCGGCGGGACCGTGCTCCTCCTGGCCCGGTCCTCCCTGCGCAGGATCAAGGTGCTTTCCGGGTTCGAGTCGCCGCATATCCCGGCGATCTCCCCACGCGGCGCTTACGCCTACGTGACCGACGACGCCCGCGGGACGCTGACCGCGATCAGGCTGCGCGACGGGCGCATCATGAGCACAGTCTTCGTCGGTGGCGGCGCCCACCACATGGGCGTCTCACCCGACGGGCGGACGCTGTGGGTTGCCCTCGGGCAATCGGCGAGCAAGATCGTCATCCTCGACAGCTCCCGCCCGCGGCGACCCCGCATCACCGGCGCCTTCGAGCCTGGGTTCCTCGTCCACGCCGTGATGTTCACGCCCGACGGCCGACGGGTGTGGATGAGCTCGGCGAGCGGACCGGACGTGGGCGTCTTCAGCGCCGCCCGCCACCGGCTGCTCTACCGCGTGCCGGGCGGCGCGCCGCCGCAGCACATTGTCTTCGCGGGATCCTCCGTCTACGTGACGAGCGGGTACAGCAGCACCATCGAGCGCGTCTCGCTGGCCACCGGGCACGTGCTCAGGCGCGCGAGCGCCCCCTACGGCTCCTTCGAGCTCGACAGCGCGGACGGATTCGTGGTGGCCGCCTCGCTGTTCCGGGGGAGGGTGGCGATTTACGACGAGAAGCTCGACCGCGAGCGGACGCTGGCCATCGCTCCCGCCACCGAAGACGTCGTCATCGCACCGTAGGGCCCGGCTTGCGTGCGGTGAGGAGTTGATCGCCGTCCTCGCGCTTGACGAGAACATCGGTGAACCCCGAAGCTCGGGCCAGGGAGGCGAGCGCCTCGTCGTCGTAGAAATGAAGGCGACTGGCCAGCGGTTCGGGAGCGGCGGGGGTGCCGCGGAGCTCGGGGGAGGAGGCGTAGAGCGCCAGGGCGCGCTCGCGCGCGAGACGCACCATCTCCTCGCTGTGATCGACTCCGGTGGTCGCCGCGCCGCGGCGGAGCGCTTCGCGCAGAAGCAGGCCGCCGCCGCACCCGATCTCGAGCAGGTGGTCCTCGCGGCTGAGACCGAGGGCGTCGAGGGTGGCCCGGCGCGCGAACTCGTGGACGTCGTCGGCGCCATAGATCCGGCGCGCCCGCACGCCCTGCGGCCGTCGTGCCACGCGGTCGGTGAGCCAATCCTCCCAGGCCTCCGCGGGGCGCCCCGCCACCCGCCAAGCGGCGAGGTCATCTTCGCCGAGCCCGAAGGTCGCGAGCGTCTCCTCCACGCTCACGGCGCCAGCCGCTCCACTTCCCAGCCGGCGTCGCCCGAGCGCTGGTAACGCATCCGGTCGTGCAGGCGATCCTCGCGGTTCTGCCAGAACTCGAAGCTCGCGGGGATCACGCGGAAGCCCCCCCATGCCTCGGGGAGCGGAGGTTCGGCACCCTCGTGGCGGGCCGAGAGCTCGACCACGAGGCGCTCGAGCGCCTCGCGACTCTCGATCGGCCGGCTCTGGGGAGAGGCGAGCGCGCTGAGCTGGCTCGCCCGCGCGCGGGTGCGCACGTAGGCGGCCGACTCCTCGCGGTCCGCGCGCTCCACCGCCCCTTCGATGCGCACCTGGCGTCCGAGGGGCGCCCAGTAGAAGAGGAGGGCAGCGTGGGGGTTGGCGGCGAGCTCGAGGCCCTTGCGGCTCTCGTAGCTGGTGAAGAAGACGAAACCGCGCTCGTCATATTGCTTGACGAGCACCATGCGCGCAGACGGGAGGCCGTCGGCCGACGCGGTGGCCACCGCCGCCGCCTCGGGCGCGGTGATACCGGCATCGGCCGCTTGCTGGAACCACGCGGCGAACAGCTTCAGCGGGTCGGGATCGAGGTCCTCCTCTCGCAAGGGCACGAAGTCCGGCACGACCGACATTATGCGGGCGCGGGCGGGACGCGCAGGCGTTCACAATGGCGGGGTGAGCGACGGTGCACCAGCGGCCCGCCCTGCCCGCGGATCCCCGCGAGCGCCTGATGGCCCTGGGGCGGACCCTGTACGAGGGCCTCGCCGCCCACTCTTGGCTGCCCGAGGTGCTCGCGCGCTGGCGCTCGGGCAAGCGGTGTTCTATTACTCACGACAACCCTCCAAGGAGCGATCATGAGTGCCTCGGTTTCGCCCACCTTAGCCACCGGCAAGATCTGTTACATCGAGATCCCCGCCACCGATATCGACCGCTCGGCCGCCTTCTACCGCGAGGCCTTCGGGTGGCGGACGAGAACACGGGGCGATGGTTCTGTCGCCTTCGACGACACGGTGGGCGAGGTGAGCGGAACGTGGGTTCTCGACCGCCCGCCCGCGGCCGACCCCGGCCTGATGATCTACATCATGGTCGCGGACGCCGAGGCCGCGGTTGACGCCGTGCTTGCGGCCGGGGGCGAGGTCCTCCTCGGCGTCGACGCCGAGGCGTCGGAGCAGATCGCGACCTTCCGAGATCCGGCAGGCAACGTCCTCGGCATCTACCAGCAGCCGGGTCTGGCCGAGCGCGAGGCCACCCTCAATCCCGTCCCCGAGCATGTCCGGGCGCTGACGCCGCGGATCGTGGTGAGGAACGGCGCCGAGGCGATCGCCTTCTACCGCCGGGCCTTCGGAGCCGAGCAGGTCGGCGAGCGTTTCACCGGCCCCGACGGCAGGCTCATCCACGGCGAGGTGCGCATCGGCGACAGCATCCTCGCCATCACCGACGAGGCAGGCGACGGCGGCCCGGCCCGCGCGCCCGAATCGGTCGGCGGCGTGGTCACGGCGATCATCTCCACCTACTGGGAGAACGTCGACGCGGCCTGGGAACGGGCACTCAGCGCCGGCGCCGAAATCCTCTACCCGCTCGCCGACCACTTCTACGGCGAGCGCGGCGGTCGCCTGCGCGACCCCTTCGGGCACCAGTGGATGCTCAGCCAGCGCATCGAGGATCTCACGCACGAGGAGATCGTCCGGCGGGCGCAGAAGGAGTTCAGCGGAGCCTCGGGAGGGTGAGGGCGCGGCGGGCGCGACAATGCCCCCGATGTCGGATCTGCCCGCCTTCGCTGAGCTCGCTGGCGCTCCGGACGCGGGGCTCGACGTCCTCGCGCTAGCGCTCGCTGCCGAGTTTCGCGAAGTCGATGCGCCGGAGGCGATGGCCACCCTCGACGTCCTCGGCGAAGAGCTCTCGCGCGAGCTCGCATCCGTCACCGAGGCGGCGGAGCAGCAGGCCCTCGCGTGCGGCCGGCTGCTCGGGGTGGAGCACGGATTCGCAGGTGACCGAGAGGACTACGACAACCCGGACAATTCGATGCTCGACCTCGTGCTCACCACGCGCCGCGGGCTACCGATCGTCCTCTCGGTCGTCTACGTCGAGGTAGCCCGGCGAGCGGGCATCCCGCTCGCCGGCGTCGGTCTCCCCGGTCACTTCGTCGTTGGCCACTTCGGCGCTCATCCTCCGGTGCTCATCGACCCGTTCGCAGGCGGTGCCGCACTCACCGCCAACGTGCCCGAGGGCCAGGTGCAGCCGTGGGGCCCCCATGAGACCGCGATGCGGATGCTCAATAATCTCGTGCTCGCCTATCAGCGCCGCGGCGACATCGGCGCCGCCATCCACGCTGCCAGCATGCGGCTCGTGCTTCCGGCCGACGAGTCGCACCGCGTGATCCTCGAGGCCGAGCTGCGGGCGATGCGGGCACGGCTGAACTGATGCTTCCCTACGAGCCGAGGTAGCGACGGCTCAGGGCGAGGACGGCGTCGACGTAATCGGTCGAGTGGTTGTAGGCGAAGAGTGCGGAGCGCCAGTCTTCCGGGGCACCCGACGCCTTCAGGTAGGCGGCCATCGCCGTGATGGCGTCGGCGGGGTCATAGGGGTTGCTGCTGCCCTGCCCGCTGACGTCGACGCCGTAACGCGCCCATGTGCTCCCGAGGAACTGCGCAGGGCCGGCGGCACCCGCGCGGTTCGTGCCCTGAACGACGCCCGGGGTCTGGCTGCGGCCCTGGTCTGACTCGATCTGCCCCACCGCCGCCAGCTTCGTCCAGTCGAGGCCATAGATCCCCGCCGCCCGCCAGTAGTCCCGGAGATAGGGGGCCGGGATCGTGCGCCGGGCGAAGGCCGAAGGGTGAGGCAAGATGGAAACGGCCGCCGTGTTCGCCGGATGAGCGCTCGCCGAGGGAGAGTGCGGCACCATCGCCCAGACGCTGACCGCTGCGGCGAGCATGATCAGGGCGAGCGCGGCCAGCGGCCGCCGCTGACGTGGGGCGGCCCCGCGATGGGGATCGCGCCTGGCGGCGTTCGGGCGCGGCCGCGGGACGCTGACGTCGGGGACCTCGAAGCCCCAGGGTTCGGCCCAGCCCCACCGGTCAGCGGGGGCGGGCGCGGAGGCGGCGGCGGGCGCCGTGGGCGCGGGGTGCGATTCCGGCGCGGGGGCGGGGGCGGTCGCGGGGGCGGGTTCGTCGTCGGGAAGGCTCTCCGCCGTCGGCTCCGGCGTCGGCTCGGGCTCGGGCTCGAACGCCGGCTCCAATGCCGGCTCCGACTCGGGCTCCGGCTCGGGCTCGGGCTCGAACGCCGGCTCCAATGCCGGCTCGAATATCGGCATCGGCGCCGGCGCCACCACGACCGGCGGGTCGGCCACCACCACCGCACGCATCACCTCGGTCGGCTCCCACAGGGCGGGATCCTCCAACGCTCTTGCGGCGGCGACGCCGTCGGCGACCGCCGTCGCCGTCGCCGTCGCCGGGGCCGGGGATTCCGGCGGCCGCGCCTGTGGCACCCGCACGCAGGTCACGCGGCGACGCGGGTCCGCGTCGCGTGCCGCGCGAGCCGCGGCGACGAGCGCGACGGACATCACGCCGGCGGCGTTGACGGTGCGATTGCGCACGCGCATCAGGTGAACCTTCGCGGGGGCCTGGACATAGGGTCGACGGCGGTCCTCTCCTCCCGCCGCAGGGTAATTCGCTCCGGCGGCCCCGGATCCTGTTCGGGCGCCGTTTGCGGCGCGGGCGCGGCGCGCGTAAGGTGAGCCCGTGGCCAGCTGGGATGACGTGCGCGGGATCGCCCTTGGCTTGCCGGAGACCGGCGAGAGCGTGGTCCACGGACATGCCTCCTGGCGGGTCCGCAACAAGGGATTCGTGTGGGCGCGGCCACTGCGCCGAAGCGACCTCGAAGCGCTCGGGGCCGACGCGCCGACCGGGCCGATCCTCGGCGTCCACGTCGAGCACCTGATGGCCAAGGAGGCTCTGATCGCCGACGACCCGGCGGTCTTTTTCACCACTCCCCATTTCGACGGCTATGCCGCGGTGCTCGTGCGTCTGGGCGGGATCGCCGTCGACGAGCTCGAAGAGGTGATCGTCGAGGCGTGGCTCACGCGGGCGCCCAAGCGCGTGGCCAGGGAGTACGTGGAGACGAAGCTCGGTCGTCGCGAGGGCTGACGCGGGACGTCGCTGCTACGGTCCTGCCCATGCCGAAGACCAGGGTCGAGGATGCCGCGGACCTCAGCGTCGCCGATGTCATCCACCGGCGCTTCACCGCCCTCCCGGCGGGCGCGACGATCGGCGAAGTGAGCGACTGGTTTGCGGCGAGCGCGAGCCGCCGGATGGCCGTCCTCGCCGACGAGGGCCGCTACGTGGGCTCGCTGACCCCGGCCGACGTCACCGGTGAGGTCGACCGCGCGCGTCCGGCATCCGAGGTGGCCAAGGCCGGCCCCACGATCGCGCCCGAGGCGCCGGCCCGCGCCGGAGAGGAGCTCGCGCTGCTCACCGACTCGCGCCGTGTGCCCGTGGTCGACAGCGACGGTCGCCTCCTCGGCATCCTCAGCGTGACCGGCGATCTCACGTCGTTCTGCGGGACTGACTAGTCCCCAGCCCTTTGAAGAACGTGTAACAGAACACCCCGTCGACCTCGCTCGTCCGGTGCAGGTCGCGGATACCCGCGTCGAAGCTCGCCGGCTCACTGAGGCCGGCGGCGATCGCCGGCTCACGCACGCCCTCGATCATCGCCGTGAACGTCCTCCTGGTGAAGCCCTCGACGAGCTCGGGGCGGCTGGAGTCCACGTAGACCACGCGCGGCGAGACGCGGACGGCGTCGAGACCGGCCTCGGTCATGAGCGGGAAGAGCCGCCGGCCGATCAGCGAGTCGCCGCCCGCTCGCCGCTGGAGCTCGATCTGGCACTCGATGGCGGCGCGGGCGGCGGGGCTGTCGGGGTGAAAATAGGCCGAGCCGTGATCGCCTTCGATGACCGTGGCGGTGCCGCCGGGGGTGAGCAGCTCGCCGAGCCGGCGCAGCGCCTCGACGGGTCGGGCGAGGTGCTCGAGCACGAAGCAGACGAAGAGGTGGTCGAAGGAGCCGGTGTCGAAGGGCAGCTCGAAGATGTCGGCCTGGCGGAACTCGACGTTGGCCACGCGGGCCCGCTCGACCGTCCGCCGGGCGGCGGCGAGCGAGGTCGCGGAGATGTCGATCGACGTGAAGCGCGCCTCCGGGCTCCGCCGAGCCAGAGCGATGGTCTGTGCCCCGACCCCGCATCCCGCCTCGAGGACCCGGCTCCCGCTCGGGTAGGCAGTCCCCGCATGGAGAAGCTCGACGAGCGTCCCGGCCTGGTCCTGCAGGCGCTCGTGCTCGCGCGGGTGGTGGCCGTGTACGTACAGCTCTGGTCCGGCCGGCGACCTAGACGAACCGCTTTACGAAGCTCAGCGTCTTATCGGCGACCTCGCGCCAGCCGCTGTCGATGGTGAGCGCGTGGCCGCGTCCGGGGATCTCGGTGATCTCGGTGACGCCGGGGTTGTGACTCTGGTGCTTGAAGGAGGCGTTGGTGATGGCCCAGGGAACGGTGTGGTCCTCACCGCCCGAGATCAGTAACAGCGGGCCGCGGTCGGGGTTCTTGCTGTCGACCTTGGCCTGCGTCCACGGGTTCAGGTTCGCCGTCGCGGCCTCGAAGAGGGGCGCTCCGGGCGCCGCCACGTGGAAGGTGTCGTACAGCTCCCGCGCCTCCTGCTCACTCACGGCGTTGGCCCATCCGTACCGGAACTGGTCGTAGGTGAGCGTGACGGCGCGTCCGAAATTGGCCGGATTCATGAGCACCGGCATGGCCGAACGCAGCGAGGAGATGGGCAAGGGCAGGACACCGCGGAAGGGCGCGGGATCGATCGCCACCGAGGCCGCGGACAGCCCGCGGCCGGCGATGATCTGGGCCAGCAGGCCGCCGAAGGAGTGACCGACGACCGCCGGCTTGCCCGTCAGCGCCCCGATCACCTCTTCGACGTGGTCGGCGACCTGACCCACCTTCTTGCCCGCGAAGACCTGTGGGTTGGCCCTCGCCGCCTCGACGGTCTCGGGATCATCGGGCCACGCCGCGGCCACGGTGGCGTAGCCGGCCTCCTCGAACCGTTCCTTCCAGCGGTCCCAGCTGCTCGGCAGGAGCCAGAGACCGTGGATGAACACCACCGCGGTGCGCCCCGAGCTGTTGGCTTGGTCGATCTGCTCGGTCTCGCGGTTGGTGATGGCCATGCCGGCACAAGCCTAACGTCACCCGATGCTTAGCTCTGCCCCGCGGTATGGACCTAGGTCCAATGACCACTGGTAACCGAGTGCCTTCACCCCGATGATGAGGCCATGCGCGCAGTGATGTTGGCGGAGGTGGGGCCACCGGAGGCGCTCGTCGCGGCCGAGATACCCGACCCGGTGCCCGGCGATGGCCAGGTGCTCATCGACGTCGAGTACGCCAACGTCACCTTCGTCGAGACCCAGGTGCGCGCGGGGAGACCGCCGCACCCGGCCATGCTCCCCGCGCTCCCGGCAGTCCTCGGAAACGGCGTCGGCGGCGTGGTCGGCGCCCGCCGAGTGGTGGCCGGGCTCGGTGGCACCGGCGGCTACGCCGAGCGCGCGGTTGCCGACTCCTCACGCCTCATCGAGGTTCCCGACGACATGCCCATGCGCGAGGCGGTGGCGCTGCTCTCCGACGGTCGCACCGCACTGGGGCTGATGCGGCTCGCGCGCCCGCGGCCAGGCGAGACCGTTCTCGTCGAGGCGGCGGCGGGGGGCGTCGGGACTCTCCTCGTGCAGCTCGCGGTGGGCGCGGGAGCGCGGGTCATCGCCGTCGCCGGTGGTGAGCGGAAACTGGCGCTCGCGCGTGAGCTCGGCGCCGAGGTGATGATCGACTACCGGGACGCGGGCTGGGCGAGCCGCGTCCGCGAGCAGGCCGGCACCGTCGATGTGGTCTTCGACGGCGTGGGCGGCGCCGTCGGCCTCGCCGCCTCGGAGCTCTTGGGTTCGGGGGGGCGGTTCTGCCCGTTCGGGATGGCCAGCGGCAGCTTCGCCCCGGTATCCACCGCGCTCCGCGCCGCGCCGAGCAGCCCGGAAGACCTCGTCGCCCTCACCCGCGCCGCGCTCGCGCATGCCGAACGCGGGCGCCTGCGCCCCGTCATCGGCCAGGAGTTCGCGCTCGAGCGCGCCGCCGCGGCCCATGCCGCGATCGAGAACCGGGAGACAATCGGGAAGACGCTGCTCATCGTACGGCGGTGAGGTGCGATACTCAGATCTGATGACCAGGCAGGAGGTCACCGAGCTGGTTGGAGCGGCGATGCAGCAGCGCGGTGTCAGCTTCGCCGAGCTCGCCGAGGAGCTCGGGCGCCCGCCGGTGTGGCTGGCGGCAGCGGCCCTGGGTCAGCATCCCTTCAGCCGGGAGGAGGCGGAGAAGCTCGCCGCGCGCCTCGAGCTTCCCGAGGAAGTGGTGGTGGTCCTGCAGCAGATCCCCGTCCGAGGAGGTCTCGACACCGCGGTTCCCGTGGACCCCACGATCTACCGTCTCTACGAGGTGATTCAGGTCTACGGCCCCGCGCTCAAGGCGTTGATTCACGAGGAGTTCGGCGACGGGATCATGAGCGCGATCAACTTCCGCGCCGAGGTCGGGCGGATTCCCGACCCTGCCGGTGACCGGGTGAGGATCACCCTCGATGGAAAGTTTCTCCCCTATCAGTGGGGTTAGGGTCAAGGCGTGCCTGAACGGCGCCCGTTCCCGCGCTGAGCACCCGTCGGTCCCGCTGACGCCGCACGAGCTCGCCGCCGACGCCGTCGCCGTTCGTAAGGCCGGGGCGTTCGCCGTGCACTTGCATCCCCGTGACGGGAGCGGCGCCCAGACCATGGCGGCGCGCACGTGCGACGCCGCCGTAGCGGCAATCCGCGCCGCCGCTCCCCGGCTTCCCATCGGCCTCTCGACCGCGGAGGCGATCGATCCCGATCCCTTCGCTCGCGCCGCCGCGGTCACCGCCTGGCGCCAGCGACCGGACTTCGTCTCGGTGAACCTCTCCGAGCTCGGGTGGCCGGGAATCATGCGTGCCGCCTTGCACGCGGGCATCGGGGTCGAGGCCGGCCTCGCCACGCCCGCCGACGCCCGAGAGCTCGCGCGCGGTCCGTTCACCCACCAGGTCCTCCGCGCCCTCGTCGAGGTCGAGGGCGGCGCCGACGACGCCCGCGCCATCGCCGAGCTCATCCCCGACGGGGTTCCGCAGCTGTGGCACGGCTACGACGAGCGGACGTGGGAGGTCATCGCCGCCGCCACCGCGGCCGCCATCGACGTGCGGGTGGGACTCGAGGACACCCTCGTGTTACCGGATGGCTCGGTGGCGGCGGGCAATGCCGAGCTCGTGGCCGCCGCTATGGCGTGGAGAACTACCGACTGATGACCAGGGCTAATCGCGGTGCTCGGCAGGACGGCTTCCGTCGATGCCGTTCCTATGACCCGGCTAACCCTCACTCGCCCGATAAGCAGCCCGCGTCGCCTTCGTCCTACCTCACCGCAGAGCAACATGTCGCAGCGTCATGTGGCGATGACGGGCATCAATGTCTCGCCCGTCCACGGCTGGCACTGCACGTGCGCGCGCTGCGCCCGGACGACGCGCACCGAGTACTGACTGAGCCCTAGCGCTTCTCGCGCCACACCCGCTCGAAGGGCAGTCGCCACGCGTGGGGAGCGATGAGCTGGTGGATGGCATTGGGTCCCCAGCTCCCCGGGGCGTAACGCTTGACCGGCGGGGGATCCTCGAGCAGCGGGGCCGAGCGCTCCCACAGGCTCTCGATTCCTTCCGCGGTGGTGAACAGGGTGTGGTCCCCGCGCATGGTGTCGAGCAGGAGACGCTCGTAGGCCTCGAGGACGTCGGTGACACTCTCGGTCTCGCTGGTCGCGAACTGCATGCTCAGTTTGTCGAGGCGCATGCCCGGTCCGGGGCGCTTGCCGTAGAACGACAGCGACAGCCGCGAGGCGTCCGCCAGGTCGAAGGTCAGGTGGTCGGGGCCCTGCGAACCGACGCCCGAGCCCGCGGGGAACATGCTCTTGGGGGCCTCGCGGAAGGCGATGGAGACGATCCGTTGCCCTTCGGCCATCCGCTTGCCCGTGCGCAGGTAGAAGGGCACGCCCGCCCAGCGCCAGTTGTCGATCTCGCACTTCAGGGCGATGAAGGTCTCGGTGTCGGAATGGGGAGAGACGCCGTTCTCGCCGAGGTACCCCTCGTACTGACCGCGCACGACATTGCGGGGATCGATGGGCATGAGCGAGCGGAAGACCTTGTTCTTCTCCTCGGAGATGGCCCGCGGCTCGAGCGCCGTGGGCGGCTCGATGGCGACGAAGGCCAGCACCTGGAGCAGGTGCGTCACCACCATGTCCTTGTAGGCGCCGGTGTCCTCGTAGAACTCGACCCTGGTGTCGAGGCCCAAGGTCTCGGGAATGTCGATCTGCACGTGGTCGATGAAATTGCGGCTCCAGATCGGCTCGAAGAGTCCGTTGGCGAAGCGGAAGGCGAGGATGTTCTGCGCCGGCTCCTTGCCCAGGAAGTGATCGATGCGGAAGATCTGACTCTCGGCGAAGGTCTCGTGGAGCTGGTCGTTCAGCCTCACCGCGCTGTCGAAGTCACTCCCGAACGGTTTCTCCATGATCACCCGCGAGTGCTCCACGAGGTCGGCGGCCCTGAGCATGTCGATGACGGAAAGCGCCGCCCGCGGCGGAACGCTCAGGTAGTGGAGCCGGCACACGCCCTCGCCCAGCTCTTGCTCGGCCGCGGAGACCGCCTGGGCCAGCGCCTGCGGCCCGGCCCCCTGGGGCACGTAATGGAGTTTCTCGGCGAAGTGCGACCACGCCTCGTCGGTCATCGCGTGGGTGCCGAACTCGTCCGCGGCGCGCCGGGCGAACTCCCGAAACGTGTCCGTGTCGTAGTCCTCGAGCGATGTGCCGACGATCTGGAGATCCGGGGCCAGGGCGGACAAGGACAGACGGGTGAGGCCGGGGAGGAGCTTGCGGCGCGCGAGATCACCCGTGGCCCCGAACAGCACCACGACGTGAGGGGCGATGTAATCCCGCGCCCCCCGCGAGCGGCGCGAGCCCTGGCCGGGGTAGGCGATGTTCGGGTCACTGATGCCGGTCACGCCGCCCCATGATGGCAGGCGCCACCAAGATCGCCCCGAGGCCGGGATGGTCGGATTACGCCGCGGGACCTACCGGTGTCCAGAAGTGGCTCAAGCACCTGAAGGCGCAGGGAGCACGAGCGCGGAGGGGTGGTCCCGATCGTGGAGGACCTCGACATCGACGGCCTGGAGGGTGGTGGCGGTGACGGGATCCTCACCGGTGCCGGGATTGCGCGCGTAGCGGGGGTGGGCGCCGGAGGAGACCTGCAGGCGGACGCGGTGGCCGGCGGCGAAGCGGTGGCCCATCGGCCACAGATCGAAGGCCACGCCCCAGGTACCGTCCACGGCGGGCTCGAGGCGGTCGGGGGCAACGCGGCTCAAGGCATCACAGACATTCCAGGAGGCGCCGTCGGGATCGACGTCGCACACCCGCGCGAAGACGTCGAAGTAGGGCGAGCTCGTGCGCAGCCAGAGCTCGACACGAACCGGGCCGATCGCCTCGAGCACGGCGGGGAGCGGCGGGGTCGAGTAGGTGAGGACGTCCCGGCGTGCCTCGAGCGCGCGGTTGTCGGCCACCGGCTCGCGCGCGAGGAGCACGGGTCCACCCAGAGACGGAGTGGGATCCGATGGGTCGTAGCGATAACGGTCGCTACTGGCCGGCGCCTCGCCCGGCTTCTCCTCGTGCAGGCTTCCCTCCTCGCCCAGCCACAGCCGGCGCTCATGGGTCCCCGGCGGAGGCCAGCTCGGTAGCGGGCGCCAGCCCCCTCCCGAGCGCTCGCCGGTGACGAAGATCCGGACCGGCGCGGGATCCACGAGCCGGTCATCACCCAGGAGGTGGGAGCGCAACCACGCCAGCCCTTCGCGGATTCCCGCCCCGAGCGCCCCCGGAGCGATGTGCGACCAGGGACCGATCACGAGCTGGACCTCGCGCCCCGCCGCGTGCAGGGAAGTGAAGTCCTCGAGCATCCACGGCAGGACGATGTCGTTCCAGCCGCCGATGAGCTGCGCCGGCGCGGTGACTTGCGTCACCCCCGCCGCGAAGTCCCGCGCGACCCAGAAGGCGTCCTCGCGCAGGGGACTCGCGAAAGCCTCGCGCCACCACGCCACGGGTGCGCCGGTCGCGAGCTCGTCGACGTTTCCGAGGGGCAGCTCGGAGAGCACGCGGGGCAGGCGGCGCAGCGCTCTCGCGATGGCCAGCGGTGCGACCCGGCGCTCCTGCTCGGCCACGAGCACGAGCCACGAGGCGGCGGTCTCCAGCGACAGTCCGCCCCCGGCCCATGTCTGGCCGTGGAACTGAGACGCGCTCACCTGGATGGCCAGCGCCACCAGGTCGGGCCCCGCCTCGGGCGCCACCGCCCACTGGACGAGGCCGAGATAGCTCGGGCCGAGCATGCCGATGCCTCCCGCGTGCCAGGGCTGCTCGCGGAGCCAGCGCAGGGTCGCCAGTCCGTCGGGGCGCTCGTCGAAGGGACTGAACTCGCCCTCGGAGCCGAAGGTGCCCCGCGTGCTCTGGATCGCCACCTGGAGTCCTCGCTCGGCCAGCAGCCGCGCGAAGAGCAGCGCGATGGCCTGCTTGCGGCCGTAGGGCGAGCGTACGAGCACCGTCGGTTGGGGCTGATCACGCGTCGCGCGCGCCACCCAGCGGTCGGCCAGGAGCACGGCACCGTCGTCCATGACCACGCGCATATCCGGCTCGCACACGACATCGAGGGTCTGCGCACGGGGCAGGCGCATGAGCCGGGCGAGGATTTCGCTGGGAAGGGTCATCTCAAGATCCTAGTCTTGACAGGCCAAGGAACGTGCGGGAGAGTAACTGCGCGCCGTCGGAGACGGCGCCATTCTTTGAGCGGAGTCGTCGCATCGGGCGGCGGCCCGAGGGCCGATTTTCTTGGGGGTTTTCATGACTAGCTCTGTGTTCACGACGTCAGCGGTCGACGAGCTCGCGGGCTCGTTCGCCGGTGAGCTGCTGCGTGACGGTGACGACGGCTACGAAGAGGCACGGAAGATCTGGAACGGATATTTCGACCGCCGGCCGGGATTGATCGCCCGCTGCTCAGGCGTCGAGGACGTGCGCGCCGCCGTCAACTTCGGCCGCGAGAATGGCTTGAGCGTGGCGGTGCGGGCTGGAGGTCACTCGGCGCAGGGATTCGGCGTGTGGGACGACGCGCTCGTCATCGATCTCTCCCCCATGAAGGGCATCGAGGTCGATCCCGAGGCGCGTACCGTGGTGGCCCAGGCGGGACTCACCTGGGGCGAGTTCGACGCGGCCACGCAGGAGCATGGGCTCGCCGTCACCGGGGGACGGTTCTCGACCACGGGCATCGCCGGCCTCACCCTGGGGAGCGGGAGCGGGTGGATCGAACGCCGTTGCGGGCTGACCGCTGACAGCCTCCTCTCGGCCGACGTCGTCACCGCCGATGGCCGCGTGCTCACCGCCAGCGCCACTGAGAACCAGGAGCTGTTCTGGGGCCTCCGCGGCGGCAGCGGGAACTTCGGCGTCGTTACCTCATTCACGTACCAGCTGCACCAGATCGGCCCGCTCGTCTACGGCGGCCTGCTCGTGTGCCTGCCCGAACGCGCACCCGAGGTCCTTCGCTTCCTGCGCGAGTACATGGCCGACGCGCCCGACGATCTCGGGTGCGCGGGGGCGTTCATCAGCGCGCCCCCCGAGCCGTTCGTGCCCAAGGAGATGCACTTCGCGCCGATCTTCGGGCTCGTGGTGTGCTGGACCGGCGAGCTGGAGGAGGGCGAGCGCGTCCTCGCCCCCATCCGCGAGGTCGCCCAACCGGTCATGGACATGGTGCAGCCGATCCCCTACACGGCGCTCCAGAGCATGCTCGACGGCGGCGCCCCGTACGGGACCCGCGCCTACATGAAGGCGGAGTTCCTGCCCGGGCTGGAAGACGAGGTCATCGAGGTGCTCGCCGCCCACGGCGCGAGCCGCCCCGGTCCCATGGTTCAGCTCCTGCTCGAGCCGATGGGTGGCGCGATGACGCGGGTGGGCCCTGACGACACGGCGCTCGGACGCCGGGACGCCCCGTGGTGCTACCACGCACTGGCCATGTGGATGGACCCGAGCGATGAGACCGCGGAGACGCACATCGCCTGGGCCCGCGGACTGGCGGCCGCCATGGCCCCGCACACGACCACCGGTGCATACCTCAACTTCACCTCAGACCAAGGCGAGGAGCGCGTTCGCGATACCTATGGCGCTGAGCGCTTCGAGCGTCTGGTGGCGCTCAAGGACAGGTACGACCCCGCGAACCTCTTCCACCTCAACCAGAACATCCGCCCATCCTCACCGGCGTGAGCTCCGCGAGCACATCGGCCAGCTCCTCGGGGCTGACGGTGACGGGGTCGAAGCGCCGGGCCACCCGGGCGAGATCGGACGTGCTCACGCCGAAGTCCCTCGCGGCGCTGAGGATGGCCAGGTAGCGCA
Source organism: Solirubrobacteraceae bacterium (assembly GCA_035552215.1). Lineage (GTDB taxonomy): Bacteria > Actinomycetota > Thermoleophilia > Solirubrobacterales > Solirubrobacteraceae > Palsa-465. Next base: position 11,501 of record DASZLV010000131.1, on the reverse strand, counting down.
GGACGCTCACGCTTCGATGATCCCCGCGGGCGGCGGGTCCAAAACGCTCGCCCGGCGCACCGAGCGCTGAGGACTCAGGCCCCTGAGTGCTCTGACTGCAGCCAGGTCAGAGTCGCCTCGAGCCCCGTCGCGTAGTCGACCCGCGGCTCCCACCCGAGCAGCTCCCGCACCTTGCGATTGCTGAAGTCCTGGTCCTTGGCGAGCACGTGCACGGCTTGTCGGGAGAGCAGCGGCGCCGTCTGCAGGCGGGTGGTCCTGCGCAGGGCCCGGTAGCCGTGCTCGAGCGAGAAGCCGATGCCGTTGGCCATCCAGTAGGGCATGCTCCAGCGGACCTCCCGGTACCCGAGGCCCTGCGCCAGGTCGTCGGTGAAGCGCTTCCAGGTTACGTCGAGGCCGTCGCTGACGTTGAAAGCGTGTCCCGGCGCGGCTTCGTGGCGGAGCGCGAGCGCCGCAGCATCCATCAAGTTGTCGACGTAGCACAGGCCGGCTAAGGCGCGACCACGATCGACCAGGAGCATGTTGCCCTGTCGCATCGCTCGCGCGATCTCGCCGACGACGTCGGTGGAACGCGGCCCGTAGACGGTGGCCGGGCGCAGGATGACGGCATCGAGCGCGTGCAGCTTCTCGATCCGGCGGACCTGGGCCTCGGCCGCGAGCTTGGTGTGCGCGTACCAGTTGGCAAAGCGCGCGGGCGCATGAGTCTCGTCGACCGCGGCCTTGCCCGGGTACCCGTAGACATCGGTGGTGCTGAAGTGGATGAAGCGCTCCACCGAGGCGGCGACGGAGGCCTCGAGCAGGTTGCGGGTACCCCGGACGTTGATGGCGGCGATCTCCTCGGTCGTGCCCCAATCGGAGACCAGCGCGCCACAGTGGAGCACGTAGCGGCACCCCTCGGTGGCGCGGGCCAGGGAGGAGGCGCTGGTGAGGTCACCGACGGCGAGCTCGACGCCGAGCTCGTCGAGCAGCGAGGTGTTACTGCTCGCGCGCACGAGGCACCGCACCTGATGCCCCTCCTCCACCAGGCGCTGCGCGAGGTGGCTGCCGATGAAGCCGGTGGCCCCGGTGAGGAGGCACACGTCGCCGCGCGAGGAATCGACGGGCTTGCCCCGGAAGGCCACCGGCTCGTCAGGAGCCGTCGCGGCCGGCGCCGCCTCGTGAGCGTCCCGACGGCGCAGCGTGCTCATGGCGATGTCACGCACCACCGCCCAGTTCTTCCCGGCCGCGCCCTGGCAATCGGCGAGCACGCTGTCGAGGGCGTCGAGGAAGGTGCTCGCCTCGGACTCTGACAGGGTGAGGGGAGGGAGCAACTTGATCACGTCGTTCTTGCCCGCCGCCATGGTGATAACGCCGTGGTCACGGTGCAGCGGGATGACGATGAGCTGCGGAAAGAGCCCCTCGCTCGCCATGTGAATCAGGCGCCAGTTCAGGCGGGCGACGCGGGAGCTCGGCGCCTGCAGCTCGATCCCGATCATCAGTCCACTGCCGCGTACCTCCTTGATGAGCTCGTAGCGCCTCTCGAGCTCGACGAGCCCGTCACGGAGAACGGTGCCCATGCGCCCGGCGTGCTCGACGAGCTCATCGCGCTCGATGATGCGCATGGTGGCCAGACCCGCGGCCATCGACAGGCGATTGCGGCCGAAGGTCGACTGATGCACGTAGCAGCGATCGAGCGTGCCCACGGCCCGGTCGTAGATCTCGCGCCGCGTCACCATGGCGGCCACGGGCATGTAGCCGCCGCTCAGCGCCTTGCCCACGAGCACGAAGTCGGGCTCGAGCCCGGAGTGCTCGAGGGTGAACCACTTACCCGTGCGCCCCAGCCCGGTCTGGATCTCATCGATGACGAAGAGCGTGCCGTAGCGACGGCACAGCGCCTGCGCGGCCTGCAGATAGCCGGCGGGGGGAAGGGTCACCATGCGTCCCTGGATGGGCTCGACGATGAAGGCGGCGACATCCTTGCCCCGTAGCTCGGCTTCCAAGCGGTCGAGATCACCGAAGGGCACCCGCCGGCAACCCGGTAGGAGTGGACCGAAGCCCTCCTTGAAGAAGTCGTCGCCGGCCAATGACAGCGGCCCCAGGGTGACACCGTGGAAGCTCGAGTCGCAGGAGATGAGCCGGGGCCGGCGCGTCGCCGCCCGGGCGAACTTCATCGCCGAGTCGACCGCCTCGGCGCCCGCGCTCGCGAAGAACACGGCGTCCAGACCCTGGGGAAGGCGCCCGGTGAGGGCCTCGGCGAGCATGCCCGCGAGCACCGAGTAATGGAGCTGCACGCCGTCCACGAGATCGGCGGCAAGCGTCGCGCGCAGCACGTCTTTGACCTCGGGGTGATTGTGCCCGAGGCTGGCGAAGCCCTCGCCGGTGTGGAAGTCGAGATAGGCGCGCCCGGCGGCGTCATAGAGATGGGACCCCTGCGCCCACCGGTACTCCTTGTCGAAGCCGAGGATCCGTAGGACATCGACGAGCGATGAGTCGAGGTGGCGCGTCGCGAGATCGAGGGTCTCCTCGCCGCGCGCGATGGCGTCGGCGACGACCCCGAGCGCGTCGAGATCGTGGGTGGGTGGAGAGTCGGCGCCCATGACGAGGTGAGAGGATACGGGCGCCGTGGATGCCGCCATCATCATCGCCATCATCGCTCTGGTGGGATCGATCCTCAGCGCCGCCGCCACCGTATTCCTGCCCCCGTTGCTGCAATCCCGTAGCGAGGCGAGCAAGACCCTCGCCAGTTACCGGGAGCCGCTTCTCGCCGCCGCCTACGAGCTCCAGGCGAGACTGCACAACATCCTCTGTAACGAGTTCGTCGAGAAGTACCTGGTGGGCGACAAGGCGGACAAGCAGGACGCGGCGCTCCAGAGCACCCTGTACGTGTTCGCGCAGTTCTTCGGCTGGCGGGAGGCCATCCGCCGCGACGTTCAGCTCCTTCGCTTCGCGACTGAGGAGGAGACCCGCGAGGTGGCGCGCCTGCTCCGTGACATAACGGAGACGTTTCTCTCCGAGGACTACGGCCCGCAGTTCATGATCTGGCGCGTCGAGCAGCGTGGCTTCGGCGAGGCGATGATCGTCACCGCGGACAGCCGCCTGGGGTGCCTCGGATACGCGTCCTTCATCGAGCACGCCGACAGGCTCGAACAGTGGCTGACTCCGATCGAGCGTGACCTGCGGAGCATCGGCGACGACGGCCGCCGGCGCCTGACCAGGCTCCAGAACCTCCTCCTCGAGCTCGTCACCAAGCTCGACGAGAACCACACGCGCTATCCATTCACCATGAACGCCGCGTGAGCGTTAGCGGCAGGGGTTCTCATAGGGCGCGCCGGGGGCGAACTGCGACCACTCCGACCGGCTGAGTCCGGTGCCCACGAGTGAGCACACGCGCGCGCGTACCGAGGGGTAATCGCGGAGATTGATCACCGGCCAGCCCCGCACCGTGTGGTCCAGTCCGCCGGAGATGAGATTGCGGCCATCGGGGCTGAAGGCCACGCTCTCAAACCCCCGCCCGGCCTGGCTCAGAGGCTGACCCCGCGGGGTCTCCGAGGCGACGTCCCACAGCCTGATCATTCCGTCGTTGGTGCCGGAGGCGACGATCTTCCCGCTCGGATCGAAGGCCACGGTCCTGACATAGGCGTGGTTACCGAGCAGGGGCGGACCCAGCTCACGGCGCGTGACCACGCTCCACAGCCGGACGGTGTCATCGGCGCTGCCCGAGGCGAGGATCCCGCCCTGGGGACTGAAGGCGAGCGAGAACACCGCGTCACTGTTGCCGGTGAGCTGTCCGAGCCGCTTGTGGGTGGCGAGGCTCCACAAGGTGATCGTCCTGAAGTCCCCGCCGGAGGCGAGGATCGCCCCGTCGGGACTGAAGGCGAGCGCGAAGACCCGGCTCGCAGGGAGGGTGAATTTGACGGCGCCTGAGGCGACGTCGACGAGGGTTATCGCCTGGCCTGCCCCGCCGATCGCCAGCGTGCGGCCGTCGGGACTGAAGGCCACGCGGTAGACGGAAGGACCGCGGTAGAGGAGGCGCTCGCCGGTCCCGCCCGGCGCTCTCCAGATGCGAACCGTCCCGTCATTGCTGCCGGAAGCGAGCATGTCGCCGGCGGGGGTGAAGGCGACGCTCTTGATCAGGCCGGTGACGGGTGAGAAGGGGACCCCCGGGCCTCGGGGACCGTCGATGGCCCCGCGCCACACCCTGATTCCCGCCCCGCCGCCCGCCGCGAAATCGCCGCGCCCGTCGAAGGCCACACTGATGACGGCGCGGCTGGCGGCGCTGAGGATTTGACCGAAGGCCTCGCGGGCGGGGATCGGCCACAGCCTGATCGTCTCGTCCGTGCTCCCCGAGGCGAGGGTGTGCCCGTCGGGGGAGAAGGCGACGCTGGTGATGATTCCCTCGTGGCCGGTGAGGAGGGGGCCGGTTGGCAGTTTGGTGGCGAGGTTCCACAGCTCGATCGAGTCGTTGGCCTTGCCCACCGCGAGGGTGGCGCCGTCGCCGCTGAAGGCAATGCTGTTGATCGGGTTCCCCTGTGGGCCGAGCACGCTGGGGGCGGGGTGCGCGAGGTCCCACAGCAGGATCTGCCCGCTCTGACCCGCGGCCGCGAGCACGCCCGGTCGTGCCGGGTCGAAGGCAACGGTGTAGAGCGAGGAGTTGACGGCGCTCGTGCCCACGAGCGTGCGGCTCGCGACATTCCACACCTGGATCGCCCCCGCGCCTCGGCTGCTCGTCACCGATGCCAGCCTCCTCGAGTCGGCGCTGAACCCCAGGCCTCGCGCTGAGTTCGAGCCGGGCAGGGCGACGGGGGTCCCGAGGCGATCGCCGCCCGTGACCCCGATGAGGTCGATCCCGGCGTCCAGTCCCGCCCCGGCGACGACGCGTCCGTCGGGGCTGAAGGCCACGCTGACCACGAGCCCCTGCCCGAGCTGGCGCCGGCCCAGGGGCCTGCCGCCGCCGGCGGCCATCGACCAGAGCTGAATCGTCCCGTCCTGGGCACCCGAGACGATCGTCCTGCCGTCGGGGCTGAAGGCCAGGGTGAATACCGCCTCGCCGGTGGGCGCGCGCAGCTCGCCGACCTGGCGCCGGCTCGCCGCGCTCCACAGGCGAATGGTGCCGTCGGCGCTGCCCGAGGCGAGGATGCCTCCGTTCCTGGGATCAAAGGCGACGCTCGTGACCGTGTTGGCAGCGCCGTGGAGGATGGCGGTGGCGGGGGAGCGCGCTGCCTGTTCGAGCGCCGCGATCAGGCTGCTGCGCACCTGCTGCTGACCGGGGCTGTGCCGATAGGCGGCGAGCGCGAGCACGAGCGAGGCATCGGGCCGGATGTCGAGCGCGGACTGGGCGAGCTGCAGGTCGGTGGCGACCATGTCGGCGTGGCGGGCGGCGTTTCGCTGATGGAGGGCCACCACCGCGAGGACGGCGACGACGGCGAGGGCGACGGTGATCACGCCGAGGGCCAAGCGCACGCGGATCCGGCGCTCGTGCTGGCGGCGCTTCTCCTCCTCCTCGCGGCGTGCCTGCTCGGCCTTGCGCGCCGCTTTCGCCTCGCCCCGCTGGCGACTGATCCACGGGATCAGGAACTCGCTCGTGAGCTCGTAGAGGTCGAGGTCGTGCCGGCGCTCGCGGCGGATCAGGCCGGACTCTGCCTCGAGCCGGGTGATCGCCTGCTCGAGCGTCTTCGGATCGAGATCGCCCTGCTCGTCGACGGCGCGCTCGACGAGATCCGGTCCGGCGACGACGTTGCGGGTGTTACTGGCGGTGATGAGCTGGCCGAGGACGGCCATGGCCGCCTCGCGCAGCGGGCCGGGGAAGCGCTTGAGGGCATCCTCGGTGTGGTCCTCGAGGAGTCCGCTGATCCCCCGTCCGACCAGGAGCGCCGACGGCTCGTCCGCACGCCAGATCCGGTCGCAGACGATCTGCAGCTCGGTCAGCGGTATCGCCTCGCCCTCGTTGCGTTGGGCCAGGAGGGCGGCGATGCGCTCGGCGAGCTCGGGGGATAGCTCGCGGGGATAGTGGCCGGGGAACTTCTCGAACGGCGCCCGGATGATCTCGGTCGCGCAGCTCTGCGGGGGCGCCACCAGGCGCAGGCCCTGATGGATGAGGTCCGGATACCTCTCGATCAGCGGTTTCAGGGCGGCCAGGTAATCCTCGCGAAAGGACAACAGCAGCTTCACCGGGAGTATCGACGGGTAATCACCGGAGCCCGAAGCGCTCACCGGCCCGCCGCGGAGCAGGGTGACGATCGCCTCGACGATCGCCTCCTGCCCCTCCGAGAGGTGAGACATTCTGGGGAACAGGGTCACCAGCTCCTCGAACTGATCGAAGACGAGGACGATCGGTCCCTTCTGCGCCGCCCCCGAGACGGCGGCGACGAAGTCCTCGGCCGCGACCACGAGCTGGCCGGACTCGGTGGCGTCGGCGAAGGCCGAGGGCAGGAAGGCGTCATCACCGCCGTCCGAACTGGCGATCGGCTCGAGGGCGAGCCCGGGCGTGGGCGTCGGCTGCACGCGGACGCGGTGCGGCCAGTAGCCGTCCTCGATGAGCCGCGGGAGGACCCCGGCGTTAACCACCGACGTCTTGCCCACGCCCGTCTCCCCGTACAGGAGCACCCCGCGGTACATGGTGATGAGGCGGTCGAGGCGCTCGATCTCCCGGTCGCGGGCGGCGAGGATGCTCGCGTCGGCAAACCGGAACGGCTCGAGGCTGCGGTAAGGGTCCGCGGGTGGGCGCCGGCTGGCCTCGACGAATGTGCGCAGCTCCGCGGCGAGGTGCGTGGCCGCCGCGGTCATGACGGCATCTCGCGGTCGAGCACTTGGCGGTACAGGCGCGGAACGAAGTTCCACACGTCCTCGACGATGAACCGAAGCCCTTGATCGTGCTGCCACTCCTCGCTCACGAGGGGGTCCGGGGACTTGTCGACGGCGTAGCTCTCCGGGCGGGCCGCCGGGTCGAGCTTCCAGCGCATGGTGCGGAACAGGAGCCGGAGGTTGAAGTCGAGCAGGCCGTAGCCGACGAACAGGGTGGGAACCTTGTTCAGTCGGTACAGGAAGGTCTGGGGGACCGGGTGCATGAGACCTTCGACGTCGTTCATGCGCAGGATGAAGGTGATGTAGTCCTCGTCGGTGACCACGAGCGACTCGAGTGCAGTGACATCGCCGTGCATCTTGAAGATGAAGGGCCGCTCGGCGGTGGGGTCGCCGGCGCCGGAGTAGTCGCGGGTAGGCTCGAAGCGCTTGGGGTTGTAGATCCCGACCTGGGGGCGCTTGTCGAGGCCCTCGCGCTGCAGCGCCCGCTCGAACAACGTGTCGTAGTTCGTGGTCATGACCAGCGGGAAGGGGAGCTCCGCCAGGGCGCGAACCGCGGCCGAGGGCTTGCTCTCGTCGTCCACCGCGAGCTTGATTTCCTCCACGAGCCGCTTGCGCGTGAGCTCGCGCTCGTAGCACAGCGACACTCGCTGCAGGTTCCTCTCGCTCTCTCCTTCGCAGATCTTCGCGAAGTCACATTTGCGCGCCAGGCGCTCGGCCAGCGCCCCGGCGAGCGGCGGCCGTTGCCCCTCGGGATAGCTGAACCTCGACTTCGGGGGCGGCGGGTAATGGACGCCGGCGCCCAGGAAGAGGATGCACCGTCCCTGCTTGACGCTCTCTACGAGCTCTCTGAACGCCGCGCCTTCAAAGGGCTCGGCATCACCTTCACCTGCGGGCTCATCCACTTGCAGAGCCATAGCTCATCTTTCCCCTAGAACACAGAGCTTGCGATGCCCGATCGCCGTCGCCATGTTACGCGCGCCGGGGTGCGACAGCAAGCCCCGCCCGCCACTAATCTCCAGGTCGTGAGCGTGCCCAACCGCCCGGCACAGACGGTGTGGCTCACGGGCTCTCGGGAGCTGGGAAGACGACACTGGCCTACGCGCTCGAGCGGGAGCTGCAACGGCTGCGCTACCCGACCTGCGTGCTCGATGGCGACGAGCTGCGCCGGGGGCTGAGCAGCGACCTCGGGCTCTCGCCTGTCGATCGCGCCGAGCAGGCACGACGGGTGGCGTGCATCGCCGGGCTCATCTCGCGTTCTGGGGTGGTGGCGGTGGTGGCGCTCGTGTCCCCCTACGCCGAGGATCGCCGGCGCGCCCGCGAAATCCACGACGAGCTCGGCGTGCCCTTCCTCGAGGTGTGGGTGGACACGCCGCTCGCCGTGTGCGAGGAGCGCGATGCCAAAGGCCTCTATGCCCGCGCGCGCTCAGGGGACCTGCACGGGCTCACCGGCCTCGACGCCCCTTACGAGGCGCCGGTGGCTCCCGACCTTCGCCTCCCCGGCTACGGCGAGGCCCCCAACGCTCTCGCTCGGCGCATCCTCAGGCTCCTAACCGCCGACCGCGCTCACGCCGCGCCTAGAAGCTGAAGCTCACCACCACGCCCCCAGGAGCTCCGCGTTGGCCCTGATGAGCACGGTGGCGAGCACGCTGCCCGCGGTCTCGAGATCCTCGGCGGGCAGATCCCCCCAGAGCCGCTCGGTGGTCTCGACGGTCGCGGTGCGGACCCGCGTGTGGAGCTCCAGCCCCGCGGTGGTAACCGTCACTACCTCGTCACCGGCCTCGACGAGCCCGGCGGCGGCGAGCTCGCCGATCCGCGCCCGCGCCTCGGCGTCGGTGATCTTCAGTGCGCCGGCCAGCCGTCCGACGAGCTCCTCGCGCCTGACGATGGCGCCGCTCGCGACGGTCACGGTCAGGGTCACCCACTGGGGTTCGCTCAGGCCGGTCCCGGCCAGCAGCCGGTCGAGAATCGCGTTCAGGGCTTTCTCGGTCTGGCCGATGGCCTGCGGGGTGAAGGTGGCAAGCGTTGACATAACGGCTCCTAGCTAGTTGGTCAATCCAACGTTGGTTACACCAACGTATCAGATGATCGTTGGGCCTGTCAACGTATAGTGGGCCGCCGTGAGCGAAGCTGAGAACCGCGCCGAATACGATCCGCCCGCGCGCCTTCGGGACCTGCCCACGTGGCAGACGAGCGAGGTCGCGAGGCGGGGTCAGCGCCTGGTGGGGGAGGCACTCGAACACGAGGGGGCCCGCAGGCCGCACTTCACCGTGCTCACCTCCCTCTCCGAGCAGGGCGCGGCGAGCCAGGCCGACCTCGGGCGCCGGCTGTGGATCGACCGCAGCGACCTCCACGCGATCCTCAACGAGCTCGAGACCGGCGGTCTCGTCGCGCGAACCCGCGACGAACGAGACCGCCGGCGCAACCTGGTGACGCTCACGCCTGCGGGCAGGGCCGCCCTCGGTCGTTTGGACCGGAGGGTCGACGCCGCCCAGAGCGAGCTCCTCGCCCCCCTGTCCGCGAGCGACAGGCGCACGCTCCGCCGGCTGCTCGCGTTGCTCGTCCAGGGGGGCTGAGCTCACTTACCGTCGTGATCCGGCGACGGCGCTCCCGGAAGCGCCGCCTCCCCGCGCCCCTCGATGCTCGCCTCCGTGTGAGCGCAGCGGCGCGTCGCTCCACGTGCGGGTGATGAGCGGCCAGTGGCACCGCGGGCAGCGGCGGGACGGAGGGGCAAGTTCGGCGCGCCACTGGGTGCCGCATCCCGAGCAGGTCACGTGCCAGGAGCGGCGGGCGGTATTGGGCTGTGAGAGGGCGGACATGCTGGCTCCTTGCGGGTCTGAGGGGCGGGGACGGGTGGGCGCGCTCACGCGCGCACCGTGGTGGCGGGGGCGAGGGCCTCGGGTTCGGCCTCCAGCTCGAGCTCGGTGTCGATCGCCACCGGGTCGGTGCGGACACGCAGGACCGCCAGCGCCACGACCATCCCAACGGCGATGCTCAGGGCCGCGACCGCGAAGGCCAGGTGGTAGCCGCCGACGAGAGAACCGGCGATGGTGTGGCCCTGGGCCTCGAGCGCCTTGGAGTGGTTGGTGGCGATCGTGCCGAGGAGCGCGAGGCCGAGGGCTCCGCCGATCTGTTGGGAGACGTTGGTGATACCGGAGCCCAGTCCCGCATCGGCGATCGGCACGTCGGCCATGGCGATGGTGAGCAGGGGCATGAAGGCGCTCCCGATCCCCAGCCCGATGGCGAAGTAGCCGAAGAAGATGGTCGGGAAGAAGCTCGTGTGGAGGCCGGTGGTGCTGAGGACCCCGAGGCCGGCGATCGCCGTGGCCATGCCGACCAGGAGTACACGCATCGGGCCGAAGCGAGCGACGAGACGCGCGGTGACGCCGAGGGAGAGGATCCCCACGGTGACCGTCCATGGCAAGAAGGCCAGGCCGGTCTGCAGGGCGCTGTAGTGGAGCACGTGCTCGAGGTAAAGGGTGCCCAGGAAGAACGTCGAGTACATCCCGGTGACAAGGAACCCTCGTACCGCGCTGGCGCCGATGAGACTGCGCAGACGCAGGATGCGCAGGGGCATGATCGGGTTCTCGATCCGTGCCTCCAGGGTGAGGAAAGCGCCCATGAGGGCCACCGCCAGCGCCCCGAAGCTGAGGACCTGGGAGGAGACCCAGCCATAGCTGGTGGCCTCGACGATGGCGTACACGCCGGTCATCAGCGACAGGGTCACGAGGACGGAGCCGAGCCAGTCGACCCTGTGGCCGCGCCCGATGCCCAAGCGCGCTTGGGCGCCGTCCCCGGGGATGAGGGCCTTGCCGGCGGCGATGGTGGCAACGCCGATGGGTAGGTTGACGAAGAAGATCCAGTGCCAGCTCAGGGCCTGGGTCAGGGCTCCGCCGGCCAGCAGCCCGAGTGATCCGCCGGACACCGAGACGAACACATACGCGCTCATCGCCCGTGCGCGGTCTGCCGCCTGCGGGAATTCGGTGACGATGATGGCGAGGATCACCGAGGCCTGGAGCGCGCCGCCAACGCCCTGGATCATGCGGGCGCCGATGAGCAAGCCCTGATTGGGTGCCAGCCCGCACAGGGCCGAGGCGGCGGTGAAGAGGAGGACTCCGGTGAGGAACACGCGCTTGCGTCCCAGCAGGTCGCCGAGCCGGCCGGCGAGGAGAAGAAAGCTTCCGAAGGTGACGAGGAAGCCGTTGACGACCCACGTGAGGTTGCCCTGGCTGAAGTGGAGGTCGCGCTGGATCGACGGGAGCGCCACGTTGACGATCGTTACGTCGAGGACGATCATGAGCTGTGCGAGGCACACGATCCCGAGGGCCAGCCAGCGGCGGCGATTGCTGGTGCTCGAGGGAGCGGAGAGGAGGGGGACGTTCATCTGGTGGTTCCCAACTGTTGAGACTGGTAAAGGGTGGTGCTAAAGTGGAGGCCGCCTCCAGAACTATGTGGAGGATCCCTCCGGAACTATACGGAGGCCCCCTCCGGTTTGTCAAGCGATATTTTGTCTTTTCCTCATGAGCACCACCTCCGATACCGTCGAGCAGCTGGGACCAGCTCGGCCTAAGCGGGCCGACGCGCGGCGCAACTACGAGAAGGTCCTCGCCGCCGCCCGGGACGCCTTCGCGGAAGGCGGATCGGCGACGTCACTGGAGGAGATCGCCCGCCGGGCCGAGGTCGGGATCGGCACCCTGTACCGCCACTTCCCCACTCGTCAGGCGCTG
>DASZLV010000130.1:0-2360 GCA_035552215.1 Solirubrobacteraceae bacterium | reverse complement strand
GATCAGGCCGCCGCGGTAGTAGGCGGGATCGGGATTCCAGAACGCGCCGCCGGTAATGGGCAGAGAGCCGACGATCCCGTGCCCCGGGCTCCCGTAGTCGGCGCGACTGGCCACCGACTCCTCCCACGTCAAGGGCGCGATAACGAGCGCGTTGACTGCGGCGCGCTCGCGCAGGGTGTCGAGCACGGCCTCGACGCCCTCGTCGACGAAGCTGACGGGCCCGACCTGAACCCCGACGAAGTCACGCGCCATGGGCTGTGCGCTCCCCTCCCGTCGGCTTCATCGCAGGACCACGCGGTCCGTGACCACCTGCTCGCCCCCGAGAAAGACAAGGTGAACGTCCCGTAGCGCACCCAGATTCTCGAGTGGATTGCCTCCGACGACGACGACATCGGCCATCTTCCCCGGCTCGAGGGTGCCGAGCCGATCGCCGACCCCGAGGAGCTGGGCACCGTTCCTGGTCGCGATCACGAGCGCCTCCATCGGCGTCTCGCATGCGCCCGACTCGACGAGGAGCTCGATCTCCCGCGCGACCTCGTGGTTGGGGACGGCCGGACTGCCGGCGTCGGTTCCCATCGCCATCCGGACCCCGGCCCGCGCTGCCCGCGCGGTCTCGTCGTTGCTCTCGGCGATTTGCCCCCGCCGGCGCTCGACCTCGAACTCCGGCATGCCGATCTCGGCGCCCCGCTCGACCTGGAGATTGGCAGGCGAGAGCGTCGGCACGAGCCAGATCCCGTTCGCCACCATCAGCTCGAGGCTCTCGTCATCGATGTCGCCGCCGTGCTCGATGGCGTCGAAGCCCGCGTCGATGCAGTTGCGGATGGCGCGAGGCTCGGTCGCGTGAGCAGTGATCCGCTTCCCGGCCGCGTGGGCCTCCTCGGCGGCGACCACGAGCTCGCCCATGCTGAACTCCGGGAAGGCATTCGTCCACACCGTTCCCTTGTGGGTCAAGCCCTCTTCGCGGCTGCCGCTGGCCATGATCTTGATCCAGCTGGCCCCGTTGCCGACCTGCTCGCGAACTGCCTTGCGGACCCCGTCGACGCCATCGACCTGAACCGTTCCCATCCAGAACGCGTGTCCGGCCGTGATGCTGAGTGGCCGCCCGCTGTGGAACACGCGCGGCCCGACCACGATCCCGCCTGCGACGGCCTGGGTCGCGACGTGCGCGATCCCGTAGGGGGAACCCATGTCGCGGATCGTGGTCACCCCCGCCTGCAGGCAGTGGCGCATGTTCATCGCGTACTTGAGGGCGACCATGGTTGGGGAGTCGAAGTGCGATTGCTCCTTGAGGTCGCCGACGCAGTCCCAACACAGGTGCGTGTGGGTGTTGATCAGTCCCGGCAGCATCGTCATGCCGGTTACGTCGAGCACCTCGGCCTCGGCGGGCACATCTGCGGGGTCCCCATCGTGCACGGCGGCGATGCGGCCATCCTCGATCACCAACGTCGCGCGCGGTACCGGCGGACCGCCCGTACCGTCGACGAGCATGCCTCCGGTCAGGACTACAGCCATGGTGGACCTCCTTGCGAGCTCGGCCTCATGCCACGACGGTGGTGAGGAGGGGACGCAGCGCGGCGATGTGCTCCGGAGTCGTCGCACAGCAGCCACCGATGATCTGGGCTCCTCGGTCGAGCCATTCCCGGGCGAACTCGGCGTACCGGCGCGGAGTGTTGGTACCGATGTCGATCGTGTGGTACCGCCATCCGATGGGATCGGGATCGCGGCCGTAGCCGATGTCGGCGTAGGCGCCGATGGCGCCGCCAAAGGCTTCGCGGAGCTTCGGCAGCATGACCGAGATGTGCTCGGGCGGTCGGCACATGAGGAGGATCGCGTCGGGTTCGCGCCCGCCCAGGGCGTCCATGAGCTCCTCCATCGTCTCTCCGCTCGTCATCGTCCCTTCAGCGGTCGCGTGGATGCCGAGGAAGACCGGGAGCCCGGTGGCGCGCGCCGCTTCGACGGCCGGCAGCAATTGGAAGATCGCGGACATGGTTTCGATCAGGATGAGGTCGGCTCCGGTGGCCGCGAGGACGGCGGCCTGGTCGCCCCAGTCACGCGCGAGCTCGTCGGGCGGTGCCACCCGGTCGGGGTCCCAGCCCTGGGGAAAGCGGTTCGTGGGCGCGATCGAACCCGCGACATAGGCGTCTGGGTTCATGCGATCGCGAGCCTCGCGGGCGAGCGTCATGGCGACGCTGGAGAACTCCTCCATCCGGTCGGCGGCACCGACCGACGCGAGCTGGCCGCGGTTGGTGTTGTAGCTGTTGGCGGTGACGATGTCGGCGCCCGCCCGCAGGTAGTCCTCGTGAATGGCGCGGACGACCTCGGGCGCCTCCTCGACCGCCGTCGCCGACCATGCGCCGAGG
>DASZLV010000129.1:0-130809 GCA_035552215.1 Solirubrobacteraceae bacterium | reverse complement strand
CTGGCCCAGGGCGGTTCCCGCCCGGCCGCAGCTCGTAGCTCAGTCGCTTCGCTGCGGTTCCATCGGGGATCGGATTCCACCGCAGCTCCGGCGCGGCAGCGGCCTCTTCCAACACCGCCGCCTCCGCCCGCGCGGCTGCGGAGATCTCGCGAAGCCGATCAGCGAACCCGTCATCAGGTGGCGCGAATGCGCTCTCCTCGATCGCCACACGCCAACGCTGATCGGCGATCTGCATTCGCTTGAGCGTGATGCGCGGGTCAGATGCACTCCGTCGGTGCGAAGGCGGGCTGGCCGCTCGGTCGGACCGAGGCTCACCCATCAGAGTCAATGAGGGTCGTGCGATCGCCTGGCACCGCGATCGTCTGTGAATCATCCGGGGATCGCGGAGCCCGATCCACCTCGATCCGGCCGCCCTCGAGCGACTTGAGAACTTCGCTCCGCTTGACCATGAGCGTCCGGCCACCGGGTGTTCGATGCGCGGGGAGCTGCCCATCGCGGATCCATCGCCGAACGGTCTCGACGTTGCGACCCCACTCGGCAGCCACCTCAGCGGTAGTCATCCACGCATTCCCCTCCGCGAGAGGTTCGGTCACGCCAGAAGGTGAGGGTTTGTTAGGTTCAGCCATCGCTAGGAATACTCCAAAAGTGTAGTGCTAAGACACGCTAAGTCGTCTGGTACCGTACCAGCCGCGATGCCGTCCAAGGCCAACAACACAGTCCGAGAGTAGAGCTACTACCGGACAGACGGACGACGTAGCATCGACCAACCACCCCGAGATGCCGCCCACACCCCCGCCACCCGACCCCCGCCTCGAACAGCTACAAGCACAACTCGCCACGATCGACTACGCGCTCCCCGGCACGATCAACATCGTCATGAACCGCTGCGGCAAACCCAACTGCGGCTGCCACGCCGACCCACCCCGCCTCCACGGCCCCTACATCCCCTGGACCCGCAAAGTCAAAGGCAAAACCCTCACCCGCCGCCTTACCCCCGAGCAACACGAACGCTACAAGCCCTGGATCGAGAACAACCGCCGCCTACGCCAACTCATCACCCAACTCGAAACGCACTCCCTCCACACCGCCGAGACAGCCGAGGGATGGAACCCCAAACCGCCGCCCGCACCCCACAACCGCCGCGGGAACCGCTGAGTACAGCCCGAGCGCTCACCCCACGCTCACGCTTGCTTGCTTGCTTCGAAGTCCCTGCAATTCGCGAAAGACAGGATTGCAGGGCGACTGATTCTGGTCACCGGCTGGTCATTGTTTCCATGGCAGAGAGGCGCGTGGCAATCTCCCGACAATCGAGGCGGAATCCCAGTCGTGCGCGCCGAGCGATGTCGTCCAGCCAGGGTTGAAGCGCCGCCTCAAGCAGCATCCAGGCCGCCTCGGTCGGCTCGACGTACCCGTATCTCGTCCGCCCAGCGTGCTGCGACAACTCCTCTTGGTCCAGTCCAACAAGCGCGTCCGCCACCGCGGCGGCGACATCGCCGACGTCGACACGTGCAAGCAGGCGGCGACCCTCACGGCCAGCGCGTGCTACGAGTGTCGCGTTCCGCACGATCAGCGCGTCGAGGATCTCCGCCTTCTCGTAATCGGCCAAGGACGCCAAGATGACTGTGGTCTCCTGAGAGCCCTCGCCCCGCCGCTTCATGCGGCGGCACGGAGACGATCAAGATCGGGGATCAATCCGAGCCGTACCGCCTCCGCCTGAAGCTCGGGGGACAGCATGCGTGCATCGACGAGGAGACCGTCAACTTCGACGATCCACGCCATCGGGTGCTGCTCCAGCATCGCGATGCGCGTGAACTCAGGCTCGAAGATCCCGATGTCCAGCGTCCGGTTGATCAGACCGGCCTTAGTCGCCATCGTCGTCTGCACAACCCCCAATCGCTCCGCCAACTCCCTTGCGGTCAGATGGGGCGTCTGGGTCGGATCAAACAGGAAGTTGATCTGCCCAGCGGCGTACAGGATTCCGGCGGCCCAGATCCGCGCGTCACCGCGGGCCAGCGGCGACGGCCTCTTGCGGGCAAGGCGCGCGACCAGTCGGTGCGCGATCTTCCCATACTCGTCGTCAAGGTGCTCGTGGCAGGAGCGGTCGGTGATGTCGATGATCGCCTGCGCTCGGTCGCGCATAGCGCTTGGAATGCGATTGGGATCGGCCACCATTACATCATTCCTCCGCGGTCGGATGGATTCGACGGCCCGACGCGAGTGGTAGTAGCGGGGAACACACCGAAGCCCACTCAGCCTGCTCACGCCACGACGCGAGCGGTCTTGCCGAGAGCTCGCGATCCACAATCATCTGCGACCCGGTGGCGGTGACGGACGCTACTTGCATCTACTTACAAATAGGTCTACAACGGCGTGTATCTCGTGGAGACACCAGTATCTCCACGAGATTGCGTGGTCGCGCGGCGCGGCGAGCGGTACGCTGCTCACCGAGCCACCGACGCCCTCGCTCGAATTGGCTTGACGCTGGCGGTGCGGGTGGATGCCCACCTCGAGCTATGCGAGCGGCTCGTCGTCAATAAGTGCGCTCGCCGCGACGACCAGAGCGCCACCGGGCTCCGTGAGCCGAACTCCCTGGTCTGTGCGCTCGGCAGCTCCAAGGTCTTCGAACTCCGCGAACATCGCCTTCACAAGCCGGTCGACGTGCCAGCGCTCGGCAGCATCGTCAAGCTGGTAGCCGCAGGTGCCGGCGAGCTGCTCCCAGACCGACTCCTCGATCGCCGCGACCGGAACCCGGTCGCCGGCGTGGAGGATCGCGCTGAGGATGTACTAGTCATGCCGGAAGTGTCCGCCACTGGCGCCGTCGTCGCCACCCGGCACGAAAAGGGGTAGCGCACCCGCCAAGTTGATCGGTCGCTCACGGCCGCCTCAGGACAGCGAGCCCTGTGACTGACAGCGGGCGCGGCTACCAACGTGACGGCGACCTCAGACCCATAGCAACTCCCCGCCAATGCCTCTTCCCATCGCCGCCATGCAAACGGTGGGCCACATCCCCGACTTGGGTTTGGTCGGGGGATTCGATTGGTGATCCACCGGCGGTGCTCACCGGAATGGTGCGCGGAGGTTTCGCGGGCTCTTGTTATCCGTCGCGGCGGTATCGCCGAAGCAGGGCTCGCAGCGTTGAACCGTTGCGGTAGCCGACGGCTGCCGCGACCTGATCTACCGATTCATCGGTGGTCGTGAGCAGATACTCGGCTCGCTCGGCGCGGATCCGTTGGATGAGCTCTAGTGGGGTCATGTCGGCGGTCGCCCGGACTCGCCGCTCGAGCGTGCGGCGGGTAGTCGCGAGTGCGCGCGCCAATGGGTCGATCGGTAGTGGGTCGGCGAGGTTGGCGCGGACGTGCCGCTCGAAATCGCGCACTAGTGGGTCGTTGCGACTGAAGTGGTCGATCGCGACGTACACGCTCTGCGTCGCGCGCCGGTCGATCAGCAGATGGCGGGCTACACGGTCGGCGAGCTCGACGGACACGCTCCGCACGAGTGCGAGCGCGAGGTCGATGTGCGCGAACGCCGCGCCGGCCGTCACGATCTCGCCGTCGTGCACGACCATCCGGTCCGCGTCCAGCTCGACGGTCGGATACCGATCGCTGAACAGCGACGCCAGCCACCAGGACGTCGTCGCGCGCCGCCCGTCCAGAAGGCCGGCCTCGGCCATCACGAACGTTCCCGTGCAAGCCCCGGAGAACAGCCGGCCGCCGCCTGTGGCGCGAAGCGCGGCGACCAATCGGACCGTGGTCGGCGCGCTCAGGGCTGCCTGAACCTCGTTCTCGTCGCACGCTCCAAGCGCTGGAACCACGACGACGTCGGCGTCGTCGAGCTCGTCCAACCTCGCCGAGGTGGGAATCGCCAGCCCGGAGGCGCTCCGGATCATCGGCTGCTCGCCGGCGACGCGGAGCCGGATCTCCGGGATGGTGGGATCGTGCCTCACCCGCAGCACCTCGGCGATGCTCAGCGTGTCGTGTAGCAAGGTGAATCCGGACGATAGGACGCCGTCCGCGACGACAATGCCGAAGAGCATGTCGTGATCAGTATCACATCCGTCGTAGCTGCGGTGGCCAAGCCCAGCCCCAGCGGCTAGCGTGTTCCACGCAACCCAGCAACCCGAGGAGACATCGTGAGCACGCCCTTTGCATTCGTGGCCCGGATCGAGGCCAAGCCCGACAAGGCCGACGACGTCGCGGCGCTGCTCACTGGCGCACTGCCGCTCGCCGAAGCAGAGCCAGGCACGGTCGCCTGGTACGCGGCACGCACATCGCCGACCACGTTCTGGATCTTCGACACCTTCGGCAGCGAAGATGCGCGCCAAGCGCACATCAACGGAGAGATCGCGGCAGCGCTGATGGCCAACGCCGACGAACTTCTCGCCACCCCACCGGAGATCCTCGCCGCCGACGTGCTCGCCAGCAAATAGAGCGAGCTCGCCCGCGCCGCCGCCGCTCAGAACCCGAGGTCGAAGTCCCCGCCGCCGCCGTCGAAGTCGCCGCCGCCCCCTCCGTCGTCCCATCCGCCGCCGCCGTCGTCGAAGAGCTCGCCGATCATGCCGGCGCCGAGGCCGAGCCCGGCGCCGAGGGCCGAGCCGACGAGCAGGGTCTGGAGCAGGCCGCCGCCTCCGAAGCCGTTGAAGTAGCCCCCCGCCCAGGGACCGAAGTGACGTGGCGCGTTCCAGTACTCGGTCGGCCGGCCGTCGACGAGGACCTGGCGCCCATGGGGACTGAAGCCGTCCTTGATGCGTACGACGTCAGCAGCGCAGGCCGGGACCGGACGGGGGCTGCCGTTCGGAGGGGCCCAGTCGACGTCCGCGGTGGAGGGTCCGTGACGGGGATCGAAGAAGCACGGGGCGCGCCGTTCCGGCGGTTCCCTTCCCTCGAGATGAGCCTTCGCGCAGGCCATGGCAAAGCGCCCCTCCTCCACCGTCTCGCTGACCGGAGCGAGGTCCTCGGGGCGCTTGGCGAGATCGAAGGTGGTGCTCGCTCGCTCGTAGGCTTCCAGCGCCTGTTCGTAGCGCTGTTTGGCCTCAACCGACGCCTGCGGCAGCTGCACGTCGACATCGAGGGCGCGGATATCGTCGCCTAGCGTGACTAGGTCATCCTGGGCCTGAGAACGGACCTCTTCCCACTCGCGCTCATGCCGGGTCTTATGGCCGAAGAAAGGCACCGAGAGGAGGGTATCGGCCCGTCCGTCGCGCGGGCGAGGGCGTGGTCACGGCGCACGCCGGCAAGGCGGCCAGGGACCGGTGGGGCCGGCTCGCGCTCTGCCATCGCGCCTACTACCCGGCGGACAGCACCTTCCTGAGGTCCGCCACGGCCCCGAGGTGCGCCAGCTTTTCCGGGTTGACGATCGAGCGCACGGATGGGATGTGATCACCGGCGATCTCGAGTGACCACACTCCGAGCAGGCGATCCTCGCCGTCGAGCAACACTGCTCCCGGGAGCCGTTGATCTCGGTCGGTCGCATCGACGCTCCGGGTATCCGGGCGCCGAGCTTGCGCCAGCTGAGCAGGGTGCGGGCGACGCCGACGGGACCGTGCACGGCATGCGCGAGGGCCGGCGCCTTGCCGCCCCCGTCGCCGGTCAGGACCACGTCCTGGGCGAGGAGCGCTTCGAGGCGGCCGACGTCACCGTCGCGGGTCGCAGCGAAGAAGCGGCGCGCGAGCTCGTCGCGCTGCTCGCGCGTGGTGGCAAAGCGCGGCCGTCGCTCGTTGACGTGGCGCCGGGCGCGCGTGGCGAGCTGGCGGACGTTGGCCTCGCTCTTGCCCACGATCTCGCTGATCTTCGCGTACTGATAATCGAAGACATCGTGGAGCAGGAGCACGGCTCGCTGCTCGGGCGAGAGGGTCTCGAGGAGCACGAGCATTGCCATCGAGAGTGACTCCCCCATCTGGGCCTCGCCCGCCGGGTCTCCGGTCCCATCGGTGACCAGTGGCTCGGGAAGCCAGTCGCCGACGTAGCGCTCGCGGCGCGCCCGGGCCGAGCGCAGCTCGTCGATCGCCAGCCGGGTGGTCACGGTGGCCACGAAGGCGCGCGGCGATTCGATCCGCTCGCCTGCTGTTCGGCGCGGTGGACCCTGAGGAGCGCCTCCTGGACCACGTCCTCGGCCTCGGTGACGCTTCCGAGCATCCGGTAGGCGATCGCGAACGACGCCCGCCGCAGCTCGGCAACCGGCTCCTCGGGCGAGCTCACGCGACGATCCCCTGCCGCCAGCTCGGGTATCGAGGGCTCCAGCCAAGAGCGTGCTTGGCCTTGGCATTGGAGGATCCCCGGATCTCGGTCATGAGCACCGCTCCGGCCTCTCCCGCGGCCAGGCGCCCCACCCACCGAGGCACCCGCCAGGGCTTCGGCGCGCCCAGCCGCTCGGCCATGGCGGGAAGCCACTCGGCGACCGCGGCGGGATCGTCATCAACGATGTTGTATACCCCGCGCTCGCCCTGCTCGACGGCCAGGAGGGTCGCCTCGGCGGCGTCCTCGATGTGGACGAACGACCACACGCCGCTTCCATCGCCGACGACGGGAAACCGGCGCTTGCGTACCAGCTCGAATTGCTCGCCGCCGTGCCACATCGACGTGCCCGGACCATAGAAGGCGCCGTAGCGCAAGACGATGCCCTCCGTCCAGTCGGCTCCGCTCACCACGGACTCGAGATGGCGGATCGCCGCCAGCGTCTCGCTCATGTCCTTGACCGGGGTCGGGTCGAGCGGGTCCTCCTCGCTCTTGACCGGCCCCCCTGTCCGGGAGTTGGGCCAACCGGTGTAGCTCTGAGCGATGAAGCGCGCTACGCCGACGGCCCGGGCCGCCGACAGCAGGTGATCCGTGCCCTCGGTGCGGAGGCGATTGGTGAGGGCGAAGGACCTGTCGAAGTGGCGCGGGTCGATCGTCGGGAGCGCGGTGAGCTCGTGGATGATCACGTCGGGCGCTGCGGCGGCGACCGCGCCGGCGACCTCGTCGGGGTCGAGGGCGTCGGCGATCACCGGCACGGCGCCCAGCTCGCGGAGTGCCGCCTGCTTCGATTCACTACGGGTCATCCCCACCACTTCGTGACCATGGGCGACCAGCCGTGGCACAAGCTGCGTCCCGATCGCGCCCGTTGCGCCGGCAATAAAGACCTTCATCGTGGGCTCCTTGGTCTCGCTTGACCACCACTAGACGAGGTAGCCCTACCGCCTGTGACAGCAGGGCGCTGAACTCGCGAGGTTAGCCGCCGCGCAGCACCCCGACCTCTAGCGTGGCGCGGGGATCGTCCTTATCCTCGAGGTAATCCGGAGAAGGGGGAGAGATGGCCGAGACAGCAGCAGCGCAGGTCAAGCGGGTCGTCATCATCGTCCAGGAGAACCACACGGTCGACAATTACTTCCGGGGCTTGGCTCCCTATGGTGGCAACGTCGCCACCGACTGGCCGATCGGGCCCAACCCGCCGGCCAAGGACCAGCCCCACGATCGCCACGCCTACTTCGAATGGCTGACGGGGGCAGGCAAGGCGACGCATCTGCAGTTCGACACCGCCCTGGTGCTCCCGTACTACCTGTATCTCGCGGTCACCGGCGCGTTCCTCGAGAACCATTGCTCCGGGTTCGGAACCAACTCGACGCCGAACCACCTGCTCATCGTCGGAGGCCAGTCGCCGACCTTGAAGAACCCCTCCCAGCGGCAGACCCCGCCGCTGTGGGACATGCCGTCGCTGCCTGGCCTCGCCGATCAACACGGGGTGTCCTGGCGCGTCTACGCCGCCTCCGGTGAGTATCCCGTGGGCTTCTACACGCAGCTCAAAGGGTCGGCGAACGTCGTGTCCTCGTCGAAGTTCGTAGCCGATGCCAAGGCCGGACCGCTTCCCTCCCTGGTCATGCTCTGGCACAACAGCCCATCCGACGAACATCCACCGGCCAATGTGACCCAGGGCATGGACGTGATCTGGCAGTCCGTCGATGCCGTCGTCAAGGCCGGTGGGTGGGACGAGACGGTGTTCATGCTCACCTATGACGACTGGGGTGGCTATGACGACCACGTCAAGACGCCTGTGCTCGAGTACACGCAGGACAATGTCCAGCTCGCCTACGGCCCACGGGTGCCGCTGGTCATGTTCGGCGGTGCGGTCAAGCCGACGATTGACAGCCGGTGGTGCGGCCACGCCAGCATCCCGAAGACGGCCATCGATCTCCTCGGGCTGCCCGCGCTCGGGGTCGCGAGAGTAGACCAGGCCCCGAGCCTGGCCGATCTCGTGGACTCCTCACGGGCACCCACGCCGGCGCCACCCGCTTTCGGGACGCCGCTGACGATCCCGCCGGCTCCGAGCCCGCCGGTAGCGCCGAAGCCTCCGCCGCCGCCTCCCACAACCTCGCCCTCACCCGTGGGCGAGGTGATCCTGCGCGACGGGACCAGGTTGCCGGCGCCCAACGACGCACCGCTACCCCAGCAGCCGAAGCCGCCGGGCAACGGCTAGGGCATTGCCCGGCTCGACCCGCCGCGGCCGGGGAGAACGCAGGCCAGGAGCGCGGCGGGGGTCCCCTGGTCAGGGCCGAGCTGAGGCGCTCACCAAGGGCAGACCCTGGTCGCGCCACGCCTGGACTCCGCCGATCATGTCGGTGGCATCGAGCCCGAGACGCCGCAGGGTCGCGGCCGCCAGGCTCGACTGGTAGCCCTCGTCACACATGACGATGACCTGCCCGCCAGCGTCCGCCACCTCCGAGTCGCGGTACTCGCCGCGCGGGTCAAGGCGCCACTCGAGCACGTTGCGGGCAATGACGTGAGCGCCGGGTATCAGCCCGTCGCGCTCGCGCTGCTCGCTGGGCCGGATATCGACGATGCTCGCGCCGGCAGCGACCGCGGCGAGCGCCTCCGCGGGGGTCAGGCGTACGAGCTTGGCGCGAGCGTCGGCCAGGAGCTCGTCGACGGTGACCGGAGTGGGCAGTTCCTCGGACGCCATCGCGGGATTGTCGCCGATCATCTAAGCGCGGTCTCATCGACCCCTTAAGGTTTTCGTCGGATCGAGCGCCAGGATCCCTGCCCCCGCCGATCTCCAATGGAAATCCCGACCACAAGCCAGCGACCGCGGACCGACCCCCGCATGCAGGGCCCCGAGTCCGATGCTCGGCGGCTCGGGTTGGCGCTCTTCCCCGTCCGCCTATTTCTCGGCGTCACCTTCGTTTACGGGGGGATCCAGAAGCTCAGCGACCCGGGATATCTGCACCCGGGCGCGCCCACCTACATCGGTACCCAGCTCCACGGCTTTGCCAGCGGAACCCCCGGCGGGTTCCTGCTCCGCGCGCTGGCCATTCCCCATCCCCGCGTGGCGGGAATCGGGGTCGCCCTGGTGGAGATCGTCGTCGGGCTGCTCGTCACCTCGGGCGTGTTCACGAGAGCGGCGGCGGCCGTTGGCCTGGCGCTCAACCTGCTCCTCTTTCTCACCAACAGCTGGAACGCCTCCCCTTACTTCCTGGGCTCGGACATCGTCTTCGTCTTTGCCTGGCTGCCGTTCGTCCTCGTCGGTGCGAGGCGCCAGCCCTCGCTCGAGCCGGCGTTGCACCGGCTCGCGCTCGCCATGACCGGCGGGGGCTCGGCCGGCGCGGGCGCCCGCCAGGCACCCCAGAACGATCCCCAGCTCACGCGCCGGGCGGCGATCCGCGCCGCTGTGGGCATCACCGGCGCGGCGGCGGCGGCGATCGCCGGGCTGTCCGTGCTCACGCGCGGCGCCTACCAGGCACCGCGAGGATTCTCGGCCGCGACGAGACGGCGCGCCGTTCCGAAGCCGACCGCCACCACTCCGCCGCCTACGAGCCCGACGGCGCCGGCGACCACCTCGGCGCTTCCCGCCGGGGCCGTCAAGCTCGGGGCCTCCAAGCAGCTGCCCGCCGGGCAGGGGGCGACGTATCAGGACCCGACCACCGGCGGCCCCGACATCGTCGTCCGCCAGGCCAACGGGTCCCTGGTTGCCCATAGCGCTGTCTGCACCCACGCCGGATGCACGGTCGGCTACCAGGGCGGCCAACTCCTGTGCCCGTGCCACGGGGCGGTCTACGACGCCCAGACGGGGGCCGTGCTCAGCGGCCCCGCGCCCGCGCCGCTGGCGCCGCGCAAGGTCATCGAGCGCGCCGGGGAGATCTACGCGGTGCCGAGCTGAGGCTCGGGCGCCGGCGCGTCCCCATCAAAGACGCACCCAGGCCGGTGGCCGTCCGCGGGCGTGAGCGTCGGCTAACGTGGCAACCGATGCGCATCGCGACCTGGAACGTCAACTCGGTCAAGCAGCGGACGGCCCGGCTGCTGCCCTGGCTCGACGAGCGTCAGCCCGATGTCGTGTGCCTGCAGGAGACCAAGCTGGCCGACGAGGCCTTCACGGCGCTGCTCGGCGATGAGCTCGGGCAGCGCGGTTACGCGGTCGCCCTCCACGGCGAGGCGACCTGGAACGGGGTGGCGATCCTCTCGCGAGTGGGCCTCGATGACGTCGTCGCAGGCATCCCCGGTGGTCCCGGCTTCCCGCATCAGGAAGCACGCGCCGTGTCGGCGACGTGCGGCGGCATCTGGGTCGTCTCGGTCTACGTCCCCAACGGGCGCACCCCGGGCTCCGAGCACTACGAATACAAGCTTGCGTGGCTGGCGGCCCTCCGCGACATGGTGGCCGCAGGCCCGGAGGCCACCGTCGTATGCGGGGACGTGAACATCGCGCCGACCGACGCCGACGTCTTCGATCCGCAAGCGTACGTCGGCCAGACGCACGTGACGCCGCCCGAGCGAGCCGCGCTCGCGGAGCTCCAGGTCCACGGCCTGCACGACGTCGTGCGCGACCGGTGGCCGAGCGAGCGCGTGTTCACCTACTGGGACTATCGCGCGGGGATGTTCCATCAGGACCTGGGGATGCGCATCGACCTGATTCTCGCCAACGCCCCGGTGGCGAGCCGGGTGCGGGCGGCGTGGGTCGATCGCCACGCCCGCAAGGGCAGCGGACCGAGCGACCACGCCCCGGTCATCGTCGACCTCGACGAGGCGCCCGACGGTGACATCGGGCCCGTCGTCCCGCCGCCGTCGGCCCCGCGGCGCCGGCGCCCGGCCAAGCTCCCGCAGGCGAGGTGAGGGCCGCTTACGGCTCCCGCGGACGGTCCCGGTCGCGCGAGGGCTGTACGCGTTTGGGCTCTCCGGGCATCTTCGGGTAGTCGGGCGGGTAGGGCATGTCGCCGTTGCCCTCCGCGCCCTGGCTCTCGTACATGTCCAGGAGGGGCTGCAGCGAGTACGCGGTGTCGTCGATCGCGGCGTGGAGATCGTCCACCTCGGCGAAGCGAGCGGGCATGGTGGCGACGGTGAAGTCCTCGGGCGCCACCGTCGGGAGCTCGTCCCAGGTCAGGGGCGCCGACACGGGAGCGGCCGGCTTCGGGCGGATGCTGTAGGCGGAGGCGATGGTGCGGTCGCGGGCGTTCTGGTTGTAGTCGACGAAGATGCGCTCGCCGCGCTCCTCCTTCCACCACTTGGTCGTCACCTGGCCGGGCAGGCGCCGCTCGAGCTCGCGGCCGAAGGCGATGGCGGCATGGCGTACGTCGGTGAATGTCCAGCGGGGCTCGATCCGAACGTAGAGGTGGACCCCGCGGCCCCCCGAGGTCTTGGGAAAGCCCGTATAGCCGAGGTCGTCCAGGAGCACGCGGGCTTCGGCGGCGACGCGCACGGCGTCCGCGAAGTCGGTCCCCGGCTGCGGGTCGAGGTCGATGCGCAGCTCGTCCGGGTGGTCGACATCGTCGTCCCGGACCGGCCATGGGTGGAAGGTGATCGTCCCCATCTGGGCGGCCCAGCCGACCACGGCCACCTCGGTGGGGCAGATCTCATCCGCGGTGCGCCCGGACGGGAACTTGATCTCCGCGGTCTCGACGTAGTCGGGGGCGCCCCGGGGGACGCGCTTCTGAAAGAAGGCATCGCCGCCTCCCTTCTCGCGGGTGGAGAGGACGATGCCCGGGTGCACGCCCTTGGGCCAGCGCTCGAGCGTCGTCGGTCGCCGGCACAGGGCGCGCATGATGCCGTCGCCGACGGCGAGGTAGTACTCGACGATGTCGAGCTTGGTGACCGGCTGCGACCGTTCGGTCTCGGGGAAGATCACCCGCTCGGGATTGGACACGCGCAGATCGCGGCCCCCGGCGTCGACGACGATTGCCTCAGGCGCGGCCATGAACGAGAGTTTGGCTCATACGGCCACGTATCGGGCGCCGAGGGTGACCGCGAGGGTGCGGTGCGCCGGTCCGCAGCCGATTAGGACCGACCGCGAGGGATCGACATCGTGCCCGCGCGCGAAGGCCAGCGCCAAGCCGGGAAGGGGCGGCCGGCACCAGCAGCTCGGCGGCCCCGCTCCGTGGGGACAGAGCGCTCGCTCCACCGGTCCCGAAACGGCGCGCGCGAGGCGTGCGACCTCAGGGTCCAGGGCCTCCGGGGCGCCGTGGGGGATCCAGTCGAATACGAGATGCGGCGCGCGAGGATCGCTTCCGACGCCGTCGAGTGCCCGCTCCCAGCCTGGTGAGCGCAAGGCCGCGGCCGCGACATAGACGCCCGCTCGCACCCCGGCGGCGCTCGAGGGTGAGCGCGAAAAGGGCACGACCTCGACGCCCGCGAAGCCCTCGTCACCGGTGGGCGGCTCGAGCTCGCGCAGCGCGCGCATCTGCGAGGTGGGCGTGAGGACCCCCGGGGTGGACCGCGCCAACCCGCGGAGCTCATCGGGAGTCGGGAGGCTCCCGAAACGCTCGAGCAGGCGCTCGACGAGATTCACCTGCGCCTGGGCGAGGGGCGTACTGAGCCAGACGCACCTCGCCACGATCCCGTGCCGGGCCGCCACCTCGATCACGTAACTGCGCGCCGCGCGCGAGAGATACGTGTTGTCGAGGACGATCCGCCGGGCGTCCGCGGACAGTTCCGCGTCGAGCGCGTCGACGAGCTCGCGCAGGCCGCCGCCGCGCTCGTCGCGGTTGAGGCGAAGGTAGCCGCGAGCAACGTAGTCCGCGGCCACACGGCTCTTCCCGGCCCCCGGGATGCCCATGACGAGGACGACGTCGCGGTGCGCGTGCGCGCCGTCGTCGGACGCTCGCGCCGGCTTGTCGCGCCCAGGGGCCAACGCCCCGAGGGCGGGACCGAGCACGGCTCGCTCGTCGGCATCGAAGGTGAGGGTGGCCGCGTGAGCGGCACTGCGCGCGGTGGCCGGGCGCCGCGCCCCGGGAATGGCGATGACGATGAGGGAGAGCTCGAGCAGCCAGGCCAGCGCGACCTCGGCGGGCGCGACGGCTCGTGCCTGCGCCACCTCGCTCCAGGGCGCCCGCCGCCCCAGGGCGCCGGCGCGGCGCGGGCCGCCGAGGGGGGAGTGGGCGAGTACCGCGATCCCCAGCTCGGCGCAGCGCTCGAGCACGCCGCCGCGGAGGGCGCGCTCGTCATAGGGGCTGAGAGCGACCTCGACCGCGGTGACGGGAGCGAGCGCGACCGCCTCGTCGAGTTGCCCGCGGTTGACGTTCGAGAGCCCGATCCGGGACACCATGCCTTCGTCGAGGAGCCGGTCGAGGGCGCGGACCGAGGTCCCCCACTGGGTCCGAGGGTCGGGGGCATGGAGGAGATAGAGGTCGATGGGCAGGCCACCGAGTGCGCCCAGGCTTGCCTCGCAGTCTCGGGCGATGACCTTCGCGCGTCCGTCCGGGACCCAGGCGCCGGCGGTTCGCGCCATACCCCCTTTGGTGACGATACGCGCTCGCTTGTCGCCTCCACAGCGCCGCAGGGCGGTTGCGAGCAGGCGCTCGTTGTGCCCGAGGTCACCCTCGCCGTGTCCGTACGCCCGCGCGGTGTCGAACACGGTGATCCCCGCCTCGGCGGCCGCCGCGATCGTCTCGGCGGCGAGCTCCTCGTCGCGGCTTTCGTCGGTCGAGAGTCGCATGCAGCCGAGGCCGATGCGAAGCTCAGAGGGGTCAAGCCATCCTGCGCTGCTCAGGCCCGAGAGCTTACGCCGCGTAGCATCGTCGGGGATGGACTCCTCGCTCAATCCCGCCCTCTCCGAGGCGCGCTTCTGTCCCCGCTGCGGGAAGCCGGCCGAGGTCGCGTTTCCGCGCTCGATCGCATGTTCGCACTGCGGCTATGCGGCCTACTTCAACCCCAAGCCGGTCGCTGCCGCGATCCCCGTCGACGACCAGGGGCGCGTGATCCTTCTGCGGCGGGGGTTCGACCCCGGCCAGGGACGCTGGACCTTCCCCGGCGGCTTCGTCGACCTCGGTGAGTCGGTGGAGGAGGCCGCGCGCCGCGAGACCGACGAGGAACTGGGTATCGCCATCGAGCTGGGGCGCCTGGTGGGCGTCTACTCCCGGGCCGAGGACCGCGTCGTCCTCGTCGTCTTCCTCGCGCGTGCTCTCGGCGAGCCGCACACCACGCCCGAGGCTACCGAGGTCCGGCCCTTCGCCCAGAGCGAGCTCCCGTGGGACGAGCTCGCGTTCTGGTCCACCGAGCAGGCTTTGCACGACGCCTTCGGCGCGTGAGGGTCACCGGCCGGCGCCCAGCGCTCCGCTGATGACCGGGACGAGGAGCTGCTCGACCTCGGGGCCGGGCTTGTCTTCGAGCTCTGACTGCATGCCGTCGGTCCTCAGGACCTGGAGGATGCCGGCGGCGCAGGAGACGCGGAAGCGCAGCTCGGTCTCGGGCACCCCGGGCAGGGCGTGGCTGAGGCGGATCACGAGCTCGTCGTGGAAGCGCGCGATGGCCGCCGCCATCCACTCGCACAGCTCTTCCGGGGGATGGCTGGAGGCGCGGGCGGTGATGCGCATGAAGGCCCGTCGCTGGTCGCAGCTCGGCCCGCATCGCGCCGCGATCGCGGGGCGGATCCATGCCGCCGCGATCTCCTCGACGGTGGCGTCGTCGCTGAGCTCTGAGAGCTGCTCGATCGACTCGTCGATGATCGCCTCGATGGCTTCCTTGATGGCCGCGGTGTAGAGCGCTTTCACGCAGCCGAAGTGGTAGTTGACGGCGGCCACGTTGACCTGCGCGGCGTCCGTGATGTCGCGGAGCCGGATCGCGTCCTCGCCGCGCTCGGCCAGCAGCTCGCGCGTCGCCTCGAGCAGGCGCTGCCGCGTGCGCTCGCCCGATTCGCGGCGGCCGTCCGCCTTTTGCGGGGGTTTTGTCGTCGGGGAGGATGCCATCGCAGATCAATTGAAGCATTTGCTTGACAAAAGCGCAAGGTATGCGAAACTCAAGCAAGCATTTGAATTGATTGCCACGAACGGCAGAGAAAGCTCGACAAAGGCCCGACATGTCTGCCTTCGCATCAAAGCCCTCGCGAGTAGCCCGCCGCCCCCGGAGCGACCGCGCCCGCCCGGCCCCCTCTGCTGCCCCTGCCGAGCACGCGGTGGCGCGCCCCGTCATCGGACGGCGCCTGGCCACCGCGGCGCTGCTCATCGCGCTGGCCGTGTCCGTCCTGCTCTCGGTGCCCGGCCTGCAGCCGGTGGTGCGCGCGATCGGAGCCATCAACCCACTGTGGGTGGCGCTGGCGATCGGGCTCGAACTTGCCTCGTGCTTGAGCTTCGTGATCGTTTTCCGCCTCTTCTTCGACCGCGTGCGGGCCCGCGACGCGCGCGCTCTGGCGTGGACGTCGATGGCCTCCGGCGCCCTCCTCCCCGGTGGCGGCGTGGGCGGGTACGCAATCGGGGGCTGGCTCGTGCACCTGACCGGGGCACCGACCCGGTGGATCGTCCGGCGCTCGAGCGGCCTGTTCTTCCTGACCAGCGGCGTCAACAGCGCGGCGGTCATCGGCGCGGGGCTCCTGCTCGTGGCCGGGGTCGCGGGGCCGCACGATTTCGCGCGCTCGGTGCTCCCCGTACTCCTGGCGGGCGCAGCCACCGTGGTGGTCATCGCCGTGCCCTGGCTCGCCGGCCGGCGCGGCGGGTCGTCCGTCTGGCTCGAGGGCGTCGCCGTGGGCATCCGAGACGCCGAGCGCGCGGGGCGCCACCCGAGTTGGCGGCTCGCGGGAGCGCTCGGCTACCTCGGCTTCGACATCGCCGTGCTCTGGGTCGCCTTCACCGCTGTCGGGCACGCGCCCCCGATCCCGGGCCTCATCCTCGGGTATTCGATCGGCTACCTCGCCAACAGCCTCCCCGTTCCCGGAGGGGTCGGCGTCCTCGATGCCGGCATGGCCGGCGCCCTGCTCCTCTACGGCGCCTCGCCGGTCCACGTCGTTGCGGCCGTGCTCGTCTATCACGCCGTGGCCTTCTGGATCCCCTCCCTCGGCGGGCTTCTCGCCTACGCGTGGCTGCGCCCGCGCTTGACCGCGCCCGAGCCCGTTTCCACGCCTTAGTCCGGCAGCATCGGGACGGACAGTCCGGCGTCTCGGCCGAGCAGCACCGCGCGGGTGAGCACCCCGGACCCGAAGCGCTCGCGCAGTCCGTCGACCGCGGCATCGAGGGCAGTGTTGGTGCGTCGATCGAGGGGCAATACAAGCTGGACGGCGGCGTCGCTCGAGAGATTGCCGACCGCGAGGCCCACGAGCGTGAGACCGCGGCGCTCGATCGTCGGCATGGCGTTCACGAGCAGGCCCCTGATGGTGTCGAGAATGGTTCCCGTGTGCGCCGTGGCCTGGGGCAGCGTGTGCGAACGGGTCGCGCGCGTGTAGTCATCGAAACGCAACCGGAGTACCACCGTGCGCCCCACCCGACCCGCGGCGCGCATCCGGCGGGTGACCCGGTCCACCAATCCCACCACCACCGCGTCGATCTCCGCCGGTGACTTCCGTGAGCGGCCGAGCGCGTGCTGGGAGCCGATCGACCGGCGCCGCCGGCGGGTCTGGACGGGCCGTGGGTCTCGGTTGTGCGAGAGCGCATGGAGATGGCGGCCCGAGGCGTGACCGACGATGGCGATGAGCTCGGATTCGCTCAGGCGAGCGATGGCGCCCACGGTGGTGATTCCGTGACGGCGCAGCTTGCGCGAGGTCACCGTCCCGACGCCCCACAGGCGCTCGATGGGCAGCGGGTGCAGGAAGGCGAGCTCGTGGTCGGCCGGGACCTCGAGCAGGCCGTCGGGCTTGGCCACGGCGCTCGCGACCTTGGCGAGAAACTTGGTCCTCGCGGCTCCCACGGTGATCGGCAGGCCGACCCGCCGGGCGACGTCGCGTCGCAGCCGCGCCGCGATCTCGATCGGCGTGCCGGAGATCCGCTCGAGACCCCGGACATCGAGAAAGGCCTCGTCGATGGACAGGCCCTCGACCACCGGCGCCATCTCCTCGAAGACCTCGAACACCGCCTTGCTCGCCTCGAGGTACGCCGACATCCGTGGCGGGACGACGATCGCGTGCGGGCACAGGCGCCGGGCTTGGGTTCCGCCCATCGCGGTGCGGATGCCATGGGCCTTGGCTTCGTAGCTCGCGGCGAGGACGACGCCGGCGCCAACGATCACCGGTCGCCCGCGCAGGCGATGGTCGTCGCGCTGCTCGACCGAGGCGTAGAACGCGTCGAGATCGGCATGGAGGATGACGACGTCGTGCGGCACGAACATACGTTCGCACACGCCCAGGACAGATCGCGCGGCCGAGCCCGTGCGGCCGACCCCGTGTTCCTAAGCGTCGCTGGAGGGCGTTTAGGAACACCGGCCCCCCGGGCTGGCGATCGCCGACCTGTTCTCGCGCCACCGCGCTCTCGCGACCGCGGCGGATCCGTCAGGTCGCGGGGGCCCGGCGGATCCGGCCCGAGCCCTGGCCCCGGGTGTCGCTGGGCTCGGGAACGGTGGGCCGGAGCAGGGCCCACGCGAGCATCAGGAGCCCGAAGGCGATCATCGCGATCCCGGTCCACAGGTCGATGTTGATGCCCGCCGCCTTGGTCTTGACGGCGTGCGACCCAACGAGGCCGAGGATGGTGAGGACCACCCCGTAGAGCTCGAACACGCCGGCGATGATGCGCCGGATGTCGAAGCGATTGGCCGCGCGTGCCGTGGCTATCTCCTCTTCGTCGCTCGCGCCCGTCGAGGCCATCTCGCCGGGCGCACGGAACGGCTGTGGCTGGTCTTGCTCGGTCATGTGAGCCTCCTAAGTCCCTAGGCAACGAGTACGTCGAGAACGATGGACAGGACGAGGGCGCCGGCGCCGAGGATCACCGGTGAGCGGTACCACGCCTCGTCGCCGACCACGG
This sequence comes from Solirubrobacteraceae bacterium, assembly GCA_035552215.1. Lineage (GTDB taxonomy): Bacteria > Actinomycetota > Thermoleophilia > Solirubrobacterales > Solirubrobacteraceae > Palsa-465. Next base: position 112,703 of record DASZLV010000129.1, on the reverse strand, counting down.
AGTCGCTTTCCTGCTCGGGGCGCTTGAGCCCCCACACGAGACCCCGCAATTCCTCCTCGGGTTTCGGCTTGGTCACCAGCGACACGAGCACGAGCACCACGGCATCGGCGGCGAAGGCGAAGATCGCCTCATACCAGCTCGAGGCGATCTTCGAGCCGAGATTGATCGCCCCGTTTGAGGCCAGCAGGTGAGTGGTCTCGGCGGCCGCCATCCCGGCGATCAGGCTCAGGCCTCCGGCCAGGGGCGTGGCCCGCTTCCAGTACATGGCGATGATGAAGGTCGCGAACAGGGGCGCGTTGAAGATCGAGAAGAGCTCCTGAACGTAGTTCATGATATTCGAGTTGCTCTGCGCGATGAACGCGGTCCCGATCGATACCAGGAGCCCGAAGAAGGTGGCGATCCTCCCGACCCGGATGTAGTACGCGGGGTCGCGATCCCTGCGGACGTAGGCCTGCCACAGGTCGTAGGTGACGACGGTGTTGAAGGCGGTCACGTTGGCGGCGACGCCGGCCATGAAGGCAGCGAGCAGCCCCGTGATCGCCAGCCCGAGCATCCCTTCGGGGAGGTACTTGCCGATGAGGAGCGGGATCGCGGCGTTGTACTGAAGGCTCGGATCCGACTTGCCGAGGCCGGGGATGACGACGAGGGCGATGAGCCCGGGGATGATCGTGAAGATGGGGAACAGGAGCTTCGGGTAGGCGCCGATGAGCGGTGTCCGCCGCGCCGCCGACATGTTCTTGGCCGAGAGGGCGCGCTGCACCTCGGCGAAGTTCGTCGTCCAGTAGCCGAAACTGAGGACGAAGCCGAGGCCGAGCACCATGACCAGCCAGTTTCCGCCGATCGGGTTGGTCACGTGCCCGATGCCGAGCCCCCTCCAGGCGTGGAGCCCGAGATTGCCGAGCGAGCTGTGGCGCACCTTGTTCTCGAGGCCGCTGACACCGCCGACGGCATGGAGCCCGACGATGACCAGGGGCGCCAGGCTGGCGACGATGATGAAGAACTGGAGCACCTCGTTGTAGATCGCCGAGGTGAGGCCGCCGAGAGTGATATAGACGAGGACGATCGCGGCGGCGACGAAGATCGACACGGCGATCGTCCAGCCGAGCAGGAGGTGGACGACGAGCGCGAGGGCGAACAGGTTGACCCCCGCGATGAGCACGGTGGCGACCGCGAAGCTCGCCGCGTTCAAGGCGTGGGCGAACTCCCCGAAGCGCAGGCGGAGGTACTCGGGCACGCTCTTGACCTTGGCCCCGTAGTAGAAGGGCATCATCACGATGCCCAGGAACACCATCGCGGGGATCGCCCCGATCCAGTAGAAGTGCACGGTGGCGACGCCGTATTGGGCGCCGTTGGCGGCCATCCCGAGGATCTCGAGTGCGCCGAGATTGGCGGCCATGAAGGCCAGTCCGGTGATCCACGCCGGGAGCGAGCGGCCGGAGAGGAAATAGTCGATGTCGGTCTTGATCGTGAGCTTGGCCACAGCTCCAATCCCGAGCACCACCAAGAAGTACACGGCCAGAATCCCGTAGTCGAGCGTGCTCGCGTGTATGCCCACGGCGGGGCCTCCTCCTCTCGCGTTTGCGAGTGCCTACTACCCGTCTGACCAACAACTATTCGGTGTCAAGCAGGCGTGCTCCCGCCGACGGCGCCACTCGCTGCGCGTCTGCGGGCGGCGAGGCGTCCGGGGGGAAGAGCGCGAGCACGTGGCCGCCGAAGCCCCCGCCCATCATCCGCGCACCGGCCGCGCCGGTCTCGCGCAGGCGGGCAACCGTCCGCTCGACGGCCTCGGTCGAGGCGTCATAGAGATCGCGGAGGCTCGCGTGCGACGCGTTCAGGAGCCGGCCCACCTCGGCGAGGTCGCCGCGCTCCAGCCCCACCACTGTCGCCTCGACGCGTGCGTTCTCTTCGATCACGTGCCGCACACGACGGTCGAGGGGGTCGGGGAGGCGAGCCGCGGCCTCGGGGCGAGCGTCGCGGAGGCTGTCGAGCCCGAGGGCGAGGCGGGCGCGGTTGCTCTCCTGGCGGCGCTCGTTATAGCCCGAGGCGGCGATCGAATGTCTTTCGCCCGAAGGGACCGTCACCAGCGTCCAGTCCCCCAGGTGCAGGGGCACGGGACTGACCGCGAGGGTGCGGAAGTCGATGCGCAGCGCGTGCTCGGGCTCCCCGAAGAGCGAGGCGAGCTGGTCGAGGAGCCCCGTGTGGGCGCCGACCCAGTCGTTCTCGACCCGTGAGCACAGGCGCGCCAGGGCGACGCGATCCTCGGGCTCGGGGAGCCCCGCGACGGCGAGGAGGGCGAGGGAGAGCGCGACCTCGATGGCCGCCGAAGAGGAGAGACCGGAGCCCTGGGGTACGTCGCCGGTGATCTCGAGCCGGGCTCCCCGGAGCCGGTGGCCGGCCGCCGTGAGCTCACCGATGGTGCCGCGGACGAAGTCGGCCCACTCCCCGGTGCGCCGCTTCTCGGTGTCCCCGAGGGGGAAGCTCTCCTCCTCGCCTTGGTCGACGGCGACGGCGACGATCTCGTCCTCCTCACCGGGCACGGCGCTGACGCGAACACCCTGCTCGATGGCGAAGGGGAGGCTGAGGCCGTCGTTGTAGTCGGTGTGCTCGCCGATCAGGTTGACCCGGCCCGGGGCGAAGGCCGTCACGCGCGCGCTACCGGTCTCTCGGGCCCTCACCGGATGAGCATTGGCGCCGCTCAGTCAGACAGGCCCGCGTCGAGCCATCGGCTCAGCGCGTGGCGCCCGACCAGGGTGACTCCGCCGTCGGCGGCGATCCAGTCGCGCGCGCGCAGCTCACCCACCAGCCCAACGGGGTCATTGGGCCGGGGGCCCTCACCATGGACCTGGAGCGTGTGGCTGCCCGGCTCGACCGTCCACCGGCCCGAGTCGAGTGCCGCCAGCGCCAGACCCTGCTCTGAGGTGGGGAGGTCGAGGGGATGCGGCCCCGGGCTCCGCAGGCGCTCCTCGCCGGGGGTGCCGGCGTCGGGTTTGGTGCTCCACACCGTGACATCGTCGCCGAAGCCCTCGGCCTGGGTGCGCAGCCAGCCCATTGCGGTATCGACCCACTGGGTGGCACGGGCGGAGTCGACGCCCATGGCCTGAGCGATCTCCTCGAGGTCCACCTGCGCCACGTGCTCGATCGAGCGGCTGACCTCACGAGCGATCGAGCGGAGCCTGTCTTCGAAGCTTTCCTGACCTTCGTCGTCTGGGGACATCGTCCCATGATGGCACGCGGCGGGGGCGGGCGTTCCCGGCAGTGTCCGCGCACCCGCCTAAGGCTCGAGCACCACCGCCGCCTCCGGCGTCGCCACCCGGAAGCTGAAGCTCTCCTCGAGATAGAACCGGACCACCTCGCCGTCGTGTCCGTCGTAGCCGAGCGCGAGGTCCTGGCCGGACTCGAAGAGGAAATCGCCGCCGCGGGTGCTGAGCACGAGCGCGCCCTTGACTCCGGGGGCCCAGACGATCGGGCCTTCGAGGATCTTGCGCAGGTGCTCGAGCAGGGGATAGCCGCCGTGCTCGGCGGTCTGCACCACCCGCTGGTACTGCTCGCCGCCCAGCGCCAGCGCATAGGGGCCGCTGATGCCGTTGTGAAGCAGGCGCTCGACCGCGCCCGCCACCGGTCGGGGATAGGCGTCGGTGCTCTCGCCGAGGGTGAGGTGCTCGTGGGGCGAGGCCTCCCCGATTCCCGTGACGGCGCCGTGCCAGCCGTGGAACACGCTGACGTTCTCCGCCACCGCGATCTGGTGGGCGGCGATGTCGAGCGCCTCGAAGTCGGGGTCGATGGCGCCACGATCGGCGTCGCGCAGCTCTCCGCGCGGGATCTCGAAATCGGCGCGGACCTCGACCAGGGGCATGATCCGCCGCTGTAGGCCGGTCACCCCGTCGCAGGGGGCGGAGGTGAGGGGGGCGGTGCGGCCCAGGCTGCTGGCGGAGTGCTCCCAGCCGTGGGGGCCTGAGAAGTCCACGAGCTTGCGTGCCGCCAGTGCGGGGGTGAGGCGCTCGGTGGCCTCCTCGTCCAGGAGCTTCCAGCTCGCGTCGCTGATCGGCGCCAGGGAACGAAGCAGGTGATTCATCGGGACTTCCCTTTCAGGCTCCCGATCCCGAGCGAGCCCGAGGGCCCGGCCTCTCCGGGGTCCTCACCACCTTCGAGCGCCTCGGCTTCGGCCGCCTCGCCGTGCTCGACGATATCGCCGGGCTGGAAGAGGACGCCTTTGGCAATCTCACGCCACGCCGGCGAGCGGCGCAGGAGGAACTCGAGGTCCATGCTGAAGTGCTTGAACTCCTCGCCCTGGGCATCGCTCATGACGGCGACGGCCTCGGCGTCGGTCTCCACCGCCAGGCGCTGTTCGTACCAGCCGATCGCCTCGGCCTCCTCGGTGAGCGAGGCGCAGAGCCGCGCAAAGGTGCGGGTCGCGGGCGGCAGCTCGTCGGGTGGCTCGTGGTACTGGTCGAAGCCCATCTCGTCTCCTCACTTTTGGCGCGGCCTTATCGCGGGTCGGGACTACCCGTTGGGGTGTAGGCCCACACGCGCTAAGGGGAAGGCGGGACTTGATTACGATTGTTCATTCCACCCTAGGAGGCGACGATGCCAGAACAAGCAGAATCCGCGACCCAGGAGGCGCGCGTACGCACGCTCGCCGACGGAAACCAGATACCACGCCTCGGGCTCGGCGTGTGGCAGGTCCCGGATGGCCCCGAATGCGTCAACGCGGTGCGCTGGGCGCTCGAACTCGGCTACCGCCACATCGACACCGCCCAGGCCTACGGGAACGAGGCGAGCGTCGGCCAGGGCCTGCGCGAGAGCGGCGTCCCGCGCGAGGAGGTCTTTCTCACCACCAAGTTCTACCCCGGCGCCCGCGACCCCGAGGCCGAGGCCGCCAAGAGCCTCGAACGACTGGGCGTCGACCACGTCGACCTCTACATCATCCACTGGCCCAAGGGCGGACCCACGTGGGCGTGGCCGGGCATGGAGGCAGCCCGCGAGCGCGGCTACACGCGCTCGATCGGGGTCTCCAACTTCAGCGCCGCCGAGCTCGAAAAGGTCATGGGCATCGCCACCAGCCCGCCCGTGGTCGACCAGGTCCAGTTCAGCCCCTTCGAGTACCGCCGCAAGCTCCTCGAGGCGTGCGCGGCGCGCGAGGTCGCCGTCGAGGCCTACAGCCCGCTGGGGACCGGCCATCATCTCTCGAGCCCCGAGGTGACGCAGATCGCCGAGCGCCTGGGGCGCACCCCCGCGCAGGTCTTGCTCCGCTGGGGTGTCCAGCGCGCCGGAATCGTGATCCCCAAGTCGACCCACCGTGAACGCATCGCCGAGAACGCCGAGATCTTCGACTTCGCCCTCTCGCCCGAGGACGTGGCGCTCCTCGATGCCCTCGACCGGACCGGCGGGACCGACAAGGCCCGCGAGCGGAAGTGGTGGGGCTGACACAATCAGACGGCATGGCACTGCCGATCAGCGTCCTCGACCAATCGCCGATCCCCGAGGGTCTCAGCGGGGCCGAGGCGTTACGCAACTCGATCGATCTCGCCCGGCTCGCCGAAGCGCTCGGGTACCGCCGCTACTGGGTCGCCGAGCACCACGGGACCCCGGGCCTCGCCAGCGCCTCGCCGGAGGCGCTGATCGGGCCCATCGCCGCCGCCACCGAGAAGATCCGAGTGGGCAGCGGTGGGGTGATGCTTCCCCACTACAGCCCGCTCAAGGTTGCCGAGACCTTCACGGCCCTCGCCGGGATCTTTCCCGGGCGCATCGACCTCGGGTTCGGTCGTGCCCCCGGCACCGATCCCATGACCACCTACGCGCTCCAGCGCGACCGCCGCGAGGCCGCTCCCGACGACTTCCCGGAGCAGATGGCCGAGCTCCTCGGCTACCTGAACGACGACCTGCCCGCCAGCCACCCGTTCGCCCGGCTCGCGGCGACCCTGCCCGGGCTCCCCGAGCGCCCCGAGCCCTGGCTCCTGGGCTCCTCGCCCCAGAGCGGGATCTGGGCGGCTGAGCTCGGGCTGCCCTACGCCTTCGCCGACTTCATCAACTCGGGCGGGGCTGAGATCGCGGCGCAGTATCGGGAAGATGCCGAGCGTCCATATCTCGCCGTGGCCACCTGGGCCATCTGCGCCGACACCGAGGAGGAGGCGCAGCGCCTGGCCTCGAGCAGTCGCATGACCATGCGCATGCTCGCCCAGGGGAGGCTGATTGCCGTCCCGTCGGTCGAGAAGGCGATGAGGTACCTCGCGGCCCAGGGCTCTGCCCCCGCCGGGGACCGCGAGCGCCGCCGGCGCGCGACGATCGGGGACCCTGAGCAGGTCCGCGCCGGCCTCGAAGCCGTCGCCGCCGAGTACGGAGCCGACGAGCTCATGGTGGTCACCATCACCCACGATCACCAGGCGCGGCGACGGTCCTACGAGCTCATTGCCGACGCCTTCGGGACCCGGCCGGGCGCGACCGGGCGTGACGCCGCCGTGCGCGTGGGCTAGCGAGGCGTGCATCCCCGCGCTTGGCTTGCGAGCGCGCTGGCGGCGATCTTCCTAGCGCTCTCGCTTCCCGCCGTCAGTCGCGCGGACTGTGGGGGTGTCGAGAGCCTTCGCCCCCACAGCCATCCGCGCGGCCAGCTCCCGCCGCTCGCCATCGGCGACTCGACGATGCTCCTGTCGGGGCCGGGCCTCGCCCAGAGGGGCTACACGGTGAACGCGCAGCCTTGTCGTGAGTTCTCCCAGGCGCTCGCGATGCTCGGCGGGCTCAACGCCCAGGGCAGGCTCCCGCACATGGTGGTGATCGCCCTCGGTGCCAACGGAGCCGACACCCACGACGAGATCGGCGCCGCCCTCGCGCTCATGTGCTGCACGCGAAAGCTTGTCCTCGTCACTCCCCGTCAGAGCGGTGGGGTCTCGGGAGCGAACGCGATCGTCGAGCACGATGAGGCCGGCAAGCACCCGGGGAGGATCCTCCTGCTCGACTGGGTCAGGGACAGCGCCGCCCATCCCGATTGGTTCCAGCCCGACGGCCTCCATCTCACGGTGCCGGGGTTGCTCGCCTTCACCCGCCTGCTCGTCACCGCGTTACCGTACGCGTATCCCCGGCTCGCGCCGGGGCGAAGCTATTTGGCGGCGCGGGCCTTGGACCACTCGGCCTTGTGCTCGCGTTTCTGGGCCTGGTAGTCCGCGAGGGCCTGGGGCGAATCGACGTCGCCGAGGGTGGGATGCCACGGCACCAGGTCTTGGGCCGCGTCGACGCCGAAGCGCTTGGCGAGGACCCCGCCGAGCGCCTTGAGCTTCATCTCCCCGAAGCCGGGCAGCCCTTTCAGGTTGGCCCGGAGCTCGTCGCCGTCGACCGCGTCGGTCCATACGCGCGCCGCCTCGCCGTCGTACTCGTCACGGATGTGAACGGCGAGGTCGTGGACGCGCTGGGCCATCGAACCGGGGTAGCGGTGGACCGCCGGCTTGGCGCGGAACACGGTCTCGAGGTCGGCATCGGCCAGCGTCGCCGCGTCGAGGCCACCGAGGCGCTCCTTGATCGCCAGCGGCCCGGCGAACGCCTTCTGCACGCTCACCTGCTGGTCGAGCGCGAAGCCGACGAGGAGGGCCATGGGGTCCGAGGCGATGAGCGTGTTGGCCTCGTCGGACTCGGTGAAGTAGAGACGGTCGGGCATGGCGCGATCGTACCGCGCGGGCGATGGCGCGAGCGCTGAACGCACCGTTCCAGCCGTCCCGTCCGCCCCTATGCCGCCGCCCGAGCCTCCACCGTCCGGTACGCGGCCACGCGGTCCGCGACGTGGAGGGCGTCCCGGTCGATCCCCGCGAAGCGCCCCGAGCCCCATGTGTGGAGCCACGGAAGCCCGAGGACGTAGAGACCGGGCACGGTGGTGACGCCGCGATGATGGGTGGGATAGCCGCTCCCGTCGAAGGCGGGGACGTTGACCCATGACCAGTCGCTGCGGAACCCGGTCGCCCAGACCACCGTGCTGAACTCGTCCTGCCCGAGCGCGAGCCGATCCTCCTCACCCGGTGCCGGTTCCCACACGGCGGCGTAGCGCGGCTCGGTGGGGGCCTCGATGCCTCGCGCCGAGATGTAGCGGTCGATGGCGTCCTTGATCCGCTCCGCGGTGGCGTCGGCGGCGTCGAGGTTCCTCGCCAGGTCATCTGAGAAGGCCAGGCCGGAGGCATCGATCCCGAGCAGGCGCCCGTGCAGGTGCATACCGTCGCGGGCCATGGCCCGCAGGTCGAGGTCATGTCCCCCGTCGCGGCCGGTCACGTAGTGGTTGGGCTCCCGGCGGGCGGAGAGCCCGTCGGGGTGGTCCTCGATCGCCATGTCGTAATGACCCATGTCCTCGAGCCAGGCGACGCAGTCGCGACCTCGGTAGAAGCGCGCCACCCGCGGCGCGCTCCCGACGCTCAGGTGGACCTGCCGGCCCGCGAGGTGGAGGTCCTCGGCGATCTGCGCCCCTGACTGGCCGCTCCCCACCACGAGCACCGCCCCGTCGGGGAGCGAAGCTGGGTTCCGGTAGCTCGAGGAGTGCAGCTGGGTGATCCCCGGCCGCAGCGCGGCGGCGGGGCGGGGCACCGAGGGGACGTGATAGCCGCCCACCGCGAGGATCACCTGCTCGGCCGTGAGCTCGCCGCGTGAGCTCGTCACCTGGAACCCGCCGTCCTGCGCCTCCTCCACGCGCTCGACGGTCACTCCTTCATAGAGAGGCGGTTCGGACGACGAGGCGAACCCCTCGACGTAGGACACGATCTCGTCCTTGACCATGAAGCCTTCGGGATCGTCGCCCGCGTAGGGGTAGCCGGGGAGCCGGCACTGCCAGTTCGGAGTGACGAGGCAGAAGGTGTCCCAGCGGGCCGCGCGCCACGAGCTGGCGAGCCGGTCGCGCTCGAGCACCACGTGGGGGACGCCGCGCTCGCGCAGGTAGTAGCTGACCGCCAGGCCCGCCTGGCCGCCGCCGATGACCACCGTCCCCGCGTGACCGGCGAGCTCCTCGGGCGCCGGGTGCCTGATCCGCGGCCGGTCGGGCCGCACGCGCTCGACTCGCACCATGCCTTCGCCGTGCGTGGCGAGGACGTCGCGGGCCCGCGCTTCGATGCCCTCGAGCTGCTCCGCCGCGGCCGTGCACGCGAAGCCGCGCTGCTCGCGGACGCGCTCGCCGGCGCGCTCGAGCCCGGCGCGGCAGCGGCGCACGAGCTCGCGAAGCGGATACACGCCGCCCTCGACCAGGGTCTGCCCGATCACCGTCGAGGGTGAGAAGCAGCGCTGGACGGTGCCGTCGGGCCAGCGCAGGGTGAACTCGACCGAGGGCATCGCTCAGGCGTAGGGAACGGGCTCGGCGACGCGGTACAGGTCAGGGCGCAGATCCCTGATCGGGGCCAGCGCCCGCCGAGCGCGCTCGAGGGTATCCGCCACGTCGAGCGTCGTGAGCGCGAGACCGGGTTGCACCCCGGTGCGCGCCAGCAGGTCGCCGCCCGGTCCGACGATGCGGGCGCCGCCCAGGAAGCGCAGCCGCCCGAAGCTCCCGGTCTGGTTGGCCGAGGCGACGATGAGCGAGTTCTCCGCGGCGCGGGCGCGGTCCCACAGCTCCGCCCGGCGCCACTGACGGTCGTCCTCCAGACGCGGCGTCGCGCCCGTGGCGCTGCACGGCCACGCCGACAGGAAGCACAGGACCTCGGCGCCGTCGAGGGTCAGCGTGCGCGCCGCCTCGGGGAACGCCTTGTCGTAACAGATGAGCATTCCCAGTCTTCCCACCGGCGTGTCGAAGGCTTCCAGGCTGTCGCCGGGGGTGGTCAGGCGGTGCTCGTCGAGCGGGAGGTGAACCTTGCGGTGCAGCCCGTGGAGTCCTTCACCGGAGACGCAGGCGGCGACATTGTGGCGGGCGCCGCCCTCCCCTTCCTCGCAGAAACCGACGCACACCACCATGTCGCCTGCCAACTCGGCGACCCGGCTCAGCTCGGGGCCGGCAGGATCGAGGGCGGGCGGGGGGTCGGCGTCGCCGTGCAGGGTCTCGACGTACCCGCCGAGGGCAGCCTCGGGCAGAACCAGGAGATCCACCTGCTGCAGTCGTGCGCGAGCGATCAGATCCTCGATCGTCCTCAAGCACAGGTCCATGTCGCGGGTGAACGGCGCCGCCGCGGCGGCGATCGTGAGCTCGGTCATGGGCATCCTCCTGTCGCGGGTCCAAGACCGGTGATCGCCTCGGTGGCGATCACCGTCGTTATCTCGTCATCCGGCCACCGGAGGCGAACCCCGCCGCTCCTCGAGAGACGGCCACAGCCTGAGGAAACGGCGGCGCCGCCGCGCGGCGGCGGAGCGCCGGGGCTCTGGGCGAGCACGACGGCGAAGCCGGGGAAGCAGGTCAGCCAGTCGGCCATGAGCGCGGGCTCGGGGCGGGGGACCCTGGCGATGTCGATCTCCGCTCCGCACCCCGATGCCTCGGCGAGCATGGCGATGGTGCCGACGATTCCGGCCATGGAGGCATCCTTGGCGGCCTTGGGCCGCGTGCGGCGAACGAGGTCGAGCATGGGCCGCAGCTCGTCCCGGGTGCGCCGCGAACTCGAGTCCCACTGACGCCCGTGGTAGCCGGGGCGCCACTGACCCTCGAGATCGGCGCACACCCACACGGCGTCGCCGGGCCGTCCGCCGCCGCCCGGTACCGGCTCGGGGGTGCGCCCGAGTCCGGTGACCGTGAGTGCTCCGGGGACGCCGAGCTGGGTGTGACCGCCCAGCACCGGGAGGTCGAAGGCCTCGGCGCCCTCGCGGATCCCGCGCAGGACCCGGCTCACATGGGCGGCGTCGCGACCACCGATGGCGTCGAGGACCCCGACCGGCGATGCGCCCATGGCCGCGAGATCGTTGGCGGTCACGAGCATTCCGCACCAGCCCGCCCAGGCGGGGTCGCGATCGACCATCGAGGGGGTGATGGCATCGGTGCACGCGATCACGTCGGTACCCGCCAGCGGGACGCCGTCGTCGCCGCGCCACCGGTCCTGCGCCAGGACCTGTCCGACGAGCTCGCCGAGCGACTCCTTGGCGCCCAGCGCGTGCTCGGCGATCCGCTCCACGGGCCAGCGCATGAGCAGGTGGGGGGCGCCCCCGATGGGGGCGGTGCGGACGCTCTCCCAGCCCAGGCGCGTGAAGAAGGGCGCATGCGCGGTCTGCACATGGGCGTCGAAGCGGATCGCCCCGGCCTCGAGGGCGCGGCCACAGGCCGCGCGGACAAGGGCGGCGCCGACCTCGCCACGGCGCACTCCCGGCCCGCTCGCCGCCACCAGCCGGCTCCCCTGCCACCAGCCGAGCTCGGCGCCGCCCTCGCGGGCCGGGTGGAGCCGGACGCCGCCGAGGACCGAGCCGTCGCTCGCCACGGCGGTGAGGAAGATCGTCGATGGGTGCTCGTCCCACTCGTCGCCGTCGTCGCTCGCGAACAGCCGCTGCTCCTCGACGAAGGCGCGGCGGCGCAGGTCACGGTAGGCGCGCAGCCGCGGGGCATCCTCGCCCGCGTCCACGACGACGAGCGGCGGGGCCACGGGAGCGGGGCGGACATCGAGCCGCGACGGGGGACCGCCGAGGAGCTCGATTACGTCGATCATCGGGTCACCCTCCGGCCTGCTGGAGTGCCGAGCATGCGCCGCAGGCCGCGCACCCGGCGACCTGATCACGGCCCCGCATCCCCGCCCCGGCCAGCGCCGCGCCCACCTGGCGGGTGACGTCGGCGAGGACGGCGGGCGATGGCGCGTCGATGCCATCGGCGTGGGCGAGCGACCCCTCGAGCGGGCGATAGGGGACGACGAACGGGTACACGCCTCGCTCGATCAGGCGCTTGGCCCCGGCGATGAGCTCGCCGGGGTCCTCTCCCAGCCCTACCAGGAGGTATGTGGAAACACGGTTGCGACCGAAGGCCGCGAGCGCCCGAGCCCACGCCTCCTCGTAGCGTTCCAAAGAGACGGTGGCCTTTCCGGGAGTCCAGCGCTCCCGTACGTCCTCATCGAGCGCCTCGATGTGAATGCCGATGGCGTCGGCACCGGCGTCGCGGAGCGCATCGATCCACGACAGGTCGACGGGCGGCTCGATCTGGACCTGGATGGGTAGGGCGGGGACAGCGGCCTTGATCGCCCGCACGCACTTGGCCAGGTGCTTGGCGCCCCGGTCGGCGCCGGCCGAGGTCCCCGTCGTCATCACCATCTGGCGCACGCCGTCGAGCTCGACAGCGGCCTTCGCGACCTCGGCGAGCTCCTCGGGGCGCTTGACCTGGGTCGTGGCCCCGGCGCGCAGCGACTCCTCGATCGTGCAGAACCGGCACCGCGTCTCCTGCGACGTGTAGCGGATGCAGGTCTGAATGACCGTGGTGGCGAGGACGTCGCCGCCGTGGAGGCGAGCGAGCTGGTCGAAGGGGACGCCGTCCGCCGTCTCGAGGTCATAGAACCGGGGACGCGCGACCGCCTCGACCATGGTGTCCTCGACGACGACGCCGTCGCGGGTCAGCCGGCCGTGGGCGTCGAGCGCGAAAGGCGAGGTGGGGGCCATGGGCAAAGTTGCCGCCGCGCTTCGCGCGGTCAAGGGCCCCGGACGGGCCCCAAGTTCGCCTGGGGGCGAACTTCCGGGGCCAGTCACTACCCAGTGTCCGTCGTCGCTCGGTCCCGCTCCGGCGCGGCGCCTCACGGGAGGCGCCGCGCGAAGGCCGCGGACGGCGAGCTCGGCGCGTAGCGAGAGCTCCACCGCGCTCAGAACATCCAGGTCGTGTTGATGACCGCGCCCTTGCGGGCGTACTCGATCATCGCGTCCTGCATGTCGAGCGGATGGCAGGGGATGACGCCCTCCATCAGGTCCTCCTCGCGCGCCCCGTGGAGGGACAGGCCCAGCCGGCATGCGTAGACCTTGCCGCCCTCTTCGATGAACTTCGCGATCTGGGCGTTCTCGTTGCGCATCCCCGGGAAGAGCTCGTTGCCGACGGTGGGGAAGCCGCGCGTGGCCAGGCAGTTGAGCGCCCCGATGCCGAAGAAGTAGAGCGCTGTCTCGAATCCCTTTCGCTGCGCGCGCAGCGCCAGCAGTACCGCCACGAAGCTCACGGAGGACTCGTGGACGATGCCGTGAACCATTCCCAGGTAGCTCTCGCCCGGCTCGGCCTGATAATCGGGGAAGACTTTCGTCTGGCCGTAGATCGACTCCCCGATCCCCTTCGTCGGGTGAGGGATCTCCATGAGACTGGTGATCTCCTCGTCGCTGAGCTTCGGCTCGACCGCCATGCATGCTCCTTTGATCGTTGTTACGCGGTGGATATGCAGCGTTGCCTGAGCGGGCTCGCCTGGGTATGGACGTCGGGCCGAAATTCACCCCCAGGATTCAGGACGAGCGGCCAGTTATAGGTTTCCCGGGCATGGACTCGCGCGATCCAAGGAAACGCCCGGTCGAGGCCCGACGGCGCGGGTTCTCGCTGCTCGCTTTTCTCGTCGTGGTGGTGGCGCTCGTGGGGTCGGGCGTCGTCGAGTTCCTCGGCGGGGTCAAATCGCCCGCGCCCGGCCCGTTCTACCTCCAGCCCGCGCCCCTCCCCACCGGCCCGCCGGGCACCGTGGTGCGCGCGCAGCCGCTCGCCGGCGCTCCCGATGGGGCCCTCGCGTGGAAGGTCCTCTATCTCTCGCGCAGCTACACCGGGGCGCGCACGGCGCTCAGCGGCCTTCTCTTCGTGCCGCGGACACCGCCGCCCGGCGGCGGCCGCAACGTGGTGGCCTTCGCCCACGGAACGGTGGGCGTCGCCCCGAGCTGCGCGGTGTCCAACGGACGCAAGTTCTGGCCTCACATCGACGGCCTCGGGGAGTTCCTGCGCGCCGGCGACGACGTGGTGGTCCCGGACTATCAGGGTCTCGGGACGCGCGGCCCCCATCCTTACCTGGTCGGCGGCGCCGAGGCCACCGCGACCCTCGACGCCGTCCGCGCCGCGCGCCTGTTCGGGCCTGCGCACGGGGGGACACGCTTCGTCGTCTGGGGCGCCTCCCAGGGAGGCCAGGCCGCGCTCTTCGCCGGACAGCAGGCCCGCGCCTACGCGCCGAACTTGCATCTCGCAGGCGTCGCGGCGGCGGCGCCGGCGACCGATCTCGAGCAGCTCTTCAGGGTCAACCGCGACGGCACCTTCGGGCGGGTGCTCTCGGCCTACACCCTCGACACCTGGAGCCAGGTCTATCCCCAGCTTCGCCTCGACCAGGTCGTCACGCGTTTCGCGCGGCCCGTGATCCGTGCGCTCTCGAAGATCTGCATCAGCGCCGACAATGGCCCCATCGCTTCCGCGGCCGTCAGCCTCGCGCTGAACATCAGCTACCTGCACACGCTTCCGTGGGACCTCGAGCCGTGGAAGCAACTGCTGAAGCTCAACACGCCGGGAGCGGCGAAGATCCCGGCACCGGTCCTGATCACCCAGGGCGACGCCGACAAACTCGTCCGCCCGGCGCTCACGCGAGGCTTCGCCGGGCGCCTGTGCGCGCAGGGCGTCACCGTCGACTACCGCGGCTACCCCGGTGTCGACCACCTCGGCGCCGGGCCGAAGGCCACGCCCGAGGTCGTCAAGTGGATCGCCGAGCGCTTCGCCGGCGCCAAGGCGCCGAGCACCTGTGGGGGCCCGAAGGGCCGGTGACGCCGATCGTGCCCGAGCTGAGAACGGTCGACCGCAGGCGCTTGCTGCGCGAAGGTGCCGCTGTCGTCGCCACCCTCACCGTCCCCGCGCTCGCAGGGTGCGGCGGTTCCTCGCCCGCACCCCGCAAGCGGGTGGCGCGATCGCCCCTCACCGAGTCGGTGAGCATCGAGCGGGTGCCTGTGACCCCGCCGCGTCCGGGGGACTGGCGCTCGCTTGCGAAGTCCCTCTCCGGTCGCCTCGTGCTCCCCGCCGACCGTGGCTATGCGTCCGCGCGGAAGCTCTTCGATCCCGCTTCGACACCGCCCGGCCGGCGGCCATCGCCTACTGCGCCTCGCCGGTCGATGTGCAGAGGGCGGTGGACTTTGCCCGCGTCCACGGAGTTCGTCCCATCCCGCGCTGTGGCGGTCACGGCTACGGCGGATACTCGACCGGGTCGGGGCTGGTCATCGACGTAACGCGCATGAACAAGGTCAAGGTCGCGGGCGCCAAGAAGGGCGTTCCCATCACTGCCTCGGTGGGCGCCGGCACGCGACTCGTCGACCTCTACGACCACCTAGCGCAGGCCCGCGTGCTCGTCCCCGGCGGCTCCTGCCCGACGGTGGGCATCTCGGGCCTCGCCCTCGGCGGCGGGATCGGAGTGCTCGCCCGCAAGTACGGCCTGACCTGCGACGCGATCCGCCGGCTCGAGATCGTCACCGCCGACGGTCGCCTGCTCACTTGCGACGGCGCCAGCCACGCCGACCTGTATTGGGCGTCGAGGGGCGGAGGCGGAGGCAGCTTCGGGGTTGTCACCTCCTTCACCTTCACCGCGCATCCGATCCCCGAGCTGACCCTGTTCACCGTCAACTGGCCGTGGGAGGCGGCGGGCGAGGCCCTCGGAGGATGGATCTCCTGGCTGCACGGCGCGCCCGATGAGCTGTGGTCGAACTTCCAGCTCCTCTCGGCCGGGAGCAGCGGCTTCATCGCCCGCAGCTCCGGAGTGTTCGTCGGGGGCAGGGCCGGCCTCGCCTCGCTGGTCAACGGGCTCGTGTCGAAGGTGGCCAGGCCGGCCTCGAGCTTCGTGGGCGGTCCTGATCCATACCTTCACGTGATGCTCGTCGAGGCCGGGTGCGCGAGCAAGAGCGTCCCCGAGTGTCACCTCCCCGGCGAGAACCCGGCGGGTACCCTCGAGCGCTCGGCCTACGCCGCCAAGTCCGCCTACCTGGCCAAGCCGCTGCCCAGCGCCGGACTGGCGGCGGCGGTGAGCGCGGTCGAGCACCTGCGCGCCGAGCACCCCGGGCTGGGCGGAGGGCTCGCCTTCGATGCCTACGGCGGCGTCATCAACCGGGTGCCGGCCGCCGCGACGGCCTTCGTTCACCGCAACACGATCTGCGCGATCCAGGCCACGGTGACGTGGGGAAACACCCCCTCGGGCCCCGCCTTCGCGGCCGGCGAGGGGTGGCTGAGCTCCGCCGCCCGGGCCCTCGCCCCCTTCACCACCGGCGGCGCTTACCAGAACTACATCGACCCCCGCCTATCCGATTGGCAGCATGCGTATTACGGGTCGAATCTCGGGCGTCTGACCCAGGTCAAGCGAACGTACGACCCCGGCAACACGTTCCACTTCCCCCAGTCGATACCCCTCCATGCCTGACCGTCAACCGGCCGCGGCCGCGTAGAGCCGAGCGAGCAGGTTCTCCATCGCCGGGGAGGTCTGGCCCGACCCCGGGCAGCACGTCGGGCCCCTGACCGCGCTGATCCCGATCTCGAGGTGCGGCCCCGAGGAAATTCCCACTATCCCGCACCCAACCTCGGCGATCGGCGTCCCCGCGGTGACCAGCGTGCCCACGGGCACCAGCGCCGGGTAGGCATGTCCGTAATAGATGAAGCGGCCGTTCAGGGGCCCGCCTTCGACCTTGAGCACGGGCGCCGCGGGCCCGAAGCCGCTGATGCCCTCCTGGACGACCACTCCGGTGGTGACCGCCACGAGAACGGCGCCGCTACCACACGCGCCGCCTGCGGTGGAGATGTCGACCCCCTGATCGGGAGACCAGGTGCTCACCGGCGCGACGACCGACAATGGCTCCATCGGGAAAACAAAGCCCTGTCCCGAGGTGAGCGCGTTGAGCTCGGCGACGATCTTCAGCTCACGGCGCACCTCCGACAGAGGCACGGCATGAGCGTTCGGATCTCCAAGCCGGGACGGCGCCGCCGCGGCAGCGCCGCCCTGCCCAGCCACGGGTTCGACGACCTGCGGGTGCGCGCGGCCCCCGGACGTCAGCTCATAGCCGGCCCCGGCGCCGTTCCCCGCACCGGAGCCGCATCCCACGGTGATGGCGGCGAGGATGCCCGCGAGCACGAACACGATCAGGAATCGCATCGTGCTCCGGGGGCTTAACGTGTTGGCTGCGTGCCGGCGTGCCAGCGGGGATGCCATGTCCCCGAGAGGATGACGGAGTCAGGGGCGGCGAGCGGCGCCCGTGAGGCGTAGGCGCAGGACCTCGGCCCCAGGCGCCCCGCCGCTCACGGGCTCGCTGGCGACGTCGTCGCTGAGCAGGTGCAGGAGCGAGCCGACGCCCGCCAGCGTGGCGTCGGCAACGATCGCGTCGCTGCCGCCGGCCTGAAGGGGACCTACCCGCAGGTTGAAGCCCGACTCGTCGCCGTCCGCGGCGACGTGGAAGCGACCGTTGAGGGCGCGTCGAGGGGCGTGGAGAGCGAGGGCATCGCTGACCAATTGGAGGTCGGACATGCGGTCGATGGAGAGGCTGGCGCGCACGGCAAGGAGGGAGATGTAGCGACCGAGCACGGCCGCGGCGGGGACCCCCGGGGTGAGCACGAGGACAATGTCACCCTGCGGCGCCGGACCCATCTCGGGCAACCCGGCCCGGTCGAACAGGTCCTCCGCGACGATCGCCGGCGCTCCGTGCAGGGCGAAGCGCATTCGCACCTCGGTCCCGCCGGCGCCGCTGTTGATGCCGAACTGATCCGAGAGCGAGGACATCATGGCGAAGCCGAACCCAAGCCGGGCGGGCGCGTCGGGGTCCCCGCCGGCCCCCGCGCCTGCATCAGCCTCGGCCGGAAACGGGTTCATGCCCGTCCCCTGGTCCCGAACGGTGATCATCAGCTGGTCGAGAACCGAGGTGATGGTGACTTCCGTGGTGCCGACGCCGTCCGGATAGGCGTGGAGGACGACGTTGTTGCACGCCTCGGTGACGGCGATGTTGATGTCCGCCAGCAGCTCCTCCTCGATGTCCAGGCCCTCGGCCACTCCTGCGAGCACCTGTCGCGCCAGCGCGACGTTCTCCGGCCGCGCGGGCAGCGTCAGCCGCACCGAGGTCGGCTCGGCGTCTTCGAGGGGATCGTGAGGGGATGAGCTCATCCGGGAGCGCGCAGCAGCACTACACCACTCAATATCGGCGCTTCGACCCGCGGCGAAACCTCGCGCCGATGGCTAGACGCTCGCGCGCTCGATCCTCCCGGCCACCGTCTCGGTCCACGCGGCGGCGCCAAAATGCTCGCGCACGGCGGCGGCGCTGGCCTCGTGGTCGTAGGAGATACGGCGGTGTTCGACGTGTCCATCGGGGTCGATGATCGCGTATGCGGCCCGGTGATCGCCGTCGAAGGGCATTCCCACGCTTCCCGGGTTGAAGAGCTCGACCCCGTGCGCGCCGGTGCGGAGGAAGGGAAGATGCGTGTGCCCGAACACGAGCCGTGGCTCGCTCACGCCGGCCAGGAGCTCACTCTCGTCCTCGGCGGGCTCGGGGAGGAACGAGCGCACGTCGGACACCGGGGAGGCGTGGCAGTAGCGCGTCGAGGCGAGGACGACCTCCTCGGGCAGCGCTGCCAGCTCGTCGACGGCACCGGCGCCGAGCGCCTCGCGGCAGGCCGTGATCGCGCCCTGGACGACGTCGTCGTCCGGCGCGTCCGACGGGTTGGCGGTCCAGCGCTCGCCGTTGCCGCGGATCCACGTCGCATCCGGTAGCGAGCGCAGGGCGTCGACCGTCTCCACGGGCCAGGGACCGAACAGCGCATAGTCGCCGCCGAGCACCCATCGCGCGACTCCCGCCGCCGCCGCATCCGCGAGTACCGCCTCGAGCGCGGGCAGGTTCCCGTGGACGTCGTAGAGGAGCCCGGTGATCGCCGTCGGGAGGCCCTTCATGTCACGCCCGACGCTGATCCCAGCTGAAGCCCCGCACCGCGAAGATGATCCCGAGCACGGCCCAGGCCGCGATCACGCCCAGGGCGCTGACGTTGGCCGAGAAGCTCGTGCCCCTGACCATCGCCCCCGATAACCCGGAGATCAGGTGGTAGAGCGGGAGGGCTTGGGCGATCCCCTTCATGAAGCCGGGCGAGTGGGCGGTGTCGAAGAACACGCCGGAGACGGCGACGACGGGGAGGAAGACGGCGTTGACGTACGCGGGCGCGGAATCGAAGTTGGGGATGACGTGGGAGAAGGCCACGCCGAGCGAGGCGAAGCAGACGACGCCGACGATCACGAAGACGGTGAGCTCAGCCCAGTTACGCGGCCAGCCAGTGCCGAAGAACAAGCGACCGGCGACGGTGATGATGGTGATCTGGAGTGCGGTGTTGGTGACGGCGTTGCCGGCGAGCCCGAGGAGGTAGGAGATCCCGGGCATCGGGGTGCCGCGGATGCGCTTGAGCACGCCCTGCTCGCGCAGAAAGGTCATGTTGAAGGCCAGCGCAGTGAATGTCGTCGACATCACGCTCATGGCGGCGATGCCGGGGACGATGACCCGGAGCTCCTTGGGGTCGTTCTGAAAGGCGGCGCCGAAGAAGGCGAGGAAGAGGAGCGGAAGCAGGAAGTTGAAGAAGGCGGCGCTCGGGTTGCGCCAGAACAGGCGGCGCTCGAGCCGGTACTGGCGCCAGGCGAGGACGGCGATCTCGGTCATCGACGCCCACGCGTCCGGCGGGCTCCGACGGGCGGCGCATCGTCACTCGGCGCCTCGGCCTCGTCGGCCTGCGCGGCGGTGAGCTCGAGGTACACGTCCTCGAGCGTGGGGCGAGTGACCGTGAGCCCCTCCAGTCGCTCGCCGCGAGCGAGCGCGGCGCCCGTGAGCTCGTGCAGGAGGGTGGTGGGGTCAGCGGTCTCCTGCGCGACCTCGCTCCCGCTGCCGTTCCGGTAGGCAACCCGGTACCGAGGCGCGCTCCCATTCGACCCGAGGTCCCCGGGGGCACCCTCGATGGCGATCTGCCCGTCCTTGATGATGGCCACGCGATCGGCGATGGCCTGCGCCTCGTCGAGATAGTGCGTGGTCAGCAGCACCGTCTTGCCCAGGTCCCTCAGGGCGCGGATCGTGTCCCACGCCGTGCGCCGCGCCGCCGGGTCGAACCCCGTCGTGGGCTCGTCGAGGAACACGAGCTCGGGGTCGCCGATCAGCGCCAGTGCGAGGTCGAGCCGTCGCACCTGCCCGCCCGAGAGCGTGCGCGCCATCGCGTCCTCCTTGCCTTCGAGGCCGGTCAGGGCGATCACCTCGTCGACATCGCGGGGATGCGGGTACATGGAGCCGAAGTGCGAGACCGCCTCACGGACGCGGATGTGGCGGTACAGGCCCGTGCTCTGGAGGACGATGCCCACGCGGGCGCGAAACTCGCGGGGGCGCTCGCCTGGGTCGAACCCGAGCACGCTGACCTCACCCGCGCTCCTCGTGCGGTAACCCTCGAGGATCTCGACGGTCGTGGTCTTGCCGGCGCCATTAGGGCCGAGGAGCCCGAACACCTCACCCCGGCGCACCGCGAAGTCGATCCCGCGGACCGCCTCGAAATCGCCATAGGTCTTGCGCAGGCCACGAACGTCGATGGCGATATCGGACACGGGGAGGATCATGTCACCCGGCGGGGGCCGGGCGCGGACGCGGGATGGCGTGCCGGCGCCGCCGGCGCCGGGCGGTGCCTACGCCTGTTCGATGGAGGCGAGAGCCCGCGGTATCCCCGCGCGCCTGAGCACCCGGGGAAGGGGGAGACGGTGCAGGACCGGCTGGAAGGCGTTGTCGCGGGCGAACGGAAGCTCGGCGTTGACGATCCCGCCGGCCGCGGCGACGACGTGGGGGTCGAGCTCGGACCCCGCGGCGAGCTCGAGTCCGAGCAGCGCCTCGGCGTGGGAGAGCTGCTGGGAGCCGGCGGCCGTCAAGTTCGCCCAACCGATGGCGACGGCGAGGATGCGGCTGTCGAGCGGGATGCGGTTGCCGGCCAGGGCGGCGGGCTCGCCGCCGCCGTCGTAGTGCTCGCCGGCGTAACGGGCCGCGAACTCGATGCTGTGGAGATCCGCCCAGCGTGCGTTCGGAGCGTGCTTTCCGTGGTGCACGAGGTGCGCGGCGCCGGCGAGCACGCGGCGGCGATGGCGGCTCAGGCGCAGGACGTCGCCAAGGGCAGTGGCATAGAGCGCCGCCGCGGCACCTCGATCAAGGAGCGTGACGGAATGGCGACTGGCCAGGGCCGGGAGGACGACGCCCGGAACGAAGATGACGATGGCGAAGATGGCGAGTGCGGGGATGCCGACCGCTCCGAGCAGGACCGCGGTCACCGTGGCGAGGAGAACCTCGATGAAGACGAAGGTCAGGTAGTCGGGGAGTTCCCCTCGGAGCAAGGGCCAGCCCCGGTATCCCTGGTAGGCGGTGCCGTAGAAAAGCCTGGCGATCGCGAATTGCACCACTCCCATCACGACGCCCGCCGTGAACAGGCCGGTGGCAGCCCTCGGGGTCAGGGTCATCGCGCCGGCGAGCCTGAGCACCTCGGCCGCGGCGAGCACCGACCAGCCGTACGACGCGAGGTTCGCGAGCGTTCCTGGGCTCAAGAGCTTGTGCTCGCGCCAGATCAGCCGGCTCCCGATGTCCCACGGGAGCAGGACGATGAGGCCCGCGAGCGGCCCCGAGATGGCCATGGCCACGAGCGCAAGGGCGTATCCGCCATCGACCTTGAACGGGACCTTGGTCTTGAAATGGACGTCGGCGCGGTAGGCGGAAATCCCGAAGATGAAGAGCACGGCGACCAGCGCGGGCTGATGGAAGTGGGGAGTCGGCGCCAGGAAGAGAAACCCGGGCACAAGGCCGACTGTGGCGAAACCAAGGAGCAGGAGCGCGACCCTCCGCGTCCCGACCGCCCTGGCTTTTTGCTTTGCCTCTTCCATGTCCCTGCGGCTCCCGTGGGTGGCACCTTCCGTGCTCCCAACCACGACCGTGACGGAAAGCATATCGCGTCCCGTCGGACCCGGTGGGCATAACTACCAATATGGACGAACGTCGCTTGGTGCCAGCGTTCGCAGTGGACGCTAGTGGTTACGGATGCACATGAAACTCTCCTTGTATCTACCGAAACCTCACCAAAAACTACCCACGCATCGTACGCGAGCGGTGCGAACACCCTGCATACCCTGTCGCCCCCCGTGTCGAACTACGTGAGAAACGTGACGGTTTCCCGACTAAGGTTGCCGTGCGTGCGTCGCGCCTGCATCGACATCGGCTCGAACACCACTCGCCTGCTCGTCGCCGAGTGCGGGGCCGAGCAGCTGAGCGAGATCCACCACGCTCGCGTCTTCACTCGCATCGGCCGCGGGACCGCGGGGGACGGAACGATCGCGCAGGGGAAGATCGCCGAGGTCGTCGGCGTGGTCACCGAGCAGCTCGCGCGGGCCCGAGACCTGGGCTCGCGCGAGGTTCTCGGTGTGGCCACGGCGGCGATCCGCCACGCCGCGAACGGCGCCGAGCTGGTCACAGCGATCGAGAGCGCCTGCGGGCTGAAGGTGCGGATTCTCTCCGGCGAGGAGGAGGCACGCCTGGCCTTCGTCGGCGCCGCGGGCACGCTCGACCACCGGCCCGCGGGCACGCTCGGCGTGGTCGACGTCGGCGGCGGCTCGTCAGAGGTCGTCGTCGGCACGCCTCCGCAGACGATCGGCTGGTGGTTCTCGTTCGCGCTCGGCTCGGGCGATCTCGCCGACAATTTTCTCCACTCCGATCCCCCGCGGACGGCCGAGCTCGCGGCCGCGCGCGCCCGCGTCGCCGAGGCGGTCGAAGGGGTCAGGGCGCCCACGCCGCTTGAAGCGGTCGCCGTTGGCGGGAGCGCGACGTCGCTCCGGCTCCTGGCCGGATCGCTGCTTGACGGGGCCGCCTTCGAGCGCTCCTTCCGCGTGCTCGCCGCCGAGCGCGCCGCCGATGTCGCGAACCGCTTCCAGCTCGACATCGAGCGCGTGCGGCTGCTGCCCGCCGGCCTGCTCATCCTCGAGGCGGTGTCGAACCTGTTCGGGACCGCGCTTCAGGTCGGGTGCGGGGGGATCCGGGAGGGCGTGCTCCTCGAAGCGGGGTGGTAGGGGGCGCGCCTACACGTTGACCGCGAGCTTCGCGAGGGGCCCACGCCGTGTCGCGAGCGATGACGCCGGCGTGACGTCCCCGACGCGCCGGCGTCGCGCGCGCGCAAAATCACCGTAACGCGCCCGGGAATGCCCGTCGCCCGCTGATACCTCGTGGGGCATGGACGATGGCCCCGGCGTGAGCGCAGCGGTGCTGGGGGCCGCGGCCCTCCTCGCCGCCGGAGCGCTCGCCGGGTGTGGGGCCGCGCCGGGTCGGGCCGCCCGCCCGCAGGGCCCGCAGTCGCGCATGACGGTGGCCCACCCGCCCGTCCCGGACTTGCTCCGGCGCCCCGGGCCGCCCCCGCGCCCCGGCCCGCCCCAGCGCTCCCTCACTCCCTGGCGCGTCGACCCCGACCAGCCGCCCCCACGCCACGGGCCATGGCGCCTCGTCCTCGCCGTGGCCCGCCGCTTCGCGCGGGCGGACATGAGCTACCAGGTCGGCGCCGTGGGACCCGGGGTCTCCTCGGCGATCACCGCCACCTGCACCCAGGCCTTCGCCGCTGAGCTCCTCTCGCACCGCGCCAGCCTGCCGCCGGGGGATAGGGCGAGCGAGGTCGGCCAGCGCCTCACGGGGGTGGCGCCCCTCGAGCGGCTGCCCACCGCCGCCGTCGTCCTCGTCACCGTGCGCGCGGGCCGGCACGCCGGCGGCGCTCCGGGCGCGTTCGAGCTTCGGCTCGTCGCGCGTCGCGGAGGATGGCGCGTGGCCGGACTCAGCGTGGTCTGATGTGGCGCCTCGGGGCGGTGCTGGGGTTGCTGGCGCTAGCGATGGCGCTCGTCGTGCTCGCGGCGGTGGCCGGATTCGCCTCGCAGGCGTGCACGGGCGCGCCGGGGGCGGCCGGTCCGGTGGGGGGCGTCCCCGGCGCGCTTGTCCCCCTTTTCGAGGGCGCCGCCAGCCGCTTCAACCTCGGCCCGGAGGGCCCGGCGATCCTCGCGGCGATCAACTACGAGGAATCGGACTTCGGCCACTCGACCCTCCCCGGCGTGCACTCGGGCGCCAACCCTGCGGGTGCCGCCGGACCGATGCAGATCGGGATCGGCGGCCTGGCCGGAGACACCTGGGATGCGGTCAAGGTGGCGGCGCCGAACGACCCTCCGGGGCAGGCGCCCAGCGTCTACAACGAGGGCGATGCCGTCTACAGCGCCGCCCATTACCTCGCCACCAATGCGATGACCGGCGACCCGGCGACCTGGCAGCGGGCGATCTTCAGCTACAACCATGCCGACTGGTACGTCCAGGCCGTCCTCGCGCGCGCTCAGGGCTATTACCACCAGGGGCTCGCCGCCGGAGCGGCGACGCAGCCCGTCAGCTGGCCGGGCCAACAGCAGTGCTCGATCCAGGCCGGTGGCTACACGAATCCGTTCGCCAGCGTCCCCTCCGGCCACCTGGTGCCCGAGCGGATCGACCAGGGCGTCGACTACGCCGACGGCAGCGGTGACCCGATCCTCGCGCTCGGCGACGCGGTCATCACCTACGCCGGCCCCGACCCGGGGTGGTACGGCGATTCGGTCAACTACACGCTTGCCGACGGATCGTATGCGGGCCGGTACGTGTACGTATCCGAAGGCGTCGTGCCGACCGTCCACACCGGTCAGCGCGTGGCTGCGGGCCAGGAGATCGCCACCTTCGCGGTACCGGGCCCGCACGGGATCGAGACGGGGTGGGCGGCGGGGCCGGGACGCGTCGTCGCCAAGGCGAGCGCGCTCGGCCAGCAGGCTCACACCGGTGACCCCGGCGATAACCGGAGCTACTGCGGCACGGAGTTCAGCGCGCTGCTCGCACAGCTCGGCGCGCCGGCCGGGACGACGGAGGGACGTCCGGTGGTGGGCAGCGGCTGCTGAGGGGTGCTACCAGCCGCCGCGGGAATCCGCGTTGGCGGCGCTGCGCTTCTTGGCGTCCATCCGCGCGTGCTTGCGCTTGTCGAGCTGCCACTGGAGAAGGCTGAAGAGCGAAATCACGAGCACGAAGAAGAGGATGGTGCCGAACATCGCGTTGGTGATGTTGACGTCGTTGGTCTCGCCGTAGGTGCCCTCGCCGCCGTTCTTGGCCAGCGCCGCCGGCGCCGCCGCGAGCAGCACGACACCGCACGACAGCAGGGCGGTCCAGGCGATGATCCGGGCGCGAGCCATGTGCGGCCGGATCCTACCGGACAGCCTGGCGCCTGCGCCAGGGCCCGGCATCCGCCTGCGGGCACCCGGATTCATCGGCGTACGGAGGTCGAACCGGCACCCGGCGGGGCAGCTTCCTACCATGGGCGGCGATGGCTGTACTCATCGCCTCAGACGTGGGCAAGGACATCGCCGGCGAGCCGCTCCTGCGCGGCGTGTCCTTCAAGCTCGAGCGCCGCGACCGCATGACGCTGTCGGGCCGCAACGGCGCGGGCAAGACCACCCTCCTGCGCATGCTCGCCGGCCAGGCGTCGGTCGACCACGGCGAGCTCGTGTTCTCCAAGGGGGCCAAGGTCGCCCTCCATGACCAGCGCCCGCCGCGCGAGCGCTCGCTGACCCTGCGCGACTACGTGCTTTCCGGGGCGAGCGAGCTGGTGGCGATCGAGGAGGAGCTCTCCTCGCTCGAGCAGGCAATGGCCGAGGGCGCCCACGACGACGCGACCATGACCCGCTATGCGCAGGCCCAGGCGCGCCTCGAGCACGCCGGGGGATATCGCTGGCGCGACCGGGCGCTGGCCACCCTTCACGGGCTCGGTTTCGCCGACTCGGACCTCGATCGCATGCTCGACACCTTCTCGGGAGGCGAGCTCACGCGCGGGTCACTGGCCCGCGCGCTCGCGGGCGACCCCGACCTCCTGCTCCTCGACGAGCCCACCAACCATCTCGACATCGCCTCGCTCGAATGGCTGGAGCAGCATCTCGCCAGCCTCGACGCGGCGGTGGTCCTGGTCGCCCACGACCGCTGGTTCCTCGAGGCGGTGGGTACCGCCGTGCTCGAGCTCGAGGCGGGCCGCGCTCGCTTCTTCGACGGGCCGTGGCACGCCTGGCGCAAGGAGAAGGCGGCCCGCGAGCTCGCGCTCGGACGGGCGATCGACCGCCAGCAGGCGGAGATCGACCGGCTCGATCGCTTCGTGACCCGATTCCGGGCCGGCACCCGCGCCCGTCAGGCCCAGTCCCGGGCCAAGAAGCTCTCGAAGATCGAGCGCGTGCAGCGCGGGGCCGCTGACGGAGCGTCACTGGCCTTCGCCTTCAAGCCCCCCGAGCGCAGCGGCCGGGTCGTTTTCGAGCTCGAGGGCGGCCACATCGAGGCCGGCGAGAAGACGCTGCTCGATCACGCTGAGCTATGGCTCGAGCGCGGCGAGCACGTCGCTCTCGTAGGCCCGAACGGCGCGGGCAAGACGACGCTCATCGAGACCCTGGCCGGGCGCCGAGAGCTCCCGGCGGGCAAGCTCCGCACCGGACACAACGTCAAGCTCGGCTATCTCTCCCAACACGCCGACGAGCTCTCGGCGGGCACCGCTCGCACCGTCATCGAGGCCACCAGCCATCTGACCAGCCTCACCCCCAACCGAGCCCGCGCGCTTCTCGGGCGGTTCCTGTTCTCCGGCGAGGACGCCGAGAAGCCGCTCGAGGGCCTGTCGGGAGGAGAGCGCCGCCGCCTTTCCCTGGCCATCCTCGTGAACTCGGGCGCCAACGTGCTCATCCTCGACGAGCCGACCAACCACCTCGACCTCGAGAGCCGGGAGGCGCTCGAGGAGGCGCTGAGCGCGTTCGAGGGCTCCCTGCTCCTGGTCTCGCACGACCGGGCGCTACTCGACGCCGTCGGGAGCCGGACGGTGGCGATCGAGGACCAAACCCTGCACAGCTACGTCGGCGGCTGGCCCGAGTACGTGCGCGTGCGCGATGAGCGCGCCGCCGCCGCCCGCGAGGAGCGCGCGACGGCGTCCCCCGCGCCCAAGGCCAAGCCCGCTGCCGGGAAGCCGGCCCGCAAACGCGAGCAGGCGACATCCGGCGGAGCAAATGGCGACGCCAAGGCCCAGCGCGCGCTCGAGCGCGAGATCGAGGCGGCGGAAGCGACCCTTCGCGCCCTCGAGGGTGAGCTCTCCGATCCCGGCGCCTGGTCCGATGCCACCACCAGCGCCGATTCGACGGCTCGGCATGACGCCGCCAAGCGCGCGGTGGAGAGCCTGTACGCCCGCTGGGAGCGGATCGCGGGCTGACAGGCGCTGTGATTAATTGCGGACTCCGCGCGTAGTACCGCTCGTAGACTGAACACGGGCGCGCA
Organism: Solirubrobacteraceae bacterium; assembly: GCA_035552215.1. GTDB lineage: Bacteria > Actinomycetota > Thermoleophilia > Solirubrobacterales > Solirubrobacteraceae > Palsa-465. The sequence continues at coordinate 85,535 of DASZLV010000129.1, read as the reverse complement.
CGCGCGCCTGACTCCAGCGCCGCCTCAGGCGACGCGCATCGAGTAGGAGGGCGCACGTATGTCCCGTCGTTTCCTCGCGCTGGCCCCCGTGGTGGCAGCGCTGACCCTGGCGGCGCCGGCGCTCGCCGACGCCCAGTCGGTCACGGCCACGGGCACGGCCAACGTCAAGGTCGTGCCGGCCAATCGCCACTCCAACGCCTCGATCGCCAGCGCGGTGGCGGTGGCGCAGAAGCAGGCGGTGCCGGGGGCCCTGGTAGCGGCACGTGCGAAGGCCCTCCTGTACGCGCAAGACGCGAGCCTCACCCTCGGCGCGGTGCTGTCGGTCTCCGATGCCCAGAACGGCCAAGTGTTCGTCGGGCCGTATGGAATCGGCGGCGATATCGGTCCTTTCGGACCCGGAAAGTACTGCGGCATCGAACGGCGTCCGGTGTTCAAGAAGGTGGGCAAGCGCGTCAAAGTCATCCGTCTCCGCAAGGTTCACGCGTGCGTCGTGCCCGCTTACGCGAGCTCGACCCTCACGGTGACGTACTCAGCCACGTAGCCGGACCCGGGAGCCGCGCGCGGCACGTTCGTCGTCCCCGCGCGGCTCTACACTGCGGGCCGAGATGTCCCCGTCCAACGAGGCGTCCGTCCGGATCGCGCTGATCGACGACGACAGCGGTTTCTTCGCCGTTCTCGACCGTCGCTTCGATTCCCTCGGATGGGATCGGCGGGTCCTCGGTTATGCCCCCGGTCCCGACCAGCTCGCCGCTCAGCGCCTGCACGTGGTGGTCGTGAACACGGCCATCACCGGCCTCGACTACGTGGAGCGCACCGCGCTCGCGCTCACCGGTCTCGCGCTGCTCGTGTGCACGGGCGCGTCGCCGCTGGCCGATCGGGTCCGGGGCCTGCGCGGTACTGGCCCAGGCCGGCGGCCGTGTCCTCGAGCGCGAGGAGATCTACCAGCGCGTGTGGGGCTACACGATGGTCCGCGGGGACCGCTCGGTCGACGTCTTCGTGCGCAAGGTGCGCCAGAAGCTCGAACCCTCTCGCCGGACTGGAACTACCTGCACACCCAATTCGGCGTGGGCTACCGCTTCGCCGCCGAGTCCCGCGTGGCCTGCGCGGCGGGCGACCCCGAGCCGGCCGCGCACCCGTGGCCGGGCGGCGCCGGGGACCCGCAGCGCCTGCGCGTACCCGACCGCGAGGGGCTCCGCGGTCCACCGGCGTACGATCCCTTCTAGTGATCAAGGTAGCCCGCAACGTCGCCATCGTCCTCGCCCTCGCGGCCGTGGTCGTCTACGCCCCCGGCGGGGGCACCGCCAGCCAGGTCATCATCCAAGCGGTGTCGATCGCCTTCCTGGCTTCGATTTCTTGGTTCGCGGCGATGATGTATCGCCAGCACCGGGTCACGCTGTACTCGCTCGGAGACGGTCGCCGGGCCGCGCTCTACGGTGCCGCCGCGGTGGCGGTGGTGACCCTCACCGCGACCTCGCGCCTGTGGAATTCCGGGGGCGGGGGCGTGCTCGTGTGGCTCGTCCTCATCGGCGGTGCCGCTTATACGGTGTTCGCCATCCTCTGGGCCGCGCGAAGCTACTGAGCGGCGGGGCGGGACTCTCCGGGGCCGGGACCCCCCGGGGACCGGCGCCCTTACACTGGCGCGCCGTGAGCAAGGACGACCGGAGCGTAATCGCCGACTGGCTGGTGCTCTTCAGCGCCATCGTGCTCCTCCTGTCCCTGTTCCTGTCCTGGAGCAGCCTGTCCCCGGCCTATCTCGCCCTCGCCGACAAGCTCCAGACCCTCCGCGGTGTCCCTCGCGATCCCACCGCGTGGCAGGTCTACTCCGCCGCCGACGTCCTGCTCCTCCTGCTCGTGGCCGCGCTCATGGGAGTGGCCCTGAAGGGCCCGAGGAAGGCGCGCATCTGCACGCTGGTGGCCTGTCTCCTCGCGCTCGCCTTCGCCATTCACGCCGAGGGCTCCCCGCCCACCAACGGGGCCGCGACCTCGTTCCGGCCGGGCGTCGGCGTCGCTTCCGAAGTGCCGCCCGCCCCGACGCCCGGGCCGGGGGAGACCGCTGCCATCATCGCCCTGGTCGGAGCGATCGCCGGGCTCGGGCTCTCGCTGAGCACCGAATAGCTTGCCGAGGGGCTGTGGCATGCGGCGCATTTGGCTCTGCCAGATGCGCCAAGGGGATTTGCCCCTGGCAAATCTCAACCCCTCCTATCCTCAGGAGGGTATGTCTGTAATGAACGCCGATCGTCGCCGAGAGCTCCCGGACCAGCCGGGCGTCTACCTGTTCCGCGACGCCCGTGGCCGGGTCATCTACGTCGGGAAGGCGAAATCGATCCGCAAACGCGTCGCCTCGCACTTCTCCAACCCGAGCACGAAGGCGGGCGGCGAACTGCTGCCGATGATCGACCAGATCGAGGCGCTCGTCGTCCAAACCGAGGCTGAGGCGCTGCTCGCCGAACAGAACTTCATCAAGCAGTACAAGCCGCGCTTCAACGTCCGCCTGCGCGACGACAAGTCGTATCCGTACATCGCCATCTCGCTCGACGAGGAGTTCCCGCGTGTGTACTTCACGCGCGAGCGCCACCGCCGGGACCGCGCCTACTTTGGCCCGTACAGCAACGCCAAGCGGGTACGTGAGACGCTCGATCTCCTCGGCAAGGTCTTCATGTTCCGGACCTGCGAGGGGGCTGAACCGGGCCGCCGCAGCGGCTCGCCGTGCCTCGATTACTACATCAAGCGCTGCGAGGCGCCGTGCGTCGGCTACGTCTCCAAGGAGGACTACCGCAAGGGCATCGAGGGGGTGATGGGCTTCCTCTCCGGGCGCTACCGGGAGATCGAGCGCACCCTGCAGGCGGCGATGCGCGAAGCGGCCGCCGAGCAGCGCTTCGAGGATGCCGCGCGGGAGCGCAACCGGCTGCGCGCGGTGCGCTCGCTGCTCGAGCGCCAACGGGTGGCCAACGATGCCATCGGCACCCTCGATGCCATCGCCGTCGCCGTCGAGGGGAAGGAGGCCAACGCGCAGGTGTTCCAGATCCGCGACGGCGTGCTCTCCGACCGCCAGAGCTTCTACCTCGACAACGAGGCCGAGGACGGGGTGCCCGCCGTGGTCGAGGCTTTCATCCTCCAGTACTACTCGAGCGCGATGATGATCCCGCCACTGCTCGTCGTCCAGCCCGGGGTCGATGACACCGCGGTCCTCGCCGAGGCTCTCGCCCGGCGCCGCGGGACGGCGGTGGAGATCAGGGCGGTGCAGCGTGGGGACAAGCGGCGGATCCTCGAGCTCGCCGAGCGCAACGCCCGCCTCGCTCTCGATCAGGAGAAGCTGCGTTCCGAGCGCCGGCGCCAGCAGCGTGTGGAGGCCCTCGACGGGCTCCAGCGGGCGCTCGGGCTCGACGCGATCCCCCTGCGGATCGAGTGCTTCGACATCTCCAACCTGATGGGGACCAATGCGGTGGCTTCGATGGTCGTGTTCGAGGGGGCGGCGCCGAAGAAGTCCGACTACCGGCGCTTCAAGATCATCGGCGGCGAAGACGGGGTCCCCGACGACTTCGCGGCGATGGAGGAGGTGCTCTCCCGGCGCCTCGCCAGGTGGGAGCACCAGCGCGACGTCTCGCCGCACGACAAGGAATACGACGCCAGCTTCGCCGCTCTGCCCAACGTGATCGTCATCGACGGCGGGAAGGGGCAGCTCTCGGCCGGGGTGCGCGCGCTCGGCCCGTTCCGAGAGCGAGGGGTCACCGTGGTCGCGCTCGCCAAGCGGATTGAGGAGCTCTTCATCCCCGGGCGCGAGGCGCCGCTCGCCCTCGCGCACGACACCCCCGAGCTCCAGCTCCTGCAGCGAGTGAGAGACGAGGCTCACCGCTTCGCCATCACCCACCACCGGATCCGTCGCGACCGGGCGATGACAGCGTCGATCCTCGACGGCCTGACCGGGGTGGGGCCGGCGCGCAAGCGCGCGCTGCTCCAGCACTTCGGCTCGCCCGATGCCATCCTCTCCGCTTCCCGGGAGGAGCTCGAGGCCGTGCCCGGCGTTCCCGGGAGGCTCGCCCGCGACCTCTACCGCGAGCTCCACAAGACCGGGGTGTGATCAGTCAGTGCAGCGTGAGCATCATCGCGCTGCCCGGCGGGACGGTCACTGAGTACAGCCCGAAGGCCGAGTAGACGGTGCCGGTCTGCGCTGCCCCGGAGAGCAGGCCGGTCGTGCTTGCGTCCCCGAAGCTCTGGCCGCCCAGGGTGACCCCGCTCGTCGCGTTCACGCTCGGGGCCGTGAGGAGCTCGGCGGTGGCTGAGCTGCCGGGAGCGCCCAGAACCACCGACTGGGGGTTCGACGGGTCCTCGTTGACGAGCACGACGCGCTCGGTCCCGTCGGGAGCGAGCGTGGCCCACATCTTCAGCGAACCCGGAGGGAGTCCGCTGATCGGGAGCAGCCGGGACCCGGGGGGAGCGGCCTGGGCGAACATGAGCATCCCGTAGTACTCCGGGTGCACCGCGGCCTGCCACGTCGTGCCGGTGTGGGTGAAGGAGAACGGCGCGTAACGGGCGCTGGGCAGGGTATGGACGTTGACGCCATCGACGCCGACGTTGGCCATCTCGAAGAGGGTGTCGAGCATCCACAAGGCCGAGGCGAACGTGTCGCTGACCCCGTGGGTCCCCGCGCAGGCAACCGAGTTCATCTCATCGACGCGGAAGGGCAGCCCGTGTTCGTGGGCGATGGCCACGTAGGGCGCGACACCCAGGGCGAGCTGAGCCTGGGCGAAGTCGCTCAGCAGATTGGCGACCGTGGGGTAGGACTGCGACGTCGGGGAGACGTGGCAGCCGCGAAGGGGATAGCGGTGGAAGGTGACCTGCGAGACCCCCGGGTCGCTGGCCAGGTACGGGCTGAGCCCCTCCGCCATCCAGGGGAGACCGGCGAAGCTCGGGCCTGCGATCGGCACCGGCGGTAGCGCGTGACGTACGTTGGAGAACTCCTGGAGAAAGCTCGGGACGCTGTAGGTGGGCGGGCGCCCGTACCGCACCTTGCCGCGCGCCGTGAGATACCACGGCAGGGTGCCGTAGAGGTCGCTTTCGTTGCCGATCTCGAAGGCCTGGATCGAACTCCCCAGGCCGGCGAGGAGCGCGCGCGCTTCGACCGCCGCCAGCGCGGGGCGGTGGAGCATGAGATTGATGCCCACGATGAGCTTCGCGCCGAGGGCGTCGGCGAGCGCTGCCGTGGTGCGGACCCAGCCCTGGGTCAAGGGGTAGTCGATGCCCCGTGGGTGGAGCACCCCGGGGACAGGCCACCAGCTCTGGTCGGTGCTGTCGCCTCCGATCCTGAGGCTCGGCGTCTGGCCTGGGTTCAGGTTCCGGATGAGCTGGACGAGGACGGGGTTGACGGCGTCGGGGTTGTTGCCGACGTACTGGTGCACGGCGTAGAACTCCATCGAGAACCCGAGGAAGCCCGGCGGGAGGGGGGAGGAGATGGGTGGGCCGCCGAGGACCGGTGAGAGCACCCGGCCCGTGCTGGCGGCGGCGCGCGTCGCCCCGGCCAGCAGCAGCACGCAGGTGAAGGCGACCCCAATCAGCCGTCCGTGCCGAGACACGCCGGCCATCCTCGCACACCTCTCGACGGGTGTCCGCCTTTGGCGTCAAGCTTCCGAGCATGGAAGCATCCAGCCGCGAGTCCGACGAGCGCCCCCGATCGGAGGAGGGCGAGGGCGCGAACCCGGACCACGTCGCCCTCACCGACCTCGTCATCATCACCGGATTCTCAGGGGCCGGGAAGTCGACGGCGATGGCCGTGTTCGAGGATGAGGGCTACTTCTGCGTGGACAATCTTCCCTCGGAGATGATCCGCTCGCTCGCCGAGCTCTTCCAGCACGGCGGGTCGAAGATCGAGCGCGCCGCCGTGGTCTCAGACGTTCGTGCCCGTAGCTACTTCGAGGGACTGGTGGAGATCCTCGACGAGCTCCGCCGCAGCGGGGTAAGCCATCGCGTTCTCTTCCTCGAGGCCGACGAGCAGACGCTGCTCACGCGCTACAAGGAGACCCGACGGCGCCATCCGCTCGCGGCGACGGGGAGCGTCGCCGACGGCATCGCCCGCGAGCGCGCCCTGCTCGCCCCCCTGCGCGAGCGAGCCGACGTGGTCATCGACACCGGCGGACTGTCGGCGGCGATGCTCAGGCGCAAGCTCGCCGACGAGGTTCTCCCCGCGCGCAAGACGGGCCGCCTCGCCGTCACCGTCCAGAGCTTCGGCTTCAAGAACGGTCCCGCCCGTGACCCCGATCTCCTCTTCGACGTGCGCTTTCTCCCCAACCCGCACTACGAGCCCGAGCTGCGGCCGCTGACGGGAACCGACCAGCGGATCGTCGACTACATCGACCGCGACGGGGCTCTGGAGGACTTTTACGACCGCCTGCATCCGCTCCTGGACTATCTGCTGCCCCAGTACCTCGCCGAGGGCAAGGCCCACCTGGTGGTGGCGATCGGTTGCACCGGCGGCCGTCACCGTTCGGTGGCCATCGCCGAGCATCTCGCCGCGCGCTACGGCGGCTCGAGCGACTACCGCGTCGAGGTCGCCCACCGGGACGTCCACAGGGCCGATCCCCGATGATCGACCACATCGGGTTCGAGGTCACTGACCTGGCGCGGTCGGCACGCTTCTACGACGCTCTCCTCTTCGCCCTCGGAGCCCGCCGGATGTTCGACAGCGAGCACGCCGTCGCCTACGGCATCAACGGCCCGCTCCTGTGGATCGTCGTGCGCGGCCGTGCGCCGGCCCCCGGCTACGGGCACCTCGCGCTCCAGGCGACAGGGCGTGCCGCCGTCGACGCGGCCTATCGCGCCGGTCTCGCCCACGGAGGGTCCGACGACGGGCCACCCGGGCCTCGTCCTCAGTACGGGCGCGGCACGTACGCCGCGTACCTGCTCGACCCTGACGAGCTCCGGGTCGAGCTCGTGAGCCGCCGCTGAGCTAGGCGGCGGCCCGAGCCGCTTGGCGCTCGGGCGAGACCTTGACGACGTCCCACACCAGGCCCATGCGCTCGAGCATGAGGATCACGTAGGCCGAGGGATCGAACTGCCAGCGGCGCAGGCCGTGAATGGCCGAGGTGGGGAAGGCGTGGTGGTTGTTGTGCCATGCCTCGCCGAAGGTGAAGGGCGAGAGCCACGCGAGGTTGCGGGACTCGTCGTCGGTGGCGAAGGGGCGCCGGCCGAAGGAGTGGCACAGCGAGTTGATCGAGTAGGTCACGTGGTGAACCACGAGCATGCGCACGAGGCCGCCCCACAGCAGACCGGTGAGGCCGCTGTCCAGGGTGTGACCGATCGCCACGCCGAGGCCGAAGGGAATCGCCAGGCCGATCGCGGCCCAGATCAGGAAGGTGTCGTTGATCTTGACGATCACCGGGTCGGCGAGCAGGTCCGGTGCGTAACGCTCTCGGCAGCCGCGCTGGGTGTGGATGAAGAGCCAGCCGACGTGAGCATGGAAGAGCCCGGCGAGGGCGCCGCGCAACCCCGGGGCGTGACCGACATGGGGGCTGTGGGGATCGCCGTCGCGGTCGGAGAAGGCGTGGTGCTTGCGGTGATCGGCGACCCATGAGATCACCGGACCCTCGATCGCCGCCGAGCCGAGCGCCGCGAAGAAGCCGCGGAGAAACGGCGATGTCTTGAAGCTGCGGTGGGTGAGCATGCGGTGGAAACCGACGGTAACCCCGAGCCCGGTGCCGATGTAGACGATCACGAAGACGATCACGTCGCTCCAGCTCAGCGCTCGCTGCCAGGTCTGCCAGATGGCGATCCCGAGACCGATGAAGGGCAGCACGGTGATGAGACCGGTGATGGCCCGGTGCAGCGACTGGTTGTCGACGGGTTCGATCTCCCCGACGGTGATTTCGTGGGCTTCCATGGCGGAACGCATCCTAGAGAGTTTTCCGCTTGACAGACTGCCCTAACTTTGTAAGGACCTATTTAAGGTTGGTCAAGGGTTTCTCTCTTGAGTCCGACGACTCCACGCTGCTTTAGGTAGCCTTGCGGCGCCTCGAAGCTTCGAATAGGTTCCGCTGGCGGAGGAAGGAAGTTACGCATGCCGGTACGTGTCGGGATAAATGGGTTTGGACGGATCGGCCGGAACGTGTTCCGGGCCGCCTATGAGCGCGGCGCCGACCTCGAATGGCTTTCGGTGAACGACCTCGTCGATCCCCCGACGATCGCGCACCTGCTCAAGTACGACTCCGTTCTCGGCCGGTTCCCCGGCGAGGTCGAGGCGACGGACACCGGCCTGCGGGTCGATGGCAAGGACATCCAGGTCACGGCCGAGCGAGATCCCGCGGCGCTTCCCTGGGCGGATCTGGGCGTGGACGTGGTGATCGAGTCCACCGGGCTGTTCACCGATCGCGAGAACGCCGCCAAGCACTTGGAGGCGGGCGCGAAGAAGGTGGTGATCTCGGCTCCGGCCAAGAATCCGGATGTCACCGTCGCCCTCGGGGTCAACTTCGACGAGGAGTACGACCGCGAGAAGCATCACGTGATCTCGAACGCCTCGTGCACCACCAACTGCCTGGCGCCCGTGGCCAAGGTCCTCAACGACACGGTCGGGATCAAGCATGGCCTGATGACCACCATTCACGCCTACACGGCCGACCAGCGCCTCCAGGACCTCCCGCACTCCGACCTGCGCCGCGCTCGCGCTGCCGCCATCAACCTCATCCCCGCCTCGACGGGCGCCGCCAAGGCCATCGGGCTGGTGATTCCGGCCCTCAACGGCAAGCTCAACGGCATGGCGGTCCGGGCGCCGGTGCCCACCGGTTCGCTCGTCGACCTCACCGTCGAGGTGAGCCGGGAGACCACCCCCGACGAGGTCAACGCGGCCTTCCTGGCCGCCTCCCAGAGCGGGCCCCTGGCGGGGATCCTCGAGTACACCGAGGATCCCATCGTCTCCTCGGACATCGTCAAGAACCCGGCCTCGTCGATCATCGACTCGTCGCTCACCGCGGTCATGGAAGGGACGATGGTCAAGGTCGTCGCCTGGTACGACAACGAGTGGGGCTACTCGAACCGCGTCGTCGAGCTGGTCCAAAGACTCCTGTGAGGACCCTGCAGGATCTGGGCGCGGTCGATGGCAAGCGGGTCTTGGTCCGGGTCGACTTCAACGTTCCCCTCGATCAAGGCGCGGTGGCCGACGACACCCGGATTCGCGCGGCGCTGCCCACCATCGAGGAGCTCCGCGACCGCGGCGCTCGCCTCGTCCTCGTCTCGCACCTCGGCCGCCCCAAGGCCCGCGAGCCCGAGTTCTCCATGCGCCCGGTCGCCGACCGGCTCGCCGAGCTCACCGACGCCGACGTGACCCTGGCCCCCGGCGTGGTCGGCGATGACGTGCGGGCGCTGGCCGACGATCTGGCCCCGGGAAGCGTGCTCCTGCTCGAGAACGTTCGCTACGAGCCGGGGGAGATCGCCAACGACCCCGAGCTGGCGGCGGCGCTGGCGGAGCTCGCCGACATGTACGTGAACGATGCCTTCGGCGCCGCCCACCGCGCCCACGCGTCGACCGAGGGGGTGACGCGGCTGATCTCCGACCGCGCGGCCGGACGCCTGCTCGAACGTGAGGTCACCACGTTGCGCGAGCTCTTGGAAGAGCCTGGGCGCCCGCTCGTAACCGTTCTCGGCGGCGCCAAGGTGAGCGACAAGATCGCCGTCATCGAACGCTTCCTCGAGGTCGCCGACACCATCCTCATCGGCGGCGCCATGTGCTTCCCGTTCCTGGCCGCGCAGGGCCATCCGGTGGGATCCTCACTGTGCCAGGACGAGGACGTCGAGCTCGCCACGCGCGTGCTCGCCTCCGGCGATGAGCACCGCGCCTCGCTCGAGCTCCCGAGCGACCTCGTACTCGCCGACCGGTTCGCGGCGGACGCGCAGACCCGGGAGCTCGACGGCGTCGATGTTCCCGACGGGTGGATGGGCGTCGACATCGGGCCGCGTACGGCGACGGCGTACGCTGAGACGATCACCAGCGCCGCCACCGTATTCTGGAACGGCCCCATGGGGGCGTTCGAGATGGAGCCCTTCGCCGCCGGCACGCGCGCGGTGGCCGAGGCGGTGGCCAACGCGCCCGGGAAGACCGTGGTCGGCGGTGGCGACTCCGCCGCGGCGATGCAGCTCTTCGGCCTGGCCGACCGCGTGACCCACCTCTCGACCGGGGGCGGCGCCGCGCTCGAGTTGATCGAGGGTCGCGCGCTGCCCGGCGTGGAGGCACTCTCTTGAGCCCTGCCCCCCGGGCTCCGATGATCGCCGGGAACTGGAAGATGAACAAGACGGTCGCCGAGGCGGAGGCCTACATCCAAGCTCTGCTCCCGCGCGTGTCCACGGCCGACGGCGTCGATGTGGCGATCTGCCCGCCCTACACAGCGCTACAGGCGATGGTCGACTCCACGCGCGGCTCGCGCGTCGGGGTGTACGCACAGAACATGCACCAGGCGCCCGCGGGCGCCTTCACCGGTGAGGTGTCGGCGCCCATGCTCGTCGAGCTCGACGTCGGCGGCGTCATCCTCGGCCATTCCGAGCGCCGCGAGCTCTTCGGCGAGACCGACCGCGCGCTGCAGCTCAAGGTCCCCGTGGCCCTCGAGGCGGGGCTGCAGACCGTCCTCTGCGTGGGCGAGACCGAGGAGGAGCGCGACCGCGGAGACACCGAACGCAAGCTCCGCCACCAGGTCAAGGAGGATCTCGCCAAGGTCGCCACCGAGCGGCTGGGCGAGATCGTCATCGCCTACGAGCCGATCTGGGCCATCGGGACCGGCCGGGTGGCCACCCCCGAGCAGGCTCAGGAGGCCATCGCCTTCATCCGCGCGCTCGTCGGCGACCGCTCGCGCGAGGCGGCCGACGCGGTCCGGGTGCTCTACGGCGGCAGCGTCAAGCCCGAAAACGCAGCCGAGCTCCTCGCCCTCCCCGACGTCGACGGCGCCCTCGTCGGAGGCGCCAGCCTCGACGCCGAATCGTTCGCGTCGATCGTCGCCGCCGCGGGTTAGTGCGCACGCTGCCGGCACCGTCGGCCGCGCTCATCGTGCTCGACGGCTGGGGGCTCGCGCCCGAGGGACCGGGGAACGCGGTGTCGCTGGCGCGGACGCCGGTGTTCGACGAGCTGTGGTCCTCCTACGCCCACACCGAGCTCACCGCGTGCGGGGGCGCCGTCGGCCTGCCCGACGGGCAGATGGGGAATTCCGAGGTCGGGCACCTCAACCTCGGAGCCGGCTCGGTGGTGATCCAGGACCTGACGAGGATCGATCAGGCGGTGGCGGACGGCGATCTCGCCTCCAACCCTGAGCTCACGGCGGCGTTCTCGGGCGCCGAGCGGGTCCATCTCCTCGGGCTCGTCTCCGACGGCGGCGTTCACTCCGGCTGGAAGCACCTCGAGGCCCTGATCGGATTCGCGGCCGAACTGGGCGTCCCCGATCTCGTCCTCCACGCCTTCACCGACGGCCGCGACACGCTGCCGACGGGAGGCGCCGGCTACCTCGAGACCGTAGAGGGCTGGATGGCGGCGGCCGGCGCGGGCCGCGTGGGGACCGTGGTCGGGCGCTACTTCGCGATGGACCGAGACAAGCGCTGGGAGCGCACCCAGCGTGCCTACGACCTGATCATCCACGGGCGCGCCGAGCATCACGCCGAGAGCGGCGCCGCCGCCGTCGCGGCCGCCTACGAGCGCGGCGAGACCGACGAGTTCGTCGAGCCCGTGACCGTGGGAGAAGACGCGACGATCCGCCCCGGAGACTCGGTCTTCGCCTTCAATTTCCGCCCCGACCGCATGCGCGAGATCACCCAGGCACTCGCCGATCCGGCGTTCGCCGACGTCGACCGCGGCGGCGCGGCGCCCGTCGAGCGCTACACGACGATGACCGAGTACGAGGAGGGCTGGCCCTATCCCATCGCCTTCCCGCCCGCGCGTCCGGAGACCACCCTCTCGACGACCCTCGCCGCCCGCGGCGAGCGCCAGCTCCACGTCGCCGAGTCCGAGAAGTACCCGCACGTGACGTACTTCTTCAACGGCGGCGACGAGGCGCCCTGCGAGGGCGAACGGCGCGAGCTCGTCGCCTCCCCCCGCGACGTCGCCACCTACGACGACAAGCCCGAGATGAGCGCCCGCGAAGCCGCCGGCGCCTTCGTCGGCGCCTGGCGCGAGGACTCGCCGCGCTTCGGGATCATCAACTTCGCCAACGCCGACATGGTCGGCCACACCGGCGTCATCCCCGCCGCCGTGAAAGCGATCGAAACCGTCGACGAGTGCCTCGGCCAGGTGATCGCCGCCGTCCACCAATCCGGCGGCGTCTGCATCGTCACCGCCGACCACGGCAACGCCGACAACATGCTCGAGCCCGACGGAAGCCCAAACACCGCCCATTCCCTCAACCCGGTGCCCTTCGTTGTCACCGCCGAGGGGATCGAGCTCGACGACGGCGGCGTCCTCGCCGATGTCGCTCCGACGGTGCTGCGGGTGCTGGGCATCGAGCAGCCTGGCGCGATGACCGGGCGCTCGCTCATCTGCGAGCACTAAACTTGACACGAAGCCACTGAGATTTCATAATGCCTGGCACGATAAACTTCATCCCCGAGGGGGTCGAGATGGCACTTATCCGCTGGGAGCCGGTCCGTGAGCTGAACACCATCCAGAGCGAGATGAACCGGCTCTTCAACACCTATTTCGACACGCCGACGCCGGCCAACAGCGGAGCCACGCTGCGCCGGTGGATTCCGGCCATGGATCTCGTCGAGACCGATCAGGACTTCGTCCTCCGCGCCGACCTCCCCGGCGTCGACGAGGACGCCGTCAAGATCGAGCTCGAGGACCGCGTGCTCACCATCGCCGGGGAGCGCCAGGCCGAGCACGAGGAGCGCAACGAGGGGTACTACCGAGTAGAGCGCTCATCCGGAGCTTTCACTCGCACCCTCACCCTCCCCGAAGGCGTCAATCCCGATCGCATCAGGGCAAGCTTCGACAAGGGCGTCCTCGAAGTAAGGATCCCCAAGCCCGAAGAGAAGAAGCCGCACCGAGTATCGATCGCCGTCGGCAACGGCCCCCGGGCTGACGAAGGGCCGCCGGCCATCGACGCCACGGAGCAACCGGCGTAGAGCTACGGGGGGTGGGGCCCCTCGCCCCGGGAGACTTGCGTCGAACCCTTTACCCGAGCACACACCTCGGCAGCGACGCGCGTCTCCCGGGCGAGGGCCCCCACCCCCGCTAGGGTTCCGCGCTTGTTCCGCGTCCTAGCAAGAGAAGGTCCGTACGCCCGTGCAGGAGTGCTCGAGCTGAGCCGAGGCTCGGTTCAGACCCCGTGCTTTGTCCCCCTCGCCACCAAGGGCGCCGTGAAGGGGCTCGAACCTCGAGAGGTCGAGGCCCTGGGCTATGAGATGGTGCTGTCCAACACTTTTCATCTCATGCTCGCGCCCGGGCCGGAGCTCGTCGCCGAGTTCGGCGGTGTCGGTCCGTTCATGCGGTGGAAGGGGCCGGTGATCACCGACTCGGGGGGATTCCAGGTCTTCTCGATGGGATACGGGACGGTCGCCGACGAGATCAAGGGTCGCCGGGCCCAGGGCGAGCGGACGGGAGCGATCCTCGACATCGCCGAGGACGGCGTGCGCTTCCGCTCCTACCTGGACGGCGGAGAGCGCTTCATCGGCCCCGAGACCTCGATGCAGGTCCAGGCGGCACTGCACTCGGATATCGCCCTCGTCTTCGACGAGTGCACCCCCTTCAACGTCACCCGCGAATACACCGCGCGCTCCACCGAGCGCACCCATCGCTGGCTCGACCGCTGCCTGCGCTGGCACGCCGAGCACGGGCCCGCCGACCAAGCCGTGTACGGCATCGTCCAGGGCGGGGTGTACGAGGACCTCCGGCGCGCATCGGCCGCCGCGGTGGCTGCCTCCGCTTGCGACGGGATCGCGGTAGGCGGTTCACTCGGGCAGGACAAGGCGCAGATGTACGACGTCGTGGCCTGGAGCACCGAGGAGCTCGAGCGTGACGCGCCCGAGCGCCCGCGCCACCTGCTGGGGATCGGCGAGATCGATGACCTGATCGCCTGCGTCGAGCTGGGAATCGACACCTTCGATTGCGCGATGCCCACGAGGCTCGGTCGTCACGGCGTTGCCATCATCCCCTCGCCCGAGCGCCGCTGGCGCCTCGACCTCATCAAGGCGCCGAACCGCCGCGACCACAGCCCGATCCTCGAGGGATGCCCATGTCCGGCCTGCTCGGCGGGCTTTTCGCGCGCTTACCTCCACTACCTGCTTCGCGCCGGCGAGCTCACGGCCCTGCGCCTCGTCACCCTCCACAACTTGAGCTACATGGCCAGGCTGATGAGCGACGTGAGGGGCTCGATCCACGCCGGGACCTTCGCTCGGACGGCCGCGGCCGTCCGAGCCGGCGCCGCCCCGGGCGCTACTTCGTGTACTGGTTGATCAGCCCCTGGAGGTCCTTGATCGCCGTCTGGGCATCATGAGTGGCCACGCTGCGGGCGTGGACGACGGTGTTCGATGTGCTGTTGACGATGATCACCGCCACCACCACCGCTACCACGAAGACCAGCGCGAGCAGGAGGAATGCCAGCAGGCGACGGGCCGCGCGGCCGCGGCGGACGGGGGCCTCCTGTACGGGCTGAGGCGCCGGTGCCCGGCGAGGGGGGCTGGGGCGCGGGGACTCGGGGGCGGGAGTGGCGCGCCGGCGCGGAGAGGTGCTCGGCGCGTTCGAGATCTTGGCTGGGGCGACCCGCGTCGAGGCCGTCGACCCTTCGCGGGGCATGACATTGGTGGCGGCCGAGGTGCCCAGGTGGGCGGTGGCGGCGGTGGCGCCCGGCGCCTCGCGTCCCTCCGCCCCGGTGCGAATGGCCTCGGCGAGGACCAGGCCGTCCACGGGACGGTCCTCCTGCTCGATGGCCAGGGCCCTCGCCACCACGCGCGCGAGCTCGGGCGGTACCGAGGGGTTGAGCCGGTTCAGTGGCGGCGGCGACTCGCGCTGCTGGCGCAGGGCGAGCTCGGACAGCGAGGTGGCCTCGTAGGGAAGGCGCCCGGACAGGAGCTGATAGCTGACGACGCCGAGCGAGTAGATGTCGGCGCGCGGTCCGGCCTCCTCACCGCGCGCCTGCTCGGGGGCGAGATACGCGGCCGTTCCCAGCACCGAGCCGACCTGGGTGATGCTCGACTGGTCGGTGGCGCGGGCGATCCCGAAGTCGGCGAGCTTGACCACGCCGGTGTCGGCCACGAGCAGGTTGCCGGGCTTGACGTCGCGGTGGACGACCCCGTTTCGGTGTGCGTAGTCCAGGCCCCGGCAGGCCTGAGTGATGATCGACACCGCCTCTTCCACGTCGAGGTGACCACGGTCGCGTAGGAGCTCGGCACAGGACTGGCCGGAGACGTGCTCCATGACGATGAAATGCTGGTGCGCGGGCTCGTCGAAGCCGAAGTCGAACACCTGGACGATGTTCGGATGGACGAGGCGCGCGGCCGCCAGCGCCTCGCGGCGGAAGCGCGAGACGAACGACTCGTCGTCGGCGAGGTGCTCGGCGAGGAGCTTGACCGCGACGTAGCGCTGGAGCCGCTCGTCGAAGGCGAGCTGAACCGTGGACATGCCCCCGATCCCGAGCCGGCGTTCAAGCCGGTAGCGGCCGGCGATCTTGGTTGTGTTGGTTGTCACTCGCTCGCCTGTTCAGTTCCCTGAGCCACTGCCCGTATTCCCGGCGCCTGTGTTCCCAGTGCCCGCCGGAGCCCCGCCGCTGCCCCCGGTAGTTGTACCCGGCGTGGGCGTACTGGTTGCAGGGGTCGACGTCGAGGGGGTGGTGGAGGTCGTGGTCGGCGGCGTCGTGGGGGTAGAAGTGCTCGTCGAGGTGGAGGTGGACGTCGAGGTCGTGTGCGTGACCGTCGGCGTCGTCGGGGTGCTCGAAGTATGGGTTGCAGGCCCGACGGTGCCCGTGCACTGCTGCCTGACGAGCTGGTGAACGGCCTGGGCGCCCTGGTTGAGGTCGTTGACGAGGGTGGCGTTGACCGTGCCCGGCAGATTGGCCACCTGGGTCTCCACCGATCCGATCGCCCTCTCGGCGCTCGCACAGTTGTTGCTCCTGAGCGCCTGAGAGGTGGCATTGAGCTGTGCGTTCAGGGTGCTGCTCTCATTGGTTGAGAGCAGGCCGGAGCTGGCGCCACAGGCGGCCAGGAACGCTGCGGCGAGCCCAAGCCCGCCGGCGAGGAGAGCGCGGGGGACGTAGCGCATCTAACGGCTGATGCTACTGACCAAACCGGAGCCGCTCGGCCAGCGAGTCGGGCAGGCGGGCCGCCCGAATCGCCGCCGCCGCCCCGGCGATGTCGTATTCCGTCCGGCGGTACACAGCACTCCAGTTTTCGGTGTCCAGCTCGACCCACGCGGCCCGCGGGTCACCGTCACGCGGCTGGCCGACGCTGCCGGGGTTGATCAGCCACTCGCCTTCGGCCAGTTCGAGCTCCTCGTCGGCCGCGTAGGTCTCCCCCGACGCCGCCGCCCCCTCCAAGCGCGAGAACGCGAGGGCGATGTGCGAGTGGCCGATCAGGCAGACCCGGTGTGTCTGCGCATCGAGACAGAGCTCCGCCTGCAGGGGCGAGAGGACGTATTCCCAGATCGGGTCACGGGGGCTCGCGTGATACAAGCCGACCTCCTCATCGAGGTTGGTGGGCTCGAGCGTGCGCAGGAACGCGAGCGTCTCGGGGGTGATCGTCTCTTGCGTCCACGTCGCCGCCAGCGCCGCGCCGCGCGAGAACTCCTCGAGCGGCAGGTCGCCGCGCACGCCGAGATCGTGGTTGCCTGCCAGGCACACGGCAGCGTGGCTGCGGGCCAGGGCGACGCAGGCGTCGGGTTCGGCCCCGTACCCCACGAGGTCCCCGAGGCACCACATTTCCCGGCAATCGGTCTCTTCGATCGCGTCCAGCACCGCCTCGAAGGCGTGTCGGTTGCCGTGGATGTCCGAGACGACGGCGATTCGCACCTTCTACAGTCCTCTCCGATGAGCGACGCTCGACGCCCGCGCTGGGTTCCGGCGCTGCTGGCCACGCTTGCCGCGGCCGAGGCCGGGGCGCGCCTGCTGGCGCCGAGAACACGGACGGTCAAACCCGCCCGGATCGAGCCGCGATCGTACTTCACCTCTGAGGAGATCGAGCGCGGCGCGCGCTTCGCCCGCGGCCAGCTCGCCCTTGGTCTCGCCGGTACGGCGCTCGAGCTGGCGGGACTCATCGCCCTCGTCAAGCGGTCGCCGGCGGTGCCGAAGGGCTTCGCCCGCCTCGGTGACGGAACCGCCGCCGGAGCGGCCGCGGCCGCCGGCCTGTCGGTCGGCTCTTCGCTGCTCGGGCTCCCAGTCGCGGCGCTGTCGCGCCACCGAGCGCTCGGGGTCGGCCTGGTCACCCAGTCCTGGCGGGGCTGGGCGGGCGATCTCCTGAAGCAGACGGCCATCGGGGCGCCGCTCGCGGGCGTAGGGGGAGCCCTCATCGTCGCCATGACCAGGCGCTATCCCCGCGGCTGGTGGGCGCCGGCGGCGGCGGGCTCGCTCGGCACGGTCACGCTCTTCGCGGCGCTCGGCCCAGTGCTGCTCGATCCGCTCTTCAACCGTTTCACCCCACTCTCCGAGGGAGAGTCCCGCGCAGACGTGCTCGAGCTCGCGGCGGCGGCCGGGGTCAAGATCGGCGAGGTGTACTCGGTCGACGCCAGCCGCCGCACCACCGCCGCCAACGCCTATGTGACGGGGCTCGGGCCGAGCAAGCGCGTGGTCCTCTTCGACACGCTCCTCGATCGCTACACGCGCGACGAGATCAGGCTCGTGGTCGCCCACGAGCTGGCGCACGTCAGGCACCGCGACGTCGCGCGCACCCTGGCCTACGCCGCCATCGTCGTTCCTGCGGGGGCGCTCGCCGCTCAGCGCCTGAGCTGGTCGCTGGCGCCGGCGCGCCGAGGCTCGGCCGGCGCGCTCCCGGCCCTGGCGCTGGCCGCGGCCGTCGTCCTCACGCCGACAGGCCTGATCGCCGGCCGCCTCTCGCGCGCGATCGAGCGCCGCGCCGACACGCTCTCGCTCGAGCTCACCGATGCGCCCGATGCCTTCATCTCCTTCGAGCGCCGGATCGCGGTCCAGAACGTCGCCGATCTCGACCCCCCGCGTCTCATCACCGCACTGCTCGCGTCGCATCCGCCCACGGCCGAGCGGATCGGCGCCGCCGTCGCTTACCGGGCAGAGGAGCTCAGGTCTCCGAAGACGACGACGACGACCCGCCGAACTCGGGCAGGTTCTTGATCCCCTCGCGGGTGTTCCACTTCGAGAAGTTGTCCTGCATCGCGTCGATGAGCTCACGCATGAACTTGGGCGACAGGTTCACGCGCGAGACCACGACACCGGGGATCTCCTCGTCCTCGACCTCGTGGTCGACGCGTGCGAAGGTGATGGTGAACTCATAGTCGGAGTGGCTCACGTTCGCGAAGTTCGCGTAGACGCCCCCCATCATGTCCGGGGAGAAATGGATGTTTATGTGGCGTTCGGGCGGATTGGGATCTTCCATATGCCACGTAGTATCCCATCGTGCGCCTCGTCGTCGTCGCCGTGGGTCGGTTGAGACCGCCGTTCGTCGACGACGTCCAGCACTATCAGAAGCTCCTCACCCGGTACGTGCGGCTCGAGCTCGTCGAGGTTCGAGACGATGACCAGGTCGCCCAGCGCATCCCCGAGCGCGCGTTCGTCTCGCTCCTGCACCGCGACGGCGAGCAATTCGACTCGATCGGCCTCAGCCGCTTCCTCGAGCAGCGACGCCGGAGCGGGCGCCACCTGTGTTTCGTCATCGGAGGCCCCTTCGGGCTCGAGCTCGAGGCGGTCGAGCACCGGATCTCGCTCGGACCGCTCACCCTTCCGCACCAGCTCGCTCGGGTCGTCCTCCTCGAGCAGCTCTACCGGGCCCACAAGATCATCGCCGGGGAGCCCTATCACTACTGAGTAAGGCCCCACCGGGCCCGGCCCCACAGGTACGCTGCCCGCCGTGCCCGACGACGCCCAACTGGCGGCTCACCACCAGATCCGCGATCAGCGCCGGCGGGCGCGCCGGGAGCTGGCGCAGTTCACGCGCCGCCTGCTGATCCTCCTCGTGGCCCTCGCGGTGATGATCGTGATCGGGATGTTCGGCTTCGCGATCATCGAGCACGTGTCTCCCGCGTTCGGGTTCGCATGGACGCTGGACACGGTGACCACGCTCGGCGACATCCCCGAGCCCCACGACAGCGGCGGCCGCGTGCTTCAGGCCATTCTCGAGATCTTCGGCATAGGTACGCTCTTCTATGCGCTGGCCACCGTTGCCGAGTTCTTCGTCTCGGGCCGCCTCAGCGGGCTGATCGAAGAGCGGCGCATGCAGAAGATGATCGACACCACCTCTGACCATTACCTGATCTGCGGCTACGGTCGCGTCGGGCGTCAGGTCGTCCGCGACCTGCGCCAGGCTGGCGCGGACTACGTCGTCATCGATGTCAATCCCGACAACCGCGAGCACGCGATGGCGATCGGCTTGCCCTACATCGACGCCTCGGCCTCGGATGACGACGTGCTCGTGCAGGCGGGGATCGAGCGCGCCCAAGGGGTGATCGCCTGCGCGGACTCCGATGCCGAGAACATCTTCATCACCCTGAGCGCGCGCGAGCTGCGCTCCGACATCCTCATCATCGCCCGCGCCTCCGCCGAAGACTCCGAGAAGAAGCTCCTGCGAGCAGGCGCCGACCGCGTGATCTCGCCCTATAAGACCTCCGGCTCAGAGATGGCCCGGGTGGCCCTCCATCCCCAGGTGGCGATGGCCGTCGCCGCCTCGGACTACCGGATGGAGGAGATCGATGTGCCGGCCCGCTGCGCGGGCGCCGGGCAGACCATCGACCATATCCGCGGGGCCTCGCTCATCGTCGCGGTGCGCCGTCCCGACGGGCAGCTCGAGACCCAGCCAGACCTGAGCACGGTGCTTGAGCCGGGAGACAAGCTCCTCGCCCTCGGCACCCCCGACGCCATCGAACGCCTCGAGGGAATCTTCCAGCCCCTGGGCGCGCAGGCGACGTGAGCACGAGCGACCCGCTCGGCGAGCTGCGCATCGCCGTGCACGACGCGGCGAGCGCGGTCAGCGGGCCCGCCCACGGCCTGCCGGTGGCGCCGACGCTGGAGCAGCCCAAGCGCGCCGGCCTCGGTGACTATTCGACCAACGCGGGGATGCTCCTCGCACCGGCCCTGCGAGCGCCGCCCCGCGAGATCGCCGAACGCGTGGGGAGCGAGCTGGCCAAGGATCTCGGCTCGGCGCTCGACCACACCGAGGTCGCGGGCCCGGGCTTCCTGAACCTCTTCCTCTCAGACAGCTGGCACCGCCATGCCGTCGCCGCCATGCTCGCGGCCGGCGAGGGCTTCGGTGCGGGCGGCGCCGAGGCTCCCGAGCGCATCCTCCTCGAGTTCATCTCCGCCAACCCGACGGGGCCGCTCGTCGCCGCCAGCGGCCGTCACGCCGCCTATGGGGATGCGCTCACGCGGATCCTCTCCTTACACGGACACACCGTGCAGACCGAGTACTACTTCAACGACGCGGGGGGGCAGATCCGTCTCCTTGGCGAGTCGGTCCGTGCCCGCGCGCTCGGCGCGCCGGTGCCCGACGGCGGTTACGAGGGCGACTACGTCGCCGAGCTCGCGCAGCAGATCCCCGACGCCGCCGACGCCGACCCCGACGCGGTCGCCGCCGAGGCTGTCGACCTGCTCCTCGCGCAGATCAAGAAAACCCTCGACCGCTACGGCGTCCACTTCGACAATTTCTTCAGCGAGCGCGTCCTCCACCAAGGCTCGCCGAGCGCGGTCGAGCGAGCGCTCGGCGCGCTTGTCGAGGGCGGTCATGCCTATCGCACCGAGGGAGCGCTGTGGCTGCGCACGACGACGTTCGGGGACGACAAGGACCGGGTCCTCGAACGCTCCAACGGCGCGCCGACCTACCTGGCGGCTGATGTGGCCTACCTGCTCAACAAGCGCGACCGCGGCTTCGAGCGCCAGATCAACCCGATGGGTGCCGATCACCACGGCTACGCGGTCCGCCTCAAAGCCGCGTTCGCCGCCCTGGGCGGCGATCCCGACACCATCGAGGTGCCACTGCTGCAGTTCGTCCATCTCGTCGAGGGGGCGCAGAAGGCGGCGATGTCAAAGCGCCGGGGCGAGTTCGTCACCCTCGACGAACTGCTGGACGAGATCGGCGTGGATGCCACGCGCTTCTTCATGCTCCAGCGCTCACACGACCGGACCGTGGACCTCGACATCGAGCTGGCGCGACGCGAGTCGTCGGAGAACCCCGTCTACTACGTCCAGTACGCACACGCCCGCATCGCCTCGATGCTCGGGAGGGCCGGGTCAGAGCGCGTGGCCGCCGCGCTGGCAGCGGTGGACGAGTGGGAAGCCGGCGGGCTCGAAGAGGCCGAGCGCACCCTGATCAAGCACCTGATCGCCTTCCCCGAGGAGATCGCCGAGGCGGCCGAACGGCGCGCGCCGCACCGCATCGCCACCTACGCGCTCGAGCTCGCGCAGGCCTTTACCGCCTTCTACCGCGACTGCCGGGTCGTCGATGCCGCCCCGGAGGTCGTCGAGTCGTTCCGGATCGCGCTCTCGGTCGCGACGAAGCAGACCATCGCTGCGGCCCTCAGGCTGCTCGGGGTGAGCGCGCCCGAGGTTATGTGAGCGCCGGGGGCGCGGATGACGAGCGACGCGCTCAACCGTCGTAGCGGGCCAGATCCTCGTCGAGGCGCTTGGCGTCGGCGCGGTCGAGCGCCGATTCGGCCGGGGCGGCCAGAGCCTCCGCCGCGCGTCCGCGGCGCCGCCAGCGGGGGAGGAGCACGGCGAGTGAGGCCAGGGCGGCGAGGAGGACGACGGGGGGGAGGATGTAGAGGACGGTGTTGAAGCCGCTGGCGCTCGGAACCGCGAGCACTGCGGGCCCGTACTGAGCGACCATGGCGGTCTCGATCTGCGCCGCGGTGTCGCCCTGGGCGATGAGCGAACCGATGACCGCGCGCTCCTGCGCCGCCTCGGGCGACTGCGAGGCGTTGAGCGGCTCATGGCAGACCGTGCACATGTAGTTCGGCTCGAGCTCGGTCACCGTCAGGCCGCGGCCCGGTGCCGCCGCCGCCGCGGCGCTCACGGTCAGCGCCGCCAGCATCACGGCCAGCAGGAGCGCCATCGCCGAGCGGCCCGCGTGTCGCCGGCTGTGGTCGGATCCGCTCACGAGCGCTGCGCCAGCAGTGGAGCCAGGGTCTGGTCGAGCCAGCTTCGGCTGACCTGATAGCGCCGGATCGCCGCCACGCGTCCCTGGCGATTGATGATGTAGGTCTCGGGCACGCCGGCCGTCCCCCAGTCCTGGGTGAACGTGGTGCCGACGTCCCGCAGGACCGGGTAGGTGATGCCGTGCGCCCTGACGAAGCGCTCGGTGTCGGGGGAGGCGTCCTGATAGGTCACTCCGACCACCGTCGCGTTCCGGCCGGCGATCCGCTGCTGTGTCTGCTCGAGCACCGGCGCCTCGGCGGCGCACGGTGGACACCAGGACGCGAATACGTTGAGGATCACGACCTTGCCGCGCAGGGCGGCGAGTTCCTCATGGGTCGTGCTTCCAAGGATCGGCAGGGCCAGATGGGCCGATGGGTCGATCGGATGGATCCCCTGGGCCAGCTGTCCGTCGAGCGATTTGTTCGCCCCGCTGCGAGCCACTCCGAAGACCAGGAGCGCGAGGACCCCGATCGCGACAAGAGCGACGAGGCCGGGGATGGCAAGGCGGCGCATTCGGCCCTGAAGGGTAATGGGCACGCCCGGCCGCAGAGCCGACCGAGGGCGCCAGCACCGCGGACCTCCGCCTACAATTGCGCCCGCGCGGACGTAGCTCAGTTGGTAGAGCGTTGGCTTCCCAAGCCAAAGGTCGCGGGTTCGAAGCCCGTCGTCCGCTTGCGGGTCAGGGGTGAATACTTGCTGCCGTGGACTCGGCAGGCAACGAGCTCGCGGCGGCGGGCCGGAGGGCCGCATGACCGACACACGTCGCGAACCGATGTCGATCAGGCCGGACCCCCCGGACCAAACGACATGAGTTCATCGCCGCGGCGCAGATGGTCGGCGTCCCGCGTAAGCCCGTCGTAGTCAGTCGATTACGAGATGCTCGTCGCCGAGGACGACGTGGTCCCCGGGGCGAAGCTCACACCGCCCCACCGCTACGCCGTTGACCTCGGTGCCGTTGCGCGACTGCAGATCCTGGATTACCCAGCTCCCGTCGCGGCACACGAGGCGAGCGTGGCGCCGGGAGACGCTGCCAAGGGTGAAGACGAGGTCGCAGACGGGGTCGCGGCCCAAGATGAGCTCCTGCTCCCCGCCACTCCAGTCCAGGGCCAGCAGTCGGGGAGGCTCGGCGGGTACCGGATCGGCGGCGCCGTTGATCGACCGAGCCACGGTCGCCATCAGGGCACGCAGCCGTCGCTGCCATCGGCGAGGACCGGTGCGCCAGCTGAGATCGCCTACAAGCTTCTCCGAGTCGATGAGACCGCTCCCGAGGAGAAGGTCGAGCCGATGCGAGAGAGTGTTCTCGCTCAAGAGCCCGCGGGCGTAAGCGGTGTTCAAGGTCCGTGCCAGGTCCTGTCTTGATGCGCCCGGTCGAACCATTGAGCGAGTCTCCCGCACAACCAATGCGCTGTCTACCAAAGCGACGCTACGAGTCCCGCGGGCCTACCCCTCCTCGGGAACCAGGCCCAATGAGGTCAGCAGCGCCTGGATCCGCTGGAGCATCTCGGGGTTGGCCTCGCTCTCGGCTCCCTCGCACCGCTTGAGATAGCTCTGGATGAGCTTCAGTCCCGAGCTCGGCAGGCCGCCACCTTCATGCTCGAGGGTGGGCAGGGCGACTTCGAGCGCCTGCTCGATGGTGGAGATCGCCTCCTGGCGGCGCCCCAGATCGCCGAGCCGGTCCGACTGGTTCGTGAGCGCGGTCACGAGGTCGGCCGAGAACGCGTCCGGGTGTACCGCCTGCAGCGCGCGGAGGATCTCGACCGCCTCCTGGCTCGCACCGAGCGCGTCCTCGCGGCGGGCCACATCGCCGAGCCGGTTCGAGAGGTGGGTGAGTGCGGTGGCCAGGTCGGGCAGGTACGCATCGGACCGTGTCGCCGCCAGGTCCCGGTACATGCCCACAGCTTCCTCGATCGCCGCAAGTGCCTCCTCACGGCTGCCCGGTCCGTTGAGCATGAGCGACTGGTTGGCGAGGGCGATGGCCAGGTCGGGCAGGAACGTGTCCGGGTCCCGAGCCGCCAACGCGCGCCGGATCTCGACCGCCTCGTTGATCGGGCTGAGCGCTTCCTCGCGGCGGCGCAGGTCGATCAGCCAGCCTGCCTGGTTGTTGAGCGCGGTGGCAAGGTCGGGGAGGAACTTCTTCCCCCGCGTCTCGGCCAGCCCGCGGCGGATCTCGACGGCCTCCCCGATCGCCGTGAGCGCGTCCTCCCGGCGCCGGAGCCCACTCAGGCAGCCCGCCTCGTTGCTCAGGGCCGTGGCCAGCTCGGGCAGGAACCGCTCCGGCTCCGTCCTGGTCAATCCCCGCCAGATCTCGACGGCCTCCTCGATGGCCTCGAGGGCGTCCTCGAGGCGCGCTAGCTCCATGAGCCGGTTGGACTCGTTGTTGAGTGCGGTCGCGAGCGTCGGCTTGAACACGTCGGCGCCTGCGGCCGCCAGCTCGCGGTAGATCTCGACCGCCTCCTCGCTCATGGTGAGCGCGTCCTCGCGCCGCCCCAGGGCGCTGAGCATGAGCGACTGGCTGCTCAGGTCACTGGCGAGGTCGGCCCGGAATGCCCTGGGGCGCTCGGAGGCCAAGTCGCGATGGATCGCCACCGCCTCCTCGCTCACCGTGAGCGCGTCCTCTGCCCGCCCCACCCCGTGGAGCATGAGTGACTGCTTGCTCAGTGCCGTCGCGAGCCGGGGATAGAAGTCAGGGCGTGTGGCCGCGAGCTCGCGGTAGACCTCGGCGGCCTCGGCCACGATCGCCAGCGCCTCGTCGTCGCGTCCGAGGCCGGTCAGGTAGCCGGACTCGTTGCTGAGCGACATGGCGAGCCCGGGCAGGAAGGCATCGGGGCGTTCCGCCGCCAGCTTGCGGCGGATCTCGACGGCCTCGCCGACCGCTGCGAGCGCGTCCTCGTCGCGCCCCAGTTCGCTGAGCCTGAGCGAATGATTGCTCAGCGCGGTGGCGAGGTCGGGCCGGAACGTCTCCTCGCGCTTGGCCGCGAGGTCGCGGTAGATCTCGACCGCCTCGAGGCTCACCTCGAGTGCCTCCTCGCGGCGTCCCAGCCCGCTGAGCATGAGCGACTGGTTGTTCAGCGAATTGGCGACTTCGGGGAGGAAGGCGTCCGGGCGCTTGGCGGCCAGACTGCGGCGGATCTCAACAGCCTCTCGGACGGCGGCCAGCGCGTCTTCGCGGCGCCCGGCGCTGTTGAGCATCGCCGACTGGCTGTTGAGCGCGGCCGCGAGATCGGGCAGGAACTCGTCGGGGCGTGTCTCCACCAGTCCCCGCCGGACCTTGACGGCCTCTGCGACCGCCGTGAGCGCTTGCTCGATCTCGCCCCCCGGCGGCATGCCGACCTCACCTGCCATACCTCACCTGCTCTCTCGTCGTGACTTGGTCGATCGTAGCCTGACGCATTGTCGCGACTCGGTACTCGTTACGCGTCTGCCTCGTCCGACGATCATCAGGCTGCAAAACTGCGCGAGCATGTTCACCGTTGTCGAGCGCCTCACGATCTCCGACGAGCTCGCCCGGGCCGCGGAGGAATGGCTGGCCCGACACGGCCTCGCCGGGGAGGTCGACGCAACCTGGCTCGAGCTCGTGTGCGAAGACGGCGACGTGTTCCGGCCCGACAACATCATGCTGCACCTCGCCGTGCCTGCGTGCGACGTCGCGCCCGGTGACTCCGTCGACGTGGGCCGCGCGCAGACCGTCGGTCGGCTCTGGCCAAATGAGTGGTCACAGGCGGGCGAGGTGCCCAGGGATCTGGCCCTGGCGCGCACCTTCGAGCGGCGTCCTGGCCTGTGGGTAGGGGCGTGTGAGCTTCCCGGGGCGGTGCGGGAACTGTTCTCGGTCGAGGACCCGGACTCCATGCTCTCGGTCATGAACGCCACGCGGCGAACGCTCAACCGCGGCGCCTTGAGCGTCAACGGCGACCCCGCGGGGCGAGTGTCGTTCACCGTGGTGGAGGGCGAGGCGGCAGCGTGGGGGAGTGCCAAGGCCCGAGTGCCCGAAGCGTTCGCTTACTGGCTCGAGGCGGGCCCGGCCATGGAGCTGGGGAGGCCGCTCCGCGATGCCACCCATGTCGTTGGGAGCCTCGGTGCCCTGTCCGAGCTCATCGTCACCAACCAGGATGGAGTGGAAGCCCGTTGCCCGTTCGATGAGGACCGGCCCGGTCCGCAACCGCTGCCCGCGGATTACTTCGAGAGCCACGCCCAAGGTCGGGTCGAGGGGCTGCGGATCGAGCGCCCAGGGGGGTTGGGTCGCGAAGCTCTGGCCGCGATCGCCGGGCTGCGTCCCGGGGACGTGACCTTGGCGGTAGCCGATGACGGGAGCCTGCTCATCTCGGGCGGCTCGGACGACGCCGAGCCCTTCACGCTCGCAGGCCCGGGTTTCGCCACGCGCGAGGACCGGCGCAACATTCCCGTCGTGGTCCCCTACGCAGTGGCCCTGGCCGTTCACGACGGGGCGCCGGCAGGCATCGTCGAACTCGCGGTGGACGACAGGTGGGGGCGTCTGCACCGCGCCGATCTGGGCATCACCGTCCAGTGGGCGCGTTAGCTAGTTCGCTACGTCGGGCTGTAGCCGTGGAGCTGATCGCCCTGGGTGGCGTGGATGCTCGCGTTGAAGGAGACGATGACGCGGTCCTTCTCGCCGCCGTAGGGCAGCGCCTGATGGGCGAGCCACGAGGGAAAGAGCAACAGCTGGCCCGGGATCGGCTCGATGTCGTGACTCGGGGGCATCAGGTAGGCGTTGCCCACGTCGACGAAGGCTCCGCCCAGGGCCTCGAAGGGGGGACCGTAGAGCCGGGTCACGCCGTTCGCCGCTCCGTAGACGGGATGGGTGACGCGCTGCTCGGGCTCATCGATCTGCACGATGTACACGCCCGACCAAGTGCAGTTGCCGTGGGTGTGGACGTCGTGGAACGCCCCGTTGCTGCTGACCTGAAACCACATCCCCTCGATCCCCACCCGCAGGTCGAACGCCTGCCCGGCCCAGGCCTCGGCGTTTGCCGCTCGCGCCGTCTCGCCGATGCTGGCGACAATGAAGCCGACGAAGTCCTGCCATTCCGGGATCTTCACGCGGTGCAGGAGATCGTCGTCACTGGCGAAGAACGGCCCGCGCTGCTCGCCTCGCTGACGCTCCTGGGCCTCACGCCCTTGCGCAAACGCGTTGACGAGGAGGGGATTGACCGTGGTGGCCTCGGCGTAACGGTGCAGGCCGATCGGGGTCGGCCACAGCAAGTGGAGTCCGGCACCCATTTCCATCCCTGCGCTCCTTGTCGTCGCCTAACTGGGGCGGCGATGGTATCGAAGCGCGCCGGGGCGCCCGAAGGGCGTCAGGCCGGCGGCGCCGGCGAGGAGGCCGGCCACGGGCAAGATGAACAAACCGATGGAGAGGATCGCCAATACGGACAGCGCGAAGAGGATCCCGATCAACGACCACGCCACATAGGCGCTGATACGACCGCCGCGGGTGCACTTGCGGCGAAGCGCGATCCACACGAGGAAGGCGACGGCGGCGGGGACGGACACCGGGATCAGCACCCCCGCTCCGTTGACCTCCACGAGCGTCGAGGACGACGACGCCGTCGTCCCGCCATCCAGGGACACCGTCTGCGAGCTGTACACGGGCACGAGGACGGCCGCGACGATGAGACCGATGCCCCAGAGGCACGCCAGTACGGTGAACGCGA
Organism: Solirubrobacteraceae bacterium; assembly: GCA_035552215.1. Classification (GTDB taxonomy): domain Bacteria; phylum Actinomycetota; class Thermoleophilia; order Solirubrobacterales; family Solirubrobacteraceae; genus Palsa-465. The sequence goes on along the minus strand of DASZLV010000129.1, from coordinate 57,610 downwards.
AGGCCCAGTTGCCGCGATCGAGAGGTTTGATGAGCGTCACCTCAGGCGGCCTGTGGGGAGAAATGGCGCTGCAGCTCGTTCGCGTAGGAGCGGCCGATCGAGCGGCTGTTCTCATCGAGCCAGTCCCGGAAGGCGATGTGGCCGCGCGGCGGATGGTGGGAGACGAGCAGGCCGGAGGTCAGCCCGCTGATCTCATCGGCGGTGAGGACCACATCGCGGACGAGGAGACCGAGAGCGCGCGAGGCGCCGGCGATGGCCAGGGGGGGCAGGTGGAGGATGGGGGCGCGGGCACCTACGGCGCGGCGGACGGCGTGGACGAGCTCGTCGAAGGACATGGTCTGCGGCCCGGCCGCGTCGAGGATGACGTCGCTCTCGGCGCGCGCGGCTCCCTCGCAGATGCGCGCGAGGTCGTCGACATGGACGGGTTGGACGGGATAGCTGCCGCTGCCCGGGAGGGCGAAGACGGGCATGTGGCGGAGGATCCATGCGATGTTGTTGGTGAGGACGTCGCGCTCGCCGCCGAAGATCCAGGTGGGCCTGACGATCGAATAGGGAACGCCCACTTCTGCCAATGCCCGTTCGACGAGCGCCTTGCCTCGGTAGTAGGGGAGGGGTGACTCGATCGAGGGGTTGGCGATGCTGATGTGGACAATCCGCTGCACGCCGGCGCGCTGCGCGGCGTGAAACAGCGTCCGCGAGTTCGCGATCGCGTCCGCGAACGAGGTTCGACCGTGGTCGAAGCGGACCCAATAGGTGTTGTACAGGGTGTCGACTCCCTCGAGGCTGCGGGCGAGCGCCACCGGGTCGTCGAAGCGGTAGGCAAGCGCCTCCACGTGATCTCTCAGCGGGTGGGAGCGGTAAGGATGAAACGTCAGTGTCCTCGCCGCTCGTCCCGAGTCAAGGAGCCGCTCGGCGATGCGCGACCCCGAGTAGCTGAAGGCTCCGGTGACGAGATCAAGCCCGGTCATGGCAGCAGCGCTCCCACCAGTGGGGCGTAGCGCACGCCGAGGTCGAGCAGTGACTCCGCTCGCGCCCGGTCCCCTTCGAGGTGGCTGAGCATGTCCATGCCCAGATACAGGGCGATGATCGCGAACGCGAAATCTCTCGGCGGGATCAGCGACGCGAGCGGCGAGCCCGCGGTGAGCTCGCGCAGCTTACGCTCGACCATCTCGATCCACGGCTCGAGCCGGGCTACCACCTCGGCGCCGAGCTCGGCGTTCGAGACGCCTGCGGCGACCATCTCGCCGAGCACGGTGACGTAACCGTTCTTGAGGTCCTCGGCGTAGATCTCGCGGGCGAGGCGCGCGAGCTCGGGGACGGTCTGCGCGCGCTCGAAGGCCGATCCGTAGGCCGCCATCCGGCGTGCGCTGACCACGTCGAGAGCCGCGAGGAGGAGGTTCTGGACGCTTCCGAAGTGGTAGAAGATGAGCGCCTGGTTGAAGCCTCCGGCGCCCGCTATCTCGCGAGCACTGGCACCAGCGAACCCCCTCCTCTTCAACGTTTCTAGCGCGGCTTCGGCGATTGTCGCCTTGGTGCCGGTGAGCGCCTCGAGGAGTTCCATGATCACTATTTTAGCACTCGCTCAAAGCAGTCGCTCAAATCGAAGCCCAACTAGGCGGGGCGGCGCCCGGCTACGCGGGCGGCGCCCGGCTCGCCGGCACGCGCGATGCTGTCGCGGTGCGCATCCTCGTCACCGGGCATCGCGGCAACATCGGCTCGTGCACGGTCGAGCTGCTCGAGCGGTGCGGCCACGCGGTCGTCGGCTTTGATCTCGCCGAGAGCAGCGACCTGCTCGACCTCGCGGCCGTCAAAGGCGCCGCGGCGGGATGTGAGGCCATCGTCCACCTTGGGGCGATTCCCCACGACAGCTCCGGAAGCCCGGAGGAGATCATGGCCGTCAACGTGCTCGGCACCTGGCACGTGCTCCTGGCCGCGGAAGCCGCGGATGTGACGCGGGTGATCCATTTCTCGAGCGCCCAGGCGCTCGGGATCACGGAGGGCGAGCGCGTCCCCGACTATTTCCCCATCGACGACGAGCATCCCCGGCGAGCGATGCGCCCCTACGGCCTCTCCAAGCGCCTCGCCGAGGACCTGTGCGAGGGCTTCACCGCTCGGACGGGGATCGCGTCGGTGTCACTCCGTCCGGTCTCGGTGTGGGGGCCTGAGGTGTACGCGCGTATCGAGGAGCAGCGCGCCGCGGAGCCGCGATCGGAATGGGAGCCGTTCTGGGAGTACGGCGCCTTCGTCGACGTGCGCGACGTCGCCGTGGCGGTGGAGCGCTCGCTCGCGGTGCCGCTCACCGGCCACTGCCGAGCATTGCTGTGCGCCGCCGACATCTCGGGGAGCGCTCCCAGCCTCGAACTGGCTGCCCGCCTCGCTCCCGGCGTCCCCGTGCTCGGGCCCGATCGCTACGCGGTCGAACCGGGGCGGGCGCTCGTCGACTGCTCGGCCGCCGAAGCCGTACTCGGCTGGCGCCCGCGCCACCGCTGGTCCGATCGGCCCGTGACGGCCACGTAAGATCCCCGGCCATGAGCGAGCAGCCGGCTCCCCGCCCTCCGTTGCCTCCGTTTGACGAAGAGTCCGCCCGCCGCAAGGTGCAAGCGGCCGAGGACGGGTGGAACACCAGGGATCCCGAGCGCGTGGCCGGCGCCTACACCCCGGACACGCAATGGAGAAACCGCTCGGAGTTCCTCGTCGGACGAGCCGAGATCGTGGCGTTCTTGACCCGCAAGTGGGAGAAGGAGCAGGACTACGCGCTCCGGAAGTCGCTGTGGGCGTTCTCCGGTAACCGCATCGCCGTTCGCTTCCAGTACGAGTGGCACGACGAGTCCGGCCAGTGGTGGCGTAGTTACGGCAACGAGAACTGGGAGTTCGACGCCGCGGGCTACATGGCCACGCGCGAGGCCAGCATCAACGACGTGGCGATCGCCGAGGACGAGCGTCGGATCTTCGGGGCTCGCCCCGACTCAGAGCGCGATCACACGATCCCGCTGCGCTGACGCGCACGCGACACCGATGATTCCCGGCGCGGGCGCCGGTCTTCATGGAAGACATCAACGTCCATCCAGGAGAGACCACCGTGCACCCGTATCTCAAGCAGGCAATGGCACAGTCGCATATCGACGAGTTGCACCGCGAGGCGGCGCGCAGGCAGATCGTTGCTCGACGCGAGGAGCCCCGCGGCGGTGTGAAGTTGGGTTGGCGCCGTCGCGCGTCCCAACCTCGACGGGCGCCCGTCACCGCCGTGGCCCGGCTGGGCGTCCACGGAGTTCACCGTTGACCGAGTTGCCGAAGCTTTCCCGCCCCCGCGCAGCGTGTAGATTCCGCGCATGCGGGGGCGCCGGATCTCGATGAGAAAGTCAGGCTGGGCGGTGTGCGCGGCGCTTGTGAGCGCTTTCTGTCTTACCGTGGCCGCCTCGGCCCTCGCCTGGCGCTCGCCCACCGCAGGTGAGCGGACCGCGATAACGAGCGCCGCCCTGCGCACCCCTACGGCCGCACACCGGAAAGTCCACGTCAGCCGCATCCGCGTCTCGACGGCAGGGCCGTGGGCGTCGGCGTTGGTGGCCGTGTACTTCGGCCAGCAGCCGGACTACGCCACTGACATCCTCCACAAGGTCTACGGCAAATGGCGCGTGGCCAGTACCGGGACCGCCGGGGAAGGCTGCGTCATGCCTCGCCAGGACCAGCGGAGCCTCGGGCTCTTCGGCTACCCGTGCCGGCACTCCACGATCATTCATCCCTACCACCGTCCTAGGGCCACGCCTTCGGCGGCGACCACGGCCCCTGATGGCCGATCACCTCCACGTCGGAACTCCAGCGCCTGAGGGTGCAGGAGCGACCCTTGGCCCGGGAGAAGGAGACCCGGACGGTGGCCTCTACCGTGCTTGGCTCCGTGCTCTGGATCACTCGCCAGGTCAGGGTCCGGTAGCCGGCCGGTGGCACCGTGAGCCCGGGCCCGCCGGGATCGTTCAGCATCGCGGCGCGGAGATGGCGACCGTTGTCGCCCTCCACCGTCGCGGACTCGCTTGCCCTCGCGCCCTGCGTGCTCAGCGTCGCGACGACGCCGTGTGCGCCGGCGCACCCGTAGCTGAGCGAGCCGAGCCCCGGAATCGAGACGATCGTCGTGGCCGCGGACCGGCTGCGGCGGTGGGATGCATGCGGTGTCGAGTGGGCAGCGCCGCACCCGATCAGCGAGGCGCTGGCGGCGCACGCCGCGAGCGACATGAGCGTCCGGGTCATCACTGCGGTCACGACGCCTAACCGAGATGGGCGGCGATCAGGCGCGCTACCGCATCCGGACGTTCGTGGGCAAACTGATGATCGCCGCCGGCGATGATCTCGAGCGTACTCGCGGGCAGCAGGCCGGCCAGCCGCGCGCCCACCGAGACGGGGCTGATCGGGTCCGCGTCGCCCCACAAGAGCAGCGCGGGCGCAGCGAGGTCTTTGATCGCGTCGGTGTGGTTCGGTCGCTCGCCGGTGATCCACGGGGCGGCGTTCGGGTAGAGCTCGCGGTATTCGGCGCGCCAGTCGGCTCCGCCGAGGCCGGCCATGTCGAGGCCGCCCGAGGTGGCGGCGAGAACCAGTCGGCGGACCCGGGCGGGGTGGCGGAGGGCAAGGCCGATGGCCACCGCGCCGCCCATCGACTGCGCGACCACGTCGCTGGGCGAGTCGAGCGCCGCCGCCGCAGCGGTGACGAGGTCGTCAAAGCTCCGCACCGACTCGTCGTGCGGCTCATGGCCGGCTCCCGGCCAACTGAGCAGCACCTTTACCCAGCCGGCGGGGAGCCGCTCGGCGACGGGCCGCCAGAACTCGGCGGCTCCCGATGCGCCGGGCAGGAAGACGACGTGGGACATGGCACGATTGTCGCCCAGACACGCTGGCGCCTGTTGCCGGACGACAATGACGCGCACGCGTTGTTGTCGGGAGCCTCCAATGACGGAGCGGCGGGCTTCCGTTACGGTTCCCGCTCATCCTCGACAGGTGGCCGGGCGCCAAGGCGTAGCGGAACGAGTCTCACCGCGAATTGCGGATCTGATCGTGTGTCCACGATCGGTGCGGTGCGACTACCAAGCGCGGCGTGTCGTTTCGGGGCATCGGCCACCGGAGGCGAATAGGGAGGAACGCATTGTTTGAGCTGGCACGGACCCCACGGGGTGACTCCGGCCGTGGAGAGGAGCCGGAGGCTACGCCGGGAGATGGCCCGGGTGGGTTGTCGCGACGGCGATTCCTGGGCTATCTGATCGCAGGTCCCACGGTGGTCGCGGGTGCGCAGCTCCTCGCGGCGGCGCCGGCTCAGGCCGCCCTCCCCACCGTGCAGGCGATCGACGCCTACGACCTCAGCGACCTCCTCACCGACGCGGCGCTGGCGACTTCGGGGCTCCTCACCGTGGCCGTCAACAGTGACGGCACGGTCTCCTTCGCCCTTCCGCGTGCCGAGGTCGGTCAGGGAATCACCACCGCGGTCGCGATGACCATCGCGGACGAGATCGGTGTCGCGGTGGATCGGGTCAAGGTGACCCTGGCCGACGCGCGACCGGAGCTCATATGGAATCAGCTGACCGGCGGCTCGAACTCGATGCATTCCATCTTCACCCCGGTGCGCGTCGCCGCCGCCACCGCCCGCGGGCAGCTGACCCACGCGGCGGCGCAAACGCTCGGCCATCCGGCCGCGAGCCTCAAGGTCCACGACGGCGTGATCACGGCCCCGGACGGAAGCTCGGCGACGTTCGGCGAGCTCACGAGCAAGGGGGCAGTGTCCAAGAGCAGAGTCGTCCGCCCCCAGCTCAGAGCGCTCTCGCTCGTCGGCACCTCGCAGCCGAGGATCGACGGCCACGACATCGTCACCGGCGTCAAGCCCTTCACCATGGACCTCAACGTCCCCGGCGCTCTGCCGACCATGCTGTGCCGGCCGCCCACCATCAACGCCACCGCGCTCTCGGTCTCCAACATGTCGGCGGTTCTGGCCATGCCGGGGATCACCGACGTGGCGATCATCCCCCACACCAGCTTCGTCCCCGGCGGCGTGGCGGTGCGAGGCCAGACCTTCGGGCAGTGCATCGATGCCATCGACGCCCTCAGAGTGACCTGGGGGCCGGGCTCGGTGGACGGGAAGTCCGACGGCGACGTTCGCAACGATCTGGCGGGCGCCGAGCTCCCGCTGACGCCGGCGCTCGGCAGCACCATCGAGCAGGTGTTCACCTTCCACTTCCGTCCCGGCGATCCGCTCGAGACCAACTGCGCGATCGCCAACGTGACCAAGAACAGCGCCGAGATCTGGTCACCCCTGAAATCGCCGATCTGGGCCCAGGAGCAGATCGCCACCAACCTCGGGCTGCCGCAGAGCGCCGTGACCGTGCACGTGACCCAGGGCGGGGGATCGTTCGGGCGCCACCTGTTCTCCGACGCCGCCTACGAGGCGGCCGCGGTGTCCCAGCGACTGGGCAAGCCCGTGAAGCTCATGTGGCACCGCACCGACAATTTCCGTCAGGGGCGGGTCCACCCGATGTGCACGTCACGCGTCCGCGTGACCCATGGCCTTGGCCAAGTGATCGCCTTTGATCAGCGGCACACGAGCGTGGCCACCGATTTCACCCACGGGTTCGGCGAGATCCTCACCTCGATGCTCGCCTCGGTGCCGCTCGGGAACCTCGGCTACGCCGAGACCATCTTCACCCTGACCCAGAACGTGCCCTACAACTTCGGCGTCGTCACCCAGCTCATCAACGAGATCTACCAGTACGACACCTTCAACACGAGCAGCGTCCGCAACATCTACAGCCCCGAGGTGGTCACCGCCACCGAGCTCATGGTCGACCAGACCGCCAAGACCATGGGGCAGGATCCCTACCAGTTCCGGCGCTCGTTCCTCCGCGACAACCGGCTCCTCGCCGTCCTCGACAAGGTCGCCAAGGTCGGCAGCTGGGGGAAGGCGATGGCCCCGGGAACGGCACAGGGGCTCGGGCTCCACAGCGAGTACAAGAGTGCCGCCGCCTTCCTGGTCGAGATCGACTGCACGCCCGCGACCGTCAATCGCAAAGTGGTGGACGGGTACACGGGACCGCGCGTTACCAAGGTCGTGTGCGCCGTCGACGTCGGCCTCCCCATCAACCCGCTCGGGCTCGAGGCCCAGATGATGGGCGGAGCCATGGACGCCATCGCCCAGGTCCTGACCTACAGCCTGCACCTGACCAACGGGCACTTCGAAGAGGGCAGTTGGGACCACGCCTACTACACGCGCCAGTGGAATACGCCCCCCGACATCGAGGTGATCGTCATGCCGCCGACCACCGGCACACCCGGAGGCGCCGGGGAATTGGCAGTCGCGCCGGCCATGGCCGCGGTCGCCTGCGCCTACGCGCGAGCCACGGGAACCGTGCCCACGAGCTTTCCCATCAACCACACCGCTCCCCGTGGCTTCACTCCCTACCCGACCACCCCACCGTTGCCCGACCCGCCGACCCACGGGGTCGCCTGATGGCAACAGCCAACCACACCTTCATCCTCAACGGCAAGCGCGTCAGCGTCCAGTGCGACGCCAACGTCCGTGTGCTCTGGGTCCTGCGCGATCTCCTCGGCGTCACCGGGCCCAAGTACGGCTGTGGCCTCAACGTGTGCAAGGCCTGCACCAGCCACCTCAACGGCAAGGCCTTTCACCCGTGCTCGACGTCGATCTCGGACATCAAGCCCACCGACCAGATCGTCACCATCGAGGGCCTGGCGGCGTCGGTCGGCAAGCCCCTGCACCCGATGCAGCAGGCCTGGATCGACTACGACGTCGCCCAGTGCGGGTATTGCCAGCCCGGTCAGATCATGACCGCAGTGGCCCTGGTCGAACAGGTCCACGCCGAGGGCCGCGCGCTCACCGAAGCCGACCTCGACTCGATCCGCAACGTGTGCCGGTGCGGCACCTACTTCCGAGTACGCGAGGCGATCATGGCCGCCCAGGGCAAGCCGGGTTGCCCGGCCGCGACGGGGAAACTCAGCGGCGAGACGCTCGGGCTCGTCAAGCTCGGGATGACCCGCGCGCAGGCCCGCCATGCCTACACCCACAGCTCGAACCGCCACAAGCACTACGAGGACTTCTTCTGCCTGACGCCGGCGGGCGTCCGGGTCGGCTACGCCTCCCCGGCGCTTCTCAAGGCGCTTCCCGCCCACGAGCAGAAGAAGCTCGAGGGGCGGGTGGTATGGGCGTCGACCTCGAACCCCTTCTACAACGTGCACGGCGTGCGGCCGGGTACCGCGATTGCCGCCGCCCATAAGCACCTCAAGCTCACCGGGCCGTTCTTCATCGGCCTGAACCGCTGGTACGTCGCGCCCAATGGGGGGTCGACCGCCGTGCTCAAGGTCCGCCATGACACGATCGAGGAGATCGGGATCGGCGAGAAGTCGCTGACCAAGGGTCACAAGCTCCAGCTCGCGTTCCTGAGAAGCTTCAGCTAGGCACCGAGTATCCGGCGACCGTGAGCGCCACCAGCAGGTCGAGCACGTCGGCGAGCCGGCGAAGGTCGCAACCCGTTCGCTCCTCGATCTTCTTGAGGCGATAGCGGGCGGTGTTGACGTGCACGAAGAGCCGGTCGGCGGCGGCCGTGGCGCTGAGATCGGCGGCGACGTAGGCAGCCAGGGTGCTCGCGAGCTGGCCCCCGGCCGCGAGATCCTCCTCGACGAAGGCGAGAACCTTGGGAGCGATGAGCCTGCTCGCGGTATCGCGCCCGAATGCGGTCAGCGAGTCGAAGGCCCGCATGAGCGGGAGCACGAGCACGCCACCGTCTGCCCCCAGCCGCTCGACGGCCTCGCAAACCTCGCGGTAGGCCACGGGAACCTCACCGAGCGTCGCCTGCTCGGTGCTCGCCGCCACCGCGAGGCGCACGCCACGCCTGCTGAACGCCTCGCAGAATTCCGTCATCGAGGCCCCTAGCTGCGCGTAGTCGATCCCCGCCGGGGTCATCACGAGGACGACGTCCTCCTGGCGAATGACGACGAAGGGCCGCACTCCGCCGCCGCCGGCCTTGGCCAGCGAGGAGGCCATCGCGCGCATCACCGCCTCATCGCCGCCGGTAAGGGCGCGCGCGAGGACGATCAGGCACCTGCCGTCGAGCTCGAGGCCGGCGGCCCGCGCGGCGTCGAGCTTCGGTCCCGGCCTCGGGACCTGCCCATCGAGCAGGTCCTCGAGCAGATCTCGGCGGACCTGCTCTCCGCGCGCATGGTCGAGCCGCTCGGTCTCGACGTAGACCTCCGCCGCGTGGGTAGCCGCGACGTTCATGTAGCGCATGATCACGCCGGCGATCGACAGCGCCGCCGCGCGCGTCTCGTCGTCGCGCGCCTCCTCCACCACCGCGCCCCAGAACACGAGCTGGTACACGCGGAAGGCCTGCATGAACGACGCGAGGGGCACCCGTCCCACCCGTTTGGTCGCATGGGGCCGGACGAACCGGAGATCCTCCCCGCCCAGCGAGTGCAGCTCGGCGATGCACTGCACCAGGGTGACGTGGTGCTCGTCGACATGAGCACGGAGATCGGCGAACAGCGCGGGGTCGTCGAGCTCGGCGTATCCGGAGATCTCGGTGCGGATCGCCTCCACGCCGGCGTCGACGAGCTCGGCGCGACGGCGGGTGAGGATCTCCACCAGGCGCAGCCGTGCCGCCGCGGTCGGGTCGACCTCGGCAACGCTGGGTAGGCTGATCACACTGGTCATCGGCTCCGCCCTCCTCTCTCGTCGGCGCAGCGCGCTGCGACCGCGGGCAACGTTACCGCACTGTTATCTCGCGCCCGGCCGGTAGGGCGTAGCATCTGCCCGCACACGACCGGGTTCGGGAGTCCATGGTGCCGAGGTCAGAGCGCGGGGTTCAGGGTGTTGGCACCGTGGCGGCGGTGGTGTGCGTGCTGCTCTTTGCGGCCACGGCCTCGGCCTCGGCCTCGGCCGACTGGCCGATGTACGGGCATGACCTTGCCAACTCGCGTGACGGCAGTGGCGGCGGTCCGTCGCCCGCTCAGGCCCAGACGCTGTCGCCCTACTGGTCCTTCCAGTCGACGCAGGGACACTTCACAGGGACCCCGGCGGTGGCGGGGAACAGCGTCGTCGTCGGCTCGACCGGAGGGGTGGTCGATGCCCTCGATGCCGTGACGGGCAAAGTGCTGTGGTCGCGCCCGGTCGGCCAACAGGTGAACGGCAGCGCGGCCGTCTCCGGCGGCGTGGTCTACGTCCCCGTCAACATCGTCGAGGCCACCGGCACCGGGCAGCCGCAGGTCGCCGCGCTCAACCTCGCGGACGGGACGCTGCGGTGGCAGACGACGATCGACGATCAGCCCGGGTCGGACGTCTACGGGAGCCCCGTCGTGCACGGCGGCGTGGTCTACATCGGGACCTCGGCGAGTTACGCCGATGAGCATCTCCCCGCGGTACACGACCGCGGCAGCGTCGTCGCCCTCGATGCTGCCACCGGAGCGGTGGACTGGAGGACCTACACGGTGCCCGCGGGCGCCGACGGCGGCGCCGTATGGAGCACGCCGGCTCTCGATCCCGCGACGGGTCTGCTCTATGTCGGCACCGGCAACGCCTATCACGCCCCGGCGGCCGCGACCACCGATTCGATCCTCGCTCTCGACGCGAGCACCGGCGCGATCGTGGCGAGCTTCCAGGCCACCGCGGGCGACGTCTACCAGGGTGGGACCGGGCTCGACGCCGACCTCGGCGCCTCGCCCAACCTCTTCACCTCCGCCGACGGGCAAGCGCTCGTCGGCGAGGGTGACAAGCAGGGGAACTACTGGGCCCTCGATCGCCGCACGCTCGCGCTCGTGTGGAAGGCAGGAGTGGGGCCGGGCGGAAGGATCGGCGGAGTCCTCGGTTCCACCGCATGGGACGGCAGCGCCCTCTACGGCCCCGTGACCCAGCACACCGAGACGTGGTCGCTGAGTGCCGGCGGCCTGCCCCGGTGGACGATCACCGACGGCGGCGGCTATCACCTCAGCGCGGTGAGCGTGGCCGACGGCGTCGTCTATTCGACCGATAACCAGGCCGACCTCACGGCCCGCTCGACCGCTGACGGCTCACTCCTCGCCCGCGTGCCGCTCGCCGCGAGCTCGTGGGGAGGCGTGGCGATCTCCGGCGGGACGGTGTTTGCCGCGGCGGGCACCCAGGGAACGACGGGCTACATCCAGGCCTTCCGTCCCGCCTGCGCCGCCGACCCTTCGGGCGCGCGCGAGCAGGGTCTGCTATCCGCGCCGGTACACAGCCTCGGTGCGCTGCTCACCGGCGCCGGCCAGCCCGCCCTCGGCTCGCTCGTGCACGGGGTCAACTGCACGCTGCTCGTCGAGAACGGGCTGTAGCTCAGGCGCCGGCGCTCTCGAGCACGAGGATCAGGTCTCCGTGCTCGAGCCGGCTGCCGTTGGTGGCCGCCACGCGCGCGACGCGGCCGGCGTGGGGCGCGGTGATCGTCGACTCCATCTTCATCGCCTCGAGCACGGCGATGGGGTCGCCTTCGGTCACCTCGTCGCCCTCCTTGACCTTGACGGTGATGACGCCGGCGAGCGGCGTGGCGACGTGGTCGGGATTCTTGGGGTCGGCGCGCTCGACCGCCGCCGAGGTGACCTGGATCGACTCGTCACGGACGTCGAGCGGCCGCAGCTGACCGTTGAGGCGAGTGAGCACGGTGCGCATCCCCCGCGCGTCGGGCTCGCCGATGGCCTCCAGGCCGACCATCAGGCGCACGCCCGGCTCGAGGTCGATGGCATGCTCCTCGTCTTCCTTGAGGCCGTAGAAGAAGGGCAGGGTGGGGATCACCGAAACGTCGCCGTAATGCTCGCGGGCCTCGCGCTGGTCGCGGAAGGGGCCAGGGAACATGAGCTCGGACAGGGCCGCACGCCGTTCGGGACCTGCCTCGGGGATATGAGTGTCCTCGCCTTCGGAGGAGTCGTCCTCGTCGGCGCTCGTGCTCGCTCCGCGCAGCGCGCGCTCGGCGAAGGGCTGCGGGAGGCCGCCGGCGGGCTCGCCGAGCTCACCGCGGAGGAAGGCCAGGACCGAGTCCGGGAGGTCGAAGCGCTCGGGGTGCTCACGCAGATCCACCCAGTCGATCGCGCCCGAGACCACGAAGAGGGCCAGGTCGCCGACGACCTTGCTGGTGGGAGTGACCTTGACGATGTTGCCGAGCAGCTCGTTGGCGCGCACATAGGCGGCCTCGATCTCCTCGAAGCGCTCGCCGAGACCGAGGGCGATCGACTGCTGGCGCAGGTTGGTGAGCTGGCCGCCGGGAATCTGGTGGCGATACACGCGCCCGGTGGGCGCGCGCATACGGGTCTCGAAGGGTGAGTAGCTCGTCCGCACCGCCTCCCAATACGGTTCGAGGTCCAGGAGCGCGCCCAGCGACAGGCCCGTCTTGCGCTCGGTGAAGTCGGTAGCGCTGACGATCCCCGACAGGGTGGGCTGGCTCGTCCTCCCCGCCATCGGGTCGGCGGCGCCGTCGACAGCGTCCACCCCCGCCTCGATCGCCGCCAGGTAGGTGGCGAGCTGGCCGCCCGCGGTGTCGTGCGTGTGCAGGTGGACGGGGAGATCGAACTCGTCGCGCAGCCGCGTCACCAGCGTCCGCGCCGCCGGTGCTCGCAACAGCCCGGCCATGTCCTTGATCGCGAGGATGTGCGCCCCCGCCTTGACCAGGCCCTCGGCGATGCGCAGGTAATAGTCGAGCGTGTAGACGCGCTCGGCCGGGTCGGAGAGATCACCCGTGTAGCACACGGCCGCCTCGGCCACGGCGCCTGACTCGATCGTCGCGTCGATGGCGGCGCGCATGGGCTCGACGTTATTGAGGGCATCGAAGATCCGGAAGATGTCGATCCCCGTGGCCGTCGCCTCGGCCACGAACGCGCGCACTGCGGCCTCGGAGTACGGCTCGTAGCCGAGGAGGTTGCGCCCGCGCAGGAGCATCTGCAGGCACAGGTTGGGCAAGCGCTCGCGGAGCAGGGCGAGGCGCTCCCACGGGTCCTCGGAGAGGAAGCGCAGGGCGACGTCGTAAGTGGCCCCGCCCCACACCTCGAGCGAGAACATCTCGGGGAGCAAGTAGGCCATGTAGGGCGACACGACGGCCATGTCGTAGGTGCGCATGCGGGTGGCGAGGAGCGACTGGTGCGCGTCGCGCAGCGTCGTGTCGGTGACCTGCAGGGCAGTCTCCTCGCGCATCCAGCGGGCGAAGCCGGCGGGGCCGAGCTCCTCCAGGCGCTGGCGAGACCCGGGGGGCGGATCGCCCTCGGGAAGGGTGGGGAGCTTCGAGGCGGGATCGGCGACCTGGGGGGCGGGACCGTTGGGGCTGTTCACCGTCACCTCGGCGAGCCGGCGCAGGAGCCTCGAGGCGCGGTCCCCACGTGTGCTCACCGCCGTCAAGCCCGGATGCTCGTCGACGAAGGTGGTGTAGGTCTTGCCCGCGCGGAAGTCGGGATCGTCGAGCACGGCGCGCAGGAACGCCTGGTTGGTGCTCACCCCGCGCACGCGCACCTCGTCGACGGCACGGCGCGCGCGGGCGATGGCCGTGCGCAGGTCCTCGCCGCGGGCGGTCACCTTCAGGAGCAGCGAGTCGAAGTACGGGGAGATCTCCGCGCCCACGTAGGCGTTGCCCTCGTCGAGGCGGATGCCCGCCCCACCCGGCGCGCGGTACGCCGAGATGCGCCCCGTGTCGGGCCGGAAGTCCGCTGAGGGATCCTCGGTGGTGATACGGCACTGCAGGGCCACGCCGCGCTGATGCAGCCCCTCCTGGCGCAGCCCGAGATCGGGGAGCGTCGCCCCCCCGGCGATCAGGAGCTGCGAGCGCACGAGGTCGACATCGGTCGTCTCCTCGGTCACCGTGTGCTCGACCTGGATGCGGGGGTTCATCTCGATGAACACGTGCTCGCCGCGCTCGGGATCGACGAGGAACTCCACCGTCCCGGCGTTGACGTAGCTCACCTCGCGCGCGAAGCGCACGGCGTCCGCGCACAGGCGGTCGCGGAGGTCGGGGTCGAGGTTGGGAGCGGGCGCGAGCTCGATCACCTTCTGATGGCGGCGCTGCACCGAGCAGTCGCGCTCGAACAGGTGGACCACGTTCCCCTCGGCATCGGCGAGGATCTGCACCTCGATATGGCGGGGGCGCACGAGCGCCTCCTCCAGGTACACGGAGGGATCGCCGAACGCGCCCTCGGCCTCGCGCATGGCCGAGCGCGCGGCCTCCTCGAGATCCGGCGCGTTGGCGACCAGGCGCATGCCTCGGCCACCACCGCCCTCAGCCGCCTTGACGAACAGGGGGAAGCTCATGCCCTCGGCCGCCGCCGCGGCATCGGCCGGGTCGGCGAGGATCTCCGAGGCGCGGAGGACCGGTACGCCCGCGCGCCGGGCCGCCTCACGGGCGCGGACCTTGTTGCCGGCCGCCGCCAGCACTTGGGCCGGGGGCCCGACGAAGGTGATGCCGGCCCGGGCGCACGCGCGGGCGAGCTCGGGGTTCTCGGACATGAAGCCGTAGCCGGGGTAGATGGCGTCGGCTCCGATCCGCTGCGCCAACCCGACCACCAGCTCAACGTCGAGATAGGCGCGCACGGGATGGCCGGCCTCGCCCACCTCGTAGGCCTCGTCGGCCTTGACCCGGTGCACGGAGCCTCGGTCATCGGGCGTGTAAAGCGCGGCGCTGGCGATCCCGAGCTCGTAGGCGGCGCGAAACGCGCGCACGGCGATCTCGCCCCGGTTGGCGACGAGGACCTTCTTGAACATGGGCGTCACCCTACACGCGGATTCCACGCATCTCGACCTGACCTGTTTGGATTAGGGCGCGGGCTAGGGGGTATTGGACGAACATGGGGGATGTCCTCGAGAGCCTGTGCGAGACCTACGCGGCGGTCCCCTCATCGCTCGCCCGCGCCCGCCGGGCCGTTACCGACATCGCCGCCGGCAGCGGTGCCACCCGGGATGAAGTCGACCGCATCCGCCTCGCCGCCTCGGAGGCCCTGACCAACGTCATCCTCCACGCCTACGGCGACCGCCCCGGGGAGATCCATGTCATCGCCGCGATGGCCGGGCACGAGTTTTGGCTCCTCGTCGCCGACGACGGCGCCGGCCTGCACCAGGGCGGCGGCAAGTCAGGTCTGGGACTCGGGTTGTCTCTGATCGCCCATGCGTGCGAGGAGCTCACGATCGTCCAGCGCTCGGGTGGAGGGACGGAGCTGCGCATGCGCTTCCGGCTCGCAGGCGCTCCCCCCGCCGTTGACGGTCAGCTCCGCGGGTCCGTCTCCTCCGCGCGCTCACCCGTTTCACCGACCTTCTCGACGACCAGGTAAGTAGGTTTCGTCTCCACCACCTTCTCGAACTTCTCCCGCTGGTGACCGGGGAGGACGACGAAGCGCCGCGGATGCGCGCGGACACGCTCGTACTCGTTGGGGGAAAGCTCAATCACCCGATTGCAGCCGAGCGCCGCGCACTCGCAGCGAAATCCGACCTCCTCTCCGCCCTCGCCGGGCCATTGTCCCCGCGAGATCGCCTCATTGACCTCGCGAAACTGGTCCTCGTTCGAGGCGACCCGCTGCTTCACCTCGCGCTCCATGACCGCATCCTCGCAGTTACCGATGTGTCGGTGTGACGTGGCTCGGTGCCGAGCGCGTGCCCGCGGTCAGAGGATCGGGTAGCTTGCCAGTCATGGCCACCCACCAGGAAGCACAGGTGAGCGAGGATCTCGCCCTCCCCGAGCGCCTGCTCCTCGGCTCCGGTCCGAGCCCCGTGCCCGAACGCGTGCTCGCGGCCCTGGCACGTCCGACCATAGGCCACCTCGACCCCGCCTTCGGCGCCCTCATGGAGGACATGATGCGCCGGCTGCGCCAGGTCATGGTGACCGAGAATCCCGCCACCTTCGCCGTCTCGGGCACCGGCAGCGCGGGCATGCAGGCCATGGTCGACAACTTCATCTCCCCCGGAGACCGCGTGGTCTGCGCGGTCAACGGTCTCTTCGGAGAGCGGATGGGCGATGCCCTGACACGACGCGGCGCCGAGGTGGTGCGCGTCGAGGCGGAGTGGGGGAGGGCGATCGAGACCGAGCGCCTGGCCGCGGCGGTGGACGGGGGCACCACCGCCCTCTTCATCGTCCACGGCGAGACCTCGACGGGGGTGTGCCAATCACTCGACGGGCTCTCCGACGTGTGCCGGGAGCATGATGCCCTGCTCCTCGTGGATTGTGTGACGTCCCTCGGCGGCCATCGGCTCGAGCTCGACGCCGCCGGCGTCGACGTCGCCTTCAGCGGCACCCAGAAGTGCCTCAACTGCCCGCCCGGACTCGCTCCCTTCACGATCGGCCCGCGCGCCCGCGACCGGCTTGTCGCGACGTCGCCATCGTGGTACTTCGATCTCCAGGCCATCCTCGCCTACTGGCGAGAGGACACCGCCGGCGCGCCACCCCGTGCCTACCACCACACGGCCCCGATCAACATGGTCTACGGGCTCCACGAGTCCCTGGGCATCGTCCTCGAGGAGGGCCTGCCCGACCGCTGGGAGCGTCACCACCGCGCGCACGAGGCCCTCCGCGCCGCCCTCGAGCCCCTCGGCCTGACGCGCCTCGCACCCGCAGACGAAGCGCTCTCCTCCCTCCTCGCCGTCACCGTCCCCGAGGGAATCGACGAAGCCGCCGCTCGCCGCCGGCTGCTACTCGACCACGGCATCGAAGTCTCCGGCGGTCTCGGCCCGCTCGCCGGCCGCGTGTGGCGCATCGGCGTCATGGGCATCGGAGCCCAGCCCGAACCTCAGCGGCGATTGGTAGGCGCCGTCGCGGCGGTCTTCGGGGCCGATTCGGGCGAGGCCTTGTCGGCGCTCGACGCCGGCTGGGCGTAGCGGCACTCCGGGGGCGGGTTCCGCGCGTCCCGCGTGGGCGCCCCGAACGCCCGGCCGGCCCCACTAGCATCGACCCACATGGACGCAGCGCCGACCAGAGCCAGAAGGCTGCTCATATTGGGCATCTGCTGCATGAGCCTCCTTATCGTGGGCCTCGACGCCACCATCGTCAACGTCGCCCTCCCCGCCATCCACCGGTCATTGCACGCCTCCCTGGACGGGCTGCAGTGGACGATCGACGCCTACACGCTGGTGCTGGCGAGCCTGCTCATGCTCTCCGGGTCGACAGCGGACCGGATCGGGCGCCGGCGGGTGTTCCAGATCGGCTTGGCGCTGTTCTCGCTGGGCTCGCTGCTGTGCGCGGTGGCCCCGAACCTGGGGCTCCTGATCGTCTTCCGGATGGTCCAGGCGGTGGGCGGATCGATGCTCAATCCCGTCGCTATGTCGATCATCCGCAACGTCTTCGAGGACCCGCGCGAGCGGGCGCAGGCGATCGGGTTGTGGGGGGGAGTGGTGGGACTCAGCTTCGCACTCGGACCGGTGGTGGGGGGCGCGCTCGTCGACTCCATGGGATGGCGGGCGATCTTCCTCGTCAACGTCCCCGTCGGCATCGCCGCCATCGTCCTCACGGCCCTGTTCGTCCCCGAGTCGCGGGCGCCACGCGCGCGACGCATCGATCCGGTCGGGCAGGTGCTGGTCATCGCCATGCTCGCGTCGGTGACCTACGCGATCATCGAGGGGCCGAGCCACGGCTGGACCTCGGCGGAGATCCTCGGGCTCTTCGCCCTCGCGCTGGTCAGCCTCACCGCGCTCGTCGCCTACGAGCTGCGGCGTCCGGAGCCGCTGATCGACGTGCGCTTCTTCCGCAGCGCCCCGTTCGCCGGGGCGAGCGTGATCGCCATCTGCTCCTTCGCCGCCCTGGGCGGGTTCCTCTTCCTCAACACCCTCTATCTCCAGAATGTGCGCGGGCTCTCGCCCTTCCATGCCGGCCTCTACACGCTCCCGCTGGCGGCGATGACGATCGTCTTCGGGCCGGTGTCCGGACGCCTGGTCGCCCAGCGCGGGGCGAGGCTTTCGCTGGTCACGGCGGGGTGCGCGCTCACCGTCTCGAGCCTCATGCTCACCCATCTCACGGCCGCGACGTCGATCGGCTACCTGCTCCTGACCTATTTCATCTTCGGTTTCGGGTTCGGCCTCGTGAATCCGCCGATTACCAATACCGCGGTCTCGGGGATGCCGGCGGCTCAGGCCGGGGTCGCCTCGGCGGTGGCCTCGACGAGCCGGCAGGTGGGATCGACCCTCGGCGTGGCCATCGTCGGCGCCGCCGCCGGTGGGGGCGCCGCCACAGCGCTGGGTTCGAACTTCGCCCAGGCGACACACCCGGGTTGGTGGATCATCACCGGACTGGGCGTCGTCGTTCTCGTCCTCGGGCTGCTCTCGACGACGCGGTGGGCCGACGAAACTGCGGAGCACACTGCCGATCGCTTCCGCGAGGACTACATGGTGGGGAGCGGCTCCGCCGCGTCTGCCTGAAGCCGCGGACTACCCAGGGCGCTGAACGCGCCCGAGCCGCCGCGTCGCGCGAGCCGTCGCCGCTACCAGGCCTGTGTGCCGCCGCAGTGCGGGCACCCGACCGATGTGGAAACCGGTGCCTCGAACACGTAGCCGCAGCCGCAGGTGTAGAGCGCCCGATCCTGCGACGGTCCGCCGTGACGTTGGCGAACCATGCTCGGAGCGGTGCCCTTGCGCGAATGGTCTTCTCCGCCGGCGCGCCGAGCGCGGGGAGTGCGGATTTGCCCTCTGTTGAGTCGTACTTGCACTGTCATAACGATGAACGTTCTTGCCCTTCGATGGTTTCGCGCTTGGGTGGAAAAAACCTGTTCGCTAACAGGAAACCAATCGACAGTGGACGGTATCGACCGGCACGGACGGGCCGGAGCTGGCCGATCGTTCACTCGCGGCCGCGAGCGCCCCCCTTCACCGGGTCTCTAAAAGGTCCCCATGTGGAAGAATCCCCTTCCGAATGGACCCGAGCCGCAAGCGCAGAATACGCCTGACGGTGGCCCTCACTGCCGCGCTCCTGCTCGCATCGGCGCTCGTGTACACGACTTTCAACGCCAGCTTGGATGTCGTGACCGCCAGCCAGCTGCTCAAGCAGGCGCAGCCGGGGCGGACCTACATCCTCGGCGGGACGGTGGTCAGCGCGCAGCACGATGGCGGCACGCTGCTCTTCAAAGTCCGCGACCCCAAGCTCCAGGAGACGGTTCCGGTCCGTTACTCGGGGCTCGTGCCCGATCCCTTCGCGGTCGGCCGCGGCGTCCTCGTCACCGTCCAGGACGAGGGCGCCGGGTTCGTCGGCCAGCCCGGGTCGCTGACGACCAAGTGCCCGTCCAAGTTCCAGGACGCGAACGCGGTGCCGGCGACGTGATGTTGTCCTCGCCCGATAAGGACTAGAGATGGCTTCCGTCGGTCGCGCGCTGCTGATCCTCGGGCTCGTGGTAGCCGTGTACGGGCTCGGCGCCTCGCTCTATGGGGCGCGCACGGGACAGCGTGCCTGGGTGGATTCGGGCCGGCGTTCGATGTACGCGATCGCCGGGCTCACGACCTTCGCGTTCGCAATCATCGAGGTCGCCTTCCTGCGTTCGGACTTCTCCTACACGATCGTCTCGAGCGCCTCGAGCACGACGACGCCGACGCTCTACAAGGCTGCCGCCGTGTGGTCGACCCAGCAGGGCTCGCTCTTGCTCTGGGTGTGGCTGCTGTCGGTGTGGTCGAGCCTCGCGCTCTTCCTGACCCGCTATCGGGTGCGCGACATCGCGCCCTACGCGAGCGCCGTCCTCTTCGGCTTCTGCTCGTTCTTCCTGGCCCTGACCATGCTCTTCGCGAATCCGTTCGCGACGGCGGCGAACCCGCCCGTCGAGGGCGCGGGGCTCGATCCCCTCCTGCGTCACACGACCATGGTCATCCACCCTCCCATGGTCTACACGGGCTACACGATGCTCACCATCCCGTTTGCCTTCGCGGTCGCCGCGCTCGTCACCGGGCGCCTGAACGCCGAATGGATCCAGGTCACCCGCCGCTTCGCGCTCGCCGCCTGGCTGTGCCTGGGCGTCGGCGTCCTCCTCGGCGCGCGCTGGTCCTACACCGAGCTCGGCTGGGGTGGGTACTGGGCGTGGGATCCGGTGGAGAACGCGGCGCTCATGCCGTGGCTCCTCTCCACCGCCTTCCTGCACTCGATCATGATCCAGGAGAAGCGAGGCATGCTCAAGGTGTGGAACGTCTCGCTCATCCTCGCCACCGGGACGATGGCCATCGTCGGCACCTTCCTGGTCCGCTCGGGGATCCTCCAGTCGATCCACGCCTTCGTCTCTGACCCCACCCTGAACATCGCCTTCGTCGCCCTCATCGCGGTGATGGTGATCGCCTCGGTGAGTCTCGTCGTCCATCGCCGCGCCGAACTGCGCACCGAGTCCCGGCTCGAGTCCCTGCTCTCACGCGAGGCCGTGTTCCTGTTCCAGAACCTCGTCCTCGTAGCGCTCACCGCGGTGATCTTCTGGCTCACCTTCTTCCCGCTCATCTCCGAGGCGGTGACCGGAACTCAGCAGTCGATCGGGCCGCCCGCCTTCAGGCCCTTCGTGGTCCCCCTCGCGCTCATCCTCGTCCTCCTCTCGGGGATCGGCCCGATCATCGCCTGGCGTCGGGTCACGGTGGCCAACCTGCGCCGGAGCTTCGCCTTCCCGGCCGCCGTCGCGGTGCTCACGCTCGTGCTCCTGCTCACGGTGGCGAACGGCGTGGGCTCGCACATCTTCGCGCTCCTCATGTTCTGCTTCGGCGCCTTCGCGCTGGCCTCGGTGGGGCAGGAGTTCGTGCGCGGGGTCCAGGCGCGCCGGGCCATGACCCACGAGGCGGCGCCGGTCGCCCTGGTTTCCCTGGTCCGCCGCAATCGGCGTCGTTACGGCGGCTATACCGTCCACGCTGGGCTGGCGGTGCTCCTCATCGGTGTCGCCGCTTCGCAGTCCTTCCAGCATTCGCGCTACGCGACGATGAAGCCGGGACAGAGCGCGAACATCGACGGCTACACCATCCGCTACGTCCGACCGACCGCCACGCCCTCGCCCGAGAAGATCTCCTTCGGTGCCGTCCTCGACGTCGCCAAGAACGGGCACCACGTGACCACCCTGCACACGAGCTACGGGCTGTACCCGTCGCAGGACCCATCCCTCGGAGTTGTCGGGCGCTTCTTCAACTCGGGATCGGTGGAGAGCCGGATCGGACTCGACGCCGGCTTCACGCACGACATCTGGACGGTCGTCAACGTCGGCAACGCCACGCCCCTGCAGGGCGACATCACCAAGGGCGACCAGAAGTTCGCGGCGGCGATGGCCTCCGTCTCGACGCTCCCGGCGGCCCAGCAGCAGGGTGAGCTCAACACCCTGTTCGTGCTCCGCGACCGGCTCGTCACCGAGCTCACGCAGCGCTTCGTCAACCACCCCTGGCCCGTCCAGTTCCTGCTCATCGTCTCGCCTCTCGTCACCTGGCTGTGGCTCGGTGGGATCATCGTCGCGTTCGGCGGCCTGATCGCCCTGTGGCCGATCCCGGTTCTGGCCCGGCGGCGCGTGCGCTCCGCCGCCTATGCCGCCCGGCTCGCGCGCGAGCTGGCTTGACCCAGGACGGTTCTGGGCCGCGATGACCTTTTTGCTCGTGATGGTGGCCGCGGCGGCGGTGATCGTGATCGTCTCCGCGCCCTTCCGCCACGCTCCCTCCGGCGAGGCCGTGGCCGAGAACGTCGGCTCGAGCTCCGAGGTCCCCGAGCTCGAAGCCGCGCGCGAGGCGAAATACCGCGAGATCCGCGACGCCGAGCTCGATCACCGCACCGGCAAGCTCTCCGACGAGGACTTCAATGCCGTCGACAGCGCCCTGCGCGCCGAGGCCATCACCATTCTCCGGGCTCTCGATCGCGCCCAGAAACGCTGACGGGCTACCATCCGGCCATGGTTACCGTCCTGCAGTTCGTCCAGGTCTTCGTCTCGATCATCCTCATCTTCCTCGTCCTCATGCACTCGGGCAAGGACTCGGGGCTCTCAGGTGCCTTTGGCGTCGGCACGGGCGCCGGACCCTTCGGCGGCGGTTCGCTCGTGGAGCGAAACCTCAACCGCTGGACGATCGGCTTCGCCGTCGTCTTCGTGGTCAACACGCTGATTCTCCTGCGGATCAGTTAGAGCGCGGCGCAAGGCCGCGCGCAGGAGCTGCTCACTCCGTGCTCTGCCCGCCGAGGCGGTCGACCAGGCGCAGGAGATCGAGGGGGCTGAAGGGCTTGGTCAGGAACAGGTCAGCGCCCGCCTCCTCGGCCTCGCGCTCGACGCCCTCGCCGTGGGCGGCCGTGAGCATGACGATGGTCGCGCCGCTCGTGGCGTCATCGGAGCGGAGCTGTCGGCACGTCTCGATCCCGTTCTGATGGGGCATGTCGACGTCGAGGAAGACGAGGACGGGTAGCTCGCGCCGCGCCACCGTGACCGCCTCGAGTCCATCCGAGGCCTCGTGGATGTGAAAGCGCGAGACGTCCTCGAGGGTGGTGGCGATGAGCTTGCGGATGAACGGATCGTCGTCGACGACGAGGACGCCCCGGGTCATGCGATCTGCTGCGCGATGGATTCGAACGCCTCGTCGGGGATCTCGATGAATGCCGTCACCACGTCGGGATCGAAGTGGCTCCCCGAGGCCTCCACGATCATCTCGCGCGCAACCGCGAGGGGGGAGGCGGGACGGTACGGGCGGTCGGTGGTGAGAGCGTCGAGCACGTCGGCGACCGCGAACACGCGCGCCGCGAGCGGGATCTCCCCGCCGGCCAGGCCGTCGGGGTAGCCGCTCCCGTCCCAGCGCTCGTGGTGAAAGCGCACGACCTTGGTGGCCTCGCCGAGGAAGTCGATGTCGCGAACGATCTCCGCCCCGATGACCGGATGCTGCCTCATCAGCGCGCGCTCCTTATCGGTGAGCTTCCCCGGCTTGTAGAGGATGGCGTCGGGGATCGCGACCTTGCCGATGTCGTGCAGGAGGAAGCCGAACTCGAGCGCGTGTGCGTCGGTGAGCTCGAGGCCGACGGCGTGGCAGATCTCGATTCCGTAGGCGGTCACGCGCTCGGCGTGCTTGCCCGTGTAGGCGTCGCGCGCCTCGACGGCATTGGAGAGCGCGCGCACCGTCGCCATGTATGAGCTGTGCAGCTGCTGCGAGCGGGCGCGCTCCTCCTTGAAGGTCTCGCGCAGGTCGGCCGCGTAGCGCTCGAGTTGGCGCTCCTTGTCCGCGGACTCGTGCTCGTGGCGCGCGAGCTCCGCGCGCAGGTGCCCGATCTCCTCCCGCAGTTCCGTCTCCGTCTCCACCGCCATGAGCACCGAAGACTAGTGCGCGGCACTAGCCCCCGCCGCGGAGCGCGGCGAGCAAGGCATTGGCCGCCTCCCCCACGGGGACCACCTCGATCCCGAGCTGCTCGATCCCGTTCGGGGTAGGGCCCGAGCCATCGGAGAAGAGGATTACCGCCTGGCGCACCCGGCGACCGCGCAGATCGAGGGCCTGGAGCACCGCCTGCGGGCTGCGGATCCCCGCGTCCACGAGCGCCACCTCGAAGCGGCGCTCGCTGCACACGCGGGCCGCCGCCGGGCCGCTCGTCTCCCAATAGTGCTCGATGCCCAGCTCGCGCATCGCCGGCTCGAGCGCTCCCCGCATTTCCTCGCGACCGACGACGAGCACGCGGGAGCGGCCCGCGAGGACGGCGGCGCCGAGCACCTCGCGCAGCTCGTCGGCGTCGATGGGCTTGCCCACCACGAATTCGCCCGCAAGCTCGCGACGGCCGGAGAACACCGAGACGAAGACGATCGGGATGTGGCGCAGGCGCGCGTCGGCGCGGATCGCGCGCAGCACGCCGAAGCCGTCCAATCCCGGCATGAGGATGTCGAGCGTCACCGCGTCGAAGTGCTCCTCGCGCAGGCGGGCGAGCGCCGCCTCACCGCTCGTGACGATCTCCGTGCGGACATCGAGGGCATCGAGTTGGCCCGCGATGAGGTCGGCGATGTCGCGCTCGTCGTCGACCACGAGCACGCGACGGCCGCGCATCGCGGAGATCGAGCGCGCCACGTCGGAGACCCCCTCGGCGCAGGGAAGGCGTATGCGGAAGGTGGTTCCCCGCCCGGGCTCGCTCTCGAGCTCGATCTCGCCGCCCTGGAGGTCCACCAGTGACTTGACGATCGAGAGCCCGAGGCCGGTGCCCGGGGTGCGGGTGCCGTCGTCGCCACCGCGATAGAAGCGCTCGAAGACACGACCGACCTCGTCCCGGCTCATCCCCGGCCCGTTGTCGGCGACGACGATCTCCACCCACGTGTGATTGGCGCGGACGCTGACGTCGATCGTTCCCCCGTCGCCGCTGTAGAGGTGGGCGTTGGTGAGCAGGTTGGCCACGATCTGGCGCACACGGCTGGCATCGGCGAGCGCGGCCGGGAGCATGGGAGCGACGTGCAGGTCCAGTCGCTGATGCTTGTCGGCGACCCGGGGTCCCATGAGTTCGGCGACCTCGTGCACGGCCTCGCCGACGTCGATCGCCCGGCGGTTGAGCTCGACGCGGTCGGCCTCGATCCTCGCCACGTCGAGGAGATCGTTGACGAGGTCGACGAGGCGGTCGGTCGAGCGCATGATGATGTCGACGAACTCGCGCTGGCGCCCCGTGAGATCCGGGGAGCGCTCGAGGAGCTCGACGAAGCCCTTGATCGAGGTCAGCGGGCTGCGCAGCTCATGCGAGGCGGTGGCGACGAACTCGCTCTTGGCCCGCTCGAGGCGGGCGCGCTCGCTCATGTCGCGGACCGTCCACACCACGGCGTGGCTCTCCTCCCCGAGGGTGGCGGCGGTGACCGCGAGCGTGCGCCCACCATGCTCCACGGTCGTCTCTCCCGCCAGCGCGGTGGGTAACGGGGGCAGGGGGCTCGGCTCGGCGTCGACCCGGCCCCCGGGGATGAGCCCGGGCAGGAGCTCATGCACGCGGGGGTTGACGACGGCGATGGTCCGCGCGTCGGATTCGGTGACGATGAGCGCGTCGCCGAGGCTCTCGATCGTCGCCGCCAGGCGCTGGCGCTCGTCCTCGAGCCGCTGTTGGGCGGTGGCCAGGTCTGCGCTCATGGCGTTGAAGGCGGCTCCGAGGTCCCGGAGCTCCCGGGGCCCGGACGGAACCACGGGCTCGCCGAGATCGCCGGCGGCGAGCCGCCGGGTGGCGGTGACGAGGGCGTCCAGGGGCCCGCGCATCGAGCTGACGAGGAGGGTGATCACGGCGATGGCGCCGGCCAACGCGAGCACCGCGGCGACGGCCACGAGGAGCACATCACGGCGGGAGGCCGACCGGGCGGTGGCCCGCGCGCCCTGCTGCCGTTCCTGCTGGCGAGCCTGCAGCTGTGACGCGAGCAGGCGCGCGCTGGCGAGGGGGCCGTTGGTGGCCGCGGCGGTCGCGAGACTCCCGCGGGCCGCCAACGCCCGCGCCTGGTTCTCGGCCGAGATCTGAGCGTCGACGAGGCGCTCACTGATCGGGTCCGAAGCCGCCAGTCGCGCGGTCGTGGCTCCGACGCTCGCGTAGTCGGCGGCCGCGACCCGGCGGGCGGTGTGGCCCTCGGCGCCCGGGGGGGCCCGCAGCGCCTCTTCCTCGACCGCTCCGCTCGCGAGCAGGTTGGCGGCGGCGGTCGCGAGAGCAGACGAGCTCGCCAGCGTGTTCTCGTAGCTCTGCCGCGCTTGATAGAGGCTCGCTACTCCGATGGCGGCGAGCACTCCCAAACCCAGGGTGAGGGCGACGAGGGTGACGCGGAGTGAGCGGGCGATGGACAGGCGATGCATGCACGCGCGAGCGTACCGCCGCCGGTGCGCGAAAAACCGGAGCGCCGTAGGGGTTAACATCTACGCATGACCCTCGCGCGGGTTTGGACGCGGCAGCTGTATGGAGCATGGGGCGTGGCGTTGCTCGCCCCGGTGACGATCATCGCGGCACTCGCCGTGCTGGCGCTGAGCGGTGGCTTCGGCGGTTTCGGCGCGCTCGGACAGCTCGTATCCGGACCCGCGGTGCCGGTGGGAGCCAATCCGCCGGGAGGGCCGTCTCCTTCGCGGAGCGCCACGCAATTGCCGGTGGTCCCGGCGAGCCCGGGCCCTGTCGCGGCGGGCGCTCCGACCCGGGTGGCGGCCCGCACGCCCGCCTCCACCCCTACCGGCGGGTCGCCGGGGAGTGGGTCGCACGCCGGTGGCGGTAGTGGTGGCGGCCGCGGACTGGGCACGGGCGGCGGGCACGGCGTCGCGCCCCCGGTTTCGGCGCCCCCGAGCACGCCGGCGCCCGCACCCCCGGTGAGCCCTCCATCTCCACCTCCGGCCACCCCACCGGTTCCCGCCCTCGTCAACCAGGTGGTCGCGGTCGGGGTCTCGGTGACGAGCAAGCTGCCCGGTTCCCTCGGCGCGATCGGCACTGGAGCGCTGCAGTCCCTCGGCCAGACGCTGGACACCCTCCTGACTCCGCCGCAGTGAGGGTGCCGGGTCGACGGCGCGCCGCGATCGCGTGGGCAAGCGCGATTGCCCTCGCCGGCTGCGGCACCGTTGGGGGCAAGACCGAGACCGCCGCTGCTCCCGCCCCGGTGGACGCCGGCGCGGCGGTCACCGCCGCGGCCGCCGGGGACTGGACGGAGTTCGGCTACAACCCCCAGCGCACCGACGCCGGCCCCGCCGACACCGGGATCATCGCTCAGAACCTCGCCAGCCTGCGGGCGCGAGTGGTCCATCTTCCCGGGACCGTCGACTCCTCGCCGATCGAGCTCCAGAACGTGCGCGTGGGCGGCCGCAGCCGTGATGTGATCGTGGTCACCACCACCTACGGGCGCACGGTCGCTCTCGACGCCGCCACCGGGGCGACGCTGTGGCGCTACATCCCGGCCGACCTCGGCTCCTACCAGGGCTCGGCGCAGATCACCACCGCGACGCCGATCGCCGACCCCAACCGCCGCTACGTGTACGCCGCCAGCCCCGACGGCGTCATCCACAAGCTCTCGCTCCTCACCGGTCGTCAGATCCGCTCCGCCCACTGGCCCGTAACGGTGACCTTCGATCCCCGCCACGAGAAGATCGCCTCCGCGCTGAACCTGAGCGGGAAGAACGTCATCGTCGTCACCGGGGGGTACTACGGCGACGCCCCGCCCTACGACGGCCACGTCGTCCTCATCGACCGCGCGAGCGGCCGTATCAGCCACCTGTGGAACTCGCTGTGTTCCGAGCGCCATCAGCTCATCCGGGCCAGCACGTGCCCATCGGCGACGATCACCGGCGACAACGCCATCTGGGGGCGGGCCGGCGCCGTCGTCGAGCCGGGGAGCGGGCGGATCCTCGCCACCACCGGCAACGGCGACTTCAACGGAGCGACGAACTGGGGCGACAGCGTGCTCGGGCTCAGCCCCTCCCTCGCCCTCCTCCACAGCTACACGCCGCACGACGAGGCCCATCTCCAGGCCACTGACAGCGATCTCGGCAGCACCTCACCGGCGCTGCTCGGGACGGTGGGCGGCCGGAGCCTGGCGGTCCAAGGAGGCAAGGGAGGGGTCCTGGCGCTGCTCGACCTGAAGCGGCTCAACGGCACGACGGGCGGCGCCTCCTCGCTTCTGGGCGGCGAGCTCCAGCAGCTCCCGACCCCGGGCGGCTCGGAGATGTTCACGGCGCCCGCGGTATGGAGCTCGGCCGGGCGAACGTGGGTATTCGTGACCGACGGCACCGACACCGCCGCCTACACCGCGACCGGGGGCGCCCGGCCCCGCCTGAGCAAAGCCTGGGACGCCTCGACGCCGGGCACGAGCCCGATCGTCGCCGGCGGCCTGCTCTACGTCTATGACCCGAACGGCGGCACGCTCAAGGTCTACCGGCCGACCACGGGCCAGCTCCTCCGGTCGCTGGCGACGGGGTCGGGACACTGGAATTCCCCGATCATCCTCGGCGGCCGGATCGTGCTCCCGGTAGGTAACGGCAACGATCACGCGAGCACGGGCACCCTGGTGATCTACCACCTTCCAGGTCGCTGAGCGTCTAAGACAAGCTCCTTAGCTTCTCCCGACGTTGCTCTTATCGGCCTGTCCGATCCTTTTCGGGCATGGCCATAGACCCGAGCACCCACCTCTTCTGGATCACCAGCCGGGCTGCCGGCACGACCGTCCTGGTCTTCTCGAGCGCATCGGTGGGCTACGGCCTGATGATGGGCGGCAAGCTCGTCCGAGGCTCGAACGCCGATCGTCGCGTCATCCACGAGGTCCTGGCGCTGTGCACCATGCTCGCCATCGCCGTGCACGGACTCGCCCTCCTCGGCGACGGCTACCTGCATCCCAGCCTGGCCGACATCGCCCTCCCGTTCGCGATGTCCTACAGCCGGATCTTCACCACGCTGGGGATCATCGCGGGCTGGGGGCTGATCTTCCTGGGCCTGTCGTTCTATGTCCGCAACCGCATCGGCATCGCCCGCTGGAAGCTCATCCACCGCTTCACCCTTCTCGCCTGGCTCGGCGGCCTCGTGCACACGCTCGGTGAAGGCACCGATGCGGGCACAGCATGGTTCCTCGCGTTGGTGGCCGTCACGTCGCTTCCCGTGCTCGTCCTCCTGGTCATGCGCTTCGGCCGCCGCTCCCCGCGCCCCGCGATCTCCCCGGTCCGCGGATGAGCGACGGAATCGTCATCGCCGGCGGTGGACTCGCCGGGCAGCGCTGCGCCGAGGCGCTCCGCCGCCGCGGCTACGAGGGCGCGCTTCGCATCGTGTGCGCCGAGCCCCATCGTCCCTACGACCGGCCCCCGCTCTCCAAGGAGATGCTCGTCGGCGATTATCCGCGCGACTCGCTCCACTACCGCGTGCCCGGATGGTATGAGGAGCGATCGATCGAGCTTCTCGTCGGCACCGCCGCCACCTCGCTCTCGCTCGCCGAGCGACGCGTCGGGCTCTCCGACGGCGGCACCCTCCGCTTCGACCAGCTCCTGATCGCCACCGGCGCCGTCACACGGAGGCTTCCCGTCCTCGACGGGTTCGAGAACGTCTCGACCCTGCGGACGGTCGAGGACGCCGAGCGGCTGCGCGCCGTGATCGCGGAGCGGCGTCGCCTGACCATCGTCGGCGCCGGCTTCGTGGGCCAGGAGGTCGCCGCCTCCGCCCGCGCCCTCGGGGCTCCGGTGACGATGATCGAGGCCGGCCCCGCTCCGCTTCTGCGCATCCTCGGCGAGCAGGTCGGCGGCTGGTTCGCTCACCTGCACCGCTCCGAGGGCGTCGAGGTCATCACCGGCACCACGGTGCGAGGGGTGCAGGCCGCGGGCGGGCGCGCCGTCGCCTTGGAGCTCTCGACCGGCGAGGCCGTGGGCACCGACCACGTGCTCGTCGCGGCCGGGGTCGCCCCCGACACGAGCTGGCTGGCCGGAAGCGGACTCGATGCCGGGCCGGGAGTGCCAGTCGACGCAGGCGGTCGCACCGGGGTCGACGGTGTCTACGCCGCGGGCGACGCCGCCGCCACCGTCGACCCGCTCGCGGGCACCCGCGTCCCCGGATCGCATTGGGAGGCCGCCGGGCGTCAGGGGGCGCGGGTAGCGAGCGCGATGCTCGGGCAAGCCACGGGCGAGCCGAGCCTCGCCAGCTTCTGGACCGACCAGTACGGCATCCGGATCCAGCACCTCGGGCGTGCGTCGCTCGCCGACGCCGTCAGCATCGACGGTGACCCGGCCACCAGAGATTTCACCGCCACCTTCACCAGCAGCGGACGGCCGGTAGCCGTCCTGCTGGTGGGAAGACCGCGGGACCTTCCCCAGGCCCGCCAAATGATCGTCAATGGAGCCCCCTCATGAGATACCTGATCCAGATTGATGAAGCCGCGTGCTCGGCTCACGGAGACTGCGTCGAGCTCGCCCCCGAACTGTTCGGGGTCGACGACGTCGCGCGGGTGATCGGCGACGGTCCCGGGGAGCTCGTGCTCGCGGCCGCGCAGTCATGCCCGTCGACGGCGATCCGCCTCCTCGACGCCCGCAGCGGAGCGCAGGTGTATCCGTAATGGCAACGGAGATCCTCACCTCCCACGCCGCGCCCATGGGCGACCACGACGCCCGCCGGCTCGTACGCGATCGGCTGCGAGCACGCCGTCTCCGCGTCCGCGCCCTCCGCAAGCGTGTCGTCCTGGTCATTCTCGCGGCCTTCGTGGCCCTGTGGATCGGCATCTATGCCCAGCTCGCCACTGGTCACGACCCCGGTCTCCTCGCCAGTGCGACTCGCGGTGTCTCAGTGGCAACCACGACGAGCGTCGCCACCCGCAAGGCGGCGGCGTCGACGAACTCGACCGCCGTCGCGGCGAGCAAGGCGGCTGCGGCGAGCAAGGCGGCCGCGGTGCGGAAGGCCGCGGCGGCGAAGGCGGTCGCGGCGAGCAAGGCGGCCGCGGCGCGGAAGGCCGCGGCGGCGAAGACGGCGGCGGCGAAGACGGCGGCGGCGAAGGCGGCGGCGGCGGCGCAGGCGGCGCAGGTGGTGGCCGCGGCCCAGCCCGCGACGGCGAGCACGAGCGCCCCGGCCACCACGAGCGCGGCCACGACCCCGTCCACCGCCTCCTCGAGCGCGGCATCCACGAGCTCGTCAGCGTCCTCGTCCAATTCAGCCTCCACGTCCTCGCCGGCCGCGGTCTCGACCCGGGCCTCATGACCGAGGCCGTGCGCACCTTCTCGTGCTTCGGCTCGGAGTGCACGGTGATCGTGGACGGGCCTGGCTCGCTCGGGAGCGCCGATCAGGCGGCGGCGCTCGTCGAGGCACGCCTGCTTGGCCTGCACGCGCAGTTCACGCGCTTCGAGCCCGACAGCGAGCTCTCGGCGGTGAACGGCGATGTCCGCGACACCGTCGAGGTCAGCCCGATGATGGCCACCCTCGCGGAGGCGGTGCGCTCGGCCGCCACCGCCTCGGGCGGGCTCGTCGATGGGACCCTGGGAGCGGAGATCGAGCGGGTCGGCTACGCGAGCCATTTCGACTCAGAGCCGCTGGCGCTCGCGAACGCGCTGGCGCTCGCGCCCCCGCGCACGCCGGCCGGCCCACATCCGCGGGCTCGTTGGCGAGCGATCGCCGTCGACCGCCGCGCGGGCACCCTGAGCCGCCCGCCTGGCCTGCGCATCGACGGCGGCGGGATCGCCAAGGGACTGTTCGCCGACGTGCTCGCCGGCGCGCTGTCGGGCCACCGGAGCTTTGCCGTCGACTGCGGCGGGGATCTTAGGCTCGGTGGTCTAGCCGGGGTCGTGCGACCGGTCCTCGTCGAGAGCCCGTTCGACGGCTCGGTGCTGCACCGCTTCGGGCGCTCCGGCGGCGCGGTGGCAACGAGCGGGATCGGGCGGCGGAGCTGGATCGACGCGGGCGGCCGGCCCGCTCACCACCTGCTCGACCCCTCCACGGGACGACCCGCGTTCACGGGCATCGTCCAGGTCACCGCGCTCGCGCCCACCGCGGTCGAGGCGGAGATGCGCTCGAAGGCCGCCCTCCTCGGCGGCCCGCACGGCGTCGCCTCGTGGCTGCCCCACGGAGGCGTGGTCGTCTACGACGACGGCGGCTTCGAGGTGCTCACGCCAGCTGCTGGCGGAGCGCCACGGCGGCGGCCTGGGTTCGAGTCTGCACTCCGAGCTTGCCGAGGATCCGTGATACGTGCACGCTGGCCGTCTTCTCGGCCATGAAGAGCTCGGCGCCGATCTGGCGGTTCGTCGCCCCCTGGGCGACGAGCGCGAGCACCTGACGCTCGCGCGGGGTGAGGCCGAAGGGGTCCGTGTCCTCAGGCAACGGGTCGGCGCGGGGCGCGCCCGCGTCTGAGAGGTCCAGGCGCCCGCGATGGGACAGGCTCGAGATCTCGGCGGCGAGCCAGCGTGCTCCGAGCTCCTGTGCGGTCTCCATGGCCGCACGCGCCGCTCCGGTGGCGGCGTCGCGATCGCCGGCCTCGACGAGCGCCTCGGCCTGGCGCCAGCGCAGGATGGCGCCCGGGTACGGTCGCCCCAGCTCGTCCCACGCGCGCGCCGCGCGGTCCCACAGCGCGGCGTCGTTGCGGTCGCGGGCGCGCCGCAGCTGGGCCGCTCCCACCGCGCGCCATGCCGCCTCGACCGGGCCGCCTTCCTGAGCCGCCGCCTCCAGGCGCTGCATGTGGATGCGCGCACGCGAGAGTGCGTCGCGGGCATCAGCGCGCTCGTGGCGGTCCCGCGCCCCGAGCGCGCGGTCAGCCTCCACAGCCAGACCCACCGCGGTCACGCGGGCGATACGCATGACGTCGTCGGTGCACAGCTCCATCTGATCGAGCGCCTGCTCGACCGCGAGCCGCGCGCCCGTGAGGTCACCCCGGCGACGGCACAGCTCTCCCTTGAGCGCGCCGAAGGCGCCATGCCACTGGGGTTCGGACGAGGCGGCGACAAAGGGCTCGATCGCGTCCAGACAGCGCGCTGCCGCCTCCTCGTCGCCGACACCGAGAGCGAGCTCCGCCTCGCGCACATGCCGGTACATGAAGTGAAGCCCGACGAGACGCGAAGGTGGCGCCCCGAGGTGGCTGCGGGCCGCCTTCCAGTCCCCGGTTTCGAAGGTGAGCTCGGAGATGGTGAGGACGAGCCAATTGTGACTTCGAGCCTGCCGCGCCGGTATCGCTGCGAGCCCCTCGCGGGCCGTGGCCAGGGCGGCGGCCGAGCGTCCCGCGAGGTTGAGGAGGTCAGCGAGGTTCGAGTAGGCGTCGGCGAGCGCGTCCATGTCGTCGAGCTCACGCGAGATCTCCACCGCCCGGCGCAGGCTCGCCTCGCCGGCATCGACGTCGCCGAGGGCGATCCGCGCCATGCCCAGCGTGTTGCGGATCTGGGCCTCGGCGTGGGCGTCGTGCGCCGAGACCGCCGCCGCGAGCGCCTCCTCGCCCTCGCTCACCGCGTCGCGGAATCGACCGCGGAGCACGCGGGTGCGCGCCAGCCACGCGAGCAGGGCGATACGTTCGTGCCCGGAATCGTCGGCGGGGAGCATCGCCAGTGCCCGCTGGGCACCGGCCAGCGCCTGTGCGTAGCGGTTGAGGGCCCAGTGCACCCGCGCCAAGCGCATGAGCAGCGCCGAGTAGCGGCGCGGATCATGGTCGGGATCGAGTTCACGCAGCGCTTCCTCGAGCAGGTGCTCACCGCGGACGCGGTCATGGCCGAGGTCATGGGCGTCGGCGGCAAGCATCAGCAGCCCCACGTGATCGAGTCCGACCACCACGGGGGCGTCGGGCACCCGGGGCCACAGGTCGAGGGCGCGCTCGGCCATGGCCGCGGCCTCGGCGTGCGCGTAGGCCTGATTGGCGGCCTGCGCCGCGAACACGGTTGCGCGCAGCGCCGCCGGCTGATCGCCCGCGGCGCCGTAGTGCCGCGCGATGGTGGCCGCCCGCGCGAAATCGCGCTCTTCCGGGCGCCGCTCCTCGAGGACATTGGCCAGGGCGAGGTGGAGCTCGCCCCGCTCGCCCGGGAGCAGGTCGTCGTAGAGCGCCTCGCGGAGGAGAGCGTGCCGGAACGCGAGCTGGTCGTCGTCCCCGGCCACCAGCACCTGCTCGGCCACCGCCTCCCGGAGGGAGGCCTGGAGCCGGTCGCCCTCGATGCCGGTCATGGCGGCAACGGTGGCCTGATCGAGTCGCTGGCCGATGGCGATGGCCCGCAGGGCGCCCTGGGCGTCGGCCGACAGGCGCTCGATACGGAGCATGAAGGCGTCCTGCAGGCTCTTGGGCGCGGCGCCGCGGCCGTCGAGGCCGGCGGCGAGGAGCTCTTCGGTGTACAGCGGATTGCCTTCGCTGCGCCCGAACAGCCGCTCCACGAGCTGCTCGTCGGGCGCGTCGCCGAGGATATCGGTGAGCGCCTCGGTGAGCTCGAGGCGATCGAAGGGCGCGAGGTCGAGCCGGCGGGCCCGCTCCAGGCGCTCGAGTTCGGCGAGCAGGGGCCTTAGCGGATGCCGGCGGTGGAGCTCGTCCGTGCGGTAGGTGAGCAGGAGCATCACGCGCTCGTCGCGCAGGCTGCGGGCGACGAACTGGGCGAAGGTACGGGTGGAGCTGTCGGCCCAATGGATGTCCTCGAGCACGAGCACGAGCGGCCCGGCGTCGCTCAGGAGGTCGAGGAGCTCGAGCAGCGCCTCGAAGAGCCGCAGCTGACCGGCGGAGTCGTGCCCGCTCGGCGAGGGCGCCCCGTCGCCGAGCGCGGGCAGGAGCGCCCCCAACTGGGTGCGGCTCCCCGGGCTCAGGGCGTCGAGAGCGGGGTGGTGGCGGCGCACCAGCGGGCGCAGCGCACCGAGTAGGGGGGCGTAGGGGAGCTCGCCCTCGCCGTGGTCGATGCACTCGCCACGCAGGACGAGCACGTCCTCGCCCGCCACTCGCCGTTCGAACTCGCCGACGAGCCGGCTCTTGCCGACGCCGGAATCGCCGCCGACGAGAACGAGCACGGGTCGCCGGCCCGACGCCTCGCCGAGCGCCAGCTCAAGCTCGGCGAGCTCGCCGGTGCGGCCGACGAAGCGGCTGCTTGTGAGCCTGGCCCGCATGGCCGAAGTATCGCCGCCAGCCGCGTAAGGCAGCGAACGACCCTCGCCGTCGCCGGGCCGGCTCCGAACGTGCCCATCGCTCCGCTTCCCGGCGAAGTTCCTCGTCTCGTGCGGCGAATAGTGCCCGCTGGATCTCGGGGTGCATGCCGCGCTCCTTTCCGTTGACTGCATGCTCCGAGGATGAACTGAGAGGAGGGTCTGCACATCGGCAGATCGCTGCCGATGCGGACGGCCGAGGCCTTAGTTGGCGGCGGCCGGCCCTTAGCTGGCTCGCAGGCTCTTGGGTGCGCGCCCCGGGGGCTGGGTGGGGGGCTCGCCGGCGACGATCACCGGGATGGCCAGGGTTGCGGGCTCCTCTGCCGTGAGGGTGACCGGCTCGCCGTGATGAGTGACGTCGAGCGGCTCACCCTCGCGCAGGGTGTAGCGGGCCTCGCTCTGAGTGACTTCGACGCGCAGGACCCGCTCGCGGTAGCCGAGCCCAAAGGAGATCCGGGTCAGTTCCCGGGGGAGACGCGGACTGAAGGCGAGTTGGC
Source organism: Solirubrobacteraceae bacterium (assembly GCA_035552215.1). Taxonomy (GTDB): domain Bacteria; phylum Actinomycetota; class Thermoleophilia; order Solirubrobacterales; family Solirubrobacteraceae; genus Palsa-465. The sequence goes on along the minus strand of DASZLV010000129.1, from coordinate 22,710 downwards.
CGCCCTGGTCGCGCAGGCCGCCGAAGCCGCCCACGGTGGCGATCCACGCTCCGGCGAGCGAAGCGATGTGCAGCCCGTCGCGGGTGTTGTGCTCGAGGTCCTGGAGATCCATCTCGGCCGCCTCGCAGAAATAGTCGTAGGCGAGCTCGAGGTATCCCGTCTCGGCCGCGATCACCGCCTGCGTGCACGCCGACAGCGACGAGTCGCGCACCGTGATCGCCTCGTAGTAGACGAAGTCGCGGGATTTCTCCCCGAGCGTGAAGGCGTCGCCCCGCGTATGCAGGGCGAGGACGAGATCGGCCTGCTTGACCACCTGCTTGCGGTAGAGGTCGAAGTAGGGGAAATGGAGCAGGAGCGGGTAGCGATCGCCGGTTGCCTCGAAGTCCCAGACGGCATGGCGGGTGAAGTCGTCGTCCTGTGGATGGATCTCGAGCCGCTCGTCGTAGGGGACGGCCATGCCGTCGGCGGCGAGGCGCCAGGCGGCGATCTCCTCGCCGTTGACGCCGAGACGCCGCGCCTTCCCGGGGGCCCGCTCAGACGCCTCGGCGGCGGCGCGCAGGTTCTGCTGGGCCATCAGGTTCGTGTACACGTTGTCGTCGACGAGCGCGCTGTACTCGTCGGGCCCGGTGACGCCGTCGATGTGGAAGCCGCCGTCGGGATCGTGATGGCCGAGCGACTGGAACATGCGCGCCGTCTCGATCAGCAGCTCGAGCCCCTCCTCGCGCTGGAAGCGCTCATCACCGGTGACCTGCACGTAGCGAAGCACCGCATCGGCAATGTCGGCGTTGATGTGAAAGGCCGCCGTCCCCGCCGGCCAGTACGCCGAGCACTCCTCGCCGGCGATCGTTCGCCACGGGAAGACCGCCCCGCGCAGGCCGAGCTGCTCCGCTCGCCGGCGGGCGATGGGGAGAATCGAGTGTCGCCAGGTGAGGGCATCGCGGACGGCGGCGGGGGCGGTGAAGGTGAGGACGGGAAGCACGAAGGACTCGGTGTCCCAGAACGCGTGGCCGTCGTAGCCCGTGCCCGTCAGCCCCTTGGCGGCGATGGCCCGGCCCTCGCCACGTGCGGCTGCCTGGAGCACGCCGAAGAGGGCGTAGCGCAGCGCCAGCTGACGTTCCGGATCGCCGTCGATCTCGACGTCGGCGCGGTCCCAGAAGGTGTCGAGGTAGGCGCGCTGCTCGGCGAGCAGGCCGTCCCAACCGGTGTGGGCGGCCTCGGCGAGCGCACCGATGGCCTGGGCCCGGACCGAGGCCATGCCTCGGCGGCTCGACCAGCTGTAGGCGAGGAACTTGATGATCGAGAGGCGCTGACCGGCCTCGAGATCGGCGGTCAGGGTCAGTCGGGCCACGTCATCGAGGGACTCGATGCTCGAGGTCAGATTCTCGGGGCCGTCGATCACGTGGTCCATCGCCGCGGTCATGAGCAGGCCGCTGCCTCGGGTCGCGTGGCTGAGCATCGCTCGCGTGCCCTGGGCGATCGACATCTGGGAGACCAGGGGGGCGGCCAGCGCCGCCGCGGCACGCGGATCGCTGCTTCCCACATCGGTTTCCTCGTTGGCCACGAGCTCTGACTGGATGGCGACTCGAGCCGCCTGCTCGACCTCGACCTCGTAGCGGATGGCGGCGATGGCGCGATGGGTGAACGACACCAGCCGCGTGGAGGAGACCCTTGCGCGCGTGCCCGCGGGGGACTCCCAATCGAGCCGGCGCTCGAGCACTCCTCGGTGCAGGTCGAGGGCTCGCTCGTGCTTGTGCAGCCGCCCGTACTCGACGTCGAGGAGCTCGTCGTTGACGAGCAGGCGCACGAGCTTGCCGTTGGTGACATTGATCACCGTCTGCCCGGCCTCCGGGTACCCGTAGCCGGCCTCGGCGTAAGGGAGCGGCCGAGTCTCGTAGAAGCCGGCGAGGTAGGTGCCGGGGAGCCCGGAGGGCTCACCCTCATCGAGGTTCCCGCGCAGTCCCAGGTGGCCGTTGGAGAGCGCGAACACCGACTCCGCTTGCGCCAGGAACTCCGGGCGCAGCTCGGTCTCCCGCAGCACCCAGGGCTCGGCCTCGTAGGGCGCCTGCTTGATCACAGCAGCTCGGCGAGGTCCTCGACGACGGTGTCGGCGCCATGGGCGAGGAGCGCCTCGCGCTGCCCGACGCGGTCGACGCCGACGACGAAGCCGAAGCCCCCGGCGCGCCCGGCCTCCACGCCCGCTAGGGCGTCCTCGAACACGGCGCCCTCCTTGGGCTCGACACCGAGCGCCCGCGCTCCCGCGAGGAAGGTGTCGGGCGCCGGCTTTCCCCGCAGTCTCTCGCGCTCGGCGACGACGCCATCGATGATCGCGTCGAAGAGATCCTCGATCCCCACGGCGCGCAGCACATCACGGCAATTGGCGCTCGAGGACACCACGGCCCGCGGTACACCTGCGTCGCGGACCGCGTGCACGTAGCGCACCGACCCCTCGTAGGCCTGCACGCCCTGCGTGTGGATGAGCTCCATCACCAGCACATTCTTGCGGTTGCCGAGCCCGTCGACGGTCTCCTTGCCGGGGGCATCGTCGGGGGTGCCCTGCGGCAGCTCGATGCCGCGGGACTCGAGGAAGGAGCGCACGCCGTCATAGCGGGGTTTGCCGTCGACGTAAGCGTCGTAGTCCTCGACGGAGTCGAAGGCGCGGAACGCCTCGCCCGTGCGCTCGGCGCGCTCGTGCAGGTACTCGTCGAACATCTGCTTCCATGCCGCCGCATGGACCTTGGCGGTCTGGGTGAGCACGCCGTCGAGATCGAACAGGCAGGCGGTGATGGTGTCGGGAAGGCCGAGCATGAGTACCGGCCGAATCTAGCTGACGGCGATCACCACCGGCCGCGATGGACGACCTCCTCGAAGGGGCGGCGGTTGATCTTGGTCAGCGGCTTGAGCGGTCCGTCGGCCGGGTAGCCGAGCGCGAGCATGTACGCCCCGCGCCGGTCGCCGGGGAGGCCGAGGAGCTCGCGCAGGCGATCCTGATCGCCGATCGCCGCGTGGCCCGAGCCGATCCCGAGGTCGGCGGCGCACACCGCCATCTGGATGGTGGCCTGTCCGAGGTCGTATTCGATCAACCCCGCCTTGCGCGCGTCGTCGGTGACCGGGGCGACGAGGACGACGGTGGCGGCGGACTGGGCCACATGCCGCGCTCCCTGCCACACCTGGGAGAGCTCGCCGAGCGCATCGCGGCCGGTCACGAGCACGAAGTCCCACGGCTGGGTGTTGCTTGCGGACGGGGCGCGGCGGCCCGCCTCGAGGACCCGGTCCAGATCGGCATCGGGGAGGGGGCGGTCTTCGTAGCTACGGACGTTGCGTCGGGCGCGGATGGCGTCCCAGGTCTCCATGTCAGCTTCCTTTCGTTGGCACTTGCGGTTGCGGTGGGCGAATTTCCCAACTACGCCACCAGTTCCATCAGTAGGCCGTCGCGCCAGTCGCCGTCGGGGCTGCGCTCGTAGCGCCGCAGGACCCCGACGCGCGTGAACCCCACCTTCTCGTAGCAGCGGACGGCGGCGAAGTTAGCGAGCGCGGGGTCGATGGTGAGGCGGTGATGACCTCTCTGTTCGAAGAGGCGGCGCACGAGGTGCTTTAGGACCTCGGTCCCGAGACCCCGGCCCTGCAGGGCAGGATCGAGGAAGAGATCGATGCTCGCATGGCGGTATCTGGGCTCGGGCTCCTCGTAGTACTGGATCATGCCCGCGACGACGCCGTCGACCTCGATCGTCAGCCGGGTCGTGGCGGGGTCGTCGTCGGAGAGCGGGAAGTCCTCGGACGGGGCGCCCCACCAGCGCGCCACTTCGGGCGTGGCGTGGATTCGGCGCAGCTCGGGGGCGTCGGCGGGGATGATGGGGCGGAGGGTGGGCTCGATGGTTGTGATTATGCGGGGGCGGGGGCGGGGGCGCGGGCGCGGGCGGGCAGGGGCGCGGCCGGGGGCGGCCCGGGGCGCCGGCCCGGGGGGCGTGCTACGAAAGGCCGGATAGTCGGGCCAAACGCAACACGGGTCCCGGCGAGAACGCCCGGCCCGGCCACGGCGGCGACCACGACCGCGACCACGACCACGACCACGACCGGCGGCGTAAAATGAACGGTCCGGCGGATCGCCCACTCGGTCAGGGCCACGTGCCCAGCCGGGCCACGCGCCGGCTCGTATAGCCGGCGGCCAGTCCCGGTGGCCGGGAGTGTCACGCCACCCAGGCAGACACAAACCCTGGGACGTATGTAGTCAGTGGTGATCCAGGCCCGGGCAGGCGCGGGCGGGCTCTCGAAGCCCGCCCGTCCGCCTGATCCCCGCCGCTGGCCGATCCCGCCGCTGCAACTGCTTGCGCCCTCAACCGTTTGCTATGCTGAGGGCATGGAACTCGGAATCGCCACCTTCGCCGACCTTTCCGGGTCGACGTCGCCGGAGCAGCGCATGCGCGACCTCCTCGAGGAGGTCGAGCTCGCCGACCAGCTCGGTCTCGACGTGTTCGCGATCGGCGAACATCACCGCCCCGACTTTCTCGTCTCCTCGCCGGCCGTGGTGCTCGGCGCGGCGGCGGCGCGAACGAAGCGGATTCGCCTCTCGAGCGCCGTCACCGTGCTCAGCTCTGATGATCCCGTGCGCGTGTTCCAGCAGTTCGCCGAGGTCGACCTCCTTTCCGGGGGGCGGGCGGAGATCATGGCCGGGCGCGGCTCGTTCATCGAGTCCTTCCCACTCTTCGGCTACGACCTCGACGACTACGACGAGCTCTACGCCGAGAAGCTCGAGCTGCTTCTGAAGATCCGTGACCAGGCGCGGGTGACCTGGTCCGGCCGCCACCGCGCCCCGCTCACCGACGCCGTCGTGTGGCCGCGGCCGGTGCAGGATCAGCTCCCCATCTGGGTTGCCGTGGGCGGCACGCCACAGTCGGTGGTGCGCGCCGCCACCCTCGGGCTCCCGCTCACGATCGCGATCATCGGCGGCGAGCCGCAGCGTTTCGCGCCCCTCGTCGAGCTCTACCGTGAGGCGGCGCAGCGCGCCGGCCACAATCCCGCCGAGCTCCCGGTAGCGATCAACACCCACGCCTTCCTCGGCGAGACCTCGGCCCAGGCGGACGCCGCGTTCGCCACGCCCTACCTGGCGATGATGAATCGCATCGGGCGCGAGCGCGGATGGCCGCCCTCGGGCCGTGAGGCCTACGAGGCGCTGCGCTCCCCGCGCGGCGCCCTCGCCGTCGGCTCCTCCGAGCAGGTCGCCGAGAAGCTCCTTTACGAGCACGAGCTCTTCGGTCATCAGCGCTACATCGCGCAGATGAGCGTGGGAGCCGTCGCCCACCGCGACGTGCTCCGCTCGATGGAGTTCTTCGGCACCCAGGTGGCGCCCGTCGTGCGCGAGGAAGTGGCCCGCCGCGAGGCTGGCACCGGGGCCATCCCCGAAGTGGCCCGGACGGCCGAGTAACCGGCCCAGCTACCGTAAACGAGGGCCATGGACGGTTATTTCGACGACAGCTCGATGCTCCGGCGGATCCATCGCGAGCGGGCGCTGGCGCTCTCAGGCCCGCGCGCGCTGCTCATGCAGGCCGCCCATCCCCTCGCCGTCTCCGGGCTCCTGGCACACACCAGCGGGCTCGACGACCCCTACGAGCGCCTAGCACGCACGGCCAAGACGCTCGGCACCATCGGCTTCGGTTCGCGGACCGAAGCCGACGCGGTGACGCGTCGCGTCCGGGCCATGCATCGGCGGGTACGCGGTCACCTGACCGAAGCGGTCGGGCCCTACCCCGCGGGGACGCCCTATCGCGCCGACGATCCCGAGCTCCTGCTCTGGGTCCTCTTCACCCTCGTCGACTCCGCCCTGGTCGTGTACCGCAAGTACGTCGGCTCGGTGTCGCGCAAGGAAGAGGCCGCGTACTGGGATGACTACAAAGTGATCGGCCGGCTCTTCGGGCTGCGCCAGGACGACCTGCCGGCGACGATCGGCGATCTCGACGCCTACCGTCTGCGAATGCTCGAGGGCGACCGGTTGTTCGTCACCGACTGGGCTCGCGAGCAGGCCAAGCGGATCGTGCTCGACCCGCCCCTGCCGCGCAAGGCGCGACCGCTCGTGGAGACCGTGAACTTCGTCACCATCGCGCTCCTCCCTGACCAGATTCGACGTCAGTACGACTTCTCACCCGTCCCGCCGGTGATCCTCCGCAAGGCCCTGGTGGCCGGCGGCGCCGAATACGTCAAGCGCGCGGTTATCCCGTTCCTGCCGGCGCGGCTGCGCCTGGTGCCGGGCCGGGCCTGAGCCACAGCCGCGAGGGGTCCCGCCCCTCGCGGCTGCTCCGCCACGGTCAGCCGGCCGGTTGGGCGTACAGCAGCGAGCCCGGCGTGGTCAGGGTCTCGCCGGTCTCGAGCAGCGTCTTCAGCCCCGAGAGAATCATCGGCCAGCCGCCGTAGAGCTCGCCGTGGGCGCCCTCGCGCAGCTCGTCGTGGGTTACCGTGAGCCGGCATGAGTCTGCGACCTGCTCGATCTCCCAGGTCACCCTCGAGGTTCCCTCGGCCTTGACGTCGTCGCTCCACAGGGCCTCGAAGCTCTGCACGAGGCGGCGCGGGGGGTCGACCTCGAGGTTCTCGCCCTCGCTGATGGGGGCTCCCGGCTGACCGGCGGAATAGCGCGAGCCCGTCGTCCAGTCGGACTCGACGCCGACGCCGAAGGTGTACTTGGCCCTCAGGTCGCCGTCGGTGATCGCCTCCCACAGCCGCTCAGGGGTCGTCTTGATGTAGATCTCGAACACCTTTTCCATCGTCTTTTCCTCCAGTGTGTGCTTGAGCTCGCTCAGGGTCGATGCCCATGGCGCCGCGTATTTGCTCACCCAACGGTCGTGGACGAGCCGGATCGGGACGACGTTCAGGAAATGAAACTTTTCGCGCCCGCGCCTCCGGGTCACGACGAGACCGGCCTCCTCGAGTACGCGCAGGTGCTTCATCACACCGAAGCGGGTCATCGGGAGCCGCGCCTCGAGCGCGCTCAGGGTCTGCCCGTCCTCCTTGAACAGCTCATCGAGCAGGGTGCGGCGGGTGGGGTCCGCCAGGGCTCTGAATACGTCGTCCATGGGGAGATGATAGGTGACCAAATGGTCACCTGTCAAGGCAGCGGGAAATTTCCGGGCGCGGCGGGCGCCCCGGGCGCGGCGCCTAGGCGAACTGCCCGCGCGGCGCGAGTTCGCCGCCAGGGGAACTCGTGAGGGCATTCGCCGCAGGCGAAGGCCCCGGCGCGACCGCGGTGGCGGCCTCGTCGGCGTGGACGATGAGGACGGGAACGGGGCTGTGATGCAGCAGGTAGTGGCTGACGCTTCCGAGCAGGGCGGCGCACAGGGCACCGCGCCCCCGCGATCCCATGACCATCAGGTCGTGGTGGCCCTTGTTGATCTGACGGATGAGCGCGAGCCGGATCGGCTCCTGGGTGAGGAGCGTGGTGACGGGCAGGTCCTTGGGTACGCGGTCACACGCCCGTCGCAGGATCGCCTCGGCGTCGGTGCGAGCCTCCTCGATCAGCGCGCCGGTCACGCCGGCCGCGTTCAGATAGGTGGTCGCGGGAATCTCCTTCACCGCGGTCATCAGGGTCAGGCGTGAGTTCTCGCTTTCCGCGAGATCGATCGCCTGCGAGAGAGCCTGGTCGGCGTCCGGTGAGCCGTCGACGGCGACCAGGATGTTCAGGAACACGACCCCTCCTTCAAGGTTTGTGTCGCGTTTAAGCGTATCGAGAAACAATATAGAATGTCAATATGACTACCGCAGTCGATTCGAACACGAAACGCCTCGAGGAGATCGAACTGGTCTCAGGTCAGCTCTTGGCCCGCGCCGCCCTGCTGACGCGCCTTCTCACCAAGCAGATGGAGGGGGAGCTCACGCGTACCGAGGTCGGCGTCCTCAATACCCTCGACAGCGGCCCGCGCCGGGTCACCGAGCTCGCCGAGCTCGAGGGTCTCGCGCAGCCGACCATGACTCTGCTCGTCAAGCAGCTCGAGCACCAGGGTCTGGTGCGGCGAGAACGGAAGGCCCGCGACGGCCGCGTCGTCCTCGTCTCCGTGACCGACACGGGCCGGGTTGCGCTCGAGCAGTTTCGCGCCGACGCCCAGACTGCCCTGCGCTCCTACCTGGCGGAGATGTCCGACGAGCAGGTCGGGGCGCTCTCGACCACCACCGAGGCCCTTCAGGCGCTCATCGTCCTCTTCCAGCGCGGGGCAGTCGGCTGATCCGGGCCCGTGGCGCTCACGCGTCGCGGATGATCCGCAGGATCACCTCTCGCGGGCTCTTGCGCGCGGCCTCGAGGAGCGGCGTGAGTTCTTCGTCGCGCAGCTCCTCGCCGGCCTCGATGACGATCACGAGCGGCTCGATGCCTGTGCCCGGGTGCCTGAGGACGCGCCGGACCTCATCGGCCTCGCGTGCGAGCGCTTCGGGCGAGAGCACGGAGAGCACGACCTCGCCGACAGCCGGCGGCTCGAGGTGCCCGCGGCTGTCGGTGGGCCCCCGCTCGATCACCACCTCGCCGCTCGCGGCCCCGGCGGGCTCGTTGGTCGTGAGCCAGCGGTCGATCTCGCCGCCGCGCGGTACCTGGATGATGAGCGTCGGATCGCCGGCCATCGCCTGCAACCCTAGCGCTCGGCCGCGGGCTACTTGAAGGCGTGAAACACGGCGCGGCCCTGCCCGAGGTTCTCCGGAGGGCGCGCGCGGTGTCGCGCCAGGAGCTCGAGGTAACGCGGGATGCGACTGGCGGCCCGAGCGAGCCGATAGCTGTTCGAGTCGGGGGTGACGATTTCCACCCGCGTGAACCCCACAGCCCTGAGCATGGCCTTGACGGCCTCGGGGTTGGGACCCCACCAGTTGGTCGGATCCCAGCCGAGCTCCAAGCCGGGATAGAAGGCCATCGCCGGGCGCCGGGTCCAGGTGAGATCGACGTGGGTCTCGAGAATCAGCTGATCTGCGGTCACGCTCGCCACTCGCTCCAGCGCGAGCAGTGGGTGGCGCATGTGGTAGAGGACCCCGAGGAAGAGGACGAGATCGAACGTCCCGACGCGGTCGGGAGTCAGGTCCATGACGTCGATGTCGACATCTTCAACACGTGAGCCCAGGGTCCGGCGGGCGAGCTCGAAGCCCGCCTTGGTGCTCCAGCTCTCGCCGCTCCAAGCGAAGCTGTCGGACGCCACCACCCGGCTGGCACCGCGCTTCTCCGCCTCGAAGGAGAAGAACCCGTCCCAAGCGCCCACGTCGAGCACGCTGCGCCCCGACAGATCTGCGGCCATTTGTAGGATCGCCAGCTGGCCGGCGTTGTTCCCGGCCCCGGGCGTCACGATTCCGGGAGCGAGCTCGATGCGGTGAAACCAGTTGATCGCCGAGATCTGCTCGTGGAGGGCTTGGGCGTCCATGGGCGGTCAGAGTCTATGGTCCGGCAAGGGCGTAGCATCCGCTCCGTGGAGCCCAAGACGCCCGCGGTCTCCGACCTCGTCCGGCGCGCCGTCGAGGTGTGCGACCCCGAGGATCGCGACCCAGACCTCGGCCACTTCGAGGAGCAGCTCGAGGACGACGATGCGCCCGTCACCGCCGTCCAGAACCTCGAGGAGCGGCTCGCCCTGGCCGCCGAGGGCGCGGACTACGAGATCGATAACCCCGCCGTTTCCGTCGCCACCGCCGTAGTCCTCTACTTGGCGAGCAAGGGCGGCCGCGCCAGTTACGACCGTGATCCCCGCGAGCTCATGCGCCTCGCCGCTCGCGCCCTGTGGCACGGCGACCCGCCGAGCGACGTCGCCGATTGGCTCGCCGATCGCGGCGTGGAGGTCTGAGCTTCACGACGCTAGTGGAGGTGGCGCTGCCAGTCGTCCGGGACCCGCCCGCGCGGTCCGGGCACCGGTTGGTCGAGCGGATGATGCTCGGGCGGGGCGAGCGGCGGTCCCTGGTAGAACTGCTCGGTGGAGTAGCTCCAGAACCAGTCCTCGCCGGGCTCGTAGCTGCGGATGATCGGGTGCCCGGTCTCCGCGGCGTGCTTGCTCGCATGCTGCGAGGGCGAAGTGTCACAGCAGCCGACGTGCCCGCACTTGGCGCAGCGGCGCAGGTGCAGCCACCAGCCCTCGGCGGCGAGACACTCGACACACCCAGGCCCGCTTGGGGGCACCGATGGATCAATCGCGGGGTCCACAGACATGCGGCGTCCTTTCGGCTTCGCTCATCAGTCACTCCATTAGGCGCGCGTACGCCTAACTCAAACACCGGCGCCGACAGGCGAGGATAGCCGGGCCGGTCAGCGGCCTACGGCGGGCACACGGTGCCGAGGACCTCGCAGCCGTCGAGCGGATTCCCGTTGCAGTCGAGCCAGTTCGGCGCACATTTGTCGATCACGCAGGTTCCGCTCGCGCAATGGGCCTGGGAGACGAACGCCAAGGTGTTGCAGTTAACGCAGTTGGGCCCGCAGTGCGCCGCGTCGGTCGAGGTGTTCGCGCACACGGTCCCGCACAGGCTCGTCCCGCTCGGGCACCCGCTGCAGGTCCCGTTACTGCACGTGGCGCCGCTCGGGCACGCAGTGGTGCACGCGCCGCAATGGTTGGGGTCGTTCGAGAGGCTCACGCACGCGCCGCCGCAGTTCGTCTGCCCCGACGGGCACTGCGACATGCACGCGCCGTTGGCGCACACATTGCCCGACGGGCAGCTGGTCCCGCACCCCCCGCAGTGCTGCGGGTCGCTGGCCAGGCTGACACAGGCTCCGGCGCACAGCGCCTCGCCGGCGGGACACTGGCTCGTGCACTGACCGGAAACGCATGCCTGGCCGGCCGCGCACGCGGTGCCGCAGGCGCCGCAATGGGCAGGGTCGCCGGCGGTGGAGACGCACGTTCCCGAGCACATGGTCTGGCCTGACGGGCACGTGCAGACGCCCTGACCGCAGCTCTGTCCGGTCGCGCATTTGTGGCCGCAGCGGCCACAGTTGTTCGGGTCGCTGGTGACGGTCACGCACGCGTTCCCGCAGCGGGTCTTGTGGGACGGGCAACCGCAGCGGTGCTTGCCGCCCCTGTGCTTGGGCGGGAGGCACACCTCGCCCTTGGGGCAGCAGGAGCCATGGCACTTCACCCGGTGCGCGGGGCAGCGTCCGGTCACCGCCGCCCAGGCATCGACGGGTGTCATCGCCGCCGCTCCGATGAAGGCCGCGCCGCCGGCGCGCAGCACGTCGCGGCGAGAGATCCCGCCGCTCGCGAGCCCGCGCGCCAGCGCGTCGAGCCGGTTATCCGCGGGCATCCTAGGCTCCGATCTCGTTGGTGGTGCCGGCCAACGCCATCACGGCCGGCGCTCCGAGCGCCAGCTCCGAGGCGACCGTTCCGTGCCGGTTGACGAGCACCGCCGACGGGGTACCGGTGCTGCCAAAGGCGGCGCCGGCGGCGAACTGGTTGTCGAGGGCGATCGGCGCCTGCAGGCCGAGCCGCTCGTTCTCGGCCACCGAACCGGTGGAGATCACGAGCAGACGAGGGGCGCCAGGGGGGGAGGACCGCTCGAAGGCGCGCACGTCGTCGAGCATGCGCTCACAGAATCCGCACCCGGGGTTCCAGAACAGGATCAAGGTGTCTCGGTCGGGGGCGGCGAGGGTGAGCGACTCACCCGCCAGGTCGGCGAGCTCAAGCTCGGGGGCCGGCGCTCCGACCGGGGGCGGGGGAGGGGGTCCCTGGCGCGCCGGGACCTGGACGACGGGGAGCTCGGGCGCGCTCGTGGCGTCCTCGACGAGAGCGGTTATCGCGGCTACTCCGGCGACGACGTCGCTGGCGATCCGTCCGCGCCCGTCGATGAGCACTGCGCCCGGGGTGCCGTTGGCGCGATAGGCGTTGTAGACGGTGAGCGCGTCGTCGATCCAGACGCTGGCGATCCCGTGCTCGCGGGACTTCGCGCGGTTGTCCTGGGTCGAGCCGCGCGTGAGCACGGCGATCGTCAGTTCTCCGGCGAGCTCCCGCTGCCACGTCGCGATCTGCGGCATGAGGGCGCCGCACGGTCCGCAGGCGGGATCGGTGAACAGGAGCATGACCGGCGTATCCGCCGAAATCAGCGATTCGAGCGTCACGCTCTCGCCGTAGAGGCCCGCGAGCGAGAACGCGGGCGCCGGCTCACCAAGGGGGAGGCCAACGTGCGGGGTGGCCGGGCGCTGGCCGGCGCTCGGGTCGAGCTGGGCCTCGAGCTCCTCGATGCGCAGGAGCATGCGCCCGTTCTGCCTGAGCAGGGCCAGAAGGCCCCACGCCGTGACCGCCGCCAGCGCCGCGAGGGCCAGACCGGCGGCCACGGCAACGGTTCCGGCGCCATCGAGCCGGCCCACCCAGGCGGTCGCACTCGGTCCCGGGTCACTCCAGCCCGCCGCGGCCACGAAGGCCGCGAGCGCCGCCAGCACCAGGTTGCGGGCCAGGGTGCGCGGACCCGCGGGCTCTGAGTGGAGCTGGCCGAAGCAATGGCAGTCGGGCGCCTCGCCGCGGGCCATGCTGCGGGCGATGGCGGCGATGAACACGCCCAGGAGCGCGCCGGCCCCAAGCGCCCCCAAGCGCGCGGTGCCCGCAGGCAGGAGGGCGGCGGCGATCGCCAGTTCGGCCAACGGCAACACCGTGCCGAGCGGGGCCGCGACCCGCTCGGAGATACCGAACCCGGCGACCGCCGCACGTGAGCCCCTGAGGTCGGCGAGCTTCGTGACCGAGGCCAGGGCGAAGACGCCGGCGAGGAAAAGGCGGGAGCTGAGGAGCGCGATGTGCACGCGTTCCGCTAGCCGCGGCCGGATAAAGAGGTCATCGGCTAGCTAGACGCCGCGCCGATTCGAATCCTTCCCGAAAGACTTCACCGTCTCTCCTCGCCGGTCATCGCCGCCTCAGCCATTCGGCGAACAGCGGATCGAGGAGCACCGGCCGGCCGCCGCCGGCTCGTTGCACGTTGCGCTCGTCGGTGACCAAGCGCTCGAGCGCGTCCTGGAGAGTGGAGCGCGCGATCCGATGCTCGTCAGCCACCCGGCTGCCCGTGGGAGCCTGGCCGTCGGCGAGCGCGAGGAGAATGATGCGCTCGACACGGCCGGCGCTGTCCCAGATCGCCTGGTGGGCATCGCGCGTCTCGGCGAGCCCGAGGTCGACGGCCGCCGCCGCGAGGTCCTCGGGGGGATCGGCCTGGTCCACGAGGTTGTAAAGATGATGGGCGAGGAGCACCGTCCGCTGGGGGTGCCCGCCCGTGAAGGCCAGCAGCTCATCGACGGCGCCGCCCGCGTCGAGACCGTCGGCGGCCAGCAGCGCCTCGACATCGGTCGCCGCCTCCTCGACGGGAAGAGGCGGGAGCTCGAGCGGTCTCGCTTGCCCGTAGAACGGCCGCTCGCGGTCGGAGAACAGCGCGCGCATGAGCGAGGGCTGGCTCCCGGCGAACACGTAGGCAGCGGCTCCTCCGTGGTGCTGGATGACCGAGCGAAAGAGCCCGTCGAGGGTGTCGTCGGCCACGAGCAGGTCCTGGAACTCGTCGAGGCACACGATGGTCAAGCCGCCGTCCGCCTCGTGCACGCGCAGAGGCACGTCGAGGAGCTCGAGCAGCGCGGCGCGGGCCTCGTCGGCGGCGGGTCGCGCGGCGCGCGGAGCAAGCGAGACCTGGAAGCCGGGGATCCTGGCGCTGACCCCGAGCCGCGCGGTCCAGCGCCGGACGCTTCGGCGGGGATCGCCGGGGAGCACGCTGAAGGCCTCGGCCACGCGCGCTGCCACGTCGCCGACCGTCGCCACCTTGGAGAGGTCGACGCGCACAGCGCGATGCCCGACGGCCAGTACCGACGCCACGTGGGAGTCGAGCAGGCTCGTCTTCCCGAAGCGGCGTGGGGCCGCGAGTCGCACGGCGATCCCGTCGGCCGCCGCCCGCCCGAGCGCGTCGAGCTCGGCACGGCGGTCGATCAGACGTGGGGGCACCACCGGCCCCTGATAGTTGAACGGATTCACCGTACAAGAGTGTACGGTATTGGCGTACAGCGTGGGGGGAACCTATCCGCCTGGGGTGGTGGCGGTGGTGCTGGGCGTCGCCGTGGACGGGGCGCCGGGCGTCGGCGTGGTCGGGGTGGTGGTCGTCGTCGGCGGCCGCGGGTGGCGGCTGATGAACTTGCTCCCCGTTGGCCCTGCCAATACCGCCTGGTGCAGCGCGCTGCCTCGCACGTATTGGCGCCAGGGGAGGAACCACTGGGTCCAACCGTTGTCCCACACGCCGGGGCGCGGGCTCCCGGTGATCGTCACCGGGTCTCCCGGAACCGCCATCCGGTAGTAGATCGCGGCGTCGGCGGGCGCCATGTTTACGCAACCGTGGCTCACGTTGGTGAACCCCTGCTGGCCTGTCGACCAGTACGCGTCGTGCAGGTAGTCCCCGCTCCAGGTGAAGCGGACCGAATAGGGAACCTCGATGTTGTAGCCAGGACCCTTCATGTCGACGGGGTTGGCCTTCTCGATCGTCAGATAGGTGCCGTTCGGGGTGTCGTCCCCTGGGCGGCCGGTGCTGATGGGCCACCGTGCGAACAGTTTCCCGTCGCGATACACGCTCATGTGATGGGCCGACGTGCTGGCCTTGACGATCACTGAGGAGCCGATGGTGAACGACTGGGTCAGGTCGTGATGTCCGTACACGCCAGGGGCCACCTGTACCCCGTCCAAGTGGCCGGTGAAGCTCACCTGTGTGTGTGCTGGCCAGTAGTGGCGCGGCCTGAAGAACACGCATTCCGGCGCTGTCCCGCAGAGGCTGTCCCAGTACCAGGCTCCCACGATGCGCTTCGATGTCCTGACCTGCAGCGCCCGCTCCACCGCGGCCTTGTTGGCTATCGGCCGGCTGAAGTAGAGGATGATCGGCATTCCCACGCCGTAGGTCTGGTGGTACCCCTCGATGATCATGGTTGTGAGCGTGCTGCGCGGGGTGAACGTGCGGAAGGTGCTCGTGTGCGTCACGGGCGTCCCCGATGGCCCGGCTGCCGTCGCCGTCACCGTGTAGTGCTGCGCGACATGGAGTGCCCAGGTGCTGTGCCACACCGTTCCCGCGGCGTTGAGCTTCCCCGCGACCCGGTCCTGCCCGGTGCGCACGATCACGCTGCTGAGCTTGCCCCCGGCGGCTGAAACCTTGATGCCCCGGTCCGGCGCCGTGTCAGTTGCGCCCGTGGCCGGAAGGATCGACAGCTGCACGTCGCTCGCCGCCGCCTTGCCGCCCGTCGCATGACCGTGAGCTGACTTCTTGGCGCTCGAGCAGCCGCCGGCGAGGACGCCCAGCATCGCGCACAGTGCCACCGTCTCAAGGCCTGTTCGGCGCCGCGGAGACGAGGAAGATGACATGAGGCCTGGGACCGCCGGTGCGCGCAAATCAACCTCCGGACTCGAAGCTCACAGAGTAGGGCACGTCTCAGGTGGCGAGCGCAGTCCCCCTATCTCTACGGTCAGGCTGCTCGGAGCGGTCCCCGGCGTACGCTTGGCGAGGTGGACTTGCGCGCGGCGATCATCGGCTACGGCCTGGCGGGCCGGCATTTTCATGCCCCTCTGATCGCCGCCACACCGGGACTCGCGGTGGCGAGCGTGGTCACCTCCAGCCCCGAGCGCCAGGCCCAGGCCGCGGGCGAGCATCCGGGCGCGCGGATCCTCAGCAGCCCCGCCGAGCTGTGGGAGCGGTCCACGGACCATGACGTCGTGGTGGTCGCTACGCCCAACGACACGCATGCACTTCTGGCCATCGAGGCAATCGATCGCGGCCTGCCCGTGGTGGTCGACAAGCCCCTGGCGCTGACCTCACGCGAGGCGCGAGTGTTGGTCGAACTTGCCGAGCGGGCGTCGACGCTGCTCACGGTATTCCAGAACCGGCGCTGGGACTCAGATCAGCTCACCCTTGCCCGGCTCATGGCGGAGGACCGCTTGGGGACCGTGCTGCGCTACGAGTCGCGCTTCGAGCGCTGGCGGCCATCGGCCAACGCCGGGTCGTGGCGAGACTCGACGGCGCCCGAACAGGGTGGGGGCCAGCTGCTCGATCTCGGCTCGCACCTTGTCGATCAGGCGCTTGTTCGCTTCGGTCCGGTGACGCACGTCTATGCCGAGGTCGATGCTCGCCGTGGCTCGCCGAGCGACGATGACGCGTTCCTGGCGCTGCGCCACGCGGGCGGGGTGATGAGCCATCTGCGCGCCTCGGCGATCACCGCCGCGCCCGGTCCGCGGCTCCGCGTGCTGGGCACCAAAGCGGCCTTCGTGGTGCAGGAACTAGACAGTCAGGAGGACACGCTGCGCTCGGGGGCTCGGCCGGATGCGGTGCCCGACTGGGGCTCGGAGCCCGAGTCGCGCTGGGGCCGGCTCGTCATCGGGGAGGAGAGCACGACGGTATCCAGCGAGCGCGGTGACTGGCCCTGGTTCTACGCCCTGCTTGTACGAGCACTCCGAGACGGCGATCCTCCACCGGTCGATCCCCACGACGCGGTGGCAGTGCTACGCGTCCTCGAGGCCGCGCGGCGCAGCGCCGCGGGTCGCGAGGTCGTGACGCTCCTGGACTGACGGTGGCTGTCTCACACTGCGGTCCTTTCGCGGAGGCCAGCGGGTCGCCGGGTCACCGCGAAGTGACCGAAGGGGCCGGGCAGGGCGGCCTCGGCCTGGGTGCATTGTGGGTCGAGATTGAGCAGGGTGGTCAGGAGCAGCAATGGGGCGCCCGCGGCCCATGCCTGAGGACGCGACGCCGTCGGGAATGCCACCGGGACCGAGGTCAGCCGTCTCGGGAAGCCGGCGAAGACCTCAGGCAGCCGATGCTCGAAATACGGCGCGGCAGCGAGGATCGCCGAAGCGATCGTGGCGGCCGCCTCGTGGTGTCCGTAGCGCGCGAGCCCGGCGGCAATCAATGAGTTGTCGTGCGGCCAGACCGTTCCGGTGTGTGGCTGATACCTGCGCGTCCCAAGCGATGACGACGCGACCGCCCTGCGGCCGCTGCACTCACAGCATCCATCTAGCTCCTCACGTGCCTCTCACGCAGGGACCCGCGGGGCAGAGAGGTCATGAAGGACCGGGCGAGCGCGCGATCGCCGACCCCTCAGGGAGCGATGGACTCCCCCACCGTACCACGTGGGTAGCTAAATCCGAGTGTCATGGTCGGAAATAGGAGCGCGTTGTGTTCGGACCTCTGGGAAGACTTCCATTCCGTAGCGGGGGCCTGCAGAGCACCGTCGCGGGGCTTCAACCGTCGCTTGCCGAGACCGGCAGGCTCAGGGTGTGGCGAGCGCTCCGATCACCTCACCTCCACCACGCGTGCGACCAGCAATGCCCCGATCCCGACCAGCCGCTGGCCGAACGTCTCAGCCCGGCCGACCGCCGCAAGCTGGCGCCACGAGCGATCTCAGGTGGCGTGTCCCACGAGCGATCATGGAAGTCGCACAGCGAGCAGACCGGCGGCCAGAAACGTGATCGCGACCGACATTGCCTGGAGCGCACCGTCGAGCGGCGCCAGCAGGACCGAGCGGGACAGCTCGATCGAGGTTCCATCATCGAGCCGCTGCTCGCCGTTCACGGCGGCGGTCCTGCGCCGGAGTAGCCGCGCCGGCGTACTCAGGCGTCGTTGCAACACGCTGAACCCGGCACACGCCGCGATGAGGAGTCCTCCGGCGAGCGAGACACTGAGCGCGTTTACCCAGTACCCGGTCAGGGCTGGGAATGCTCCCCAGGCGATCGCGAACCACGCGTCGTTGTGAAAGCGTCCGCCGAATAGCTCCAGGTTGTACGTGAGGCAGATCGCGGTTCCGAACAGCACCAGCGGAGCCAGTGTGAGCGACACGGTCGCAATTCCGGCGACACCGATGCCGGTCGCCCCGAGGAGCGCGACGCTTCCGGTGATCGCGAGCGTTCGGTTCGAGAGGCTGGTGCGTAGTGGCCGATCGTGGAGTTCGTCGAACGCGTGCGCGCCGACACCTACGGCGAGGAAGAAGGCAAGCAGCGCAGCCCCCAACCGATCGCCGTGCACTCTTGGCGCCGCGACGGCGCCGAGCACGACGTAGCTGAGATGCCACGCCGTGTAGGGCGGATGGAGCAGCGAGACGAGATCGGTGCTGATGCCGCCGTGGCGTGCGTAGAACGCGGGGCGGTCAAGCCGCCCGGCGCGGTCAAGCGGCTGGACCGACATCGCGCTTCACCCCCGACATGACGACTCCGCCGCCGAGGCTCATGCGTCTCACTTCCACGTCGTCGATACCGGCCTCGCGCCATAGTTCGACCACGCGGTCCAGTGGGTGGCGCGCGTAGAAGCCCTCGATGTTCGGGCCGAGGAAGCGCCCGACCTCATACCAGTCATGTGACACTACGAGTCCGAGGAGCGGCAGCCCAGCGCGGGTGTAGACACGCCACAGCAGGCGTGCCGGGAGCAGTGGCGGAACGCCGAAATCGAGCGATGCGATCCGACCGCCCGGCTTGACCACGCGCGCGAGCTCGCGCATCATCGACGCCGGGTCATCTACGTAACGGAGCAGGTAGGTGAAGGTCAGTGCGTCGAACTCGTGATCGGCGAACGGGAGGTGTTCGGCTTCCCCGCGCACCAGGGTGACATGCCCTCGGAGGTTCGGGTCGCCGTCCACTCGGTGCTGGGCGCGCGCGAGCATCGACGCGCTTTGGTCCAGCCCCACCACGGTGCACCCGCTGCTGTAAACAAGTGCCGCGGCGACCATCCCCGTTCCCGTCGCCACATCGAGGACCCGGCTCTCGAAGGAGGGCCGAAGCGCTCTCACTATCGTCCGCCGCCAGCGGGGGTCCTGCCCAAAGCTGAACAAGGCCGCGATCAGGTCGTACCGGCGGGGGAGCCCCTCGAACAGTTGGAGCGCGTGTCGCTTGCGCTCTGATGGCAGCCGCGGCGTTGCTACGTGCGTGGGCGTCATTGCGGGACCGGGGTCTCATCGTGGGTGGGGGACGTTCCGGCCGGCAGCGCGGTGCCCTCTTCGGCACCCGCAACGTCCTCGGGCGTGGCTTCAGGGGCAGCGTTACGGGACGGAATGCTGTGAGTTTGCATGGTGTGTCCTTTCCCTATCGAGCGTGAGTTCAAGGGCTGCCTCGTAGCTGGCTGCCGATACCGAAGTCACGCAAACGACGAGCGTGAGGTCGAGGAAAGCCGGGCCTACTACAAGCTGTAGTCGTAAAGACGATCACTCGTAGGTGTTTGTTCCCGCACTGACAAACAAAGTCCACGGCCGGCAATCAGGGACCGCCCGCGTGCCCCTATCCGCCGGCCGAAGCGGCACGACGCCACCAGGAGCGCCCGGTGGGGTCGTGAGCTGCGGGAGGCCTTGTGGGCCGCGGTGTGTCTCCAGTCAAAATCGCGGTCCCGACCGGCCTGTAAGCGGTGCAGTCGGCGCGAAGCTGGGGCTACGCGGTGACTCCAGTCACGGGGGTCGCGACAGCATCGCATGGCGCGTCAAGCACACACCTACGATGATGTGTAGTAGCATCTCGTGTGTGTACCCCATCCGAATTCGCGCCAATCGATCTCGATGAGTGACGTCACGAGGTCCCTACCGACGGGACGTGTGCGGCGCACGGCGAAGGTCGGTGGCCTGCTCGGTGCCGAGGTGGCCAGAGCGTACGGGAATAAGGCGGCCAACCTTATGCGATCCGAGGACGACCGGAACGCCGCTGATGCCCGTCGGCGCCTGGAGGCCGCCGGGCACGTCGTGGAGGTGCTCGGAGAGCTGAAGGGCGCGGCGATGAAAGTGGGACAGATGGCTTCGATCCTGGATCTCGGGGCGTTGCCGGCCGACGAAGCCAGGGCGCTTCACGGCAAGCTAGGCGAGCTCCGCGACCGTGCGCCGCAAGTGTCGTTCAAGGAGATGCGCAAGGTGATCGAGCAAGACCTCGGCGAGCCGATCTCGAATTGCTTTGCCGAGTTTGACCAAAACGCCGCCGCGGCGGCGTCGATCGGACAGGTCTACCGGGCCCGTCTGCACGATGGGCGCGAGGTAGCGGTCAAAGTGCAGTACCCGGGCGCTGCCGCCGCCGTGCGTGCCGACCTGCAGAACCTCGGGCTGGTGATCCGAGCCGTAAAGCGTTTTGTACCCGCACTCGACGCCAAGGCGACCGTCCTCGAGATGCGCGAGCGGATCAGCGAGGAGCTCGACTACGAGCATGAGGCCCAGAGCCAGCGCGTTTTCGCCCGGCGGTGGCGCGGGCACCCATTCATCGTCATCCCGAACGTCATCACCAGTCTCTGTCGCGCTCGCGTCCTCGTCACCGAGTGGATCGACGGGGTCGGATTCGAGCAGCTGACGGAGGCTCCGCAGACGACTCGCGACCGTGTCGGGGAGATCGTCCTCCGCTTCTTCTTCGGCTCCCTCTACCGCTTCGGGCAGTTCTCCGGCGATCCCCATCCCGGCAATTTCCGATTGCTGCACGACGGGAGAGTCGGGTTCCTCGACTTCGGGATGACAAAGATGATCCCGCGGTGGCGGATCGATGCCGAGCTCAGCGTGCGTCGCGCGGCGCTCGAGCACGACGCGTACCGAGTGCACGCGGGGTTGGCCGCGCTCGGGTTCTTCGACCCCTACGACCCGCGCTTTGACCCCGCCCGCGTCCTCGAGCACGTACGTGCCGTCAATGCGTGGTACGCAGACGACAAGCGAGTCACCTTGAGCCCAGGGTACGTATCCGAGCTAATGGCTCACGCAGGCGATCCCCGCTCCGAATACTGGGATCTGATGAGAAACGAGACGATGCCGCCAGACTCCCTGTTCGCGAGCCGGATGCAGGGAATGGCTCTAGCCGCGGTTGGCCAGTTCACGGCTACCGCGAACTGGCACCGCATCATGTCCGAATGGCTGTACGGCTCGCCCCCGGCATCACCGCTCGGGATCGCAGAAGCCGAGTACTTCGGCGCTCCAGCGCCACGGTCACGCGCAGCGGCATGATCCGACCCGTCGCGGCTTCTCGCGACTCCTCGTGCCCGTTCTCGGGTTCCTGACTGGCCGCTACGTTCGGGGACCGATCGCAGCTCGGGGACCGCGACGCGCGAGCGCGGCGAGCGCAGCGAGCGCGCCGGGCGGCGGCTATGGCCGAGGCCGATCCTGCGGGTGGCCACCGAGTCGCTAAGAGCGTCGAGCCAGGCGTCGACCTCATCCTCGCCGAGTAGACGACGAGGAAGGTGCCCGGAGCCGTCATCGCCAGCACCTCGACTACCTGGGGGAAGTCGGCGAGGAGGCGATGGCGGACGGCGGGGAAGTCGGTCTTCATCGAGAGCCCGGGGATGGTGGTCTCGTAGAGCTTCTGCACCTGCGCGTCGGGTTGGGGCCGGCCCCGGATCATCGGCTCGCCGGGCTGGCCGTCGGCGCCAGGCCGCGGCGTCGCGGCAAGGCCGGGCTCGACGCTTGGGCTCTGACGAGGAACACCGTCAAGAGCACGATCGCCGCGGCGTCGGCGGCGATGACCAGGACGATCACGAAGCGGGGGGAAGGTTTGGCATCTCAGACCGAGATACTACTACACATCATCGTAGTTCTTCCGCGGGCGGGAAGGGTCCGCGTGATCGCGGCGTCTTACCGTCTAAGTACGACACACCATCGTAGAACGAGCCAGACGATGAAAGGTAAAACGATGAACCATTCCATTCCATCTGGCGTCGCCCGCGCAGGCTCACCCTTTGCGCGAGCCCGACGCAAGCGGGAGATCGATGCGCTCATGGACCAGTACGTGAGCTGGCGCGAGGCATGCGCTGTCGTCGCTGCCGCCTACCAGACCTGGAGGACCGCCGAGCCAGAGGAGCGCGAGCTCGCCTTCACCAGGTACTCAGCGGCGCTTGACCGCGAGGAGGAGGCTGCAACCGCCTATCAGGTCGCCGTGGCCCGAGTCGCCGCTGCCTGAACGCCTCAAGTCACCACTCGACCGGGCCGCGGCGTGCGAGCGACACCGAGGGATCGAGGTCGCCGGCCGTCGGAGTGAGGACCGCTTCGATGCCGGGCATGGTCAGCGACCTAAAAGGCGGGCTCTGTGGCGACTACTAGGCGCTCTAGTACTATGCAACGTAGCACTTAGACACGACGTCACTACACAGGAGCACGAACATGAGCAGCTGTGAGATGAGCTTTTCGGACTATGACGCTCGCTCCCATCGGGGCGAGATTCGTTGGGAGCTGTTCTTGCATCGCGAAGTGAAAGACGTGCTGATCACCCCGCACGACGACACCCTCTGTGTCGTCTATAGCGGCGACCCCGACCCTATCGAATGGGCCGCGACACTGAACCAGGCTGGCTTCCCCACGCCACAGTTCGAATGCCTGGCCTCGGCAAAACGTTGTCGAACCACCCCTGAACGCCCGGGTACTGATCCTCGCCAGGCCGATGCACGGCTCTGGCGCGCCGCGACTGAACGTCGCGCCCCGGACCGGCTCGGATGTGCCTGTTTGCCTCGCGCGGGCTCTCAATCGCCGACCAAAGCAAAAGCGAGCACCCCGCTAGGCTGAACGCAAGCTGGCTCAGCCGGCGCCGTGCCTCGCTCTGATCGAGACGCAGTTCCCCACCAGCGAACTGAAAATCGTTCCGAATCTCGGGGAGACTGGACTCCGTTGACGACCGGGCGTAGGCTCGCCTCGGATATCGAATGGCGGAACGTGGGCGACAGCAGTTGGCCGTGCTTGTCGGGCGTGTGCGCGAGATTCGCGAGCTTGAACGCGCACTCGATCGGCTGGCGTCCGGCGAGCGGTGGGTTGTCCAGCTGGTCGGCGAGCCCGGGATCGGCAAGTCTCGACTGCTGGCGGAGCTTGGTCGTCGCGCC